>NZ_JACVZC010000146.1 GCF_016658545.1 Pseudomonas sp. S37 | reverse complement strand
CCCCCCCCCCCCCCCCCCCCCCCCCCCCCCCCCCCCGCTCCTACAGGGACCTCGCCATCTTTCAGGGTTTGGAGAGACGGGCGATGATCCGGTCCAGCGCATTGGCAAACGCCTGCTTGTCGCGCTCACCATAAGCCGCCTGCCCGCCCCCCACCTGGCCCTGCTCGCGCAGCTCGGTGAACAGGTTGCGCGCCGCCAGCCGGTCACCCATGTTGCGCTCGTCGAACTCGCGACCGCGCGGGTCCAGCGCCGCCACGCCCTTCTTCACCAGGCGATCGGCCAACGGTACGTCACTGCAGATCACCAGCTCGCCCGGTACGGCGTGCTCGACCAGGTAATCGTCGGCCGCATCCATGCCGCTGGGCACCACGATCAGCCGCACAATGGCAAACGCCGGCTTGGCCACGGCCTGCCCCGCCACCATCACCACCTCGAACTTGCGCTTGAGGGCGAACTTGACGATCAGATCCTTGGCCGCCTTGGGGCAGGCGTCGGCATCGATCCATACACGCATCGGGAAATCTCTATCTGAACTCAATGCGCCCATCATGCCTCAAGCGCGGCAAAAGCTGCAGCAGGCGCACCAGCGCTGGAAAAATGGCGCCAATATTTCAATTGCCGCTTATGCGACCCCGCCACTCAGGCTAAACTCGCCACAGCTCCGCTGGCCTGCCCGAGTGCGCAATGAACCACCCCCACGAAATTCGCCCTGACCTGGACGAAGGCATCGACCGCAAGGTCCTGGCAACACTGCGCGCGCGCTTCCTGCACCTGAACCAGGGCCGACTGCAACGGGCGATGGAAGGCCTTTCGACGCGCCAGCAAGGGGTACTTACCCTGCTGCCGCTGCTGTTCCATGTGAACCACCCGCTACTACCGGGTTATGTTTCGGGCAGCACGCCCGCAGGTGTATCGGGCTACGAGCCAGATGCCGAACGGGTGGCAGAAGCCCAACGCCTGGCCCGCTCGTTCACCTACAAGGCCCAGCATGGCAACCCGCCGCGCCCGATCCACGGCCTGTTCCTGATGGGCAGCCTGGGTTCGCTGGCCCAGGCCGAGCACAGCGACATGGACGTATGGGTGTGCCATGCGCCCGGCTTGCCCGAGCCAATGCTGGAAGAACTGCGCCGCAAGTGCCAGCTGCTGGAAGCCTGGGCCGCCAGCCTGGGCGCCGAGGCGCATTTCTTTCTCATCGACACGCAAGGCTTTGCCCGAGGTCAGCGCGACGGCCAGTTGGGCTCCGACGACTGCGGCACCACCCAGCATTACCTGCTGCTCGACGAGTTCTACCGCACCACCCTGTGGCTGGCCGGTCGCACGCCGCTATGGTGGCTGGTGCCGGTCTACGAAGAACACAATTACCACACCTACACGCAAACCTTGCTGGCCAAGCGCTTTATCCGCAGCCAGGACGCCCTCGACCTCGGCAACCTGGCGCATATTCCGCCCGGCGAGTTCGTTGGCGCAGGTCTGTGGCAACTGTTCAAGGGCATCGACTCACCCTACAAGTCACTGCTCAAACTGCTACTGACCGAGGCCTACGCCAGCGAACACCCCGCCGTTCGCTGCCTGAGCCTGGACTACAAGCAGGCGGTGTTCGCCAACCAGCTCGACCTCGACGAGCTGGACCCCTATGTGATGGTCTACCGGCGCATCGAACGTTACCTGTTGCAACGTGGCGAGACCGTGCGCCTGGAGTTGGTACGGCGCAGCCTGTACCTGAAGGTGAACAAGAAGCTCAGCGACCACGGCCGCAGCAATGGCTGGCAACGCCGGCTACTGCAGCGCCTGGCAGACGAATGGGGCTGGGACGAACGCCAACTGGCCGTGCTGGACAGCCGAAGCCAATGGAAAGTCCAACAGGTTGCCCTCGAACGCCGCGAACTGGTGGCCGAACTGAACCACAGCTACCGCTTTCTCAGCCAGTTCGCCCGCACCCAGAACGCCAGCAGCCGCGCCGACCAACGCGACCTCAACGTGCTGGGCCGGCGCCTGTATGCGGCCTTCGAGCGCCGCGCCGGCAAGGTCGAAGTGATCAACCCCGGCATCGCCCCGGACCTCGCCGAAGGCACCCTGACCCTGGCCCAGGTCCCCAACCGCAAGGAGCCGGGCAGCTACCACTGGGAGTTGTACAGCGGCAACCTGAGTACCCACGAGGTCGAGCACTTTGGCCCGATAAAACGCTGCCGCGAGCTGCTCGAGCTGCTGGCCTGGGCCCACCGCAACGGGGTGATCGACAGCAGCACGCGCCTGGCGCTGCACCCGGGTATCAGTGACCTTGGCGAGTTCGAGCTGTTCAACCTGCTGGGCTGCCTGCAGCAAAGCATCCCCCTGCCCTTGCCGACGGTCAGCGAAGTACGCCTGCTGCAGCCCAGCGTTGCCGACGAGGTGCTGCTGCTGGTCAACGTTGCCATCGACCCGCTGCGCCACCATCGCGACCTGAACATCCTGATGACTACCGAGCGCACTGACTCGCTGAGTTACGCCGGCGTGCGCGAGAACCTGGTGCTGACCCTTGACCAGGTCACCCTCAACAGCTGGAACGAGGTGCTGGTCCAGCGCTATGACGGCGAACACGCGCTGGTGCGCTGCCTGCGCGACTTCCTCAACGGCCCGGTGTTGCATGGCCACCGGCCGCGGGTGCGGGTACGCTGCTTCTGCCAGAGCCGCGCCCAGGCCATCGGCCAACGCGTGGAAGAGATCTTCGACACCGTGCAGCTGCTGCTGGACCAGGGCCTGCACCACCGCTACCTGTTACAAGTGGCCGAGCACACCCATGTGCTGGAACTGTTGCCCGAACACGTCAGCCTGACCACCCTGGCCGAACATGAGGCACTGTTGACCTACCTGGGCGAAGAACGCAGCGCCTACAGCCCGTTGTACCTGGATACCCACGCCCTGCACGACCATGACCTGCGCCTGGTGCTGGAGCAAGGCCGGCCGGCCTGCATCCAGGTGTTCTACCGCCTGCAGGGCGGCTGGGCCGAGCTGTATGTGCTGGATGAACACAACGCCTTGTGGCAGCAGCGCCTGCCGCTGCATGACGAAGCGCACCTGCTGCTGCCGCTGCAGCGCTTTTTGCGCTCGGTGGTGATGCGCCGCGATGCCCGCCTGCCGCTGGATAACCTTGGGCAGGCGTCTCTGGATATCCAGTACGCGCAGCTACTGCCTGGAGGCCCGGGCAAGGCCCGCAGCATCGAACCGCGCCTGGCGCCGCTGGAGGGCAGTGACCAGCCTTACTATGAAGTGCAGGCCATTATTCAGGCCGGTGTGGCGGGTGCCGCGCATGTGACGCTGTATTGCGACCAGCAGGAGTTCTCCGAGCTGGAGCATGGTGCGCAGCTGTATGCGGTAGTGGCTCGGCAGATTATCGCGCAGCGCCGTGGGGCCGGGCATTACCGGTGCTACATCACCGACCTGGACTTGTCCGAACTGCTGGATGACCGGCTGGGGGCGACGCAGGTTTACCTGAGCTACAAGCGGGTGCTGGAGCAGGCTTTAAATGAGGGGTTGGAGCAGGTATTGGCGGAGGGATCCTGAATTGCCGGGGGTGCTATGCACCCCTTTCGCGACACAAGGCCGCTCCTACAGGGGTACGCGATCCCCTGTAGGAGCGGCCTCGTGTCGCGATGGGCCGCAAAGCGGCCCCAAAATTTCAGAGGTCAAAATCGCCCGCGGCTTCCGGCTGGTACTCGACTTCCAGCAGCTTCAGCTTGAGGGTCTTGCCCCCCGGCGCCGGCCAGTCGATCTGCTCACCCACCGACAGCCCCAGCAAGGCGCAACCAATCGGCGCCAGGATCGAGACCTTGCCTTCCGGCCCGGCATCCTTCGGGTATACCAGGGTCAGGTGATAGTCCTTGCCACTGGCTTCCTCACGGCAGTGCACGCGCGAGTTCATGGTCACCACGCCTGCGGGCACCTCCTCATGACCGACCACCTGCTCGGCGCGGTCCAGCTCGTCCTGAAGGGCGAGCACACCCGGCGTACTCTCGTCGAGGCTGTCGATCAGACGCTCCAGACGCTGTACGTCCAATCGGGTGAGGATGAGGGAAGGCTTGGTGCTCATGATCCAGTCAGACTCCTTTGAACAGGCAATTTTCAGTGCGCAGATAAAGCAAAACCCCGCCCAAGGGCGGGGTTTGAGAAGGCTTTGGCGTCACCGACGCAGAACCCGACACTACCACAGCCGGGTAAATACTCAAGCCCCTGCGCTCAGTGTGCCTTAGCCTGCTCGCGCAAAACCTGGGCCTCGCGGCAGATCTGCCGGCGCCGCTCGTCATCGGCCGAACGCCATTCACGGATGTGCTCGACATGCCGGTGGCAACCGGTGCACACACGCTGCTCGTCGAGCCGGCAAATGCTGATGCACGGCGATGGCACAGCGGGGCTGACATTGCTGTACAGCGGCTTGGGCGGCCGGGGCTGGGCGTTGCTCATGTCAGATCTCGTCGAAGTCCAGCTTCTCGCCGGCCCGCTCCCAGACGATGCGTTCGAGCATTTCGCCCAGCAGCTCTTCGCTCTTTTCGCAGACCCACTTCTTGCTCTCTTCGTCGTAGTCGAAGTGGAAACCACCGGACTTGTCAGCCAGCCACAGCTGGCGCAGCGGCTCCTGACGGCTGAAGATCAGCTGGGCGCCGCCTTCGAACTTGACGGTGAGGACGCCAGCGGAATTCTCCATGTCCAGGTCCAGGCCGCTCTCGTCGAACAGGTCTTCCAGGGCCTGTTGGGTCGCGTCGACCAGATCATGGAAACGCGCTTCACTCAAACTCATTGCAGGAACCTCGAAATTGGCTGCGTTACAGGCAAGCCCGGCAAGATACGGGCGCTGGCCGCCGAATGCAAAGGTTTAGCCGTTGCCTGCACCGGCCCTTTCGCGGCTAAAGCCGCTCCCACAGGGGTTGTGCAAGGGCCGACACCAGTGCGGTACCTGTGGGAGCGGCTTTAGCCGCGAAAGGGCCCGCGCAGGCGATAAGGATAGCCCGCCAGGCGGACCGGCCCTTGCATAGGCAAGCCGCCGGTCGCTCGGTATACTCGGGCGCAATACTGCATTTTCTAAGGATTTCACCCATGAAGCGCCTGATTTCCTCCTTCGCGGCGCTGGTCGCTGTTGCCTGCCTCGTTTCGGCCTGCGGCCAGAAAGGCCCGCTGTATCTGCCTGAAGACGGCGATAACGGCAAAGCGCACAAGGCGCACCAGCACCAGCCAAAAGCCAAGCCGGCCCCGGTACAAGAGCAACAGCCAGAGCCGCAGGCCGAGCCTGAGCAGTCGCCAGCGCAGTAAAGGAAACCAGATGAACGCTTTCAACTACCGCGACGGTGAGCTGTTCGCGGAAGGCGTGGCCCTGTCGGCCATCGCCGAACGCCACGGCACCCCTACCTACGTGTATTCGCGCGCCCATATCGAGGCCCAGTACCGCAGCTATACCGACGCCCTGCAAGGTGCCGAGCACCTGGTGTGCTTCGCGGTCAAGGCCAACTCCAACCTTGGCGTGCTGAACGTGCTGGCGCGCCTGGGTGCCGGTTTCGACATCGTCTCCGGTGGCGAGCTGGAACGTGTGCTGGCCGCCGGGGGCCGCGCCGACCGCGTGGTGTTCTCCGGTGTGGGTAAAACCCGTGAAGACATGCGCCGCGCCCTGGAAGTGGGTGTGCACTGCTTCAACGTCGAATCCACCGACGAGCTGGAGCGCCTGCAAGTGGTGGCCGCCGAGATGGGCAAGGTTGCCCCGGTGTCGCTGCGGGTCAACCCGGACGTAGACGCCGGTACCCACCCGTACATCTCCACCGGCCTTAAAGAGAACAAGTTCGGCATCGCCATTGCCGACGCCGAAGCCATCTACGTGCGCGCCGCGCAGCTGCCGAACCTTGAAGTGGTCGGTGTCGACTGCCATATCGGCTCCCAGCTGACCACCATCGACCCGTTCCTCGACGCCCTCGACCGCCTGCTGGTGCTGGTCGACCGCCTGGCCGAGTGCGGCATCCACCTGCGCCACCTGGACCTGGGTGGCGGTGTCGGCGTGCGCTACCGTGATGAGCAGCCGCCGCTGGTGGCCGACTACATCAAGGCCATTCGCGAGCGCGTCGGCGACCGCGACCTGGCCCTGGTATTCGAACCTGGCCGCTACATCGTGGCCAACGCCGGCGTGCTGCTGACCCGCGTGGAATACCTCAAGCACACCGAACACAAGGACTTTGCCATCATCGATGCGGCGATGAACGACCTGATCCGCCCAGCCCTGTACCAGGCCTGGATGGGTGTCAGCGCAGTCAAGCCACGTGCAGGCGAAGGCCGTGCCTATGACCTGGTCGGCCCGATCTGCGAGACCGGCGACTTCCTCGGCAAGGACCGCGTGCTCAACCTGGCCGAAGGCGACCTGCTGGCCGTCGAGTCTGCGGGCGCCTATGGTTTTGTCATGAGCTCCAACTACAACACGCGTGGCCGTTGCGCTGAAATCCTGGTCGACGGCGACCAGGCATTCGAAGTACGCCGCCGCGAAACCGTCGCCGAACTGTTCGCTGGCGAAAGCCTGCTGCCGGAGTAAGCCCATGCTGCTGCGTTTTACCAAGATGCATGGGCTGGGCAACGACTTCATGGTCCTCGACCTGGTCAGCCAGCACGCGCACATCCAGCCCAAGCACGCCAAGCAATGGGGTGACCGCCACACCGGCATCGGCTTCGACCAGTTGCTGATCGTCGAGGCGCCAAACAACCCGGAAGTGGACTTCCGCTACCGCATCTTCAACGCCGACGGCTCCGAAGTGGAGCAGTGTGGCAATGGTGCGCGCTGCTTCGCCCGCTTCGTGCTGGACAAGCGCCTGACTGCGAAAAAACGCATCCGCGTGGAAACCAAGAGCGGCATCATCGTGCTGGACGTGCAGAACGACGGCCAGGTGAGTGTCGACATGGGCCCGCCGCGCTTCATCCCTGCCGAAATCCCCTTCGTCGCCGACGCGCAGGCGCTGAACTACCCACTGGACGTCGACGGCCAACTGCATTCGATTGCCGCCGTGTCCATGGGTAACCCGCATGCCGTGCTGCGTGTCGACGACGTGCGTACTGCCCCCGTGCATGAGCTGGGCCCGAAGATCGAAAACCACCCACGCTTCCCGCAGCGGGTGAATGCCGGCTTCCTTCAGGTCATCGACCGCCACCGCGCCAACCTGCGCGTGTGGGAGCGCGGCGCGGGTGAAACCCAGGCCTGCGGCACCGGCGCCTGCGCCGCCGCCGTGGCGGCGATCAGCCAAGGCTGGATGGACTCCCCGGTGTCCCTCGACCTGCCAGGTGGCCGCCTGCACATCGAATGGGCCGGCCCCGGCAAGCCCGTGGTGATGACCGGCCCGGCCGTACGCGTCTACGAAGGACAGGTTCGTCTCTAAGCGAGTAACCGCCATGACCGATCAGCCCAAGGTTGTACCCCAGCAGTCCGCCGAGCTCGATGCCGAGGCGGTGGTCGCCTACCTGCGCGACCACCCCACCTTCTTCGCCGAGCACGACGAGTTGCTGATCGAACAGCGCATTCCGCACCAGCGTGGCGACAGCGTTTCGCTGGTAGAGCGCCAGCTCAAGCTGCTGCGCGACCGCAACATCGAGATGCGCCATCGCCTGTCACAGCTGATGGACGTGGCCCGCGACAACGACCGGCTGTTCGACAAAACCCGCCGGCTGATCCTCGACCTGCTTGATGCCGGCAGCCTGGAAGAAGTGGTGATGGCGGTCGAAGACAGCCTGCGCCAGGAGTTCCAGGTGCCCTTCGTCAGCCTGATCCTGTTCGGCGACAACGTCGCACCGGTCGGGCGCTGGGTCAGCAATGCCGAGGCGCAACAAGCCATCGGTGCCCTGCTGGGCGGCGGCAAGACGGTCAGCGGTAACCTGCGCGAGCACGAGCTGGCATTCCTGTTCGGTGAAGAGCAGCGCCGCGAAGTGGGTTCCAGCGCGGTTGCCGCGCTTGAGTACCAAGGGCTGCACGGCGTGCTGGCAATCGGCAGTCGCGACCCGCAGCACTACAAAAGCAGCGTCGGCACCCTGTTCCTCGGCTACATCGCCGAAGTACTCGGCCGCGTTGTGCCGCGCGTTACCCAGACCCTGCGTTCGGTACGCTGATGGAACGCCAGCTGGAGGCTTATTGCGCACACCTGCGCAATGAGCGCCAGGTGTCGGAGCACACCTTGCTGGGCTACCGTCGCGACCTGGC
This sequence comes from Pseudomonas sp. S37, assembly GCF_016658545.1. Classification (GTDB taxonomy): domain Bacteria; phylum Pseudomonadota; class Gammaproteobacteria; order Pseudomonadales; family Pseudomonadaceae; genus Aquipseudomonas. The sequence continues at coordinate 5,450 of NZ_JACVZC010000146.1, read as the reverse complement.
CAAGGTCATCGCCTACTGCAACGAACACGGCATCGCCGACTGGCAGGCGCTGCAGATCCAGCAACTGCGCCAGTTGGTCGCCCGCCTGCATCACCATGGCCAGTCCTCGCGCAGCCTGGCGCGGTTGCTGTCGGCTGTACGCGGCCTGTACCGCTACCTCAACCGCGAAGGCCTGTGCCAGCACGACCCGGCCACCGGCTTGAGCGCCCCGAAGGGTGAACGCCGGCTACCCAAGGTGCTGGATACCGACCGTGCCCTGCAGCTGCTCGATGGCGGCGTCGATGATGATTTCATCGCCCGCCGCGACCAGGCCATGCTCGAACTGTTCTATTCGTCTGGCTTGCGCCTGTCCGAACTGACCAACCTCGACCTCGACCACCTCGACCTCACCGCCGGCCTGGTGCAGGTGCTGGGCAAGGGTGGCAAGGCCCGCGTGTTGCCGGTCGGCCGCAAGGCCCGCGAAGCGCTGCAGGAGTGGTACCGCCTGCGCGGCATCGGCAACCCGCGCGACCGCGCCGTGTTCATCACCCGCCAGGGCAACCGCATCAGCCCGCGGGCCGTGCAGCAACGGGTGAAAGCGGTCGGCGAGCGCGAGTTGGGCCAGCACCTGCACCCACACATGCTTCGCCATTCCTTCGCCAGCCATGTGCTGGAATCGTCCCAGGACCTGCGCGCGGTGCAGGAAATGCTCGGCCATGCCGACATCAGCACCACGCAAATCTACACCCACCTGGACTTCCAGCACCTGGCCGCGGTGTACGACAGCGCCCACCCCCGGGCCAAACGCAGCAAAGGCACAGACTCATGAGCATCAAGCTGATCACCTTCGACCTCGACGACACCCTGTGGGACACCGCGCCGGTCATCGCCAGCGCAGAAGTCGTGCTGCGCGACTGGCTCGAAGCCAACGCCCCGATCCTTGGTGGCGTGCCGGTGGAGCACCTGTTCGCCATCCGCGAGCGCCTGGTGCAGGCCGAGCCTGGCCTGAAGCACCGCATCAGCGCCCTGCGCCGGCGTGTGCTGTTCCATGCCCTGGAAGAAGTCGGCTACAGCGAGAAACACGCGCAGGACCTGGCCAACGAAGGTTTCGAGGTGTTCCTGCATGCCCGCCACCAGGTGGAGATCTTCCCCGAGGTGCAGCCGGTGCTGGAGATTCTGCGCCACCACTACATCCTGGGCGTGGTCACCAACGGCAATGCCGACGTAAGCCGGCTGGGGCTGGCGGATTACTTCCGCTTTGCCCTGTGTGCCGAAGACCTGGGCATTGGCAAGCCGGACCCGGCGCCGTTCCTGGAGGCCTTACGCCGTGGTGAGGTAGACGCTGGTGCGGCGGTGCACATTGGTGATCACCCGGGTGACGACATTGCCGGTGCCCAGCGCGCCGGGCTGCGCGCGGTGTGGTTCAACCCGCAGGGCAAGGCCTGGGCGGGCGAGCAGGCGCCGGATGCCGAGATCTCGCGCCTTTCGCAGTTGCCAGACGTGCTTGCGCGCTGGCGCTGACAGGGGCCGCTTTGCGGCCCATTCGCGGGTGAACCCGCTCCCACAGGGATACCACAGGTATTGAAATCTGTGGGTTTTCTGTGGGAGCGGGTTCACCCGCGAATGGGCCGGCGAATCCACAGGCACAAAAAAGCCCGCAGCGACGGCGGGCTTTTTTGCGATCAGCCACTCAGATAGGGCGGCTGCCGTACTTGTTGTCCGGCTTCTTGGGCGGGTCGGCGACCACGTTGGCCTCGACTTCCTGCACCTTGCCACCGCGCGAAAGGAATTCTTCCATCGCCTTGGCCAGTGCATCACGCTCTTTCTGCTTGGCTTCCATGCTCGGCATCTCGTCTACCGAGACTGCCGCCTTGGATTTGCCCTTGGCCGCGGGTGCCGGGCTGCTGTCGTCGTCGCCAGCGTCTTCGGCGCCATCGTCAGCCGCCGCTTCGAGGCCTTCATCACCCTCGTCTTCGTCGCCTACTTCGAGGTCATCATTTTCCAGATCGTCGTCGCTCATGTTCTACCTCATGACTTGCGAAAAGCAGGTTAGTTATAGACCAGTGCAGCCGTAGACCGGCAGCCACCAGTGAAAATTCAACTGGCCGTGGGTTAGGCCACTGCCCTTGGGTCGGCGCTCCTGATGGGAGGCGGCACCCAGCAGGCCCTGCTCCTGGCAGGACCTGACAAATCCATTAGCCCCTGCTGGCCACACGCTATTGGCAAGCCTAGCAAAGGCTGGTGAAGTGTGGGGACTACTCGTCAAACACCCTTCGGCGCGCATTCTAGCGCGCCCGCAGAAAAAGCAAAGCTCCATAAATGCCCCACGACTTGTAAGTTTTCTACCTACGTCGCGAACGTGCCGGATAAACCGTTTGCCAAGCGGGAAATGTTAAAAATCTGGCAAAAAAATGCCCGGCAAGCCGGGCAAGTTTTTACCGCGTCGCAGTTACAGGTTGTAGCCGCGTTCGTTGTGTTGAGCCAGGTCGAGGCCGACCGACTCTTCTTCTTCGTTGACCCGCAGGCCCATCACCACATCCAGCACCTTGAGGATCACGTAGGTGACGATGGCGGTGTAGACCACGGTGAAGATCACGCCCTTGGCCTGGATCCAGACCTGCATGCCGATGTCGGTGACGGCGCCGAAGCCGCCCAGCGCCGGGGCTGCGAACACACCGGTGAGAATGGCGCCGACGATACCGCCGATACCGTGCACACCGAAGGCGTCCAGCGAGTCGTCATAGCCCAGTTTGCGCTTGAGGCTGGTGGCGCAGAAGTAGCAGATCACGCCCGAGGACAGGCCGATCACCAGTGCGCCCATCGGGCCTACGGTGCCGGCAGCCGGGGTAATGGCGACCAGGCCGGCCACCACACCCGAGGCGATGCCCAGGGCGCTGGGTTTGCCGTGGCCGATCCACTCGGCGAACATCCAGCCCAGCGCCGCGGCAGCGGTGGCGATCTGGGTGACCAGCATGGCCATGCCAGCGGTACCGTTGGCCGCTGCGGCAGAGCCTGCGTTGAAACCGAACCAGCCGATCCACAGCATGGCTGCGCCCATCAGCGTGTAGCCAAGGTTGTGCGGGGCCATCGGGGTGGTCGGGTAGCCCTTGCGCTTGCCCAGCACCAGGCAGCAGACCAGGCCGGCGATACCGGCGTTGATGTGCACCACGGTGCCGCCAGCGAAGTCCAGCACACCCCAGTCCCACATCAGGGCACCGTCACCGCTCCACACCATATGCGCGATCGGCGCATACACCAGGGTGAACCAGATGCCCATGAACACCAGCATCGCGGAGAACTTCATGCGCTCGGCGAAGGCACCGACGATCAGTGCCGGGGTGATGATGGCGAAAGTCATCTGGAAGGTGATGAATACCGCTTCAGGGAACAGCGCGGTGGCCGAGGTCAGGTTCTCGGGGGTGACGCCGCTGAGGAAGGCCTTGGAGAAGCCGCCCACGAAGGAGTTGAAGTTGAGCACGCCCTTTTCCATACCGGTGGTATCGAAGGCCATGCTGTAGCCGTAGACGACCCAGAGAATGCTCATCAGGCCGGTGATTGCAAAGCACTGCATCATCACCGACAGCACGTTCTTGGAACGCACCATACCGCCATAGAACAGGGCCAGGCCCGGAATAGTCATGAACAGCACCAGCGCAGTTGCGGTCAGCATCCAGGCGGTGTCGCCGGAGTTCAGCGCTGGGGCAGCTGCTTCCTCTGCCAGGGCGAGCCCGGGCATTACGAGGGACAATAGGGCTCCTAGCCCTGCGATCTTACGCAGAGTCATGTTGTTTTCTCCTGGGGCGTTGGGTTTGGTGAGGCTTTGTTGCTGCTTAGATCGCGTCGGTATCGGTTTCGCCGGTACGGATGCGGATCGCCTGCTCCAGATTCACCACGAAAATCTTGCCGTCACCGATCTTGCCGGTGTTGGCTGCCTTGGTGATGGCTTCGATTACCCGATCAAGGTCCTTGTCGTCGATGGCGACATCGATCTTCACCTTGGGCAGGAAATCGACCACATATTCAGCACCGCGATACAACTCGGTGTGGCCCTTCTGGCGACCGAAACCTTTGACTTCGGTAACGGTGATGCCCTGCACGCCGATTTCCGACAGCGACTCGCGCACGTCGTCCAGCTTGAACGGCTTGATGATGGCTGTGACTAGCTTCATGAAACTCTCTCCCGATTTGGTGGACTTGCCCCAGGAAAACAAACCCGTCTCAAGTCTAAGCGCAGCGGTTGGCTTTGTAACGCGTCGTCGGCATCCGGCTCCGCGTGCGCACTGCCTGGTCACAAGGAACTGCATCAGTGCATGGCTCGTACAGGTCTTTGCAGAAACCTTGCCAGTTCCAGCAAAGCACCGGAAAACAGCGGGTTATGTGATTTAGTCGGAATTGGCCAGTCGCCAGCACGGGAAACCTGCACAGTTTCGGTGCGTAGCGGCAGGGCGCATTGCGCGAAAAATGTGCAATGAACAGAAATATGCACGCCGCTTTTTTGTAGGAGCGGCCTTGTGTCGCGAAAGGGCTGCACAGCAGCCCGGCGGTTACAGCGTCAGAGCACAAATGATGGGGGCGCTTCGCACCCCGATCGCGACGCAAGGCCGCTCCTACACGAGCCGGCGCTCGGATTGGATCGGCTGGTGTGCGTGCTACACTGCCGGCCATTCTCAAGTTTCAGTGGACAGCCCCATGCTCGCGCCCAAAGCCCTTCTCGATGCCCTGAGCGACCAGGCCTCGCGCCTGTTCAGCAGCGATACCGCCCAGCCCCGTGCAGAACTGGAAAGCCAGTTCAAGGTGCTGATGCAAGGTGCCTTCAGCAAGCTGGACCTGGTCAGCCGCGACGAATTCGACAGCCAGATGGTCGTGCTGGCGCGCACCCGTGCACGCCTTGAGGCGCTGGAAAAACAAGTGGCCGAGCTGGAAGCACGGCTGGCGCCCACTACGCCGGAATAACAATCGACACACGGAGCGTTTCCCCATGAAAGTCAGCGCACGCAATGTATTCGAAGGCAAGGTCACGAACGTTCAGCCCGGTGCGGTCAATGCCGAAGTCGAACTGACCCTGGGTGGCGGTGAAAAGCTGGTGGCGGTCGTCACCATGGCCAGCCTGCACAACCTCAACATCAACGTCGGCAAAGACGCCGTGGCCGTGATCAAGGCACCGTGGGTGGTGCTGCTGACCGACGCTGCCGGCTACAAGCTGTCGGCCCGCAACGCACTGGAAGGCGAAGTGGTACGGGTCGGTGATGGCGCGGTAAACGCCGAGGTGGTGCTGAAGCTGGCAGGCGGTACCGAGGTGTATGCGATTGTTACCCGCGAAGCGGTGCAGGAGCTGGGCCTGGCCCCAGGCGTGAAAGCCACGGCACTGATCAAGGCCTCGCATATCATCCTCGGCGCCAAACCCTGAGCGGCTAACACAATCCCCTTGTAGGAGCGGGGGGGGGGGGGGGGGGGGGGGGGGGGGGGGGGGG
>NZ_JACVZC010000145.1 GCF_016658545.1 Pseudomonas sp. S37 | reverse complement strand
CTGGAAGTCGACGCTGCCCTGGCTCTTGCCCGCCTCGATGGTGATGACCTGGCCGTTGGACAGGGTCACGGTCACCGGGGTCTGGGCTGGGTTGCTCAGGGTCACGGTGTAGGTGATCACGCCACCTTCGGTCACCGACGGGCTCGCCGTCAGGGTCGCGGTGGTGTTGTCGATCGAATCGTTGATCGTGGTTTGCGCTGGCGTCGGGTTCGGGGTCAGCTGCTCGAAGTTACCGCCAGTGGCGTTTTCGATGGTGACGCTGACGGTCGAACCGTTGTTGTAGACGTCATTCGCCGGGGTCTGGAAGTCAACGCTGCCCTGGGTCTTGCCCGCTTCAACGGTGATGGTCTGGCCGTTGGACAGGGTCACGGTCACCGGGGTCTGGGCCGGATTGCTCAGGGTCACGGTGTAGGTGATCACGCCACCTTCAGTGACGCTTGGCGAAGCTGTCAGGGTCGCGGTGGTGATATCGATGGTATCGGTAACCTGGGTAACCGCCGGCGTTTGCGGCAAGGTCACGGTCAGGCCGCCACCACCGGTGCTGCCCGTCACGGTCGCCGAAATCTGGCCACCGTCGATATAGGGGGTGTCATTCGCCGGCACCACGACATTGACGCTACCGCTGGTCTGCCCGGCCGGAATGGTGATCACGGCACCATTGGACAGGGTGATTACCAGGTTGGTAGTCGGCGCCTGGCCAACCGTAGCGGTGTAAACGATTACACCACCCGCTTCGCTGATGGAAGGGGTAGCGCCAAGAATCAGGTTGGTAGCAACATTGGTGTCCGTGGTCGGCGGGGTCACCAGGTTATTGCCATTGGTGTCCAGCAAGCCCACTTCTTCGCTATCGAGAACGGCAGCAAAGCCCAAGCCGTCAGTCGGGAAGCCAACGGTCGGATCAACCCGGCCCGCAGTTTCTTCGAGCATCACAAAGCTGTGGCCACCGCCCAGCGCGCCACCACCGCCCGCAGCGGACGGGCCGGCAGCAGTTGCTTCAAGCTCGGTAGTCGGGTCGACACCCGCGGCGATCGCCTGTTGCAGCTCTTCCACCGAAGGTGCGGCCTGGGCAGTCGCCTGGCTCAGGTCGGTGCTGCTGGCAGGGGCATCGGCGCTCCACTGGCTGTCACGCCCAAGGTCGAGCAAACGGCCATCAGCCAGTTCCAGCGTCACTGCGCCGCCAGGGCCGGTGAGCACTTCCTCACCCGCTAAGAGTCGATCCCCTTCAATGAGTACACGCCGGATGCCCTCTGGGGATACCGCAATAACCTGGCCGACAATGCTTTTGACGATGGCTACAACGCTGCTCATTGGACTCTCCGTGTGACCCGATGGGTACTTCCCTGCCAGAGCGGCGCTTGCCAGCCACTTCAGGCGGAACTATGTCGATGATCTCTTGACGTTTTTTGACGTCAATATTCCGTCTATAACTGTTTGGAATTACTTGACTGCCAAACTATTGACCTTATACCTGCCATCCTAAACAATCGGCAATGTAATGTCACATTGATATTTGTACCTTAGCCAAGCGTTTCTCGAGGACAAATGTCGTACATCATTGAACGCCTGTTAATTTGTCAGCCGACGTATCTTTTCATACACCGCGGCGGCCGAAAATGATGCGCTGACGCGCTCGACCAGAGGGTGTGACGACGGTTATTGGCGCCAGCCTTCAGGCGACCCTTCCACTGCCCGTCCATGAAGCACAAACCTTGCCGAAACGCGACCCGGCAGGGACCGTAAAGCCAGGCTCAACCAGCGCCACACACCTCATTCAAGCAGCACGGACACTCATCATCGGGCGAACCACAAGCAGTGATATGTCACATATCAAATAGATAGCGCTGCCATGCCCTGATACTGTCACCCCGATGATGAAAAACCGCATGTGATTATTCAACGCAGACGGCTCAAGGATGTGCTTTCTATAGATGAATTTTGACTAACAAGTTACAGCAACAAGCCAATTAACCAGCGCCTGTTTACTGACAGCGACTACGCTGGGTAAAAATGCCCCATTCAGCCCCTGGGCGGGTGGCGGGCCATGCGTGAGCCAGGTGTCAAAAGGAAGCTGGGCGGTTCAAAAATGAAACATTCATTGCCAAGCTACGTCTGGTAAAAATGAAGCACGTAGAATTGTTTACTCAACACCGATTCAAGGCGACCATTGGCCATCTGTTCGAGCATTGGGGGCGTTAACGCTCCTGTCAGCACAGCTTGGCAGCACCTTTGAATGCCAGGGTGAGCCGCCCGGCCTGAACGGCGGCGCACCTACCCTACCCACCACAAGGATGAAGAGAGCGCCGCGTGGAATCCGAAGTCAGTCGAGTCCAACTCAGCCACGATCCACGCAGTCAGCATGACGATCCCCTGCTGGATAGTCTGCTGAGCCTGTGTGTCCTGCACCAGAAACCCGCCAGCCGGGTCATGCTGACCACGGGCCTGCCGCTGCCTGCGCAGCGTTTGAGCCCCGAGCTGCTGCCCCGCGCCGCCGCCCGCGCCGGCCTGCAAGGGCGCCTGCTGCAGCGCAAGCTGGAGCAGATCCCGAGCATCGCCATGCCGGCCATGCTGCTGCTCAAGGAGGGCCGCAGCGCCGTCCTGCTGGGCTGGGAGAACGACGATACCGCGCGCCTGCTGCTGAGCGAGAGCGACGGCGGTGAAGTGCACGTCAGCCGCGAAGCCCTGCAAAGCGACTACAGTGGCCGGGTGTTCTTCGCCCAGCCGCAGCACAAGTTCGACGTCAACCATGGCAACCTGATCCCCCGGGCGAAGTCGTGGTTCCGCGACACCCTGCTGCGCAGCAAATGGCTGTACATCGATGCCATCGCCGCTAGCCTGGTGATCAACCTGATCGCCCTGGCCGCGCCACTGTTCGTGATGAACGTGTACGACCGGGTGGTGCCCAACCAGGCCACCTCGACGCTGTGGGTGCTGGCCGTCGGTATCGCCGGCGCCTACATCTTCGACCTGATCCTCAAGGGCTTGCGCGGCCTTTGCCTGGACCTGGCCGGCAAGAAGACCGACCTGATCATCTCGGCAACGCTGTTCGAACGTATTGTCGGCATGTCGATGAAGTACCGGCCGGCAAGGGTCGGCAGCTTTGCCCAGAACATTCACGAGTTCCAGGGCCTGCGCGACTTCCTCGCCTCGCTGACCCTGACCAGCCTGATCGACCTGCCGTTCACCATCCTCATACTGATCGTGATCGCCATCATTGGCGGCCACCTGGTGTGGATCCCGATCATCGCCTTCCCGCTGGCCCTGGGCATTGGCTACGCCCTGCAACGGCCGCTGATGGCGACCATGGAGCGGACCATGGCGCTGGCCTCGGAGCGCCAATCCAGCCTGATCGAGACCCTGGCCGGCCTGGATGCAGTGAAGGTCAACAACGCCGAAAGCGAACGCCAGTACATGTGGGAGCAGACCCTCGGCACCCTCAGCCGCCTGGAACTGCGCGTCAAGGTGCTGTCGAGCCTGGCGATGAACATCACCCTGCTCATCCAGCAACTGGCTGGCGTGGCGATGATCTGTGTCGGCGTGTACCTGATCATCGACGGCAACCTCAGCATGGGCGGCCTGGTGGCGTGCTACATGCTTAGCGGCCGGGCGCTCGGGCCACTGGCTTCGCTCAACGGTTTGCTTGCCCGCTACCAGCAGGCCAAGGTAACCATGGTCTCCACTGACCACATGATGGAGCTGCCGCAAGAGCGCAACTTCGAGGAGCGCCCGCTGAGCCGCAAGGTGCTGCAGGGTAGCGTCGAGTTCCGTGGGGTCGACTTCACCTACCCGAACCAGCAGAACCTGGCCCTGAAGAACATCAACCTGACCATCCGCCCAGGCGAAAAGGTCGGCATCATCGGCCGCAGTGGTTCGGGCAAAAGCTCGCTGGCCAAGCTTATCGTCGGCTTGTACGAGGCCGATGGCGGCTCGCTGCTGGTCGATGGCGTGGACATACGCCAGATCGACGTCAGCGAACTGCGCCATAACATCGGCTACGTGCCGCAAGATATCCAGCTGCTGGCCGGCACCCTGCGCGACAACCTGGTCAGCGGCGCGCGCTACATCGAAGACGAACTGATCCTGCAGGCCGCCGAACTGGCGGGCGTGCATGAGTTCGCCCGGTTGCACCCGGACGGCTACGAGCTGCAAGTGGGCGAGCGTGGGCAGAACCTGTCCGGTGGCCAGCGCCAGAACGTCGCCCTGGGCCGCGCACTGCTGCTCAACCCGCAGATTCTGCTGCTGGACGAACCAACCAGCGCTATGGACAACACCGGTGAAGAACGCCTCAAGCAGCGCCTGCAAGCCGTGGTGGAAGGCAAGACGGTGTTGCTGGTCACCCACCGCGCCTCGCTGCTGACGCTGGTAGACCGGCTGATCGTGATCGATCGCGGGCAGATTGTCGCCGACGGCCCGAAAGCCGCGGTCATGGATGCGCTGAAGAAGGGGCAGATCAGTGTTGCATAAGCTGGATATGGGGCAATTCAAGGACGGCTTGCGGCGCTATTTCAAAGGCTCCGACTCGCTCGGCGGCCAGCCGCTGCCAGAGGTCAACAAGGCCCTGATCGAGGACGCACCACGGGTGGTGCGGCTGACCATCTGGGGTGTGATCCTGTTCTTCGTGTTCATGATCGTGTGGGCCAGCGTTGCCCCCATCGACGAGGTTACACGGGGTGAAGGCAAGGCCATTCCGTCTTCCAAGGTGCAAAAGATCCAGAACCTGGAGGGCGGCATCGTTGCCGAGATCTTCGCCAAGGAAGGGCAGATCGTCGAAGTAGGCCAGCCGTTGCTGCGCCTGGACGAAACCCGCTTCGCCTCCAACGTGGGTGAAACCGAGGCCGACCGCCTGGCCATGGCCCTGCGGGTCGAGCGCCTGAGCGCCGAAGTGGGGGACACCCCGCTGAAGATCGATGAGGAGCTGCGCAAGGCGGCGCCTAGCCAGGCAGCCAACGAAGAGTCGCTGTACCAGAGCCGGCGCCAGCAACTGCAGGACGAGATTGGCGGCCTGCAGCAGCAGTTGGTACAGCGCCAGCAGGAACTGCGTGAATACAGCTCCAAGCGTGCGCAGTACGCCAACAGCCTTGAGTTGCTGCGCAAGGAAATCGGCATGTCCGAGCCGCTGGTGGCAACCGGGGCGATTTCCCAGGTCGAAGTGCTGCGCCTGCGCCGTGCCGAAGTGGAAAACCGTGGCCAGCTGGATTCCACCGCGCTGGCCATCCCGCGTGCCGAGGCTGCTATCCGCGAGGTGCAGAGCAAGATCGAAGAGACACGTGGCAAGTTCCGCAGTGAAGCGCTTACCCAGCTGAACGAGGCGCGCACTGAACTGAACAAGGCCACCGCCACCAGCAAGGCGCTGGACGACCGGGTGCACCGCACCATGGTCACGTCGCCGGTGCGCGGTATCGTCAAGCAGCTGCTGGTGAACACCATTGGCGGGGTTATCCAGCCGGGTAGCGACATCATCGAAGTGGTGCCACTGGACGACACGCTGGTCATCGAAGCGAAGATCCTGCCCAAGGACATCGCCTTCCTGCACCCGGGCCAGGAAGCAACGGTCAAGTTCACGGCGTATGACTACACCATCTACGGTGGGCTCAAGGCGAAGCTGGAGCAGATCGGCGCCGACACCATTACCGATGAGGACAAGAAGACCACGTATTACCTGATCAAACTGCGCACCGACCGCAGCCACCTGGGCACTGATGAGAAGCCGCTGCTGATCATTCCGGGGATGGTGGCTACGGTGGATATCATGACGGGCAAGAAGACCATCATGAGCTACCTGCTCAAGCCGATCATGAAGGCGCGTTCGGAAGCATTGCGCGAGCGTTAAGTAACAGATTCATGGTTGGGATGCTTTATGTGGGAGCAACTGTCTTGCATATACCTCCTGGCCAGCACTGGCACTTGTAGGAGCGGCCTTGCCGGGGCGCCGGACCGGTCGGATGGGCTGCGCAGCAGCCCCGGGGTTTTCGCACAGATGCACAAATTGCCGGGGCTGCTTCGCAGCCCATCGCGACGCAAGGCCGCTCCTACAAGGGATCGCGTGCCGCCTTAGCGCCAGGGCGCAGGTTCGCCTACCAGCTGCCCCTGAATCCCGCCTACACCCATCTCCTGCAGAACCAGGCGCTCCCCTTCGGTCTCCACCCGCTCGGCAATCAACGGCAAATCGATACTGTGCGCAGCACGCTGGATCGCTTCGATGAACAGCCGCTTGTGCTGTTCATGGTCGATATTGCGGATGTAACTACCGTCGATCTTCAGGTACGCCAGGCCCAGGTGCGCCAGGTTGCCGATCATGCTGAAGCGCCCGCCGAAACGTTGCAGCGCCAGGCCGAAGCCAAGTGCATGCAGGCGCCGGGTGAGTTGCTCCAAGGCTGCCTGCTCAGGCAACTGCTCTTCGCCAATCTCGAAAACCAGCCGAGGGCCGAGCGCCGCATTCTGGCCCAACAGCTCCAGGACACGTTGCAGCGCCTTGGGGTCGGCCAGAGTCGCGGCGGACAGGTTCAGCGCCAGCACCTGGTCATGCCCGCGCAGGTGAGCCAGCACTTTCTCGAGCACCAGCACGTCCAGGCGTGGCATCCAGCCGAAGCGCTCCAGCCAGGGCAGGAAGCGCCCCGCCGGCAAGGCCTCGCCCGGGCCATCCTGCAAGCGCGAAATCACTTTGTGGTGCAGTACCCGTTGCGCCGTTGCGCAATCCACCACCGGCTGGAAGAACAACTCGAAATGGCCGCTGTTGAACGCTTGATCGAGCCGCTCGTGCCAGGCATGCTGGCTGTCTGCTGCAACTGCCGCTACGCCCTGTTCAAGGCACACCCAGCCCGGTGTCGGCTGGTTCTCCGCGCGGGCCAGCGCTTCGTCTGCCAGTTTGAGCAACGCTTGTGGTGCGTCACCTGGGCTGTAGGGTGCCAAGCCGATACAGGCCACCGGGCGAACGTCACTGGCGCCGGTTTCATGCAGGCTGAGCAGCGTCGCTTCCAGCGCCTGGGCCAGCTGTACAGCCTCTTCATGCACCATGCCCGGCGCCAGCACGGCAAACTCGCCGCCGCGGCTGCGGGAAATCAGGTCTTTGGTTTCCGGATAGCCGGCACAGGTTCGGCGCAGCTGCTCGCCCACCGCCTGCAGCAACTGGTCTGTACGCTGGCCGCCAAGGCGGGCGTTCAGGCCGGCCAGGCCTTGGACCCGCAGCAACAGCAAGTAGCCGGCGCGAGCCTCTTCGAGGTTGCTTACCCGGGTATTCAGCTGCATTTCAAAATAACGGCGGTTGGACAGCCCGGTCAGGCTGTCCTGGTAGGACTCTGCCCGCAGCCGCTCGCTGCGCTCGGCCTGCTCGGTGAACAGCGCCTTCAGCTTTTCGACCATCTGGTTCATCGCCTGCACCACCCGGCGCAGTTCCGGTGTGCGTGGCAGCTCTGGCAGGCTGAGGAATTCACGGCGGGCAATGGCGTGGGACTGCTCGACCATGTAGTCCAACGGCCGCAACTGGCGGCGCAACAGCAAGGCGCCAAGCACGGCACTGGCCGCACCACACAACAGCAACCAGCCCAGGCTGCCCAGCGCGCTTTGCCAGAGCTTGCCGATGGCAAACATCGGGTGGCTGATCACCTCGACCCGCGCAGCCTGCTGCCAGCCACGGCTGACGATGGCGTCGCCACCCGCGGCCCCCAGGCCGATCAAATGCACGAACCAACTTGGCACACCGCCGGGGTCGGGCTCGGCATGGCGCTCTACCAACACGGCATTGGAGCCCAGGTCGACGACCTTGATGCTTGCGTAGTAGCCACTGTCGAAGATCGAACTGACCATCAGCTCGACCATCGCCGGGTCGTCGATGTTCGGCGTCAGCGACAGCGCCAGCGCGGTCGCCGCATCCTGGGCATGCGAACGCAGCTGGTTGACGTACTGGCTGCGCGAGCTTTCCAGGCTGACCATGAAACTGCCACTGAAGGCGACCACCAGGAACAGGCAAATAGCCAACAGCAATTGTTTGAACAGTGACATCTGTGCTCCTTCAGTAAACCGGCTCGGCCGGGAACCCTTCGGCCTGCATTTTCTTCAGCAAATCCTGCCAGCGGGAAAGCCGCTTGGTATCGCCGACCTTCTTGTTGCCAGCGGCCCCCGTCAGCCACAAGCCCTCGCCATTGAAGGCGTATACCGGCAGCAAGTCTGTCCGCTGGCTTGCCGGCTTGATGGCGTCCATCAGGCTATCGAGCACCAAGGGTTGCGCCTGTGGGCTTGAATAATAGGTCAGGACCATATGCGCCCGGTTCTGCCGCAGCGCCTTGACGTAGGTGATACGCAGTTTCTCGCTGGGGATGCCCATGCGCCGCAAGCTGAAATACTTGGCAATCGCGTAGTCCTCGCAGTCCCCGGCGCCTTTGATAAGCGCCTGCACCGGCGTGGCCCAGTAATCCACTTCATGCCACAGATCGATATCCTCGACATAACGCAGTTGCTGGTTGAAGAAGCGGTTGACCACCTGCAACCGGTCAAGCTCGCTCCCCTGGTTCTGCGTCGCCATCAGGTTCTGCCAGGCATCGATGCGGCCCTTTCCGGCCCCTAATGGGCCATACAGGGCCTGCGACTTGCGGCTGATCTGGGAAAAGTCCCAATCCGCGTGCAAGCCGCCCAGCAGCAAGCAGCCCAGGAGGGCGGCAAGGCAGGCACGTCGCACGAGGGTTTTCAGCATCCAGGATATCGCCACTGCGAAGCCCTGTTCAGGCCAGTCGAAAGCAGCGATGGTGGGGCTTGCCAAGGCAAAAGACAATGGCACCCTGCAATCATGCGCCCGCCTGTCAGCCCGCCTACACTTTCTGCTTATATCCTTCTATAGGCTGCTTCCTTTGACTGGCGACTTCATCCACCATAGCCGCGCTTTTGGGGCGCCCGTGCCAGTCGCGGCGCAGGTTTGACACCCCCACTTGCAGTCACTAGTGTCATTGGATCCAACTTTAGTCACCGTTAAGGCAGGCGTTACGTGGCCGACAAAATCAAATTGAGCAATGTGCTGGCCAGCGAGCAGCTGTTGCCGCACCAGGCCCGCGGCGTGATTGAAGAACGCCTGCGCAGTGCCATTCTTGATGGCCGCCTGCCGCCTGGCACTGCCGTGCGCCAGCAAGAGCTCGCGACCTTGTTCGGGGTCAGCCGCATGCCCGTGCGCGAAGCCTTGCGCCAGCTTGAAGCGCAATCATTGCTGAAAGTGGAAATGCACAAGGGCGCGGTGGTTGCACCCCTGATCGGCGAGGATGCGGTAGACACCTATGCCCTGCGCGTGCTGCTTGAGAGTGAAGCGCTGCGCCAGTCAATCCCTTTGCTGGATGCCGACGACATTGCCAGTGCCCGTGGCTATATCCAGCAATTGGAAAACGAAACTCGTCACAGTGAACTCGGCCGCCTGAACCGCCTGTTCCACATGACGCTGTACAGCAAGGCGACCAACAAGAAACTGCTGCGCCTGATCGAGAACGAGCTTAATGAGGAAGAGCGTTTCCTGCGCTTCCATCTCTCGTCCATGGGCCTGGGCAAGCTTACCCAGGACGATCACAACGCCCTGGTGGACGCAGCCAGCGACAAGCTGGTGGATGAAGCCGTAGCCATACTGGAGCAGCACCTCAATGGCGGTGCCCGGGTCATTCGCAAATATCTGGACAGCCGACCAGGGCGCTAGCCCACTGCAGGCGTTGGCCACGCTGTGAGCGGGCGGGTTGCAAATTGCTGCGGCGCCGCCAACAATGAGACTAATTATCATTAATGTCCATTGATGCCAGCGCCCTCGCCCATGCCCAGCAACGACTCCGTGCAAACGCTCTACAGTGACCACCACGGCTGGTTGCATGCCTGGCTACGCAGCAAGCTGGGCAACGCCGCTGATGCCGCCGACCTCGCCCAGGACACCTTCGTACGCCTGCTGCAGCGCCGCGAGCAGCTGCAGCTGAACACGCCACGGGCCTTTCTGCGCACGGTTGCACGCGGGCTGGTGATCGATCACTGGCGCCGCGAGGAGCTGCACAGGGCTTACCTCGAGGCGTTGGCCAATGTACCGGAGGCAGTCGCGCCCTCAGCCGAAACCCGTGAGCTGCTGCTGGAACTGCTGGAGCGCATAGCCCGTATGCTCGACGGCCTCAAGCCAAAAGTACGGCGTGCCTTCCTGTTGGCTCAATGCGAGGGGTTGAAGCACCAGGCCATTGCCGAGCAAATGGGCATCTCTGTGCGTACCGTCGAGCGTTACATTGCTGACGCGCTGTACCACTGCTACGTGCTGCGCTACGAAGACGAGCACTAAAGCAATGACCACCGCACAACCTGGCGCAAAGACGGTGAAACAGGCTATCCAGTGGATGCTGCGGCTGCGCGAGAGCGGGCATAGCCCTGCACTGCAACAGCAATGCGAGCAATGGCGCGGCGCCCACCACGAACACGAGCAAGCCTGGCAGCGGGTGATCCGCATGCACCAGGACCTTGACCTGCGCGCCATCCCTGGCGCCGGCCTGGCCTTGCAGACCCTGGAAACCAGCCAGCGACGCCTGCATCGCCGGCAAGCGCTGAAGCTGCTGGGCGGCGTAGCCATGGTCGGGACAGCGGTATGGCTGGGCAACGACCGGGATGCGCTCAACGCCTGGACAGCAGACTACGCCACAGGCACAGGTGAACGACGCAGCTTCACGCTGCCCGATGGCTCGCTGATGCAACTCAACACGCACAGTGCCGTGGACCTGGCTTTCAACGACCAGCAACGCCTGGTCCGCCTGAAACAGGGCGAATTGATGATTACCTGCAGCCAGGCGGGGAACATGCCACGGCCCTTGCGGGTACAAACCCGCGACGCCTTGCTGGAAGCCTTTGACGGGCGCTTTGTGGCCCGCCAGGACAGCGAGTGCACGCGTATCAGTGTCAGCCATGGCCGGGTAGCGGTCCACCGACCTGGCAATGAGCTTTTGCAGTGGATTGAGGCCGGCCAGGACTGGCGCGTGGATGCACAGGGTGCACAGCGGCTGGAACACTTGAACATGGACGCCATGGCTTGGAGCGAGGGGCTGATCGTTACCCGGGATATGCGCTTGTTCGATTTTCTTGCGCAGGTCAGCCGATATCGCCATGGCTATCTGGGCTGTAGCGACGAGATTGCCGATTTGCGCCTGTCGGGGGTATTCCGCCTTGATGACCCTGAGCAGTTGCTGCAGCTGCTGCCGCAGACGCTGCCTGTGCGCTTGCGGCAACGGACACGCTGGTGGGTGCGGGTGGAAGGGTTGGCCTGACAACGCGGCCGCTCCCACAAGGAATCGCTTAGCAGAGCCCGGTTTTTTGGCGGGTTTTGAATGTCGGTCCGGCTAGGACAGTAAGCGACACCCTCTGCCCTCAACTTTCCAACGGACCCCTCATGCCTATTGACCCGGTGTGCATGCACCCTTCCCCCACAAATGATTTTCGGCCTGTTTTGCACTCAGCACTTTTGCGCAAAGCTATTCGGGCTGCATTGCTCGGTACGGCCTTGGGCCTGACCGCTGCCCCGCACTTTTCCATGGCAGCGGAAACAGCCCAAGTCAGCCATCGCTACGCAATCCCGGCAGGCCAACTGGACGACGTGCTCAACCAGTTCGCACGCCAAGCCGGCATCACCCTGTCGAGCACTCCGCAGCTCACTGGTGGCCTGCAGTCCGGCGGACTTCAAGGCCAATATGTCACCGAACAAGCACTGCGCCAGTTGCTTAATGGCAGCGGCCTGCAGGCCGTAAGCCAGGATGGGCGCAGTTATGTGCTGCAGGCACAGCCTGAGGGCGCTGCCCTGTCACTGCCAGACACCGATGTGCGCAGCTTCACCCTCGGTAATGCCCTGGGAAGCACAGAGGGCTACAACGCCACGCACAGCCAGGTGGCGACCAAGACCAGCGTGCCGCTGGTGGAGACGTCACAATCGGTTTCGGTGGTAACCCGCCAGCAGATCGACGACCAGGGCTCGCAGACCGTTGCCCAGGCCATGCGCTATACGCCAGGCGTGCTGACCAACCCCTACGGTGCTACCCATCGCTATGACTATGTGGCCATGCGTGGCTTCAACGACGGCTCGGTGGACAACATCTATGTCGATGGGCTCAAGTCCATGGGCGACAACGGCACCTACAGCACCATGCAGGTGGACCCGTACTTCCTCGAACGCATCGACATCCTCAAGGGGCCGTCTTCGGTGTTATATGGCCGAAGCTCGCCGGGGGGCTTGGTGGCACTGACGACCAAGAAGCCGCTATTTAGCCCTTATCATCAGATCCAGGCCACGGTCGGCACCCAGGGCCAGCGCGGCATGGGTTTCGACTTCAGCGGGCCTGTGGATGACGATAAGCGCATTGCCTATCGCCTGACGGGTCTGGCAGATGCGTCCGACACACAGTTCGACCACAGCAAGGAAGAACGCTATGCCATTGCGCCGGCCATCAGCATCGACTTCAGCGAAGATACCTCGCTGACCCTGCAAGCTTACCTGCAGCACGACCCCAACGGCGGCTACCACGGCGGCAACCCTGCAGACGGCATGCTGCACCAGCGTAACGGCTTGCGCCTGTCAGATCACTTCTTTGAAGGCGAGCCGAGTATCGACAACTACGAGCGTACGCAACAGTCGTTCAGCTACCAGTTCGAGCACCGCTTCAACGATGTGTTTACTGCGCGGCAGAACTTCCGTTACCAGGATTCCGACGTGTCGATGGACCAGGTGTACTCCGCCGGTTGGGCAGATGCTGACAGCAATATCCTCAACCGCGCCTATACCGGTGGCGACGAACGCCTGCATTCGTACATCATCGATAACATGTTGCAGGCCGAGTTCTTTACCGGGGCTGCCAAGCACACCCTGCTGCTGGGTGCCGATTACCAACGGCGTAAAGCCGACGTGGCATGGCGTTATGGCACGGTAAACCCACTGGATGCCGGCAACCCGCAGTACGGCAATGGCAACCTCCAGGTGCTGGGCGAGAACCGCTACCAGCGGCGTTTGCAGCAAATGGGCGTGTACCTGCAGGATCTGGTGGAGCTGGACCAGTGGCGATTCTCTCTGGGGCTGCGTCAGGACTGGGTGAAGGTATCCGAAGAAAACCGCGACAGTGACACCAACGTCAGTGATCAGCGTTCCAGGTTCACTACCCGTGCTGGCGTGCTCTATCTGTTCGAAAACGGCATTGCGCCGTATGTGAGCTACTCGGAGTCGTTCAACCCCAATACGGTGTCCGATCAAAACGGACGCCCGCTGGCCCCTACCGAGGGTACGCAATGGGAAGCAGGTATCAAGTATCAGCCGCCGGGCAGCGACAATCTGTTCACCGCATCGGTATTCCGCATCGAACAGGAAAACCTTGCGTCGAAACAGCCGAACGAGGACTTCTATCGCCCTGTCGGCGAAGTACGCTCACAAGGGCTGGAGCTGGAGGCCCATGTGCAGCTGACCGACAGTTTGAAGTTGCTGGGTGGCTATACCTTCACCGATGTCGAGTATTCCAAGTCGATGCCGAGCTTGGTGTCGGGCAGCCTGGACAACAAGGGCAATTCGCCAACCCAGGCGCCGAAACAAATGTTCTCGCTGTGGGCGGACTACAACTTCCGCCAAGGGGCTCTGGATGGCCTGCGGCTGGGTGGAGGGGTGCGCTATGTGGGGTACAGCTGGGTGGATGCGGAAAACAGCATGAAGGTGCCCTCCTACACCCTGTTCGACGCATCGATCGGCTATGACCTGGGCAAGGTCGGCCTGACGGGTGTGGATGTGCGCTTGAACGCGAACAACCTTACCAATGAAAGCTACATCACCTCGTGTGCCAGCGTGAACTACTGCTACATGGGTGAGGAGCGGAATGTGAGTGCTACGGTAAGTTATCAGTTCTGAGCATACGGCGGCCGCTGAGTACCTGATCGCGACGCCAGGCCGCGTCTATACAGGGCATCGCCCAAGCCTTGGGGATTATGGCCCTGAAAAGACAAAGCCCCTGTCTGCATCGCAGACAGGGGCTTTGGGTTTGAATCTTGACGATGACCTACTCTCACATGGGGAAACCCCACACTACCATC
>NZ_JACVZC010000144.1 GCF_016658545.1 Pseudomonas sp. S37 | reverse complement strand
ACGTAGGAGCGGCTTTAGCCGCGAA
The DNA here is from genome assembly GCF_016658545.1 of Pseudomonas sp. S37. GTDB lineage: Bacteria > Pseudomonadota > Gammaproteobacteria > Pseudomonadales > Pseudomonadaceae > Aquipseudomonas. Next base: position 14,154 of record NZ_JACVZC010000144.1, on the reverse strand, counting down.
GCGCCGCGCGGGCGGCGCTCGATCTTGTAGGCGCTGAAAATGTCTCGGCGAACGCCTCGGCGCTCGATCTCACAGGCGCTGAAAATATTTCGTCGAACACCTGCGGCGCTCGATCTCACAGGCGCTAAACCTCTCACGCCAGGCACTTCGCAGGTAGAATCCCCCTTGAACAGACGACCCAGAGGTTACCGCAGTGGAGTTGCAGCAGGGCTTTGTCCTGACCCGGCATTGGCATGACACGCCCGAAGGCACCTGCGTGGAGTTCTGGCTGGCCACCGATCAGGGGCCACGGCAGTTGCGCCTGGCACCGCAGGAATCGGTTGCCTTCATCCCGCAGGCGCAGGCCGAGCATGCCCGTGTGTTGCTGGCCAAGGAAGCTGGGGTACAGCTCAAGCCGCTGAGCCTGAGGGACTTTGACCAGCGTCCGGTACTGGGCCTGTATTGCCGCCAGCACCGCCAGCTGATGCAACTGGAGCAACGCCTGCGCAGTGCCGGCATCGAGGTGTTCGAAGCCGATATCCGCCCGCCGGAGCGCTACCTGATGGAGCGTTTCATCACCGCCCCGGTGCAGTTCACGGGCAAAGCGGATGCCCAAGGCGTACTCTGTGAGGGCCAGCTCAAGCCGTTTGCAGGTTATCGCCCAACGCTGCGCCTGGTATCACTGGATATCGAAACCAGCGAACGTGGCGAGTTGTACAGCATTGCCCTGGAGGGCTGCGGCCAGCGCCAGGTGTTCATGCTTGGCGCGCCCAACGGCAACCCGGCAGGCGTCGACTTCGACCTGCACTACTGCGATGACCGCGCCCAGATGCTGGCCTGCCTGAACCAGTGGATGGCCGTGCACGACCCGGACGCAATCATTGGCTGGAACTTGATTCAGTTCGACCTGCGCTTGCTGCATGAGCATGCCAAACAGTTGCAAGTGCCGCTGGCATTGGGCCGCAACGGTGCGCCCATGACCTTGCGCAGCCATGCCGGTGGCGGCCATGTGTTCGCCGATGCCCCGGGGCGCTTGTTGATTGATGGCATCGAGGCGCTGCGCTCGGCGACCTGGAGCTTCCCATCGTTCAGCCTTGAAAGTGTCGCCCAGACTTTGCTCGGCGAAGGCAAGGCGATCGACACGCCGTACCAGCGCATGGATGAAATCAATCGCCGCTTCGCTGAGGATAAACCGGCACTGGCGCGCTACAACCTCAAGGACTGCGAGCTGGTCACGCGCATCTTCGCCCACACCCGTCTTCTGGAGTTCCTGCTGGAGCGGGCTTCGGTCACTGGCCTTGCCGTGGACCGCAGCGGGGGTTCGGTGGCTGCTTTCTGCCATTTGTACATTCCGCAGATGCACCGACTGGGCTTTGTTGCCCCCAGCCTTGGCAGCCGCCCCGACGAAGCCAGCCCGGGTGGTTTCGTGATGGACTCGCGCCCGGGGTTGTACGACTCGGTACTGGTGCTGGACTACAAGAGCCTGTACCCGTCGATCATTCGTACATTCCTGATCGACCCGGTGGGGCTGATCGAAGGCTTGCGCCTGCCCGATGATGAGCACTCGGTGGAGGGTTTCCGGGGCGGCCGCTTTTCGCGCAGCCAGCATTGCCTGCCGGCCATCGTCGAGCGTGTGTGGCAGGGGCGGGAAGCGGCCAAGCGTGAGGGCAATGCGCCGCTGTCGCAAGCGCTGAAAATCATCATGAATGCGTTCTACGGGGTATTGGGATCAAGCGGCTGCCGCTTTTTCGACCCCCGCCTGGCTTCGTCCATTACCATGCGTGGCCACCAGATCATGCGCCAGACCCGTGCGCTGATCGAGGCAGAGGGGTACGAGGTTATCTACGGGGATACCGACTCCACGTTCGTCTGGCTCAAGGGCGCCCATGGGGAAGAAGCTGCGGCGCGCATTGGCCGCGCACTGGTGGCTCAGGTCAACCAGTGGTGGCACGAACACTTGCGCACAACCATGAACCTGCAAAGCGCGCTCGAACTGCAGTTCGAGGTGCACTACCGGCGCTTCCTGATGCCGACCATCCGCGGTACCGACGAGGGCAGCAAGAAACGTTATGCCGGCCTGGTACAACGGGCCGATGGCAGTGAAGAGATGGTCTACAAGGGCCTGGAGTCGGTGCGTACCGACTGGTCGCCGCTGGCCCGGCAGTTCCAGCAGGAACTGTACGGGCGCATCTTCCGTGGCCAGCCGTACCGAGACTACGTGCGTACCTATGTGCAGCAGACGCTGGCGGGTGAGCTTGATGATTTGCTGGTGTACCGCAAGCGCCTGCGCCGGCCGTTGGCCGACTATCAGCGTAACGTGCCGCCGCATGTGCGCGCGGCAAGGCTGGCGGATGACTACAACCGCCAGCTGGGCCGGCCCCAGCAGTACCAGCGTGGTGGCTGGATCAGTTACCTGATCACCACAGCAGGCCCCGAGCCGCTGGAAAACCAGCAGGCGCCAATCGACTACGAGCACTATTTGCACCGCCAGCTGCAGCCTGTGGCCGATGCCATTCTGCCCTTTGTCGGGGACGATTTCCGCGCGCTGACCGATCGCCAGCTGATGTTGTTCTGAAACGGCGTTATCGGGATAGCACAGGCTCGCCAGGGCTTGAGGTTAGCGTTGTGCCCTTGATGATGGAGGGCTGACAATGACTGACAAGATGACACCCGGGCAGACAGCAACGGGCACCCTGGCACTGGAACAAGGTTTTCAGGATGGCTTGATCGCCCGCGCGTTGCCAGCCTGGCTGCGCAACCTGAGTGTTGCCAGCGAACTCATGCACGCCCGTGCAACGCCGATGAGCCTGACGCCAACACAGCTGACTGCTCTGCTTGAGGCCCTGAAAACCAGCCTGCACTGTTGGCAGCACTTGCAGCTCGCACTGCAGCGGGTTGAGGATATTGCGCAGTTCTGCAAACCATTGCTTGAGCGCGCGCTGAAAGATGAGCCCGGGTTTGCGGTTGATAGTGACGACCTTTATTTTCGTCATCATTATTTCAGCGTGTCCCCCAAGCCCGAATTCAGTTTCGGACGCCTGCCTCAGCAGCAGCAGGGTAACCTTGACGTACCATTGCTGAATGCTGCGCTCGCCAATTTTACCCGGGGCGAAGCGCAGGGTGATGATCTACCGCGCCATGATCAACTAGTCGATCACGAGGGTACTCGCTTTGCGCCGATAACGGCTGCCGCTTTTGCCCGGTGCTGTCGCAAGCTTGACCTGGGAGGGCGATATCAGCAGCACCTGGACGGTGTTTTGTCGTCGTCGGCCGACGCTGTGGCAAGTGGCTCCGAAGTAAGGGCTTCCCTGCAAGGGCTGCACAGGTCGTCGATGTTGATCGATGCCTGCCGTGCACTGAGCGAAGGGGGCCTGACGGTTGACGATGTCGAGGTGGTGCTTGGGCTGTACCGTGAGGGGCGGCCTGGTACCTCTGCCGGGCTGGAAGTCCGTGTGCGGCAGCTGAGTGCCTATGGATGCAGGCTCGAACAGATCATCGTGCTCGACATCATCGACAACTTCATCGGTTTCAAATCCAGCGCGCGGCTGCTGGTGTACATACCGGACGACCCGGTCAGCCCCTGGAACACTGCCACTGACCTGGACACATTTGTCCGTTGGACCCTGGGCAAGCGGCTGGCCGGGCAACCCTACCAACGGTTTTTCAGCCGCTTCGTACGCCGTCGTGATCGTGCGCAATTTTTTGCACGGGTGGCCCAGCAGTTGATGGATGTTGCTGACTGGGCGTCGAGAGACATGGATCAGCACCTGGCAGACTATCCGCTGCCGTTGTTCCCCCATTTGGCGCAAGCGTGGCTTGATCAAGTCAAAGATGATGCAGCGTTCATTGCCGTACCGGTCGCTCTGCTGGACGACCAAGAGCAGCAGGCATGGCGAGACCGGCTTTTGGATGCGGCGTGGGTGATCGCCGGCGTGGTGGGGTTGTTCGTTCCGGGGCTGAATGAACTGTTAGTGGCTGCAGCCGCCTGGGGCCTGCTCAAGGATGTGATTCAGGCTGTCGAGAGCTGGCGTGAGGGTGATAGCCGGGCGGCACTGGACCATGTGCTGGTTGTCATCAGGCAGGTAGTGGAGCTGGGTATCACGGCGGTAGTGATGCGCACTGTCAGCCGCCAGTGGAGCCTGGTTGACCCTTTGGTGACGGCCCGCCTGGAGGGCGGTGGCGAAAAACTCTGGCATTTCGACCTGCAGCCGTTTCGCTGTGCGCCACCCCCCGTTCAGGCCATCGCCGATACGTCGGGGGTCTACCGCCTGGCCGGGCGGTCCTGGGTCAAGCTGGAAGGGAATTTTTTCGAGGTGTTGCAACGCACCGATGGCGAATGGCAGATCAAACCGGTGGATGGTCATGGGCCACTGTTGCGGCACAACGACGCCGGGGCATGGCGCGTGTGGTGCGAACAACCTGTGGAATGGGACGATGTGCCACGCATGTTCAATCGGCTGGGGGGCGCGTTCAGTCAGATATCTGCCGGCCAGGTCGACCCTGTCATGGCGATACAGGGTATCGATGCCGACCATTTGCGCGGGCTGCATGTTTGCAATCGGGCGCCGGACCCTTGCCTGGTGGATACGGTAAGCCGTGTTGCGTTGCTCAATCGCATCCAGCGCCTGGTCAACCAGTTGCGCAGCGGCGAGGTGGTGGAGGATGAAGCGTTGCTGGCCCGGGTACGGCAATGGGGCAGCGGCGAAGCGTTGGCCGATGAAGCCCTGGCCGACGAGGTCTGGAGCCGGCGCTACTCGCTACTGGGGCAGTTGTATTACGAGCAATATCCGGTGACTGCCGATACCCGTGAGTTGCGTCGAGACTTCCCCGGTTTGCACCAATTGGCTGCGCAAGCCCTGTTGGACGCTGCAAGCCATGAGCAGACTTACCATGCTGGCGAACTGGCACGCCGTATCCGGCAGGTGCGTGTACGTGAGTCGCTGCTGTTTGACCTGCCGCAGAATCTTGATACGGCCCGTGTAGTGCTGGCGGCAATCGAACAACTGCCAAGTGCCGAAACCGGGCCGCACTGGCAATTGTACGATGGCAGTGCCTTGCAGCCGTTGGCCAGCACCACGGGTGCCGGCCGTAGATTGTGTCTGCGCTTTGAGCATGGGGTGTTCCGGCTGGAGGACCCGTCGGGTGAAGTGTCGGGCGCTTCCAGCAATATCTTTGATGTTCTGGGCCTGGGCTGCAGTGCCGAGTATCGCCAGGCAACAGGGATAGGCGAGCCGTTTGCACAGGGCTTGCGCAAGGCGGTCACGCAGCGCGTGATGGAGGGGCAACTGGACATTGCCGATGTGCTGAAAATCAAACGGCCTGCCGGTTTTTTCCTGCCACCGCAGCGGCTCGACCAGAACCGCATCGGCTATCCATTATCGGCCATGCGCAATGGGTTGGCGCCCCGCCAAGGGGCACGCAACCTCGCTACCGAGCTACGTGATCTTTACCCCGGGTTCAGTGACGAGCAGATTGACGAGTGGTTGGCCACGGTGCGCCGTTCAAATACGGAGCCCGCAGCGAAGCTGTTGGCATTGAAGCAGCAGTTGAAGACACTGACCCGGCAGTTGCGCAGCTGGAAACGGGCCACGCCAAAGCTTTGGGCCTGGAGGTCGCGCGCCGAGTTTGCCCGTGGGTTGATTGACTGCTGGCGGCGCCTGCTGCCCAGAGAGCTGGCGGCTGCCGGCACTGCCTATGACTTCACATCTTTTGCTGGCAACCTTGATGAGCTTCCGGTTATTCCCGCCAGTGTCGATTTTCCCCATGTAGCGGAAGTTTCGCTTCGCGCCATGCAGTTGCGCAGGGTCCCGGATGATTTCCTGCACGCTTTCAGTGCTCTGACGTCCCTGAATGTAACCCATTGTCGGCTGCGCAGCCTGCCACTGACGGCCAGGTTGGCCGAACGGCTGGAGGTGCTTGACCTGTGCGGTAACCAGATTCATCTGGATGGGCGCGCCACCGATCTGCTGGCCAGCTGCCATTCACTCGTGTACCTGAACTTGTCGGATAACCCATTGCGCCGAGGGTTTTCCCTGCAGCAGATGCAGGGGCTGCGGGTGTTGATGCTGGGCAACACACAGCTGCAAGAAGTACCTGAAGCACTGATGCAAGCGACAGCGTTGCATACGCTGGATCTGGGGGGCAATCAGATCCGCACGTTGCCTTTCGGCTTCTATCGGTCGGCATTGTGGCGCAGCCGCCGGGTGCGGCTTGCGAGGAACCCGCTACAAGCCGTGGAGAACATGTGGAATGACGTGACGGATGACGCCTTGCCCACACAGCTGCACTGGCTTGATCTGGTGAATGACAACGAGCGTGATCGCTTTGCCCACCTGTGGAGTGGTTTGAAAGGGGACCGGCGTTCGGTGGATTTCTTCAATTTGTTGGGACGGCTCGCATCCTCCGCCGATACCCACACCGAGGCCATGGCCCGTTACCTGGCGTTGCGCGTGCTAAGAATGATCGACTACATGAGCGTGCGCCCGGAACTACAGGCGGAACTGTACACGCACTCGCTCACCGAGCACTGCCAGGACAACGCAACACTGCGCTTCAGTGACCTGGAGGTTCGTGTGAAGGTATGGAAGGCCATGCATGAACCGGGTGTGGAAAACCGGCAACGGGCCTTGCTGAACGTGGGTGCCCAATGCTGGCGCCTGGAAACGCTGGATGAGCTGGCCTCGCTGCATGCCATCCGCGACGGCAGCGCCGAGGAATCATTGGAGTATGCCTTGGCATATCGCATGGGGCTGGTTGAACAACTTGATCTGCCAATCGAGCACGACGAAATGCTCAACCCAGGGGTTGCCGCGTTGTCATCACACAACCTGGCCCGCGCCGCGCGTGACGTGCGCCGCTTGCAGACTGTCGATGCGCTGGTGAACTTCCTGCTCAGGCAGCGCTTCTGGACGGAGTATCTGGAGCAAACGCACGGGACCCTTTTGCAAGTGCCACAGACTCTGCACGATGAGCTTGAGGTGCTGGACGCGCGCGGGGCTACGCAGCAGGAGTATGACCAGCTGCAGGGACGAATGCAGCAGCGTTTGTTGAATGTGCAACGGCAACTGACGCGTGAAGCGATCTCCAGCTTCCTGCCTGCCGTTGCGCTGCGCCCACCAGCGCCCCTGGGTTGAACTGCGCATGCTGCAGGTGCTGGCCTGACTACTGCCGCTTTGCGGCGGTGGGTGTGAACGCATTGGACTATGCTCACGTTAGCTGTGAGCGTCAACGTGCCAGGGGGTTGCAAAGGTGGCTGGCCACTTTCGGTAATGGCCGGTTACTTTTCGTTGAGGCATGAGATGCCTTGAGTGGTTTACGCTCGCTAGTCGGATCTTTCTCCCTGATCTGTAGTCTTCTGGTTTATCGAGAGAATAAGGAGATACACATGCTCGTTCGGTCACTGACCTTCGCCACCTTGCTTGCTGTTGCCGGCCCCCTGTTTGCCGCGGACAGTGACGCGCCACTGGCCAAGGAACTGGGCAAGGCAAGGCCTTTGGTGGTGATTGCGCCGAGCAGCGCCGATCCGACCTTGCGCGGGCTGAACAAGGCGCTCGAGGACCCGGCCACCCAGGCGAAGTTCAAGGAGCGCAACCTGGTGCTGTTCAGCGTGGCGCAGATGATGGGCAAGCGGGAGGACAAGAACCTGGAGCAGCAGACCACCATGGCGCTGATCCGCGAACTGAAGCTGGGTGCGAGCAAGGGCACCAAGGTGATTCTGGTGGGCAAGGACGGTGAGCGGCATGTGCTCAAGGATGATGAAGAGAACACCGCCCTCGACCCGGAGGTGATCTTCAAGGCTGTCGATGACCTGCCTGCCAGCGAGAAGGCAGTGAGTGCGCCTGAGCCTGTTGCGGCAGCACCGGAGGCCAAGGCCAAGGACAGCAAACCGGCCAAGCCTGCCAAACCGGCAGCACCGCCCAAGCCGCTGGAAGACTGAGCGCGTAACGGCGTCATCATCGGTACCCGCTGATGGGGGGCGCGTTGCGCCCCTATCGCGACACAAGGCCGCTCCTACAGGGGATTGCGATCTCTTGTAGGAGCGGCCTTGTGTCGCGAAAGGGCTGCACAGCAGCCCCAGCGATTTCAGCTGTAGAACCGCGCCTTCAGCCAATGGTCCAGACTCAAGCGCCCAGCCCCTTTCAGCAACAGAGGCAGCAACGCCACCAGGTAGATCAGCGGCAGCTTGTAGTTGCCAAAACCCTGGTCGGTAATCGCATAGCCCTGCGCCAACTCAGCCAGGCTCGACCAGTGCGCCGGCCAGTGCACGGCAGCAATCGCCACTACCGTCACCACCATCAAGCCAAGCGATGCCAGGCGGGTACCCAAGCCGAGCAACAGCAGCAACGGCAGGATCAGCTCCGCCCACATGGACAGTTGCCAGTTCAGCTCGGCGGGCAGCAGGTTGAAGGGGAACGGGAAGCTCGATTGCAGGTCGGCAAACCAGTTGTTGCCGCCAAATTTCTCCAGGCCGGACTCGAAAAACTCCCAGGCCAGGAACAGCCGTAAGGGCAGGTCTGCACTCCAGGTGCCGAACTGGTCGAAGGTGGTCAGGGTACGGGTGAGGGTCGTCATTTTGCTGTTCTCTGTTCAGGAAAGGGCTTGGGCATTGCGGCGTTGTTGACGGGCCAAACTGGCGGTGAGCTTGATGGCGATGGCGCTGAACATCAGGGCGAACGCCAGCGGGTACCAGCCACCCATGGGGATGCGTTTGTAGAACGACAGGCAGAACACCGCTGCCAGCAACCACATGCCGCTGCTGTGCAGGGCGCGCCAGGCACGGCCGCCCAACAGGCGCATGGGTGCTTTGAACGAGGTAACGGTGAGCAGCAGCAGGAACAGGTAGCCGACACTGCCGGGCAGGCTGGAGGTGAGCGTGCGACCGGCCCAGAACAGCTCGGGGAATTGTTGGGCGTAGCGGTAGATCAGCAGGCCATGCACGGCGTGCGAAAAGGCGAAGGCCAGGCCCAGGTAGCGGCGCTCGTGGAGGATGCGCCGGGTGACGGTGCCTGGCAGCAGGGTCACCAGCGACGAGGCCAGGAACGCCAGCAGGAACAACGCGAACGAACTTCGCGCGGTGGCGCGGATGGCACTGCGCAAGCCGTCCGGGTCAGGTTGGCTGGCGAGGACCACGGCGGTCATCGCCAGGGTCAGGCCGGCGAGGGCGGTGAACAGTTTCCAGCCAGAGGGCAGGGTAAGGGGTTTCATCAGACGGGCTCCCGGGTTTGAGTAATTGACCGGGAGTGTGTGGAGGTGGGGTATCTGCAGTGTGTCGGGGTGGGTGTGGTTGTGTATCGGTTTGTAGAGAAACGCCGGATGTCGCGCAGGTAACGGAATTCACAGGCGATCCGGGTACCCTGTAGGAGCGGCTTTAGCCGCGAAGAACCAGACGCGGTGCATGGCACCGGCTGCGCCGGTGTTCGCGGCTAAAGCCGCTCCTACAGGTGGTTATTTCAACTCTATTTGTGCACACAACCCCCCACTGTCGCGGTTGCTCAGGGTCAGCCGCCCACCCATGGCCTGGATCAGCTGGTGGGCAATGGCCAGCCCCAGGCCGGTACCCCCCGTGCTGCGATTACGTGAACCTTCCACCCGGTAGAACGGCTTGAGCACCTCGTCCAGTTCGCCAGCGGGTATCCCGGGCCCGTTGTCGAGTACGCGGATCACCGTGGCGCTGTCCTCACGGCACACTTCCAGCTCGGCGGCACCGGCGAACTTGAGGGCGTTGTCGACCAGGTTCACCAGTACCCGGCGCAGCGCATGCGGGCGTGTCTCCAGCAAGCTGCCGCTGCTGCCATGGCGCTCGACCCGGGCACCACTGTCCTGGTAGTCGAACACCAGGCTGTCGAGAAAGGCGTCCAGGTTGATCCGGCAGGGGGCTTCGGTATTGGTGTCCATGCTGCGGGCATAGGCCACGCCTTCGCGCACCAGGTGCTCCATTTCGCCCAGGTCGCTCCATAATTTGTCTTTCTCGACCCCGTCGTCCATTACTTCGACGCGCAGTTTCATGCGCGTGATCGGCGTTTGCAGGTCGTGGGAAATGGCTGCCAGCAACTGCATGCGTTCCTTCAGGTGGGCAGCGATGCGCGCCTGCAGCGCATTGAAGGCCACGGCGGCGTAGCGCACTTCACGCGGGCCGCTTTCATCCAGTTGCACGCCGGGTTTGTCCGGGTCGAGGTTGTCTACTGCGCAGGCCAGACGGGTCAGTGGGCCGATGGCCAGGCGTACCGCCAACCAGGTGCACAGCAACAGCACGGCCAGCTGGATCAGCAGTACCACGGGCAGCCAGCGGGCCACCGGGACCGGCGTCGGGGTTACATCGATGGTCAGCGGCGCGCCGTCGGCCAGGTTCAGGTGTGCCTGGAAGTGCGCATTCGGGCCGGGAATTTCCTGGAAGGTCAGGTGATAGTCGCTGCCAATGGCCTTGACGATCGATTCGGCGGCCATCGGCGGGTCACTGCCGGGCATGGCCTCGCCAGCCAGCCCCTGGTCGAGGCGATAGCGGTAGGTGCGCCGCTCCAGGCGCGGCAGCCAGGCGGCCCGTTCGGCTGCTGGCAGGCGATCGAGGATCGCTACCGACGTGGCCACGTCCTGCTCCAGGTTGCTGAGCATCATCGAGCGGCTGCTGATGTAGCGCTCGTAGGCCTGCAGGCCGAAGGACAGGCCGTAGGCCAGCACCAGGCCGGTGAAGAAGATCAGTGCCAGCCGCGAGGCTAACGTGCGCGGCCATTTCATGACGGTGACTCGAGCAATTGCACCGGCAGCGAGAACACGTAGCCTTCGCTGCGTACGGTCTTGATGCAACTGGGTTCGCGGGCGTCGTCGCCCAGGCGTTGGCGCAGGCGACTGACCAGCAGGTCGATGGAGCGATCGAAGATGTCGGCTTCGCGGCCCTGGGTCAGGTTCAGCAGCTGTTCGCGGCTGAGCACCCGCTGCGGGTGGTCGAGGAATACCCGCAGCAGGCGATATTCAGCGCCGCTTAAAGCCACCAGGGTGCCTTCGCTGTCGAGCAGGTGGCGCGCGGTGGTGTCCAGGCGCCACTGGCCGAAAGCGAGCAGGCGGCTGCTTTCGCTGATGGTCAGGTTGGGCGGCAGCATGCGCGTGCGGCGCAACACGGCGTTGATCCGGGCGAGCAGTTCACGGGCCGAGAACGGCTTGGTCAGGTAATCGTCGGCGCCCATTTCCAGGCCGATGATGCGGTCGGTTTCGTCATTGCGCGCGGTCAGCATCAGTACCGGGGTGTTGCGGTGCTTGCCGGCGCGCAGTTCGCGGCACAGCAGCAGGCCGTCGTCACCGGGCATCATGATGTCGAGCACGATCAGGTCGACGCTGTTGGCTTCGAGAAAGGCGCGCATCTGCCGGCCATCGGCGACGATGCTGGTGCGCAGGCCGTTCTTTTTCAGGTAGTTGCCGACCAGTTCGCGGATCTCGCGGTCGTCGTCGACGATCAGGATGTGATCGACGTGTTCCATGCGCTGCGTTCCTGTGCAAGTGGGGTTGGCCGCAGTGTACCGAGCGCAATCGCGCTTGCCTGCGGGGGTTTGTATTGCAGTGTATCTGGCTGGGCTACAGATACAGCAGGAAGCACATCACAGCTTCGCACGACACATCCGGGATACCTGGCAGGGTTGAAATGGCTCTCGACCGGGGAGCAACACTCCCCACACCCAAGTGTTACCCAGGAGAGATGCCATGAACTTCAAGACCATCGCCAGCGCCAGCCTGTTTGCCGTACTCAGCTTCGGCACCATCGCCGCCCAGGCCGCTAGTGCACCGATGCATGAAAGCGGGGCCATGCAGTACCGTTACGGCGAGCATCTGGATGTGAAGAAAGTGCTGTCGGTGCAGGATGACCAGAGCAACGCCTGTGGCCTGGTGAATACCCGCATGGACTACCTCGATTCCCACGGCCAGCAGCAGAGCGTGCAGTACCGCACCTACGCCACCGGCGGTTGCCATGAGAATTGATCGGCGCCTGATGTTGAAAGCAGGCGGCTTGGCCTTGGCCCTGACGGGGCTGGGCCTGGCCGGGCACCTGATGGCCCGCGACAGCTACGGCGCCATGCCGTCGCTGGCGGGGGCCAGCCAGTGGCTGAACTCGGCACCGTTGGATGCCCCGGGGCTCAAGGGCAAGGTGGTGCTGGTGGACTTCTGGACCTGGGACTGCATCAACTGCCAGCGCAGCCTGCCGCATGTGAATGACTGGGCACGGCGGTATGCCGACCAGGGCTTGGTGGTGGTGGGCGTGCACACGCCGGAGTACGACTACGAGCATGATGTCGGCACCTTGCGCGACAAGGTGGCCAGGCTTGGCATCGGTTATCCGGTAGCGGTGGATAACGACCACAAGGTGTGGAATGCCTGGGGCAACCAGTTCTGGCCGGCGCATTACTTTGTCGACCGCAAGGGGCAGGTGCGCCATGTGCACTTTGGCGAGGGGGATTATGGTGGGCAGGAGCAGGTGATACAGGCGTTGCTGGATGAGCAAGGGTGAGGTGACTGGGTGGTCGGCGGGCGATTCTGTCTTGCCAGAATCTGACAGCTTGCTCAAATCTCTGTGGCAACGGCTTTAGCCGCGAACACCGGCGAGGCCGGTGCCATGCACCGTGTTGCATGCTTCGCGGGTGAACCCGCTCCCACAGGAACGGTGCCAGGTGCTAGCTTGCGCTAAAGCTGGCGAAATGCGCCTGCATCCGCGCCGCATCCGCCTGGCGGCCGCTGAACAGCTCGAACGCCTTCACCGCCTGGAACACCGCCATGTTGCTGCCATCCAGCGTACGGCAGCCCAGTGCCCGGGCAGCGCGCAGCAGTTCGGTTTCCAGCGGGAAGTAGATGATCTCAGCCACCCACAGGCGCGCATGCAGCAGCTCCACTGGCAGCGGTGTACCTGGCAGCTTGGCCATGCCTACCGGCGTGGTGTTGACCAGCCCGTCCGCCTCGGCCAAGGCGGTGGCCAGGTCATTGCCGAGTACGGCGCGTCCTGCGCCGAAATGGTCATTCAGGTTGTCCACCAGCGCTTGCGCACGGGCCGCATCCACTTCGAACAGCACCAGCCGCTCGACCCCTTCGCCCAGCAGGGCATGGGCTACGGCCGAACCTGCACCGCCAGCACCCATCTGCACCACTTGACGGCGTGCCACATCAGGCAGGCCGCGGCGTAGGCCTTCGGCAAAGCCCAGGCAGTCGGTGTTGTGGCCGACCCGCTTGCCGTCCTTGAGTACCACGGTATTCACCGCGCCGATGCCGCGGGCTTCGTCCGACAGTTCGTCGAGCAGGGGCAGGATCGCCTGCTTGAACGGGTAGGTGATGTTGAGGCCGGTAAAACCGGTGTGCTGCGCAGCGTCGAGCAGGCCGGGCAGGGCGCTGTCGTCCAGTTGCAGCTGGTCGGCGTCGATCAGCCGATACAGGTAGCGCAGGGCCTGGGCGTCGCCTTCGTGTTCGTGCAGCGCTGGCGTGCGCGACAGCTGAATGCCACGGCCGATCAGCCCGGCAAGGATGGCGTGCTGGCTCATGCGGTGCGCTCCTGGAACATTTCGGCGAAGTGGCTGATGGCCATGCGGTAACCATGGCTGCCAAGGCCGCAGATGAGACCGACGGCGATCGACGAGACGAACGACAGGTGACGGAACGGTTCGCGCTTGTGCACGTTGGAAAGGTGCACTTCGATGACCGGCAGTTCGCTGGCCACCAGGGCATCGCGGATGGCCACCGAGGTGTGGGTCCAGGCACCGGGGTTGATCACGATGCCGGCGCAGCGGTTGCGCGCGGCGTGGATCCAGTCGATCAGTTCACCTTCGTGGTTGGTTTGCCGGAATTCGATTTCCAGGCCGTGGGCATGGGCAGTGTCGGCACAACCCTGGCCGACATCGGCAAGGGTTTCGTGGCCGTATTGGGCAGGCTCGCGGGTGCCCAGCATGTTCAGGTTAGGGCCGTTGAGCACGAGAATAAGGGGCTTCATGACGGGCATCGCTTTGTTGTTGTTGGATGCGCGTAGTTTTGTACCGACTGGTTAGTTTCGTCAATTGGACTAGATCGGCGAGCCGGGAAAGTGGGCGATTATCGAACCCTCAACCGTCAGAAGTCCTGGAAGCAACTGTCTTGCTCAAGATCTGAAAGCGTGCTCGGTCCCCTGTGGGAGATTCTATGGTTTTCAGCAAGCCGGTTTGACGCCTTTGGTGG
>NZ_JACVZC010000143.1 GCF_016658545.1 Pseudomonas sp. S37 | reverse complement strand
TTGGGGGTGGGGGGGGGGGGGGGGGGGGTGGGCCCCCCCCCCCCCCCCGACAATCTCCGCTGCGAAGCTGAGAATTTGGGGCTGCTTCGCAGCCCATCGCGACGCAAGGCCGCTCCTACAAGGGACCGCGCAAAGTTTCAATCGCCCCGATACTGCCCCGGCGTCACCCCAACATGGGCCTTGAACACCCGCTGGAAATGGCTCTGGTCGGCAAACCCGAGCCGGTATGCCACCTCTGCCAGCGCCTGCCCTTCACCCAACAATTGCCGCCCACGGTTGACTCGTGCGTTCAGCAGGTAGGCATGCGGAGTAAACCCGGTAGCGGCGCGAAACGCCCGGATCAACTGATAGCGCCCAAGCCCGGCTTCGCGCGCCAGTACCTCCAGGTTCAACTGCGCCGGGTCCTGGCTTTCGATCTGCGCGACCAGCCCGCTCAAGGCCGTTGCCGGCAAAGCCGGTGCTGGCGCCAGCGGTGGCTGCGCGCAAAAGTCCAGGTCGCCGAGAAAGGCGATCAGCGCTGCCTCTTTCTCACCGGTACTGGCGCTGGAGAACAACATGCGGTTCAGCTCGCAGAATTGCGCATACACCTGCGGCTCCCGGCAGATACGCGCAGGCTCGCCAGCCCCCGCACCCCCAAGTCCCGACTCCTGGCGCACGTGCGTCAGCCAGTCGGCATCCACATGCAGCATCTGGTAGCTCCAGCTTTGCCCTGGCGCGGGGTTGCAGGCATGCAGGCGATGGGCCGGAATCATTACCAGCGTGCCGGGTGTCAGCCGCGCCTGCCCATCGGCAGCACCGCTGAAAAGGCTGACACCGGCATCCACCGCACCGATGGAAAACGTCGGGTGGCTGTGCGCCTTGTAGCAGGCGCGGCTATGGCAGGCGCGGCGGCTTTCGACATGCGGCAAGGCCGGGTCGCGCCATAGTTCGGCGTGGGTACTGAGCATCACGGGGTCCTCGGTATCGTCGGCAGCGTAACAGCTGCCGCGCACCCGTACAGTTTTTATCGCTGGCTGTAACTTGACCGCAAGGCCCTGCACGCGCCGAAATAGACGCCTGATACCCGAGGAAAACAATAATGGACCTTTCCAGCCTGCTGCTCTTCATCCCCGCCTGCTTCGCCCTGAACATGGCACCGGGGCCAAACAACCTGCTGTCGCTGCACAACGCCAGCCGCTATGGCCTGCGTACAGCCTGTGTGGCCGGCGGCGGGCGCATCCTGGCCTTCAGCGGCATGATCGCCCTGGCCGCCATGGGCCTGGCCGTGGTCCTGCACACCAGCGAATACCTGTTCCTCGCGATCAAAGTGGTGGGCGCCGCGTACTTGTTCTACATCGCCTGGCAACTGTGGCGTGCTCCGGTAGGCGAGGCCGTGGTGGCCAGCGACCACCCGCGCGGCACCTGGCGCCTGGCACGCCAGGAGTTCTGGGTGGCAGCCGGCAACCCCAAGGCCATCCTGATCTTTACCGCCTTCCTGCCGCAGTTCGTCTCGGTTGGCAGCGCTACGCCGGTGAGCGAGCAGTTTCTCTGGCTGGGCGTGATGTTCCTGCTGCTGGAATGGGCGGCCATTGCCATCTATTCGGGCCTGGGCGCCTACATGCAGCGCTGGTTCAGCCAGCCCGGCCCGCGGCGCCTGTTCAACCGGGTCAGCGCCTCCCTGCTGGGCTGCGCCGGCCTCGGTCTGCTGGCTGCGCGCCGCTAGAACTGCCAGCGCACGCCCAGGTTCACGCCGCTGGCTTCCTGCTGGCGGCTGTCCAGGTTGGCGGTGTACTGCACGCCGCCATGCAGGCTCAGCGCTTCGTTAACCTGGGCCACCACCCCGCTTTCCAGTTGTACCGAGGTGTAGCGGTAGTCGGTCTTGATCTTGTCGACGTCGTCGAAGGTCAAGGTGTCGCGGCCACCGTCGCCGTGCCACAGGTTGACCTGCGCATAGGGCTGCAACAGGCGGCCGCTGCTGCCTTTGAATGCACCTTCCAGGCGTACCCCCAAGCGGCCGGTCAGTTCGACCTGTGCGTCATGGCTGACGCGCGAGACGCTGTCGCTGGCGCTGTCCAGCGACACTTTCTGCGCGATCAGCTGGGCTTGTGGCTCCAGGGTCCAGCGCTCGGACAGGGCGATCGGGTAACCGGACTCCAGCGAAGCGGTCCAGGCGTGGCCGTCGATGTTCAGCTTGTCGCCACGGTCGGAGCGCGCCCGGCCATCGAGGCTGGTGTACTGCAATACGGCATCCACATAGGCGCCCTGGGGGCCGACCAGCGTCCAGTAGGTACCAACGCTGTCGCCATCGAGTTTCAGGTCACCAACGCTGCGGTCCTGCACGGCCAGGGCGAAGCCTTTGACGTCGGCGTCCAGGCGGCTATGGCTGACGTAGAAGCCGACATGCTGGCGATAACCGTTGTCGCCAACCTTGGCGTACAGGTCCTGGCCGACCTTGAAGCCATACAGGTCACCATCCAGGCTTGGGCTGACCGTGCCGCTCCATTGCTGGCGCAATGCACCACCATAAGCCTCGCCCCAACTTGCAGGCAGGCCACCTTCGCCCTGTAGCAACTGCTGGTCACCCTGGCGCTGATGGAACGTACCCAGTGCCTGGCGGGCGATGATCGCGGCGCCCCGTGGCGCTGCGGCATATACCGGGACCTCTGGACGATACAGCGGCAGGCTTTCGCCTTGCACCGGTGCCGGCAGGTCGACTTGGCCGGGTGCAGGGGCGGCGACCGGTGGGGTAACGGCCGGGGCCGTCACAACAGGTTCACCCGGTTCGGTTGGCTGTGTTGGCTCGGTCGGCACTTCTGGTTCTGTCGGTTCTGGCGTCGGGGCGGGCGCGGGTGCTGCAACCAAGGTCGAACGCAGGTACCAGCTGTTTTCACTGCCTGCAGTCACGCCACCTTTGAACAGCCGGTAGTCGTAGGCGCCGGCCGAGAGCGTCTGGGTCTGGACGAAGGCTGTGTTCGTGCTGGTCGCGCCATCACGCGCCTCGACGACCTGGATACCATTCTGCGCGGTCGCGGCACCGGCGCCATTGAGGTTGTTGATGAGCAGTTGCGTGGAACCGCCAATGGCACCGCGGCTGACTACCAGCCGGTCGGATGCGGCGCCATCACCGGCCAGCACGCTGTTCAGGCGCAGGGTGCCGTTGTTGCCGGTGTAATCGCCCTGGATGCTCAGGCGGCCTTTGGCATCGTTGCCCCGGCTCAGGTCGATGGTGCCGGCGTTTATCACCGACGCCTTTTGGCCTTCCTGGATGCTGACAATACTGCCTTGGCGGCTGATCAGTGTGCTGGTTGCATCGATGTTCAGGGTGCCCGTGCCCGTGGCGGCGATTGCTCGTGGTTGATCGGTGCCCAGGTCGCCCAATGTCAAGGTGTCGTCAAGGGTGAGCTGGCTGCCCTTGTTCAGGTTGATGGACTCCCAGTTGACATACAGTGCGCCCTTGCCCAGCTTGGCCTGCTCGAATGTCAGCGTGTCCGTCCCGGTACCGCCGTCGAGGGCAACGCTTGAGTTGCTCAAGTCGAGCGTACTGACAGTGGCGGTATCATCGCCATTGCCCATGTCGACCCGTTTGCCGATCTGGCCCCCGGTCCAGGTAAACACGTCGTTATCGTTACCGGCCCGTATCTCGCCTTTGAGCGTACCGCCGCTGATGGTGATCTTGTCCACCCCGCTACTGGTGCTGATATCACCACCGATGGTGCCGCCGGTCAGGATGATTGTGTCATTACCAAGGCCGCTGACCACATTCCCTACTACAGTGGTTTTCACGCCAAGGTCTTCGGACATTTCAAGGAAGTTATCGGCAAGCTTGAGGTCTATCCGGCCAATACTGCCGCCCTTGAACCACGCGGTATCACCATCTTCAAAGGCGCCCGTGATGGTACCGCCGGTCATTGTGAACGTGTCCATGTCGCCGCCTTGGTTCAATGACCCTAGCGTGCCGCCAGACATGGTGAACGTGTCCTGACCATCGCCTTGTTGTAATGACTGCACCGTGCCGCCAGACATGGTGAACGTGTCCTGACCATCGCCTTGTTGCAATGACTGCACCGTGCCCCCGCTGATTGTGAACGCGTCAGCAGCAGGCGTTTGCACGAGGGCACCCAGGTTGTCACCCGGTGAAACCGTGAGGGATTGGCCGTGGGAGAGTAGAGGCAGGGTCAGCAGGGGGAGTGCAACAGGCAGCAGCAGGCGGGGGCAACGCATAGGCAGGTCTCCGTGTCCATTGAAAGGACCACTACCTGAAGCAACGCCAGTGCGGCGGCTTCGGCCCTGCCTGAGTTGTATGTATTGTGCGCTGAGGGGGCAACTGGCAAAAATGCTAGGTGGCCCGGGGCTATCAGTCGCGATAGAAAGTTTGCACCAGGTGGTAACCGAACTTGCTCTTGATCGGGCCATGCACCACGCGCAGGGGCTTCTTGAAGATCACCTGGTCAATGGCACCGACCATCTGCCCGGGGCGGACCTCGCCCAAATCACCGCCGCGCTTGCCTGAAGGGCAGGTGGAGAATTTTTTCGCCAGCACGTCGAAAGCCTCGCCATTGGCGATGCGCTGCTTGAGCTTTTCGGCTTCGTCAGCGGTTTTTACCAGGATGTGGCGGGCTTGGGCTTTCATGGGGCGTACCTGTGCTTCGTGGGCAAAAAGGGGCGCATTATGCCTGAATGCATTACTTGAAGGCGATTGCGCGCGCTCATGGAACTGCACATGATTCATTGTATTGGCACGGACACTGTGGGAGCGGCTTTAGCCGCGAACACCGGCGCAGCCGGTGCCATGCACCACGTTGGATTCTTCGCGGCTAAAGCCGCTCCCACAGGGTATGCAGACCGCTTGCGGAGTCAGTTCTCTACGCGACAGCGCGCCCAAAGGGCTGTGCGATCTCCTACAGGGACCGCGCCAGGCTTCAGGCAGCAGGGGGCAGCGCGTTACTCAACTTTAGCCTTTTGCACGTCCTGCGACGCCGACCACACGCGGTAGCGCACCTCGACATCCTTGGGCACATACACCACCACAGGCAGCTTGCTGTTGTAACGCAGCATGAAGCCTTCACCCACCACCGGCACGAAGGCCTTGGTCTTCTTGCCGTCCGGGCAGGCCATCAGGGTGCTGGCCGGGCCGCTGACCTTGTCCAGCCGGTAGTAGTTGTAACCCCAGCCTTCCAGGGTACGTTCCTCGAGTTTGCCGCCCAGGCGTTGGCGGTTGCAGTCCACCTGCAGGGTCTTGCCGGCGAGGATTTCCAGCTGGTAGGCCGATTCGTCAGCCTGGGCCGGCAGGTGGATGACCTGGCGGGTGAAGCCTTTTTCGGCCTCGGGGTAGGGCGCGACGTCCTTCAGGCTGGCCGCTGATGCCTGCGCAGCGGCAGCCAGGGTCAGGGCCAGAATCGCGGTCATTGGGGTAGGGCGCATAAGGCCTCCTTGCAGATAAACGAATGCGAGACCACCACCAGGCCCAGGCTGCCCGTCACTGGGCCAACCAGCCACCATCAACATTCCAGGCGGCGCCACGAACCTGGCTACCGGCCTCGCTACACAGGAATAGTACCAGTTCACCCAGGTGCTCGGGGGTAACAAAGGCCAGTGAGGGTTGTTTCTCTGCCAGCAGATCATGCTGCGCTTGCAGCGGATCGCCGCCATTGGCCGCACGATCGTGGATCTGTTTCTGTACCAGCGGGGTCAGCACCCAGCCCGGGCAGATGGCATTGCAGGTGACCTGGCTGGTAGCCGTTTCCAGGCCAACCACCTTGGTCAGGCCGACCACACCATGCTTGGCCGCCACATAAGCTGCCTTGCCGGTAGAACCGACCAGGCCATGCACCGAGGCGATGTTGATGATCCGCCCCCAGTTGCGCGCACGCATGCCCGGTAGCGCCAAACGTGTGCCATGGAACACCGCCGACAGGTTGAGGGCGATGATCTTGTCCCAGCTCTCGACCGGGAACTGCTCGACCGGCGCTACATGCTGGATACCGGCGTTGTTGACCAGAATGTCGACGCCACCGAACTCGCGCTCGGCCAAGGCAAAGATCGCCTCGATCTGGGCCACATCCGACAGGTCGGCCGGGTGGTGAATCACCTTTACCCCGTGCCGGGCAATTTCAGCCAGCGCTGCCGCCGGGTCGCCAAAGCCGTTGAGCACAATGTTGGCGCCAGCCCGGGCCAGCACCTGGGCGATGCCCAGGCCGATACCGCTGGTAGAGCCGGTGACGAGTGCAGTCTTGCCGTTGAGGGTCATGCAAAGCTCCTTGAACGATACCGGTGCTATAGAGCGTGGCGATAACCACGAATACCAACCCTATCAAAATTGTCAGGTGGCATGTTCGAGTCCTGACGATAAAATGGTGAGATGAATGTGATAGAAGAGCAAGCGAGATGGACAGTCGGCGCTTTTACCTAGAAAAAATCCCCGTTACGTTCGTTGCAAAGTACAAGTGTGTTTCGTTGTTGCAAGTCAACGCGGAGCGTTTGGCAATGACGTGTAACGGAGGGGTTGCAATCATGGCCAATGAAGCGAAACATTCGGTGATGTGTCATTGGCAGGGGCGACACGCAAGTGTTCATGCATACACGCCTTATGGATATTCTGAGCTTGTTTCTGGTAAATCATTCCTTTCGCTGTACAATGGAGAATGGATAGACAAAATTACCGGGAATTATCCATTAGGCAATGGTCACCGCGTTTACAATACAGCGCTGATGAAATTCCAGTCACCGGACATGCTCAGCCCATTTGATATTGGCGGGATTAATGCCTATGCATATTGTCAAGGTAACCCAATAAGCCATGCGGATCCAAGCGGGCGATCACCGCTTTTAAATTTCTCTAAATGGCCATATCAAAGAGGGTCAGCAAAGTACTTTCGCTTTAAGAAAATTACTAATTACTTTGCACAAGTCAAAAAAGGGCTTCGGAGAAGCGGAGCCAAGCGTACAAAGCAAGTAAGTGAAGCTCAGCAAGCTGTAAACAGATTTGCAAGTAGTATGACGGATGACCTCCTGCAGGCTTCAAAGATAACGTGGCGCGACAGGAAGTTTGACAAACTGGTGGGAGATGCGCTTATTGCCCCGTATGTCATGCAAAATCTAAAGGTGCCCCCGAAAATTCAGTCGAACGTGCTGGAACAGCAAAAATTATTTATTGATAAATTCTTGCAGTTTGGCCCCGACTCAGCATTGGAGTCCTTGAGTCAGGATGTGCTGGAAGTGATGGATTCGATCAGGCGTCCGGAGGGCAGTAGCGAAAACAGAAATATCACCAGGGCAATGGCCGTTGCAGATCACCACCGGGTTACATTTCAGGTACCGCTTATCGTAAATAGGTAAGCCTGAGTGAAGTGCAAGCATGGCCGGACCTGGAACCCTAACCCCTGGGGTCGAACGCCTCCCGCAAGGCATCCCCGATAAATACCAGCAACGACAAGATTACCGCCAGCGCAAAAAACGCAGTAAAGCCCAGCCACGGCGCCTCCAGATGCTGCTTGCCCTGGGTCACCAGCTCACCCAGCGAGGCGCTGCCGGCCGGCATGCCGAAGCCCAGGAAATCCAGTGCGGTCAGCGTGGTAATCGCCCCGGTCAGCATGAACGGCACATAGGTCAGGGTGGCATTCATGGCATTGGGCAAGATATGCCGCAGCATCACCTGACTGTCCGGCAAGCCCAGCGCCCGGGCGGCTTTCACATACTCCAGGTTGCGCCCACGCAGGAACTCGGCGCGCACCACGTCGACCAGGGTCAGCCAGGAAAACAGCGCCATGATCCCCAGTAGCCACCAGAAGTCCGGCTCGACAAAACCGCTGAGGATGATCAACAGGTACAACACCGGCAACCCCGACCACACCTCCAGCAAGCGTTGGCCGAGCAAATCGACCCAGCCGCCGTGGTAGCCCTGCAGGGCACCCGCGACGACGCCGATGAACACACTGACCACGGTGAGGGCAAACGCGAACAGCAACGATACCCGCGTGCCATACAGGACCCTGGCCAGCACATCACGGCCCTGGTCGTCGGTGCCTAGCCAGTTGCTCGCGCTTGGCGGGCTGGGGGTAGGTACTTGCAGATCATAGTTGGGGGTATCAGCACTGAACGGGATGGGCGCGAACAGCATCCAGCCGCCCTGGTCCTCGATCAAGTGGCGCACATAAGCACTGCGGTAGTCGGGCTGGAACGGCAGCTGGCCGCCAAATTCCTGCTCGGTGTAGCGTTTGAGCGCCGGCACGTACAACTCGCCCTTGTAACCCAGCAGCAAGGGCTTGTCGTTGGCTACCAGCTCGGCGCCCAGGCTCAGCAACAGCAGGCCGGCAAACAGCCACAGCGAGACCCAGCCCAGGCGGTTGCGACGAAAACGTTGCAGGCGGCGACGCGATACCGGCGACAGCATCAGTGCGCCCTCGTGTCGAAGTCGATGCGGGGGTCGAGCAGGGTGTACGACAGGTCACCGATCAGGCGGATCAGCAGGCCCGCTAAGGTAAAGATGAACAGCGTGCCGAATACCACCGGGTAATCCCGCGATACGGCGGCCTCGTAGCTCATGCGGCCCAGGCCATCGAGCGAAAAGATCACCTCGATCAGTAACGAGCCGGCAAAGAACACCGTAATCAGCGCCTGCGGCAGCCCGGCCACCACCAGCAGCATGGCATTGCGCAGCACATGGCCGTACAGCACCCGTCGCTCGCTGAGGCCCTTGGCCCGGGCGGTGACCACGTACTGGCGGGAAATTTCGTCGAGGAAGGCGCTCTTGGTCAGCAAGGTGAGGGTGGCGAAGCCGCCGATGACCAAGGCCCCGACCGGCAGTACCAGGTGCCAGAAGTAGTCGGCGACCTTGCCCAGCAGGCTCAGCTCGTCGAAGTTGTCCGAGACCAGGCCGCGCACCGGGAACCAGTTCAGCGAAGTGCCGCCGGCGAACAGCACGATCAGCAGCAGGGCGAACAGGAACGAGGGCAAGGCGTAGCCGATCACGATCAGCGCGCTGCTCCAGGCATCGAAGCGGCTGCCGTGGCGCACGGCCTTGCGGATGCCCAGCGGGATCGACACCAGGTAGGTGATCAGGGTTGCCCAGAAACCCAGCGACAGGGTCACCGGCAGTTTGTCGAGGATTAGGTCAGTAACTTTGGCGCCGCGGAAAAAGCTTTTGCCGAAGTCCAGCCGGGCGTACTGGCCGAGCATCAGCCACAGCCGCTGCGGGGCGGTTTTGTCAAAACCGTACTGGCGTTTTATTTCTTCGATCAGTTTCGGGTCCAGGCCTCGGGTGGCACGCGACTCACCGTGGACGACCTCGGCCCGTGCGCCAGGTGCGCCGCCACCAATGCCCTGCAGGCGCGCCACGGCCTGTTCCACCGGCCCGCCCGGCGCGGCCTGGACGATGGCGAAGTTGACCAGCAGGATCGCCAACAGGGTTGGGATGATCAACAGCAGACGGCGCAGCAGGTAGCTGGTCATGGGGCGTGCTTCCGGCGTTCGGCCATTTGCTCATTGGTCAGAGCAGTCGGGCTGACTTCCCACCAGGTGTCCAGGCCTTCGTCATAGGCCGCCTGGACCTTGGGCAGGCCAAAGCGGTTCCACCATACGGTAGAGCTGCCCGGCGGGTAGTAGTTGGGGATCCAGTAGTAGTTCCATTGCAGTACCCGGTCCAGGGCATGGGCGTGGTGCAGCATGTCGGCTTCGCTGCTGGCGCGCACCAGGCCGTCGATCAGGCGGTCCACGGCCGGGTCCTGCAGCACCATCAGGTTGTTTGAACCAGGGTCATGGGCGGCTGCCGAGCCAAAGTAGTTGTACAGTTCGGCACCGGGCGACAGGGTCACCGGGTAACCGGTGACGATCATGTCGTAATCGCGGGCCATCAGCCGGTTGACGTACTGGGCCGAATCGACGTTGCGGATATTCAGGGTCACGCCGATCTGCGCCAGGTTGCGCTTCCACGGCAGCAACAGCCGCTCCAGGCCTGCCTGGCCATTGAGGAAGGTGAACGCCAGTGGTGTGCCTTCGCTGTTCACCAGGCGGTCACCTTCTGGGTGCCAGCCGGCTTGTTCGAGCAGGGCCAGGGCCTGCAATTGTTGTTTGCGGATGATGCCCGAGCCATCGGTGACCGGGGCGGTGAACACGGTGGTGAAGACTTCGTCCGGTACTTTGCCGCGTAGCGGTTCGAGCAGCTTCAGCTCACCGGCATCCGGCAGCTTGCGGGCGGCCAACGGGGTGTTGGAGAACAGGCTTTGCTGGCGAATGTACAGGTTGCGCATCATCTGCCGGTTGCTCCACTCGTAGTCCCACAGCATGCCCAGCGCCTGGCGCACGCGGCGGTCCTTGAACTGTGGCTGGTCGAGGTTGAACACGAACCCCTGGGCCACTTGCGGCTTGGCCGGGCCCAGGTGGGCGCGTTGCAGGCGGCCGTCGTCCAGTTGCTCACCGTTGTAGCCCAGGGTGTAGGCGGTGGCGGAAAACTCGCGGTTGTAGTCATAGCCACCGCCCTTGAGCACCTGGCGCGCCACTTCGGTATCGCCGAAGTACTCGATGCGCAGCTTGGCGAAATTGTAGCGGCCACGGCTGGCTGGCAGGTCTCGCGCCCACCAGTTGGGGTCGCGTTCGAAGGTGATGCTGCGGCCGTTGTCGATCCGGCCGATGCGGTAAGGCCCGCTGCCGACCGGCTTGTCGAAGCCGGCGCCGTTGGCGAAATCGCGCTGCTGCCAGTCGTGCTCAGGCAGTACCGGCAGGCTGGCCAGGTCCAGTGCCAAGGTGCGGCCGTGGCCGGGTTTCAAGTCGAAGCGCACGCTGTGCGGGCCTTCCACGGTTACCCCGGTAACATCGGCGAACTGGGTGCGGTACTTGAGGCTGCCCTTGCTCATCAGCAGTTGGTAGGTAAAGCGCACGTCCTCGGCGCGTACCGGCTTGCCATCGGCGAAAGTGGCGCGCGGGTCGATGTCGAAGCGCAGCCAGGCGTCGTCCGGGCCACGCTCCATGCGCCGGGCGATCAGGCCGTAGACAGTGTAGGGCTCGTCGAATGAGCGTACCGCCAATGGCGCATAGAGCAGGCCATCGACTTCGCTGACGCCGATGCCTTTGTCGATGTAGGGCAGGATATGGTCGAACTGGCCGATCTCGATGGCCGAGCGGCGCAAGATGCCGCCTTTGGGGGCGTTGGGGTTTACGTAGTCGAAGTGCTGGAAACTGCTGGTGTAGCGGGGGGCTTCGCCGTAGACAGTGAGGGCGTGGGTGGGGGCTGCCTGGCTATTGAAGGAGAAACAAAGCAGGAAAAGGTAACACAGGGCCTGTGGGAGCGGGGTCACCCGCGAAAGCACCAGATCAGGCAACGACGTTGCGTGAACGGACGCATTCGCGGGTGAACCCGCTCCCACAGGGGACATGAGCAGCTACTGGCTACTT
Source organism: Pseudomonas sp. S37 (assembly GCF_016658545.1). Lineage (GTDB taxonomy): Bacteria > Pseudomonadota > Gammaproteobacteria > Pseudomonadales > Pseudomonadaceae > Aquipseudomonas. The sequence goes on along the minus strand of NZ_JACVZC010000143.1, from coordinate 2,958 downwards.
AGTCCTGGCGGCTGGTCACTTCCAGCAGGTGGTAACCGAACTGGGTTTTCACCGGGCCTTGCACGGTGTTGACCGGGGCGCTGAACACCACGGTGTCGAATTCCTTGACCATCTGGCCTGGGCCGAACGAGCCCAGGTCACCGCCTTGACGGCTGGACGGGCAGGTGGAGTTGGCTTTGGCGATTTCTGCGAAGTCGGCGCCTGCTTCGATCTGGGCTTTCAGTTCGTTGCACTTGTCTTCGCTGGCAACGAGGATGTGGCGGGCGGTTGCACGGGCCATGGGTACTGCTCCTTGGGGTAAAAACGCAAGCCTAGCGCACTTGTCTGGGGTATGTCTCGCCAGGCTTGCAGCCATCGGCTCAGAGTTTTTGTGCCGCCTCGCGCAACAGCGTTTCGGTCGAGGCCCAGCCCAGGCAGCCATCGGTGATCGACACGCCGTATTTCAGTGCGCCCTTGCCCAACGCCTGGCAACCGTCGAACAGGTGCCCCTCGATCATCACGCCAACCAGTGAGCGGTCGCCGGCCAGGCGCTGCTCCAGCACTTCGTTGAATACCGCAGGCTGACGTGCCGGGTCCTTGCCGCTGTTGGCGTGGCTGCAATCGACCATGATCCGTGCCTGCAAGCCGACCTTGGCCAGTGCCTGGCGGGCCATGGCGATGCTGTCGGCATCGTAGTTCGGGCCCTTGTGGCCGCCGCGCAGCACCAGGTGGGTGTCCGGGTTGCCCAAGGTCTCGATGATTGCCGGGTGGCCCTGCGCATCCATGCCGAAGTGGCGGTGCGGGTGAGCGGCGCTGCGCATGGCGTCGCTGGCGATGGCAATGCCGCCGTCGGTGCCGTTCTTGAAACCGACCGGCAGCTCCAGGCCGCTGACCATTTCCCGGTGGATCTGCGACTCGGTGGTGCGTGCGCCAATGGCAGCCCAGGCCAGCAGGTCGTCGAAGTAGCCGGCGGCCATGGGTTGCAGCAATTCGGTGGCAACTGGCAGGCCGCGCTCGATCATGCTCAGCATCAGCCCGCGGGACAGGGCGATACCCGAGTGCATGTCGTCGCTGCCATCCAGATGCGGGTCGTAGGCCAGGCCTTTCCAGCCCACGGTGGTACGCGGTTTTTCGACGTAGGCGCGCATTACCAGCAGCAGCTTGTCATCGACTTCGCGGCTGAGGGCGGCCAGGCGGTCGGCGTATTCCAGGGCCGAGCGAGGGTCGTGGATCGAGCACGGGCCAACGATGACCAGCAGGCGCTGATCACGGCCTTCGAGGATATTGCGGATGGCCTGGCGGTGGGCCTGGACTTGCTGGGCCAGTTCGCTGGTCAGCGGCATTTGCTGCTTGAGCAGGTGCGGGCTGGGCAGGCGCTTGCTGACGGTGGTGTTGGCCGCTTGCGGCTGGGTCAGGGGCAGGGCGAGGCTGGAAGCTTGCATGGCGTTTTTCCCTGGGCGGACGGCGGGTTCTGGCCCGCGCGGTCGGCCCTATCGAGGTGTTCGACAGATCGTTGAATTCGTATTGGCTGCTGCATTGCCACCTGTGCAGGACCGATCGGAGGCGGCAGGCTGGCCCGAACGGGATTGGCTAAATCGCCAGGCATAGGTGTTCGCGCAGTAATAAGTGGCGTAGTTCATGAATCTGTCCTCAATGTGAATCGGTGTTGTTCAAAGGCCTGAAAAGCAAAACCCCCGGTCGGGGAGCCGACCGGGGGTTTGAGTATTCTCATGTTCGGCGGCCCCTCGAAGGTGGGCGCCGTGTGGGTATCGGCGCCTAGTGGCTAAACCAATACCCAAAGTAATAGCTGGCAGGTGCCACGCAGCCGGCAACGGCCAGCACTGGGCGCAGGCTGCGACCGGTGTGGTTGGCGTGGTTGCGGGTGTGTTTTGGCATGTTGCTCTCCAGTGAATGAGCCCGAGCTTACTTCACTTCGCCCGGGCCATTCAATGGATAAATACTATGGAGTTGATCATTTGTTTTTGTACTGGTTGGTTCAATGCCCATAACGCCCGACCAGGCTCTGCGCACCCAGTGCATGGCCCTGCAGCAGTTCCAGCAGCCCGTTGCGGTCCAGACCTTCGGGCAAGGTACCCAACGGCAGGTCGGTGGCGATCAGGGTCAGTGCGTAATGGTGCGGGTTGTCACCGGCGGGTGGGCAAGGGCCGCGGTAGCTGAGCGTGCCGCGGGAGTTGCGGCCGACGGTGACATATTGCCCGCTCAGCCCGGCCATGCCTTCCTTGAGCCCATCCTGCCCGGGGTCGATGTTGTAGGCGAGCCAGTGCACCACGCCGATGCCTTTGCCACCGTCCGGATCGAACATGATCAGGGCCAGCGACCGGGTGCCCTCGGGCAGGTTTTTCCAGCTCAGTTGCGGGGTACTCTCTTCGCCTGCGCCGCAGGCCGGGTCCAGGCCAACCTGCTGCAAGGCGATAGTGCCGCCGTCGGTGAAAGAAGACGAACTGATCGACAGCGCGCCCTGGTTGCTGCCGGCGGCCAGGGCGGTGCACGGCAACAGGGCTGCGAACAGCCAGGGTTTGAGGTTCATGGCAAATCCTTGGCAGGGCATTGGGGCGCAGTGTAGTTCACGCCGGCATCAACGGCTGTCCTGATCCTCTGCGGTGCCACCGCTGGCGCCAGCACCCGAGCCCGTGGCTTCGCCGGTACTGTTCGAACCGCCCGCGGCACCGTCGGTGGTACCACTGTTGCTGCCGGTGTCACTGCTGTCATTGCTTTTGCCACTGCCGGGGCTGTTGACGCTGCTGCCGTCACCGGCGGTCTTGCCCCCGGACTGGTCGGTTTGCGGGTGGCTGTCGGTGTTGGTGCTTTCGGTGGCTGCGAAGCTGGTGCCGCTCAGCATGGCCAGTGCCAGCGCGAGGGACAGCGAGAGGGGGCGAATGCGGATCATGGGACGTCTCCTTTGCGGATGATCTGTCATTCGTTTGGCTGGGGAGGGTGGGTGGGGTGCCTTCCGGGCGA
>NZ_JACVZC010000142.1 GCF_016658545.1 Pseudomonas sp. S37 | reverse complement strand
GCGCAGCCCATCGCGACACAAGGCCGCTCCTACAAGGGCCAGTGCTGGCCACGAGGGATATGCAAGACAGTTGCTCCACAAGGACCGCGCGCCATTCATCAACTGCGCAATACCTGCTCCCCTGCATTGGCCGGCAAACGCACGGCATCTACTAACGCCACACAGGCAATCAGTGCAACGCCCAGCAACGCCCAGTGGAAGTCAGCTACCGTCATCACACCCTGGCCCCCGCGCAGCATCATCGCCACTCGCAACAACAGCGCCACCACCGCCACGCCCAAGGCCATCGCCAGCTGGAAGCACATGCTGAACAACGTCGAAGCCTCGCTCATCTGTTGCCTGGGCACTTCGGCAAAGCCTACGGCGTTGTAAGTGGTGAACTGCATCGACCGCGACAGCCCGCCAACGAACAGCACCAGCGCCATCCAGTACCAGGGCATACCCTGCTGCAGCCCCAGGCACGCAAGGATGCAACCCACGCCTATCAGGCCATTGACCAGCAACACGCGGCGAAAACCATAGCGGCGCAACAAGCCGGTGGTGAACGGTTTCATCGCCAGGTTACCCGCAAAGATCGCCAGTACCAGCAGCCCGGCATCCACCGGCGACAGGCCAAAGCCGATCTGCAGCAGCAACGGGATCAGAAACGGCAAGGCGCTGATCGACAGGCGGAACAAGGTACCACCGACAATACTGACCCTGAACGTAGGAATGGCCAGGGTACCCAGTGGCAACAGCGGTGCCGGGTGGCGCTGGCAGTGACGGATCGCCAACCCGGTCAGCAGGCCACCCAGCGACACCAGCGCCAGCCCTGCCCCCAGGCTGCCATCGGTCAGTGACCCGAGTATTTCCAGCCCCACCAGCCAGGCCGCACAAGCACTGGCCAGAAACAGGAAACCCTGGGTGTCGAAACGGCGTTTTTCATCGGCGCGAGCATTGGGAATCAACCACCACGCCGCCGCTATGGCCAGCAAACCAAGGGGAATATTCAGGTAGAAGATCCACGGCCACGACCAATGGGTGACGATCAGGCCACCCAGCGGTGGGCCCAGCACCGGTGCCACCAGGCCGGGCCAGGTGATGACCGCAAGCATTTTCACCAGGTCTTTTTTCTCGGTGGTGCGCAACACCACCAACCGCCCCACCGGCACCATCAGTGCACCGCCAATGCCCTGCAGCACCCGTGCAGCGACGAAGGTTTCCAGAGTGGGCGCCATGCCACACAGCAACGAGGCCACGGTGAACAGGCCAATGGCCCCGGCGAACACCTGGCGCGGGCCAAAGCGGTCAGCCACCCAGCCACTGAGCGGAATAAACACCGCCACCGCCAGCAGGTAGGCACTGATGCCGATATTCAGGCTGACCGCGCTCTCGCCGAAATCACTGGCCATTTGCGGCAGCGCGGTGGCAATGACGGTGGCGTCGAGGTTTTCCATGAAGAAAGTGATGGCGACCAGCAAGGCGATGCAGGTGGCGTGGCGGGACGTGTTGTGAGGTGCCGGGTTGGCCAAGGTTACAGGTCCTTCTGGTTGGTCATTGGCTTTGACATAGCGAGAGCATGGCACCGGCTGTGCCGGTGTTCGCGGGTAAACCCGCTCCCACAAAGGGACCGCGCCGGGTTGATACTGGCCTTAAGACAAACCGCTCCCCCTTGTGGGAGCGGGTTTACCCGCGAACACCGGCGCAGCCGGTGCCATCCAACGCAAGCTGTCAGATCATCTTCAACGCCGCACGCAGTGCCAGCAGGTAGGTTTCCACACCAAACCCGCAGATCTGCCCGCGTACCACCTCGGCAAAAACCGAGTGGTGGCGGAACGGCTCTCTAGCATGGATGTTCGACATATGCACTTCAACCACCGGCACCTCCAGAATGGCCAGGGCATCACGAATGCCGTAGCTGTAGTGCGTCCACGCCCCGGCATTGATCAGCACAGCATCCACCCGCTCCTCGTAGGCTTGATGGATGCGCTCGCACAGGGCGCCTTCGAAGTTGCTCTGGAAGCTTTCCACCCGCGCGCCCAACGCCTCAGCCAGCGCCTGCAACGCCTCGTCGATGTCGGCCAGGGTTGCCGTGCCGTACTGGCGCGGGTCGCGCTTGCCGAACATGTTGTGGTTGATACCGTGCAACATCAGCACATTGGCGACCATAGGCCTACTCCAGCGCAATGGTCAGTTGGTCGATCACCGACCGGGTGTCGGGCCGCACGCCGCGCCACCAGGCAAACGCCTCTGCCGCCTGTTCGACCAACATGCCCACGCCATCGGCCAGGCGCGCCACACCCTGCTCCCGGGCCAGGCGCAGGAACGGCGTGAGGCCTTTGCCATAGGCCAGCTCGTAGGCCAGACGCGCCTGGCCCAGTGCATCGGCCGGCAGCGGCGGCAACTCGGCGGACAGGCTGGCGGATGTGGCGTTGACCACGATATCGAAAGCCTGCCCTTCCAGCTCCTCATAACGACTGATGCGCAGCCGTGGGTGTTCGAGCTCGTTGCGCAGCGCCAAGGCCTTGGCCATGTCGCGGTTGGCAATCACCAGTTCGGCGGGGTCGGCCTGCAGAAACGGCAGCAGCGCACCGCGCACCGCACCGCCAGCACCCAGTACCAGCACACGACGATCGCGCAGGGGTTGACCCAGGTTTTCTTCGATATCGCGCAGCAGGCCTATACCATCGAAGTTCTCGGCCACGATATGGCCGCCTTCGAACTTCAGCGCGTTGGCCGCACGGGCCAGTTGCGCCCGATCGCTGCGTCGGTCGGCCAGCTCGAACGCGCGCAGCTTGAACGGCGCGGTGATATTCATGCCCTGCCCGCCTTCGCGGCGGAACTGCAACACCTGCGCCTCGAAGGCATCCAGCGAGCCTTCGATAGCCGTGTACTCCAGTTGTTGCCCGCTGGCCTGGGCGAACAGCCCGTGAATCAGCGGGGACTTGGTGTGGTTGATCGGTCGCCCGATCACTGCGTAGCGGTCGATCATCGTGCATCTCCGTGGGTAAACAACACACCGTCTGCCTGCATGGCGCTGATTTCATCAAGGCTGAAGCCAAGCCCGGCGGCCACTTCGGCGTTGTGCTGGCCGAGGTCCGGGGCAACCTGGTGGATCGTGGTGTCGCATTCGGAAAAGCGGAATGGCAGGTTGGGCAGGCGCAGCGTGCCGTAGCGCGGGTGCTGCTGTTCAATGAGCATGTTGCGCGCCTGGATCTGCGGGTCGGCCAGCACTTCGTCGATGCGCTGGACCTTGGCACTGGGGATATCGATAGCGTCGAGCAAGGCCAGGATCTCGGCCACCGGGCGCGTGCCCACCCAGCCGCGTACCACTGCCAAAATGGCCTGGCGATGGGCATTGCGGCCATTCAGGCTGTGGTAACGACTGTCGCTGCCAAAGCCTTGCGGGCCACCGTTGGCTTCAAGCATGGCGGCAAAGCGCTGCCAGGCATCGTCGACCTGGGCGGCGATCACCAAGTCGCCGTCGGCGGCACGGAACACGCCGTACAAGGTCGAAGTGGGCATGTCATGACCAGTCTGCTCGGGCAACACGGTGCCGTCGGACAGCGTATAGCACTGCACGGCGTACTCATGCATCGACACCAGCGTGTCGTACAGGGCCATGTCGATGTGCTGGCCGCGGCCACTGCTCACTCGCCCTAGCAGCGCAGCGTTGATCGCCGCTACCGCATGAATCCCGGTGTACATGTCACCCAGCGAAATGCGCAGCAACGGCGGAGCTTCGCCCGGCACGCCGACCATCTGCATGATCCCGCTCTTGGCCTCGGCAATCAGCCCGAAACCGGCACGGTGCGCATCCGGCCCGGTGTGGCCGTAGGCTGAAATCGAACAGTACACCAGGCGCGGGTTACGCGCCGACAGCTCGGTATAGCCTAGGCCCAACTTGTCCAGCGCCCCCGGGCGGTAGTTTTCGATGAACACGTCGGCCGAGTCGGTCAGGCGCTGCATGAAGGCTTTGCCGCGCGGGTCCTTCATGTTGACGCTGACGCCCTGCTTGCCCATGTTCAGCTGCAGGAAGTAGCCGCTCTGCTGCTCGTCCAGCGTGAACGCGTGCTGGCGGCCGGCATCGCCGCTGCCCGGTCGCTCGACCTTGATTACCTCGGCACCCAGCGCCGCCAGGCAGCGCCCCACATAGGGGCCAGCGAGGAAGTGGCTGTAGTCGATGACGCGGATACCCGCCAATGGCAATGCCTGGTTCATGCTGCTGCCCTCCGTGGCACCATCAGCCGATGCTCGCCACGTTGCACGACTTCGCCATGCTGATTGATCAGTTCCGAAGGCAGCACCACAATGCCCCACCCCGGGCGGCTGTTGCTCGGGCGCATGGCACCGACGCGCATGCGCACATGGAGCACGTCGTTGACCTTGATCGGCAACACGAAGTCCCAGGTCCAGCCCAGCGACATGCCCGGCAGGAAGCGGTAATCGCATTGGGTCTTCAGGCCATCGGCAATCGACAGGCCGAACAGGCCGTGGGCGACCAGGCAGCCGAAGTGGCTGGCATTGGCATAGTCCTCGTCGACATGCACCGGGGTGTGATCACCGGTAAGGTCGGCGTACGCCAGGATGCGTTCGCGGGTGACGGTATAGGTCGGGCTGATGCATTCATCGCCTTCGCGGGCATCGTCCCAGTACTTTTCGATCACGCTCATGCCAGTACCTCCGCGCGCGGGTCAATAGCCAGTGCCTGGGCGACGCATGCCGCCGGCAACGCCTGGATGAACTCCACCGCCAGGCCATCCGGCAGGCGCAGCCAGTTGCGGCCTTGGGGCATTTCACTGACGCCGAAGCGCTGGGCGGTGGCCAGCGCAGCCTCCAGGTCTTCGCACATGATGCCCAAGTGCGCCATGCGCCCTTCGGGGCCGGCAAAGTCGGGCTGGTGGATGAACTGCAGGCCACCCACCGTCCAGTACTGCGCCGGTTGCTCGACACTGCCCTGCACTTCGCGCATGGTCATGCCGCAGACTTCGCTGAAGAAACGAATGTGCCACTGAATGTCCCGCACCCAGAACGCCACGTGTTCGAGGTAGGCTTTTGGCTGGCTCATGGGGTTTCCCTCTTCTGGTGATCGGTCATGGCGCGTTCGATGCCCTTGATGCAGGCCACCAGGGTCGCGTTTACCGGCGTGGCCACGCCAAGGCGCTGCCCCCAGCGCACCACGGAGCCGTTGATGAAGTCGATTTCGGTGATCGAGCCTTTTTCCAGGCTCTGCAACATCGAGGTGCGAAAGCTCGCCGGCAGGCCTTCGGCGGCCAGTTCCCAGGCGGCGTCGGGACTGCTCAGGCTGAGGCGGATGCCTGCACGCCCGGCCACGGCGATGGCCTCCGCCACGGCGGCCTTGGCGGTGCGCTCCAGCAGTGGCTCGCTGTACAACTGGCCGTAACTGAGCATGGTGATGCCGCTAAGTGCGCCGGTGGCGACATTGACCAACAGCTTGTCCCACAGGGTGCCGAGAATGTTGTCGCTGACCGTGGTGGCCAGCCCGGCGCCATTGAAAGCGTCGGCGATGGCCTGCACACGGGGGGTCAGTTGCCCGTCGAGCTCACCGATATAGGTGTGTTTGCCCGCCACACCCGCACGAATCGAACCCGGTGCCAGCAACACGCCACCGACATAGGTCTTGCCTGCGAGCACCCGCTTGCGGCCCACCGCTTCGGCCAGAATGTCCTCGTGCCCCAGGCCGTTCTGCAGCGACAGCACCAGCGTTTGCGGCCCCAGCAGGGCCGTGGCCCCGGCAATCGCCTCGGCGGTGTGGAACGACTTCACCAGCACCACCACCAGGTCGGCCACGCCAACGTCGTTGGCGTCAGTGGCAGCGTTGACGCACACCTGGCGCTCACCGCGCTCGTCGTGTACCTGCAGCCCGTTCACGTTCATCGCGTCGACGTGCGCGCGGCCACGGTTGAGCAGCCAGGTTTCGTGCCCGGCTTCGCTCAACGCCGCGCCGATCGCGCAGCCCAGGGCGCCAGCACCCAGAATGCAGATTTTCAAATCGCAGACCTCCTGTGGTTTGCGATCACTTTATGCAGCGAGCATTATTAGCGCTATTCAATGACTTCAATACGCCAATTGAGATTCGCAATAATGATTGCCGCCGACGCCCTGCCCGAGCCCAAGCTGCTGCAACTGTTCGACGTGCTCTACCACTGCCGCAGCGTCACCCGCGCTGCCGAACAGCTGGGCCAGAGCCAGCCAACCATCAGCATCTGGCTGGCCCGGTTGCGCCAGCAACTGAACGACCCTCTGTTCGTGCGAACCCCCGGCGGCATGGCCCCTACCCCGCGCGCCGACCAGTTGATCGGGCCCTGCCGCGAAGTGCTCGAATCGTTGCGCCGGCTGACCGCCTGGGAGCCACAGTTCATCCCCGCCACCGCACAGCGGCGCTTTCGCCTGTGTGTCAGCGATGCCAGCCATATCACCTTGCTGCCCAGCATCCTCAACCACCTGCGCACGCAGGCACCGGGCATCCGCCTGGAGGCGGTGCGCATCGACGGCAATAGCGAAAGCGCTCTGGAATCCGGCGAGGCCGACCTGGCCATTGGCTTCGTGCCCTGGCTGGGCGGCGGCATGTACCAGCAGGTGCTGTTCGAGCAGGACTGGGTGTGCCTGAGTAACCGCCAGCACCCGCGCCTGGCGCGCGGCATGAACGTCGCCCGCTACCGCGCCGAAGGCCACGTGCAGATCAGCGCGGGGACTGGCCAGAAGTTACTGGAAGCGGGATTGACGCGGGCCGGCATCGAGCGCCGCATCGTGCTGGAGCTACCGGCATTCCTGGGGCTGGGGCTGATCATCAGCACAACCGACCTGGTCGCCACCGTGCCGCGCCACATCGGCCAGACCCTTGCCGACATGCATGACCTGCAGATGCATGACTGCCCCTTCGCAGTAGAGTGTTTCACCGTGAAACAGCACTGGCATGGCCGTTACCACCAGGACAGCGGCAACCGCTGGCTCAGGGAAGTGATCTTCGGCCTGTTCAGCCGACAGCAGTAGATATTTTTATATTAAGTTATATCTAAAATGAATTTTACCAAACTTACAAAACCTTCTACGGTGCGAGCATTCATAGCGCCCGATGCTCAAGCACGGGTCGGGCGCCCAGCACGCTACCCGACCACGTGGTGCCTGCCCCCTGAGTGCACATGGAGGCGCCATGCCCATCGCTTCATTCAACCGCCGTAAACTGCTGGCCCTGGCCGGCACGGCCACGGCGGCCACTTTGTTCGGCCGCCTGGCCTTCGCCGACAGCAGCCACGCTGGCCACAGCGAACATGCCGCGCAGCCGGTCGGCAGTGGCCTGGACCTGGACAGCAACCGTTGGGTACTGCCCGAACCGCGCAAGGTCAGGTTGGCGACCAACCTTAATGCCGTGTGCCTGGCACCGGTGGCCGTGGCCGACAGCCAGGGCATCTTCAAGCGCCACAACCTCGACGTGGAGTTCGTCAACTTCGGTAACTCCACCGAAGTGCTGCTGGAATCGATGGCCACCGGCAAGGCCGACGCTGCCACCGGTATGGCGCTGCGCTGGCTGAAAGCGCTGGAACAGGGGTTTGATGTCAAGCTGACCGCAGGCACCCACGGCGGCTGCCTGCGCCTGCTGACCCTGGACGGCGGCCCGCAGGATTTCGCGGCCTTGAAGGGCACCACCATCGGTGTCACTGACATGGCAGCTGCCGACAAGAACTTTTTCTCGTTGATGCTCAAGCGCCATGGTGTCGACCCGGTTCGCGACGTAACCTGGAGGGTCTACCCGATCGACCTGCTGAGCGTTGCCTTGCAAAAGGGGGAGATCCAGGCGGCCAGCGGCTCCGACCCGCTTATGTACCGGGTCAAGCAGCAGCCGGGCTTCCGTGAGCTGGCCACCAACATGATCGAGGACTACGCCAACATGAGTTGCTGCGTAGTGGGTGTCAGCGGCCAGCTGGCGCGCAACGACACACCCGTGGCCGCAGCCATCACCCACTCGATCCTGCAGGCGCACGCCTGGGCATCGCGCAACCCCGATGCAGTGGCTGAAGAATTCCTCAAGTTCGCCATCAACACCTCGAAGGAAGAAGTACGCGCCATCCTCACCGAGCACAGCCATGGCTATTACTCGGTGGGCAACACCTTCGTAAAGGAAATTGCCGTCTACGCCCGTGACCTGAAGAACATCGAAGTGTTGCGCCCACGGACCGACCCGCTGGAATTTGCGGAGGGCGTGCATGCCAACGTATTCGCTTGAGCAACGTCATACCGCCAAAGTACTCGCCTTCGCCGTATGGCGTGGCGGCCTGGTGGCCGCGCTGGCCTGGGTCGCCTTTGCCCTGTTCACGCTGTTGTATCCGGACGGTGGCAAGCCGTGGCCCTTTACCCACGAGCTGGCATTTGCCGCGGCTGGCACAGGTGCCTTGCTGGCGCTGATCGCCCTGTTGCCCGGCGCATTCCGGCGCCTGGTGCGGCGGTTGCGCCCGGCAGGCGCCTGGCTAGCCGCATTGCCGTTGCTGCTGGGCCTTTGGCTATTGGTCACGGCCAAGGTGGTACTGCTGCCAGTACCGTTCTTCGCGCCACCCCAGGCGTTGATCGAAGTGTTCGTCGATGACTGGGCACGGCTCGGCGAAAGCCTGCTGCATTCATTGTGGTTGCTGCTCAATGGCGTGGTCATTGGCGGCATTGCCGGGTTTATCGCCGGTGTGGCGATTGGCTGGTCACACCGCATTGGTTACTGGGTGCACCCGGTACTGCGCATCCTCGGGCCGGTGCCGTCGACGGCGCTGCTGCCGATCTGCTTTTTCTTCTTTCCGTCCAGCTGGAGCGCCAGCGTGTTCCTGATTGCCCTCGCCACCTGGTTCCCGGTTACGGTGCTGACCTGGTCCGGGGTAGCCAGCGTGGACAAGGCCTATTACGAAGTGGCGCGCACCATGGGCGCCAGCGGGCGTTTCCTGGTCTGGCGGGTGGCGATACCTGCCGCCCTGCCGCAGGTGTTCGTCGGCTTGTTCATGGGGCTGGGGGCGTCGTTCTCGGTGCTGGTGGTGGCCGAAATGATGGGGGTCAAGGCTGGCCTTGGCTGGTACTTGCAATGGGCCCAGGGCTGGGCGGCGTACGCCAACATGTACGCGGCGCTGCTGGTCATGGCGCTGTTGTGCTCGGGGTTGATCACGCTGCTGTTCCTGGTGCGTGACCGTGTGTTGTCGTGGCAGAAAGGAGCAGTGAAATGGTAAGTGTCGCGCACGCCTTGGCAGCGGAAACCGGCATGGCACTGGATATCCGTGGGCTCAGCCACGCCTTTGAACTGGGCGGCGAGCGCTTGCCCGTGCTGGACAAGGTCGACCTGCAACTGGCGCCTGGCGAGAGCGTTGGCCTGCTCGGCCCATCCGGTTGCGGCAAGTCCACCCTGCTACGGCTGATTGCCGGCCTGGAAACCGTGCAGGGCGGCAGCCTGCTGGCGGACGGCCAGGCCATCGGCAGCCCGCACCACTCGCGGGTGCTGGTGTTTCAGGACCCGACCCTGTACCCGTGGCGCAGCGTATGGCACAACGTTGCCCTCGGCCTGCAGGCGCGCGGTCAGCTCAAGGCACAGCGCCATCGGGTGGATGAGGCCTTGCACAAAGTCGGCTTGCTGCAGTTTCGTGATGCCTACCCGCGTCAGTTGTCCGGCGGCATGGCCCAACGTGTGGCGCTGGCCAGGGCGCTTATCAACGAGCCGCGCCTGCTGCTGCTCGACGAGCCGCTGGGCAAGCTCGACTCGCTGACACGTATTGCCATGCAAGGGGAGCTGATCAGGCTGTGGCAGCAACAAGGCTACAGTTCGCTGCTGGTAACCCATGATGTGGAAGAGGCGCTGTTGCTGTGCGACCGGGTGCTGGTGTTTTCGCCACGGCCGGCACGGGTGCTGGCCGAGTTGAAAATTGAGCAGGGTTACCCACGACACCGGGACAACCCGCAATTGCTCGAGTTGCGCCAGCATGCACTGGAGCTGCTGGGCCAGGGGCGGGATTGGTGATCGCCTGCAAAGATCCGCGTACAGGCTGCTATTGCCAGCGTTCCAGGTTCTGCTTCAGCAACTGCTCAGGCAACGCCCCATTGACGATCTTCGCCATTTCCCGCGCCAGCGCCTCACGCAGCTGCGGCTGGTTGCACGGCGATTCATGGGAAATCGCCAGGTACAGACCTTCGCTGGACACCGGCGGCTGCAACACCTGCACAGTACCGGTAATGCCCAGCGTTCGTGCCAATGCCATACCGGGGTACTGCTCGTACACCACGTAATCGCTCCGTTTGTGCATCAGCTTCTCGAACGCCTGCCGGGCACCGGGTACCGCTTCGAGGGTAAGATTGGCCTGGGCGTATTCATCGAACTGCTGCCCGTGGCTGTTGTTGACCAAGGTTCCACCCTTGCGGCCCTTGAGGTCGGCCCATTGCCGGTAGGCGAAGGCATTGTCCTGGCGCACCCAGACCACGCTGGGGGTATGCAGGAATGGCGGGGCGATAAAGTCCATCTGCTCTTGACGCCCCTGGGTCAGGAAATACCCGGCCAACAGGTCGATCCGCCCGGTGCGCACCTCTTCCTGGGCTCGCGACCACGGGCCGCCGTAGACCACCTCGATCTCCAGCCCCAACTGCTTGCCAAGGTACTTGAGCAAGTCGGCATTGGCGCCGATCAGTTGCTGAGGGTTTTGTGGGTCACGCCACAGATAGGGGGGGTATTCCGGGTTGCCGGTCGCGGTCAACCGTCGGCATGCATCATCCGCTACCGCCGCCAGAGGCAGCAGTAACAGGCACAACAGCAACAAGGCGTGGCGCAAGCAACGCTCGATCATCTACGACCCTCGGCACATGCAACTGACGCCGACCCGGCGTGGTGGCCAAAGGCTGCCACATCCTGTGGTCGACTGCAGCAAACATCGGTACATGCATCACGTCAGTCTGGACCATCAGTGACCGAAGGGCTGGCCTTTCATCGGCCAGAAAAGCCAGCGCCGCTCAAGCCCCCTGCCGCCGCATGGCCAGAATCGCCGCGCCAAAGCCGATAAAGGTCGTACCGACCACCCGGCTTACCCAACGCGACAGCGACGGCCGGGTCAGCACACCTTTAGCCCGCGCCGCCAGGGCCGCATACAGGCTCAGCGAAGTCAGCGACAGCGCCACGAAAATCCCGGTCAGGGTCAAGAACTGCGGCAGCAATGCCGCCCCTTGGTCAATGAACTGCGGAAACAGCGCAGTAAAGAACATGGTCGCCTTGGGGTTGGTCACTGCAGTAAGGAAGGCTGACTTGAACAGCTTAAGCGGCGTAGGCCGCACCTTGGCCACCCCATCGGCAGCGCCCGGCTGCAGCATCGGGCTTTTCTTCAGCAACTGCCGCGCGCCCAGGTAAAACAGGTAACCCGCCCCCAGTATCTTCACCGCATTGAACAGCATTTCCGAGCTGGCCAGCAGCGCGCCCAAACCCAGCATGGCTGCCGCCGACAGGCAGAACAGTCCCGTGCCATTGCCCAGCGACGACCAGATCGCGCTGCGCTGGCCGTGGGCAATGCTGTTGTTGATGGCCATCAGTGTGGCAGGACCGGGGCTGGCGATCGCAATGGCGGCAACCAGGGTAAAGGCAAACAGCGAGTGAGAATCCATTTTCAGGCTCATCAGGCAATCAGGACGGGTTGCGTGCATGGCACGCAGGCTCAGTCGGCATTCTGCCGCTTGGCAACCTTCTTGGCGATAGCCTTCATCCGCGTCGCCGCCCGCTGTACGGTGGCCATCTTTTCTGGGCGCTTCATGCCCCGCCACTTGCGGATTTCGTCACGGGTGCGACCACAGCTCACGCACAGCTCGCTGTTGAGCTGGCAGAGCGAAACGCAGGGGTTGTCGATGTCTTTAGCCATGCCGCTACTCAGCCAGGCAATTCTGCCCGCGCCCGCTCGCCGGCGTTGTTGAACACCTGGCGCACCTCATCGGCCTTGACCTTGGTTACCGAGTGGGCAGCCAGCAGTTCGTCGACCACGCGCAAACCCTGCTCCAGGGCAGTGGCCAATTGTTCGGCGTCGGAGGCGTCAGCGATATCACCCAGATAAGGAGCGATGAGGTACGCGTAACGGTCCTGCAGCTTGAGCGCTTCCAGCGCGTCGAGGGCTTTCTGGAACCGATCGGCAGCGGCAGGGCTCATGCTCAATTTATCGAAATGAATCAGGCTCACACGGTCAGTGGCCATTTTGACGAATCTCCGTTTCCTGGTACGTCCAGGCCCGCAAGCAGCAGCGCGTCTACGGTGCTCGAATGTGCGGGCCCGGGTAATGCCCATCAGGGTACCAGAAGCCGAGGCAGAAAGGGCCACTGCCTCCAGAACTAAAAGTATTTGCCAAGTCGCACAAGGGACGCCCCGCGGCGTTATCGGGACAGGAGCCGGCGTTTGCGGCACAGGATAATCGCGCCAGCAGTCCACCCCGCCGAGTTCGCCTGCGCACTTGGTAGCCCACACAACAACAAGCCTGCGCGTGCAGGTAAGCCACACAGGGGCCTCAGCATTCATGGCAAAGGAACACATCAGCGAAACACTCGACCTTGGCGTTACCGACCCCTCGAAAACCGCTGAAGCCCGCCAGGACCGGCGTTTCGAGGGCAAGCTGGACTGGATCGTGTTTGGTTTCACCAGCCTGCTGGCCATCGCCTTCGTGCTTTGGGGCCTGCTCAGCCAGGCCAGCCTCGCCAGCAGCGCCTCCAGCGCGCAGTCGTGGGTCATTCTCAACTTCGGCTGGTTCTTCGTGCTCACCTCGACCCTGTTCGTGGTGTTCGTGCTGTGGCTGGCCGCCAGCCGTTATGGCCGGGTGCCATTAGGCCGTGACGGCGAACAGCCAGAATTCCGCACGGTGTCCTGGGTGGCAATGATGTTCAGCGCCGGCATGGGCATCGGCCTGATGTTCTTCGGTGTCGCCGAACCGCTGTCGCACTACGTGTCGCCGCCGCCCGGGTCGGCTGCCGGGCAGACCAGCGAAGCGATGCAGGTGGCGATGGCCACCACCCTGTTCCACTGGACCCTGCACCCTTGGGCCATGTACGCCATTGTCGGCCTGGTGATTGCCTACGGCACCTTCCGCCGTGGCCGCTCGCAGCTGATTTCTGCCGCCTTTCGGCCCCTGATCGGCAAGCACGCCAACGGCCCGCTCGGTCGCCTGATCGACATGATGGCTATATTCGCCACGTTGTTCGGCTAGGCCGCCTCGCTGGGCCTGGGCGCACTGCAGATTGCCGGTGGCCTGGAATACAACGGCTGGGTCGAGAACCCCGGCAAGCTGTTCTACATCTCGATCATCACCCTGCTGACCATTGCCTTTGTCTCCTCGGCGGTGTCGGGCATCGGCAAGGGCATCCAGTGGCTGTCCAACACCAACATGGTGCTGGCGCTGGTGCTGGCGGTATTCGTGTTCATGGTCGGGCCGACCCTGCTGATGCTCAACCTGCTGCCGACCTCGCTGGGCATCTACATCAAGCTGCTGCCGGAGATGATGGCCCGTACCAACGCCAGTGGTGGCGAGCAGATGAACAGCTGGCTGGCCGGCTGGACCGTGTTCTACTGGGCCTGGTGGATTTCCTGGACGCCATTCGTGGGCATGTTCATCGCCCGCATCAGCCGCGGCCGCACCATTCGCCAGTTCGTTACAGGGGTACTGCTGGTACCGAGCCTGGTCAGCCTGGTGTGGTTTACCGTGTTCGGCGGCGCGGCCATCGACGCCCTGCGCGAAGGCGTTTTCCAGCTGGCCAACGGTGCGGTCAACAGCAACCACGCACTGTACCAGTTGCTGGACAGCTACCCGCTGGCCTCGGCGACCTCGGTGCTGGTGATGGTGCTGGTGGGCATCTTCTTCGTCTCCGGTGCCGACGCTGCCTCACTGGTGATGGGCACGCTGTCGGAGCACGGCACCACCTCGCCATCCAGGCGTACAGTGATTTTCTGGGGTGCGCTGACCGGTACGGTGGCGGCGATCATGCTGGCGATCGGCGACCCGCGCGACCCGGGCGAGGCCCTGACCGGGCTGCAGAACCTGACCATCGTCGTGGCCCTGCCGTTCGTGGTGGTGATGGTACTGCTGTGCCTGGCGCTGTACCGCGACCTGCGCAAGGACCCGATGATGCTGCGCCACCTGCGCGGCAACGAGCTGATTGAAAAGGCCGTGCTGTACGGGGCAGTGAAGCATGGCGAGGAGTTTTACATCGTGGTGCAGGAGAAAAAGGCTTCGGTGAAACCAGCCGCGGCAGCGAGCGAGGTTTCCGAAACCTGACTCTCCAGGTCTGCGCGGTCCCCTGTAGCAGCGGGGGGGGGGGGGGGGGGGGGGGGGGGGGGGGGGGGGGGGGGGGGGGG
>NZ_JACVZC010000141.1 GCF_016658545.1 Pseudomonas sp. S37 | reverse complement strand
GTAGGAGCGGCTTTAGCCGCGAACACCGGCGCAGCCGGTGCCATACACCGCGCTGGTTTCTTCGCGGTGAACCCGCTCCCACAAGGTACTGTGCTGGCTTCAGGCTCACGCTGTACTTGTAGGAGCGGCTTTAGCCGCGAACACCGGCGCAGCCGGTGCCAGCCACTCAATCAGGCCGCCTGCACCTGCAACCCCAACAGCCGCCGGGCCTGCCTCAGGTCATCCTGCAAATCATGGTTCCACAACCAGTCAAAGCGCTCACCCAGCACCTTGCCCAGCAACTGCGGATCATCCAGCACAGCCGGGTCACGAAACTCATACAACTCCCCCGCTTCCCACGAGGTGCGCTGCACCCGGCACGCACGCGGGCGCCGCACTGCGTCATACGCCTCAAGAACTGCCTGCGGCCGACCGCCAACCACGCCCGGGTCAGCCAACAACCGCGCCAGCAACCAGGCATCTTCCAGCCCCTGCCCGGCTCCCGCGCCCTGGTGCGGCAACATGGCGTGCGCAGCATCACCCATCAGCCCAACCCGGCCATGAACGTACCCAGGCAACTCGGCAAGGTCATGCAACGCCCACAGCGAGGGTGTGGCAATACACTCCAGCAGCACCTGCGCCGCGTCGCCCCAACCCTCGAAAGCCTTGAGCATTTGCGCCTGCGTCGCCTGACGCACCCACGGCGCATCGGTTGGCCATACCGGGTTCGGCTGGCTACGGTCCGAAACAAACGCCACCACGTTGATCAAACGCCCCTGCTTGACCGGGAATGTGAGGATATGGCGATCCAGCCCCAGGTACATCTGCGGCACATCGACCAGGTGCTCACCCACACCACGCGCCCAGCAGGCTTCGCGCAACTGCGCACTGTCGATCAGCCCACGGTAGGCGCAGGTGCCACTGAAGCGCGGCGCCACACGCGGCACACCAAGCCCGTCAAGTACATGGTCACGAATGGCCGACTTGATACCGTCGGCACCAATCAGCAAGTCGCAGTGATGCTCGGTACCGTCGGTAAAGCTCACGCGCACCCGCTCGCCCACCTGCTCGACCTGCTGCGCACGCTTGCCGAACCGGGCAACCCCCGCCGGCAACTGGCTGGCCAGCGCATCGAGAAAGTCAGCCCGGTGCACCGACGACTGCCCCACCCCTTCTGCCACGCTGCTGCCCAGGTACTGCGCATCACGCCCATCGCGCCATTCGAACCACACGTCCTGCCACGGTGCCGCGGTACTGTCGGCAATCCTGGCGTAGGGTTCGCCAACTCCCAAGCCGGCAATGGCACGCACGGCATTGGCACCAAACGAAACACCTGCGCCCACTTCACCAAAGGCGGCCGCCGATTCGAACAGTTGAACCTTGAGATGCGCATGGCGGCAAAGATCGAGCGCCAGTGCCACACCGGCGATACCACCACCAATAATGGAAACTTCAAGTACAGTCGCGTTATGCATTGCAAGGTACCTCGGGGCTGATTGTTATTGGAATGCACCGATCATTACTGCTGGCAGACCATTGATAAATATTGCGAAACCCATAAGCGCCATCACCGGCCTGAATATCCCTCAGCCAGTAACGCGCTGAACGCCTCCAATGCGCCGCGCTGCAACCTGGCGGCGGATAAACAGCAAAATAGCGAATGCGCCAATGGCGCCCGGTATGGCAAATGCCAGGAAGCTGCTCTGGTAAGGCAAGTTGGCGCCATGCAGCACGCCGCCCAGCACCGGCCCGACAATCGCGCCCAGGCGGCCTATGCCCATTGCCCAACCAAGGCCGGTCGAACGGATATGCGCCGGGTAGTACTGCACCGCACAGGCGTTGGCCAGGATCTGCGTACCGATGGTCGACGCACCAGCGGCCGCGATAAGCAGGTACAGCACCGCCACCGGCGCGTTGAGCGCCAGCAGGCTGAGCGATAACGCACCGCAGGCAAAGAACCCCAGCAACACCCTGGCGATACCCACACGATCCCCCAGCCAGCCGCCTGCAATCGCACCGACAATCGCGCCGCAGTTGAGCACCAGCAGAAATGCCAGGCTGGAGTTCAACCCGTAACCCGCACTGTTCATCAACTTGGGCAGCCACGAACTCAGTGCGTAGACCATCAGCAAGCAGCAGAAGAATGCCGCCCATAACGTCAGCGTGTTAACGGCCCGCCCTTCACTGAAAATTTCCCGGATCGACACTTTCGCCCCCCGTGTCGAAGCCAGGCTGAACTGATCATCGCGCTGGGGCAGATAGGCTGAAGTAGCCTGGGCCAGCAAGACCTTGGCGCGCTCGGCCTGGCCATTGCGCAGCAGAAAGTCCATGGACTCCGGCAACTGGCTGATCAGCAACGGCAGCAGCAACAACGGGATCACGGCCACATAGAACACCGCCTGCCAGCCCCACTGCGGGATGAACCACATTCCCAACCCGGCCGACAACATGCCGCCCAGTGAATAGCCGCTGAACATGATCGCCACCAGGGTGCTGCGCAACTTGCTTGGGGCGTACTCGTTCATCAGCGCGACCACGTTCGGCATGACGCCGCCGATGCCGAGCCCGGCAACAAAACGGCACAACGCGAAGGTTTCGGGTGAACTGGCCAACCCGTTCAGCGCAGTGACCCCGCTGAACAACAGCACGCAAGCCGTGATGGTCTTGCGCCGGCCGATCCGGTCCGACAGCGAACCGAAGAACAGCGCGCCCAACATCATGCCGACCAGCGCACAACTGCCCAGCGCCCCCGCCTGCAGCGCACTGAGGTTCCACTCGGCCATCAGCGATGGCAGTACCACGCCATATATGACCAGGTCATAGCCGTCGAAAATGATGATCAGCGCACACCAGAACAGTACACGCGCGTGAAAGGCATTGAACCGGGCCCCGTCCAGCAGGGCCGCCGCATTGATGTTTCGCATGGCATCGCTCGTTCTTGTAGTTGTCATGGGGCACGCCCCTGTTGGCTAGCGCGAACCATCATGACCAAGGCGAAACACGGCTGACATGCAGTCAATCGAATAGTGGCTATTTCAGCTGTGAATAGGAGGCACACATACCTGATGAGTCTTGTTTGGTGTAACGTTGCGTCAGAACGCTGATTAAACTTGAAAACAATACCTAAAGCGTCTGCATCAATACCCGTGAGGTATCATGGAATTACGCGAACTCGACCTGAACCTGCTGCTGGTATTCAACCAGCTATTGATCGACCGCAAAGTCTCGACCGCTGCCGAACACCTGGACCTGACCCAGCCCGCCATGAGCAACGCCCTGAAGCGCCTGCGCACCGTGTTGCAGGATGAGTTGTTCGTGCGCACCTACCAGGGCATGGAACCCACCCCTTATGCATTGCAATTGGCTGAACCGGTCACCACAGCCATTCAGACGTTGCGCGATGCATTCGGCCGCCAGGACACTTTCGACCCTGCCACCAGCAGCCGCCGCTTTACCATGGCCATGACCGACATCGGCGAAATCTACTTCATGCCCAAATTGATGGATGCCTTTGCCGCACAGGCCCCCGGCTGCACCATCAGTACCTTGCGCAACTCGACCGACACCCTGGCCGAAGGGCTGCAGAACGGCAGCATCGATCTGGCAGTTGGTCTGTTGCCGCATTTGCAGGCGGGGTTCTTTCAGCGGCGGCTGTTCCACCATCGTTATGTGTGCCTGTGCCGCAACGGCCACCCCGCTACGCAGCAGCCGCTGAGCGTGGAGCGGTTCATGAGTTTCGGTCATGTGAATGTGGTGGCGGCCAACACCGGGCATGGCGAGGTCGATACGTATTACGCGCGGGCGGGGGTGGTGCGCAACATTCGCCTGGAAGTACCGCATTTCGTGGCGGTGGGGCACATCTTGCAGCGCAGTGATTTGCTGGCAACGGTGCCGGAGCGCTTCGCCAGCAGTTGCCAGGTCCCGTTCGGCTTGAGCATTTTGCCGCCACCGGTTGAACTGCCGAACATCGAGATCAACCTGTTCTGGCATGGGCGGTTCAACAAGGACCCGGCGAACCGCTGGTTGCGGCAACTGATGTTCGAGGTGTTTTCAGATACCCACCTGCTCTAGAGCCGCGTACACGCCACCTTGTTGCGCACCCTGGTTTTGCCCGCGCCCAGGCAGGTAACGGCAAAGGCTATTACCAACGCCCCCGTCCCCAACAGGAAGATCAACTGCTGGTTGGACCCTTCCACCAGCAGGGCAATCAGCGCTGGCGTCACTGCCGCAGCGCCCATCAAGGTGATACTGACCAGCGGTGTGAGCTTGCCCGTCGGGTCGTTGGTGGTGATCAACGCCATGTAGTACGACAACGCCAGCACCCAGCCAAAGTTGATCAACAACAATGCCACGAACAACTGCACCGGCGTGCGGGTATGCCCGGTGAGCATGGCGATGGAGATGAACACCGCCACCAGGCCCACGGCGATCATCAACTGACGGTTGACCCGCGCGCCCAGCAAACTCGGCAGCCCCGCACCTGGCAGGCCCCCCACGGCCGACAGGCCGAACGCCCAGCCGATATCGACACCGTCGATACCCTGGTCGCGCGCCAGCTGGTCGATGAAGCCCCACACGCAGTAGATGGCGATCTGCATGAACAGCATGCCCACCAACGCCGTGCGCCCGGTACGTGCCGAACCGCCCTGGGCCGGCGAGCCTTCGCCGCTGGCCAGCGCAGCCGCCGGGCGCCGTGGCAGCACCAGGCTGGCACCGCAGATCAGCAGGTACCACAGGCCGAACGCGCTCAACGCTGTGACCGTACCGCTCTGTGCAGCAAGCAGTGGCAACGCTGCGGAAAACAGCGAGTACTCCGGCGTTTGCAGCAACAGCATCAGGCCGAACGAGCGGTCCTGGTTGGGCAAACGGCCCAGCGTCGACACCGCATAGGCATATACCAGCCCCGCGCAGGTACCGGCCGCCAGGCGCACCACCAGCAACAGGGTGCTGGTGGTGGCAAAGGCAGTGGCAATGCTCAGCGCCACGCACAGTGCCCCCACCACCAGGCACAGGCTGCGCCCGCCGTGGCGCTTCATCAGCAATGGGCACAGCAAGGTGCCCAGGGTCATGCCGATCATCTCGACCGACACCACCCAGCCCTGCTGGTCGAGTGACAGGCTCAGTTGCTCGGTGACCAACCCCATGAAGATGGGTTGCACGCCACAGACAATGAAGGAAGTACAGGCAATGAAAATCAGCGCGGCACGCAGCAGCTTGGCATCATGGGTCATGACGGACTCCGACACGGCATTTGTTTTTATTGTGTGTGACGACCCGCCCTGAAAGGCGCCGAAGCAGGCGACCGGGCGGGTCTCGGGGGCAATCCTGGGCCGGCAGCGAAGCCTTTGAAAGTTAATTATCGGAATCGACTTCAGTGCAGTTTTTAATGCAGGCCAAGTTGCCCAGCCTGCATCCAGAAACGCACTGCACCCGATCCTGATAATTAATTGGAGACAGGCGCGCATCCGCCCTACCGTGTTACGTCACTTAAGCCTGAGTAGAAAAGGCCCGATCATGAACGACCGTGAGTTCATCAATGCCATCGACGCCGATGGCCTGCCCCTGCACATTGCCGTCAGCAACGGCCGCATCAGCCACATCGGCCCGCAACGCGCCAGCACCCCGGCCAGTGAGACCATCGACCTGGAAGGCCTGCTGGTGCTGCCGGGCTTCGTCGACGGCCACATCCACCTGGACAAAAGCTTCGTCGGTGACCGTTGGCGGCCGCACCAGCCTGTCGCCAGCCTGCGCGAGCGCTTGGCCGTGGAAAAACGCGAACTCGCCAGCGCCCCGCCCATCGTCGAACGTGCTGATGCACTGATGCGCCAGGCCGCTTCGTACGGCACCCTGGCCATGCGCTGCCATGTGGACGTGGACGCCAGCACCGGCCTTACCAACCTGCGCGCCATTCTTGAGGCGCGCGACAAATGGAAAGACCTGCTCGACATCGAGCTGGTGGCGTTCCCCCAGGCCGGCGTAGTGACCTGCCCCGGCACCGCCGAGGTCATGGAAGCAGCCATTCGCGAAGGCGTGCAGGTGGTCGGCGGCATCGACCCTACGACCCTGGACGGCGACGCCGACGCCCAGCTCGACATCGTGTTCGGCCTCGCTGACCGGCATGGCGTGAAAGTCGATATCCACCTGCATGAGCCCGGCGACATCTGCATCGCCCAGCTTGAGCGCATTGCTGCGCGCACCCACGCGCTGGGCATGCAAGGCCTGGTCGCAGTCAGCCATGCCTATGGCTTGGGCGACGTAACCGACGCAGTGGTCGACCGCACCGCCGAAGTGCTGGCCGGCGCCGGCATTTCGATCATGACCAACGCCCCCGGCGACCACGCCTTCCCGCCCGTACTGCGCCTGCGCGCGGGGGGTGTGCGGGTGTTCACCGGCAACGACAACATCCAGGATGCCTGGTGGCCTTATGGCAATGGCGACATGCTGCAGCGGGCGATGCTGGTCAGCTACCGCTCGGGCTTCAACACCGACGAAGAACTGCGCGTGGCGCTGGAGATGGCGACCGAGGCCAGCGCCGGAGTGATGGGCAAGCAGGACTGTGGTTTGAAGGTGGGCAACGAGGCCAGCTTCGTGCTGTTCAGGGCGCCGAACGCGGCCGCAGCGGTGGCGGCGGCCATTCATGAACGGGTGATCGTGCGCCACGGCGCGTTCTGGGGCGGGCCTGCGCAGTTGCAGTTGCAGGCGGCGCAGTTTGCGACCGAGCTGCGTCGCTGAAGGGCTGACGCGACCAGCACGTGGGAGCGGGCCTCGGAACGCTTCCACAAAACCAGCGCAAACCCGGGAAATGGCCAATCTGGCAAGCTTCACTTTGCCACCCTCAACCGGGGCTACCCGCCACAAATTCCGACATCATACGAAATACTCTGCTCGTTATTTTGCCCGCTCCAGCGCAGAGGTTACGGTATGCTAGCCCCCTCCCCGGTTTGACTGCCTTCAACTGGTCCAATGCTACGCTTGAAGGTATGTGTTCAGGCAATGCGTGAAAGAGGGTTGATTGTATGAGCAACCGAAACATTTGGGAGACCCTGTTGCAATGGGTTTCCCCGCCTTCAAAAGAGTCCTTGGCAATCGCTAGGCGGTTAAATGCGGTTGCTGAGCAGGTGCAGGTCAGTGATCATGGCTCTGTCTCCATTTCCGCAACTACCATCCTGCAGGATGTTGAATTTGCACGCGCGTGTGAGGCAGCCAAGCGAGCGATTTCAAAGTCTCACTAGGTACCGGCAATGGGTTTTCTCCTCGTTCTACCCATCCTCATCTGCGGCTTCATCTATTGTAAATACAATTTCTACGACAAGACGCTCATTGCGAAATATGAAGGACAGTCACTGTATCTGCATATCGCAATGAGAGGACTCGTTCTGGCATTACCGTGGCTAGCCGTGGTGTTTCTCATCGAGTTGCTCACAGTGGGTTTTTGGGGGCTTGCCGATCTTTTAGTGAATCGGGGGTTTACTACCGCTACAGAGCAGCATCTGTTTTCGACGATGCTGGTCGCCATCCTCACCGCACCGCTTTACGCCTATCTGGCAGCAAAGATACGTTTCAAGATCACCCGTTATCGCCACGGTCTGAGGAACGATTACCTCACTCGCTCCTTCATCCTTGAAACCATGCTACCCACCAGCACGCACCAATCGCTGCTGCTTGATTCGCTGTTCAACAAGCGCCTGTACATGTTCAGCATGGAGGATCGGAAGGTGTATATCGGGTGGGTGAAGAATTTCGGTAACCTGCAGGACCACGACTCAAATAACGATGAAGGGTTTTCGATCATTCCGATCTACAGTGGCTTTCGTGACAAGGACCAGTTGACCGTGGAGTTCACCACTTTCTACGACAGGGTATACGACGCGGTAAAAAAGGGTCCGATTTCAGGCATTGATGACGGGACGGAAGACAGCTGCAGCAGAGCGAGCCGGGCCGACGAGATAGGCAGCCTGTTCAGCATCAGCCTGCTGCAGAAGAACATCGTGTCGATGACATTCTTCGAAGGTGCATTTTGGCAGGAATTCAAAAGGAATGAGGTCAAGCCCGAGAAGGATGCCGTCGAGGGATGATTGATTGCCAGCAAGCCCAATTGAACTTGGCCGGTAACGCAATCAACTGCAGACGCGGACTTTTCCCAAACACGGGCGAATCAACGCCATTCACCGCACGGCCAGCTGAGAGCTATCAGCCCAGGCCTCACTCCGCCTCAGCCCGCAAAATCCCGATCAGAATCTGCGCCAACTCCATCACCATTGGGTCCGCCGTAGGACGATGAAAAATCGCCGCCTCAAACACCTTGATCGGCTTGAACCCCTGCTCCGCCCCCAGCACCCGGTGCCCGCCCGTCACTACCCGCGACGGCAACAGGCTGATCCCCAGCCCATTGGCCACTGCTTCCTGGATCCCAGCCAGGCTCGAACTGGTAAACGCAATCCGCCAACTGCGCCCCATCGCCTCGACTGCAGCAATCATGTCATCGCGGTACAACCCGCGTGGTGGAAAGGTCACCAGCGGGATCGGGTCCTGAGCGAAACAAGGGTACTGCGCACTGTCGATCCACTCGATACGCTCCGGCTGGCAGGCATTGGCCTCACGGCTATGCCGGCGCTGCTTGATCAGCACCAGGTCTAGCTCGCCACGGTCGTAAGTGCTCATCAGATCCCGGCTCAAACCGCCGGTAATCTCCAGTTTCACCGTCGGGTTGCGCCGGTTGAACGCCGCCAGCGCCTGCATCGTCTTGCCCGCGACAAAATCGTCCGGCAGGCCGATACGCACGGTCACTGTTACCCCGCCCGACATGGCCTCGGTCAGCTGGCTGCTCACCGCCAGCAGGTGCCGGGCATAGCCCAGCAGGGTTTCCCCGGCATCGGTCGGGTGCACCTCGCGGTTACTGCGGTCGAGCAACTGGTGGCCGACCATTTCTTCCAGGCGGCGTACTTTCTGGCTGACCGTGGACTGGGTGGAATGGAGGCGCGCGGCGGCGGTGGTGAAGCTGCCGCAATCGGCCACCATGACCACGGTGCGGAGCATGTCCAGGTCGTAGATGGCGCGGTTGGGGTTGGTGGATTCTGGCATATGGCGGGTTCAGCTTCTGCAGTGGGGCTTGCGGCATGATGCCTGAAGCTGGGCTGCTTTATGCATTGCCGTTGTGCGAGATGCGCTTTGTACGCACGCACGCCTGATGCCTAGTGGCACGAATCAAGGTACCACTGTTTTCTCGAAGTAAACGCGCTTGAAACCCTCTTCCGTGCGCTGCCCCACCTGGACATAACCGAGCCTGGGGTAGATCGAGAGGTTTTCGGTCATCTTTTCGTTGGTGTAGAGTTGCACGGCGCCTATTCCACGCTGCTGGGCGGCATTTTCACAGAAAGCGATCAGTGCCTTGCCTACACCACGGCCGGCGGCACTGGGCAGCACGGCCACGTTCTCCAGCAGCATATGCC
Organism: Pseudomonas sp. S37; assembly: GCF_016658545.1. Classification (GTDB taxonomy): domain Bacteria; phylum Pseudomonadota; class Gammaproteobacteria; order Pseudomonadales; family Pseudomonadaceae; genus Aquipseudomonas. The sequence goes on along the minus strand of NZ_JACVZC010000141.1, from coordinate 4,960 downwards.
CCTGCTCGGCATGGAACACGATAAAGCCCTGGAAGTTCGACTGGTCATCGGTCGCCACGTAGACCATGCCTTGCGCGATCTGCCAGGCATAGTCTGCGCTCATCGGGGCTGGCTTGCGTCCGATGAGTGGCACATAGCGGGCGTAGGCCTGTTCGGCGCACGCTCGGATCGCGGGCTCATCGGTGGCTACGGCCAGCCGGATCATGATGGTCTCCTTGCTGATCAGAACGAAGCGCAATGGGGTAACTGGCGACTGGAACTGCTCGCATATCGCACAACAGTTCGATAATCGCACAAATTCCGCCAAACCCCCTCTACTGTTGCCCTATCTTGCGGCACGCTATGGCGAAAGTCAGCAAACAATTGCACGTGCTGACAGGCCCCACCGCTTCACGCGCTCCGGCCAGCCCGACAACCACAACTCCAGGAACAACCAGGAGCTCGCCTTGATCAATAAAACGTTTGAGTCCATCGCCAGCGCGGTGGAAGGGATCACCGACGGATCGACCATCATGGTCGGTGGCTTCGGCACTGCCGGCATGCCGTCCGAGCTGATCGACGGCCTGATCGCCACCGGTGCCCGTGACCTGACCATCATCAGCAACAACGCCGGCAACGGCGAGATCGGCCTGGCCGCCCTGCTCATGGCAGGCAGCGTGCGCAAGGTGATCTGCTCGTTCCCGCGCCAGTCCGACTCGTACGTGTTCGACGAGCTGTACCGCGCCGGCAAGATCGAACTGGAAGTGGTGCCCCAAGGCAACCTGGCCGAGCGCATTCGCGCAGCGGGCTCGGGCATTGGTGCGTTCTTCTCGCCGACCGGCTACGGCACATTGCTGGCCGAAGGCAAGGAAACCCGCGAAATCGACGGCCGCCAGTACGTGCTGGAAATGCCACTGCACGCCGACTTCGCCCTGATCAAGGCGCACAAAGGCGACCGTTGGGGCAACCTGACCTACCGCAAGGCCGCGCGCAACTTTGGCCCGATCATGGCCATGGCCGCCAAGACCGCCATCGCCCAGGTCGACCAGGTTGTCGAACTCGGTGAACTGGACCCGGAGCACATCATTACCCCGGGTATCTTCGTCCAGCGCGTGGTCGCCGTTGCCGGCGCTGGCGCTTCTTCGCTTGCCAACGCTGTCTGAGGCCTGCCATGACCATCACCAAAAAGCTCTCCCGCACCGAGATGGCCCAGCGCGTGGCCACCGACATCCAGGAAGGTGCCTACGTCAACCTAGGCATTGGCGCCCCGACCCTGGTGGCCAACTACCTCGGCGACAAGGAAGTGTTCCTGCACAGCGAGAACGGCCTGCTGGGCATGGGCCCAAGCCCGGCGCCGGGCGAGGAAGACGATGACCTGATCAACGCCGGCAAGCAGCACGTGACCCTGCTGACCGGTGGCGCCTTCTTCCACCATGCCGACTCGTTCTCGATGATGCGTGGCGGCCACCTGGACATCGCCGTGCTCGGTGCCTTCCAGGTGTCGGTTAAAGGCGACCTGGCCAACTGGCACACTGGTGCTGAAGGTTCGATCCCTGCCGTAGGCGGCGCGATGGACCTGGCCACCGGCGCCCGCCAAGTGTTCGTGATGATGGACCACCTGACCAAGACCGGCGAAAGCAAGCTGGTGCCCGAGTGCACCTACCCGCTGACCGGTATTGGTTGCGTCAGCCGTATCTACACCGACCTGGCCGTGCTGGAAGTGACGGCTGAAGGGCTGAAAGTGGTCGAGATCTGTGCGGATATCGACTTTGACGAGCTGCAGAAGTTGAGTGGTGTGCCGCTGATCAAATAATCGGCGCAGCAGGCCGGCAAGCGCCCGCTTGCCAATGTTGCAGGGCTGCTGTCTGTACCACACTGTCTCTATGTGGGAGCGGCCTTGCGTCGCGATTGGGCTGCAAAGCAGCCCCAACAATTTCTGCATCTGCGCTGAAACCCTGGGGCTGCTCCGCAGCCCTATCGCGACACAAGGCCGCTCCCACAGGTACTGCGCGTGCCTTGAAGGCAACGCCGTCCAACTGGCAGACCCCGCCTTGCTCAAACCTCAAAGACAAGCGCCATCCCTGTGGGAGCGGGTTCACCCGCGAATACCGACAAAGCCGGTGCCAACTATCCCGCTACCTCAACAATCCCTCCCCACCCATACCAATTTCCCTTTTCCCTTCTCCCTTCAACCACTTTTCCGCAGGTTGGCATCCCGCGGGCGTGCGCCGAGCACCACGCCTTGCGCTTTGAGGCTATGCAGCAAGGCAGCGCCTTGGGCTTGGATGGCATGCTGTTCGATACCTGCAATTTCCGCGAGGGCGTTGAGGTGTTCGTGACCGGTGAGCGGCTGTTGTTGCAACGACACCAACAGGGCGTATGCCAAGGGGGCAAGGCGCGAGAAGTGAATGTTCTGATCTGCGCCGCGACGGGCCAGTAGTAGCGTAGGCTCGGCTGGCGCTTCCAGCGGAATGTAACCGGGCCCGATCTGGCTGACCGGCCAGGCATAAGCCAATGGCACGGCGAGGCTGGACAGCACCGGTATGCCATCGAGTAAATCGCCCTCTGGATCATGAGACCGCTCGGCACTGTCGCTGAGGAGCAGTACGCTCTCGATCCATTCGTAATGGGCCAATTCGGCCACCCAACCGGGCAGATCGCTGCGGGTCTCCAGATAATTGACCCACTCCCCGGCCACCTCAGTGAACAGCGGGGTCTTGCAGCGATGGCCGGCGTAAAAATCTGAAGTGAGAGCCTGCCATTGCGCATTCGCCAAGCTGGCGCATAACACCGGGAACCCGCCGGCCAGCAACGATTGCACATTACCGAGGAACAATTGTCGATACACCGCCAGACGCCGGGTTTCGATACCGGGTGGCGGCGCATTGGCGCTCGGGTCGCGAATGTAGCGGGTCATGCGCAATTGCTGCTCACGCAAGGTCTCATCCATGACGCACCTCCAGCGATCGGGCAGTCGCTTGCACGTCACGAATGTAATCCACTTCACCAAGCAACTCGCTCAGTGGTGGGAAGTTGAAGTCGCGCTCCAGCAAGGTCGGCACCGGGCCCACGTGCTGATAGACGCTGGCCAACAGGCGCCAGACATCGCCTTGCACAGCTGCACCATGCGTATCGATTTTCAGGTCCGGTGCTTCGTCGTAATGCCCGGCCACATGCAGGCAAACCACACGCTCGGCCGGCACGCGCGCAAGGAACGCCGCAGCGTCATAGCCATGGTTGCAAGCGTTGACGGCCAGGTTGTTGACATCCAGCAGCAGGTCGCAGTCGGCCTCATCCAGCACCGCGCGCAGGAAGTCGATCTCGCTCATCGCCTGGTACGGCGCCGCGTAATAGGAGATGTTTTCCACCGCGATGCGCCGACCCAGGGCGTCCTGTACCTCACGGATGCGTGCGGCGGTATGGCGCACGGCCTCGTCGGTGAACGGCATGGGGATCAGGTCGTACAAATGGCCGTCATCGGAGCAGTAGCTGAGGTGCTCGCTGAACAACGGTACAGCGTGCCGGTCGAGAAACGCGCGGATACGCTTTAGAAATACGTGATCCAACGGCTCGGGGCCACCGAGGGACAGCGACAGGCCGTGACAGGACAACGGGAAACGTTCGGCCAGGCGAGCCAGGTTTTCGCCATAGCTGCCACCGACGCCAATCCAGTTGTCCGGCGCACACTCAAGAAAATCTACTGCCTCCGCATCCATCTTCAGCAACTCTGGCAGCAATGAACGACGCAAACCGAGCCCTGCGCCTTGTAGGGTTAGTAAGCTACTCATAGGTGTTCTCTCTAAGGCCATGATCCCTCCCCGGCCAATGGCACGGGGAGGACATCGGCGATGGTCAGTTCTTGGCCTGGCTCAACTTGCCGTACAGATCGGAAGGGAATGGATTGCCGTTGGCGTCGAATTGATTTTTGCGGAACTGATAGACCTCGCCCTCGGAGAGGAAACCGTCGTGATTGGCATCGATGGCGTCGAACTCGGCATTGGCCTGCGGCGCTACGGCCAGCAATTCTGCACGCGAGACACGGCCATCATGGTCAGCGTCAGTACGGGCGAAGGAGGCGTCGCCGCATTTGCCCTCACCGCACTTGCCTTCGGACTGGGTCGCTTTGGCCTGGGCGCCACTGGCACCGCACTTGCCCTCACCGCACTTACCTTCGGACTGGGTTGCTTTGGCCCTGGCGCCACTGGCACCGCACTTGCCCTCACCACATTTGCCCTCGCCGGCCTTTTCTGCGGCAGCGAGTTGGTAGCCTTGGGGCAGCGCTTCGACGGCAAAGGCAGCAGAGGTCATGTTGATACCACCGACCAAGGCTACAGTGAGCAGGCCGAGACGGGTCTTGTTGGGGAACTGGAAACGAGACATTGTGCTTCTCCGGATTTTTGTGCGGTTGGGCCTCTGGGGCGAAAGAGCCAGGGAACGAGGCCCATGGGCCGTTTCGTTCAGGCAGGCTCATTTGGCCTGAGGCATGTATCCGAGAAGTATCCGGAGAGAGAGGCAATTGTAAGCAAAGGCCCAGAAGCGAGCAGCGAGATACACAGGGATACATTCGACACACGGGAAACATCTGCAGGGACGGGCATTCGAGCGGGGCAGTCCACCCTTGTAGGAGCGGCCTTGCGTCGCGATTGGGCTGCAAAGCAGCCCCTGGACTTTCAGCTTCGCCGCAGAAATCACCGGGGCCGCTGCGCGGCCCTTTCGCGACACAAGGCCGCTCTACAGGTCCAGCGCATGCCTTGAAGGCTGCGCCGCCCAACTGGCAGCCCCCGCGCTGCTCAAACCTCAAAGACAATTGCCATCCATGTGGGAGCGTGGGAGCGGGTTCACCCGCGAACACCGGCAATGCCGGTGCCAACCACCGCGCTGCCCCCATGACATCAACTGCCGTGCATCATCTTCAAACCACACGATCTCTTTGTAGGAGATTACCCAGCCCTCCCGGGCTGCGCTGTCGCGCAGCAAACAT
>NZ_JACVZC010000140.1 GCF_016658545.1 Pseudomonas sp. S37 | reverse complement strand
CCCCCCCCCCCCCCCCCCCCCCCCCCCCCCCCCCCCCCGCTCCTACACAGATGCTGCGTTGGTCTGAAGTGTCTGAACGTTCGAGCAGCAGCTATCAGGCAAACCTGGCTCGTGCCGCATGCAACTTCTTGTAGCTCTCGATCAGGCGCAGGTGGCGGTCGAGGCCTTCGAGTTTCATGCTGGTCGGGGTCAGGCCATGGAAGCGCACGCTGCCGTCCACCGAACCCAACACCGCGTCCATGCGCGCGTTGCCGAACATGCGGCGGAAGTTGGCTTCGTAGTCTTCCAGCTCCAGCTCGTCATCCAGGTGCACTTCCAGCACCACGTTCAACGCCTGATAGAACAGGCCACGCTCGACGGTGTTGTCGTTGAACTGCAGGAACGCCTCGACCAGTTCCTTGGCCTCCTCGAAGCGCTGTACAGCCAGGCAGATCAGCAACTTCAGCTCAAGAATGGTCAACTGGCCCCACACCGTGTTCTCGTCGAACTCGACGCCGATCAGTGTGGTGATGGTGGTGTAGTCATCCACATCGCAATTGTCCAGGCGCTTGAGCAGCAGCTTCAGCGGGCGGCTTTCAAGGTTGTGCAGGTTGAGGATGTCGGCACGGAAGGACAAGGCACGGTTGGTGTTGTCCCAGATCAGGTCCTCGACCGGGTAGATTTCCGAGTAGCCCGGTACCAGGATGCGGCAGGCCGTGGCGCCAAGGTTGTCATACACCGCCATGTACACTTCCTTGCCCAGCGCTTCGAGGATGCCGAACAGGGTCGCGGCTTCCTGCTGGTTGGAATCCTCGCCGTGCCCGGAGAAGTCCCACTCGACGAACTCGAAGTCGGCCTTGGTGCTGAAGAAGCGCCACGACACCACGCCACTGGAGTCGATGAAGTGCTCGACGAAGTTGTTCGGCTCGGTCAGGGCGTGGCTTTCGAAGGTGGGTTGCGGCAGGTCGTTGAGGCCTTCGAAGCTGCGGCCCTGCAGCAGTTCGGTAAGGCTGCGCTCCAGCGCCACTTCCAGGCTCGGATGGGCGCCGAACGAGGCGAACACACCACCGGTGCGCGGGTTCATCAGGGTCACGCACATGACCGGGAACTCGCCACCCAGCGAGGCATCCTTGACCAGCACCGGGAACCCTTGCTCTTCCAGGCCCTGAATGCCGGCGACAATCGCCGGGTACTTGGCCAGCACGTCCTGCGGCACGTCCGGCAGGCACAGTTCGCCCTCAAGAATTTCGCGCTTCACCGCACGCTCGAAGATTTCCGACAGGCACTGCACCTGCGCTTCGGCCAGGGTGTTGCCAGCGCTCATGCCGTTGCTGAGGAACAGGTTTTCGATCAGGTTGGACGGGAAGTACACCACCTGCTGGTCGGACTGGCGCACGAACGGCAGCGAGCAGATGCCGCGCGCCGTGTTGCCCGAGTTGGTGTCGTACAGGTGCGAGCCGCGCAACTCGCCGTCCGGGTTGTAGATTTCCAGGCAGTGTTCGTCGAGGATTTCGGCTGGCAGCGCATCGCGCGGGCCGGGCTTGAACCACTGCTCGTTCGGGTAGTGCACGAACGCCGCGTTGGCCAGGTCCTCGCCCCAGAACTGGTCGTTATAGAAGAAGTTGCAGTTCAGGCGCTCGATGAACTCACCCAGTGCCGAGGCCAGGGCGGCTTCCTTGGTGGCGCCCTTGCCGTTGGTGAAGCACATCGGCGACTGCGCGTCGCGCACGTGCAGCGACCACACGTTGGGCACGATGTTGCGCCACGAGGCGATTTCGATCTTCATCCCCAGCCCGGCAAGGATGCCCGACATGTTGGCGATGGTCTGCTCCAACGGCAGGTCCTTGCCAGCGATGTAGGTGCTGGTGTCCGACACCGGCATCAGCAGGCCCTGGGCATCGGCGTCGAGGTTGTCAACCACTTCGATGACGAACTCGGGGCCGGTCTGCACCACTTTCTTTACCGTGCAGCGGTCGATGGAACGCAGGATGCCCTGGCGGTCCTTCTCGGAAATGTCCTCGGGCAGCTCGACCTGGATCTTGAAGATCTGGTTGTAGCGGTTCTCCGGGTCGACGATGTTGTTCTGCGACAGGCGGATGTTTTCTGTGGGGATGTCGCGGGTCTGGCAGTACAGCTTGACGAAGTAAGCCGCGCACAAGGCCGAAGATGCCAGGAAATAGTCGAACGGGCCCGGGGCCGAACCATCGCCTTTGTAGCGGATCGGTTGGTCGGCGATCACCGTGAAGTCGTCGAACTTGGCTTCGAGACGGAGATTGTCGAGAAAATTGACCTTGATTTCCATGCGGGATTACCGTGATTTAAGCGTGTAAAACGAGATTGGCCGGCATTATCCGGGTTTTCGTTGTGGAAGTCCCCCTCGAAGCCGAATGCGCTACTGATTTGTGGGAGCGGCCTTGCGCATTCCACCGGATTACTTGCCCGATCCTCTGAGCCTTCCCCGCCAGCAGACCGGCGGTCGTCCCCCTGTGCTAGCGTTTCCAGATTGGGGAACAACGTATTCCCCACCTGACAAATAAACAGCGACAACAACCGATGACTGGCAGGTGAACCATGGAACTACGCATCAACCAGAAGACCTATCAGGTCGAGGCGGACGCCGACACGCCCCTGCTGTGGGTGATTCGCGATGACCTGGGTTTGACCGGCACCAAGTATGGCTGTGGCCTGGCCCAGTGCGGCGCCTGCTCGGTGCTGGTGGATGGCAACGTGGTGCGCGCCTGTGTCACCCCGGTAGTCGGCGTGGTCGGGCGCGAAGTCACCACCATCGAGGCGATCGAGGCCGATGCTGTCGGCAAACGGGTGGTCGCGGCCTGGGTCGAGCACCAGGTAGCCCAGTGCGGCTACTGCCAGTCCGGCCAGGTAATGGCCGCCACGGCGCTGCTCAAGCACACGCCCAAGCCCAGTGATGCGCAGATCGACGCCGCCATGGTCAACCTGTGCCGCTGCGGTACCTACAACGCCATCCATGCCGCTGTGCATGACCTGGCCCAAGGGGAGCAGGCCTGATGAACACGCCCGTCGATACCCCTGCCGAACTGCTCAAGCTGCAGCTGGGCGAAACGGTCAACCTGTCGCGCCGGCGCTTTCTGGCCGGCACCGCTGTCGGCGCCCTGGTGCTGGGTTTCGGCCTGCCCATGGGCTCGGCACGCGTGCAGGCCGCGGCTGCAGCAACGCCAGCGCGTGGTACACAGGTGCCGGCATTCCTGGAGATCCGCCCGGACGGTACGGTGCGCCTGCTCAGCCCGTTCATGGAAGGCGGGCAAGGCCCGTTCACAGCCATGGCGCAGATCGTCGGGGAAGAACTGGACGTCGACCCGGCCCATTTCGTGGTCGACAGCGCACCACCAGGTGAAGCTTATGTGGTGATGGAAAACGGCATGCGCATTACCGGTGGCAGCATGTCGGTGCGCATGAGCTATCCGACCATGCGCCGCCTGGGCGCCCTCGCCCGGGCCATGCTACTACAGGCAGGCGCCGAACAGCTGGGCGTGCCGGTCGAGGAACTTACAACCACGCCGGGCAACGTAATACATACCTCGACCGGGCGCTCCGTATCCTACGGCGAGCTGGCCGGGCGTGCCATGGACCTGCCGGTGCCCGACCCGGCCAGCGTCAAGTTGCGCGACCCCAGCCAGTTTCGCTGGATCGGCAAACCCGTACGGCGCCTGGATGCCTACGACAAGTCCACCGGCAAGGCCCAGTACTGCATCGACATCAAGGTCGACGGCATGCTCCACGCCGCCGTGCAGCATGCGCCGCGCCTGGGCATGACCGTGGGCAGCCTGCGCAATGAAGAGCAGGTCAAGGCCATGCAAGGCGTGCACTCGGTGCATCAGTTGCCGGGCGCCGTGGCCGTGGTCGCTGAACGCTGGTGGCATGCCAAGCGCGCGGTGGAAGCCATTCAGGTGGACTGGAAAGAGCCAGCCGCCGACAGCACGGTACGGCCGATGCCGGCCGATTTCTCCAGCGACGGCTGGCGCGAGCACCTGGCCAAGGTCGACGGCCCGGCGCGTGACGAAGAGAACGAAGGCGATGTTGCAGGTGCCTTGGCCAATGCCAAGACCAAGGTCGAGGCCAGCTACCACAACCAGTACCTCAATCACGCGCAGCTGGAACCACCCTCCGCCCTCGCCCGCTTCAACCCGGACGGCACCCTCGACGTATGGCTGCCCAACCAGGCACCGGACATGTTCCGTGACGACATTGCCAAGCGCACCGGCCTGGAAACCAGCCAAATCAACCTGCATTCGCCACTGCTGGGCGGTTTCTTCGGCCGCCACTTCCTCTACGACTCGGCCAACCCTTACCCGCAGGCAATTGCCCTGGCCAAGGCGGTTGGCCGACCGGTCAAGCTGATCTGGAGCCGCGAAGAGGAATTCCTGCGCGATGTGTTGCGCCCGGTCGCAGTAGTGAAGTTCCGCGCCGGGCTGGATGCCGACGGCATGCCGGTGGCCATCGAGGCAGTGAGCGCCACCGAAGGCCCGACCGAGGCCATCGCCGGCAAGCAAGGGGACAAGATCGACCCGACCGCGCTTGAGGGGCTGTCGGGCAAGTCGTACGCCATCGCCAACAAGCGCATCGCGCAGATCTACGTCAAAGGCCCGGCCATGCTCGGCTACTGGCGCTCGGTGGGCAATTCACTGAACGACTTCTTCTATGAGTCATTCCTCGACGAACTGGCTGACAAGGGCGGCAAGGACCCGTTCGCGTTGCGCTTGCACCTGCTGCGCGACAACCCGCGCCTGACCAACCTGCTGAACGCGGTCGCCGAATTGTCCGGTGGCTGGAAACGCGGGCCGTTCACCGCCGAAGACGGCAGCAAGCGCGCACGCGGCGTGGCCATGGCTTCACCGTTCGGTTCGGAGGCGGCAGTCATCGCAGAAGTGTCGATAGAAAACGGCGAGGTCAAGGTGCACGACATCTGGCAGGCCATCGACCCGGGCAGCATCGTCAACCCGGCGATCATCGAGCACCAGGTCAATGGTGCGGTCGCCCTGGGCCTGTCGCAGACGCTGGTGGAAGAAGCGGTGTACGTGGACGGCAAGCCGCGCGCGCGCAACTACGACCTGTACCCGATCCTGCCGCCTGCGCGCATGGCCCGGGTCCATGTGCGTATTGTCGAAAGCGGGGCGAAGATGGGCGGCATCGGTGAGCCACCGCTGCCCGCAGTGGCACCAGCAGTGGCCAATGCGGTCGCGCAGCTCACCGGCCAGCGCGTACGCAGCCTGCCAATGAGCCGCCACACCTTCAGCTAGCGCACAAGGAATGCCCCATGACCCATCGTTTCGCAAGAACCGCGGGCTGGCTGGCGCTGCCGTGCCTGGTCGCGGCAGGCCTGCTGGCCTGGTATGTCACCCGCGAGCCCGCCTCGCCGTTTGCCGATGCGCAGGCCAGTGCTGCCGACCCGGCGCTGGTCAGCCGCGGCGAGTATGTGGCGCGGCTCAGTGACTGCGTGGCCTGCCACAGCGTGCCGGACGGCAAGCCGTTCGCTGGCGGGTTGCAAATGGCCACCCCGCTGGGGGCGATCTACGCCACCAATATCACCCCCGACCAGGGCACGGGTATCGGCAGCTACAGCCTGGCCGACTTCGACCGCGCCGTGCGTCACGGTGTTGCGCCCGCCGGCCGGCGGCTGTACCCGGCCATGCCCTACCCGTCCTACGCCAAGCTCAGCGATGACGATGTAAAGGCGCTGTACGCGTTCTTCATGCACGGCGTGCAGCCGGTAAAGCAGGCCAACCTGGTCAACGACATTCCCTGGCCACTAAACCTGCGCTGGCCCATTGCAGTGTGGAATGGCCTGTTCGCCCCTACCGCGCCATACGCTGCACAAACCGGTCAGGATGCGCAGTGGAACCGTGGCGCTTACATCGTTCAGGGCCCCGGCCACTGCGGCAGTTGCCACACGCCACGCGGCCTGGCCTTCAACGAGAAAGCTCTGGATGACAGCGGCAAACCGTTCCTCGCCGGTGCATTGCTCGATGGCTGGTATGCACCCAGCCTGCGCGCTGACCACAACACCGGGCTGGGGCGCTGGAGCGAAGAGGAAATCGCCCGGTTCTTGAAAACCGGCCGCAACCGCCATGCAGTAGTGTTCGGCTCGATGACCGAAGCGTTCAACAACTCCACGCAGTTCATGAGTGACGACGACCTGGCCGCCATTGCCCGCTACCTGAAGTCACTGCCCGGCGACCCGCAACGTGATGGCGCACCCTGGCAGTATCAGGCGCAGTCGGCGGCTGCACGGCTCGACAGCCCGGGGGCGCATACCTACGTGACCCGCTGCGCGTCATGCCATGGCCTGGACGGCAAGGGCCAGGCCGAGTGGATGCCGCCATTGGCCGGGGCCACTTCGGCACTGGCCAAGGAGGACGCCTCGGCGATCAACATCACCCTTAACGGCTCGCAGCGGGTGGTCACTGCCGGGGTGCCGGATGCCTACCGCATGCCGGCGTTCCGCGAACAGCTGGGGGACCAGGAGATTGCCGAGGTACTGAGCTTTGTGCGTTCGGCGTGGGGTAACCACGGCGGCGCGGTGAGTGCGCAGTCGGTGGGCAAGTTGCGCGGGCATACCGACCCGGCCAGCAGTAGCCCGATCATCTTGCACATGCGCTGATGTGGGGGATGCCTGTGCTGGCCTGTTCGCGGGTAAACCCGGTCCCACAGGTTCATCACATGCCTGGCATATCGTGATCTTCCTGTAGGAGCGGGTTTACCCGCGAAGAGGCCAGCACAGCCACCGCTGAACATCAGGATTAATGGAGCCCCTAATGGAAAGCATCGACCTGCTGGTCCTGCGCACCACCCGCGACTGGCTAGCCGCCGGCCACCGCGTCCTGCTCGCTACGGTCGCCCGCACCTGGGGCTCCTCGCCGCGCCCGGTCGGCTCGATGATGGCCCTGCGCAGCGATGGCCGGGTGGTCGGCAGTGTCTCCGGTGGCTGTATCGAGGACGACCTCATCCACCGCCACACCCGCGCCTACGGCGGCCCCGACATGCCTGCCGGCCTGCCCCAGGTGGTGCGCTATGGCGTCAGCGCCGACGAGGCCCACCGTTTTGGCCTGCCCTGCGGCGGTACCCTTGAGCTGGTGCTGGAGTTCTCCCCCTCGCTGGCGCACCTGGAGCAACTGCTGGCGTGCCTGGACAGCGGTAGCCTGGTCCGCCGCAATCTCGACCTGCGCAACGGCGCAGCCAGCCTGACCGCCACCGCCACACCTGAACTGTTCAGTTTCGATGGCCAGCGCCTGCTCAGCACCCTCGGCCCGGGTTATCGCCTGCTGCTGATCGGTGCCGGGGCACTGGCCGAGTACCTGGCCACCATGGCCCTGTTCAACGGCTTCAGCGTTTCATTGTGCGACCCGCGCCCGGAATACACAGCGGGCTGGAGTATCGCCGGGGTCACGCTGCTGCCGGGCATGCCGGACGACGTGGTCCGCGCCTTCCGCGCGGACGTTCGCAGCGCCATCGTCGCCGTCAGCCACGACCCCAAGCTGGACGACCTGGCCCTGCTCGAAGCCTTGCACAGCCCGGCCTTCTATATTGGCGCCATCGGTTCGCGGCGCAACAGCCAGCTGCGCCGCGAACGGTTGATCGAACATTTTGGTGAAAGCGAAGCGTCGCTGCAGCGCCTGCATGGGCCGATTGGCATCTATATCGGCAGCAAGACCCCGGCCGAAATTGCCGTCAGTGTCATGGCCGAGATCCTCGCAGCGAAGAATGACGTTCGCTTGCCCAGCGCAGTCAACGTGACGCGAGCCAAGGAAGCCGAACAGCTCGCGCGGACCCTGTAGATCGGGTTTACCCGCGAAGTAGCCGCAGAGCCCTTGCTCAACCCACCGACTTCAATGGCACACGCCCGCTCAACCGCTCCAGCATGGTCGCGCAGTACCAGTCATCGAACTGGCACACACCGTTCTCGGCATTTTCCGAGAATGGCCCCGGTTCATAGGCCGGTGAAGAAACGCCAGCATGGGTGCCCTCCACCAGGCGTCGATCCTGGTCGTTGGTCGCCAGCCACACCTTGGTCAGCCGGTCGAGGTCGTAATCCACCCCCTCCACTGCCGACTCCGGCACCAGCCATTTGGTGGTCACCAGCGTTTCCCCGGGGCCAATCGGCAGCACGCGGAAGCTCAGCGCATGGTCGCCCAGGAAGTGGTTCCAGGTAGACGGGTAATTGAAGTACAGCAGCGCACCGATGTCCGCTTCGCCACTGCTGTCCAGTCGCCCATTCACCGCAGGCTTGCCGTCCATGGTGTAGCTGACCGCACCCGCCGACAACGGGATGCGGGTCATGCGGAAGCGCCCCAGCGGGTCCATGACCAGGCGGCTGGGCATGCCGGCGGTTTCGCAGCGGGTCCAGTGAGCGACCAGTTCGGGGTCGTCATCGCCACCCACCCCGGCCACCGACAGGTTCTCTACGAACGAGTTGAGCAGCTCGGGGTGGGTGCCGTCGCAGTGATAGCACTCGCGGTTGTTCTCGAACACCAGCTTCCAGTTGCCCTTTTCGATCAGGTTGGATTCGAAGGCAACCTTGCAGTTTTCCAGGCCATGCGGGGCAATGAACGGGCTGACCGCAGCACGGAAACTGGCAAAGTCTGGCGCCTGCTGCGCGACGCACACATAGATGTAGGTGTGCACCACTTGCACATGCACGGGCTTGAGGTTGTGTTGCGTCTTGTCGAAGTCCGCGCCCATGTTGCCGGCATAGATCAGGTTGCCGTCCAGCTCGAAGGTCCACTTGTGGTAGGGGCAAACCAGCTTGGCCACTTTGCCACTGGCGTGTTCGCACACTTTGGCGCCACGGTGGCGGCAGGCGTTGTGGAACGCGCGCACTTCGCCATCCTTGCCCCGCACCACGGCTACCGGGTAGTCACCGATCTGCAAGGTGAAGTACTGGCCCGCCTTTGGGATTTCGAAGGTATGGCCGGCAAACACCCAGTCCTTGTGCCAGATCTGTTCCAGGTCCTGACGGTAAACTTCGGGATCCAGGTATAACTCGCGTGGCAACACATGCCGTGGTTTACGCTGTTTGATCAGACTCATGACGGATTCATTGCTATTCATTATTATCCTCCAGCCACACGGCGCTCTCAACGACCGCGGACAATTACCAGACCCTTATTCTTTTTTGAACAACGTGTTGCCGCTCACCCGCAAGTTAAGCCACTGCCTTGCTCGCTACAAACAACATTTTCAAAGGCCATTGCATAAGGCGTCGTTATGCATTTATGACTTCAAACTCGCCAGCCGCTAAACTTTGAAAGCACCCAGTCACGCACTCGCCCGCACGCGTCATGCTCGGTATTTTCCCTGCAAGCCAGGTAATGCAGGCTATTGCGCAAGGTCACTTGCTCACGCACCGGCCTGGCCAGCCTGCCTTGCTCCACCAGGCCCGCCACCAACTGGTTCCAACCCAAAGCCACACCTTGGTCGGCCAGCACCATATTGATGATCAGGTTGTAGTCATTGGCGTGAAACAGCGGCGGGCTGCCGGCGTCACGCTCATCGATGTCCACGTTGTAGAACGCCAGCCACACGCTCCAGTCCACATGTTCGGCCACACCGGCCCGGCCGAACGGGCTCAGGTCGAGCAGCGCGCTGCTGCGCAGGCCTTCGAGCGTGCCGACCTCGGGGTGGCGCGCAAGGTATTGCGGCGAGCACACCGGGTAGATCACGTCATGGCACAGCGGGTAGATCGTGTAGGCCTCACCCACATTGGCAAACTTGGAAATGATCACATCCGGCTCAACCCCTGGCTCACGCGTCAGAAAGTTCTGCGTGGTGATCAGGTTGAGTTCGATATCCGGGTTGTTGGCACGAAACTCCTTGAGGTGATGCGATAACCAGAACGCCGAAAACGCCGGCGAGCAACAAATGGTCAGGACGTGCTTGTCCTGTGGGGTATGACGAATGCGCTCCGCCGCCTGGGCAATATTGACGAACGATAACTGGGAAGCCTCGAAAAACACCGAGCCCGCTGGCGTCAGCGAAACTGCACGGCCCACACGCTCGAACAACTGCGCACTCAGGTAGGTTTCCAGTTCGCGAATCTGCCGGCTGATAGCCGCCTGCGAAACACACAGTGCTTCCGCCGCCCGGGTGAAACTCTGGTACTTGGCGGCGGCCACAAAAGCTTTAACGGCGCGTAACGACGGCATGCGAAGTAACAAGGTATCGGGGTCAACTTGCCGCTGCAACATCCTGGTCTTATCTCCTCGTTCCGCGTGCTCGACAATTGAATCGTACACAGCACGCTGAAAAACACATCGGCACTAAAATTACTTTACGCATAACCCAAGGTTATACGAGAAATCGGCCCATTCACCGATAACACTGGGTTATTAAAGAATGCGTTGAAATGTCGTTGGACTTTGCCACTGTCTCGCACTTACATTACACCCCGACCCGTATACCAAAGCCTTCTTCGGAAGGCCTGAACACTGTTCGTCAGCCGAGCCACAGGTATCGGCCTTGGGTGCCTCATGACAATAACTACAAGAGCGTTCAGCCACACCTTCAAGGAGCGCAACCTGGGTTTCATGGCCCAATCGGTTGCCCGCCCCCAACCTTCCCGGGTGGGTTTCCTGTTGCTGGAAAACTTCTCCCTGCCCAGTTTCACCCAGGCCCTGGACGTGCTGGTCACGGCCAACCTGATTGCCCCCGGTTCGATCCGCGTGCACACCTTCAGCCACAACCACAACGAAGTAATGAGCGACCTGGCGATCCCCATCAGGCCAGACACGCCACTGACCGACGTGCGCCTGTGCGACCTCGACATCATGGTGGTCTGCGGTGGCCTGCGGGCCGCGCGTACCGTACCGGGCTGGTTGACCGCGCTGCTGAAGCGGCTGGCCAGGTTCCCGGTGGTGCTCGGCGGCTTGTGGAACGGTGCCTGGTACCTGGGCAGCGCCGGCCTGCTCGACGGCTACCGCTGCGCCATCCACCCGGAACAACGCATTGCCCTGGCCGAGCGCGTGCCGCACGCCCAGGTCACCCATGACGCCCTGGTGCTCGACCGCGACCGGCTGACCGCCGCTTCGCCGGCAGGCGCCTTCGAAATGATGCTGCAGTGGCTGAACATCGGCTGCAACCAGGCGCTGGCCGATGCCGTGCTCGACACGCTGGACCATGACCAGAGCAAGTTCCGCAGTTTTCAGAAGCCACTGCAACCCAAGGTCAGCCGGCCCCTGCGCGAGATCATCAAGCTGATGGAGGCCAACCTTGAGGAGCCGCTGGCGCCCGGGCAGTTGTGCCAGGCCATTGGCCTGTCGGTGCGCCAGGTGCAGCGGCTGTTCAAGGACCAGCTTGATACCACGCCACAGAAGTACTACTTCCAGCTGCGCATTACCGAAGCGCGGCGCCTGATCCAGAACTCCAACGCATCGATCTTCGATGTCTCCATTGCCTGCGGGTTCGTCTCGTGCACCCACTTCAGCAGGTCCTACAGTGCGTTCTTCGGCCACCCGCCATCGAAAGAAGTGCGTTATGAAATATGAGCGACAAGGCGCTCACTGATTACGCCGTCATCGGCACCGAAAACAACAATAACCGTATAGCCATCGATCACTGAATTTTCGAGATGGCTTCACGGCTCCGTCTTGGGAGTCGCGCTGCCCCTTTGCCTCGAAAACCCTATCGGGAGACAACAATGACAAGTCCTAATACCTCAGTCGAAGATGTACCGCTTAACCGCTTTCACAAGCTTCTCACTCTGCGTTCCGGCGGCGGCTCGTTCGTCGATGGTTATGTGTTGAGTATCATCGGTGTCGCCTTGGCACACATCAGCACGGCCTTGTCACTGGACAGTTTCTGGGAAGGCCTGATTGCCGCCTCGGCGCTGATCGGCATTTTCTTCGGCGGCTTCCTGGGCGGCTGGCTGACCGACCGTCTTGGCCGCAAGCGTTTGTTCTTCGTCGGGCCCACGCTGTTCATCGTCGCTTCGCTTGGGCAGTTCTGGGCCGACTCGGCGCTGGCCATCTTCCTGTTGCGCCTGGTAATCGGTATTGCGGTGGGTATCGAGTACCCGGTGGCCACCTCGCTGCTGGTCGAGTTCATGCCGAAAAAGTACCGCGGTCCACGCCTGGCCATGCTTACCATTCTATGGTTTGCCGGTGCCGCAGCTGCCTACATCGTTGGCGAACTGCTGCTGCGCAGCGGCGTCGAGGATGCCTGGCGCCTGGTGCTGGCCAGCTCCGCGATCATTGGCCTCGCGCTTTTCGTGGTACGTATCGGTACGCCCGAGTCGCCACGCTGGCTAATCAGCAAAGGCCGCAGCGCCGAAGCGGAACACGTGATCAAGGCGGTATATGGCAAGGACTTTTCCCTGCGCAACCTGCCCGAGCAAAGCGTCAGCCACAAGGTGAACATCTGGAGCCTGCTGTATGCCGGCTATGGCAAGCGCATGCTGTTTGTCATCGTGTTCTGGACCTGCTGCATCATCCCGCTGTTCTCGGTGTATGCATTTGCGCCCAAAGTGCTGGCGGCGCTGAACGTGAAAGGTGACAGCGCCTCGATCGGCTCGGTGCTGATCACGCTGTTCTTCGTCGTCGGCTGTGTGCTTGCTACCCGCCTGATCAACGTGATCGGCCGCCGCAACCTGCTGCTGTACAGCTTTCTGGTGTCGGGGCTGGCCTTGCTGTGCCTGGGCGCCTTGCACAGCAGCGCAGGCATCTGGATCCTGCTGTTCTTCGCCCTCTATGCGTTGTTCATCGGCGGCGCGCAGGTATTGACGCTGGTGTACCCGAACGAGATCTTCCCTACCGAAATCCGCGCGTTCGCCGTCGGCATGGGCACCTCCATCTCACGCATCGGTGCAGCGGTGGGCACCTACCTGGTGCCGATGTCGCTGGACGTGCTGGGCATTGCGCAGACCATGTACGTGGCCGCTGCCATCACATTCTTCGGCCTGCTGCTGTCCTGGCTGCTGGCCCCGGAAACCCGCTCGCTGAACCTGCAACAGGCAGCTGCCTTGGGTTAGATCGCCACGTGTGGTACTTGCTGCGTGCCAGGGGTGGCAAGCATGATGGCTACATTGCCCTTATGCCACGGATATGCCGATGACCGCTGTACCTTCCCCCCTTACAGAGCCAGGCCGCTGCAAACGCTTGAAAGCGGCCAGCAGCCGGGACCACGACAGCGTCGACCAATTGGTGATGGCTGCCCGGCCTTTCGAGAGCCGCGAACGCTATGGCCGGTTCCTGCAGGTGCAACACCGGTTTCATGGCAGCTTGTTGGCGCTGTATCAGGATCGGCAACTCAATGTGCAGCTGCCGGGGCTGATGGCGCTGTCACGCTTTGCGGCGGTCGAGGCCGATCTGCGTGACCTGGGCTGGCCTTTACCGCCGCGCCCCCAACCGGTCTGCGCCAGCCCGGCACAGGCCCTGGGCTGGTTGTACTGCAGTGAAGGGTCGAACCTGGGGGCGGCGTTTCTGTTCAAGTTCACCCAGCGCCTTGGCCTGGATGGCAGCCTGGGCGCCAGCCACCTGGCAGCGCACCCGGATGGCCGCGCGCTGCATTGGCGCGAGTTTGTTGCCAAAGTGGATGGTCTGCTGCTGGATGAGTGGCAAGAGGCAGAAGCGGTGGCTGGGGCGATAGCGGCGTTCGACAGCTATCGGGGCCATTTGCGCGAGGTGTTTGCAGACGGATGATCGCACGCATGGCACCGGCGTTGCCGGTGTTCGCGGCTAAAGCCGCTCCCACAAGGGTGGCGGGCGTTGATGTGAGCGACCCTTTTGCACCGGGCAAAGTTCTACAAGTTATTGCTGCAGCGAACTTTTTCCCGATTGCCGGTCTATGTGAAAGGCACAGACAGGTCGCGGCATGCGAGACAAGGTTCGCTCCACACCTGCTGGCCAGATGGCTCAATGGTTATCAGAGGTTGGCTTCGCTCATGAAAATACATGTCGCAAGGTTGATGCTGCTCGGCCTGTTCTCGTTCGCGGCGGTGGGCACGGCATCAGCAACACAAATGAAGGCGCCCGAGGCAGTGGCGCCGGCCGTTCAAGCACCGTTGCAAGCGGCCGGCAACCCTTGGTCGAGGGTGGCCAGTGCGGCCGTTGAACAGCCAGCCACGCTGCTGGCTCACGATGACGGCCGCTGGCACGACCACAGAAGCGACTGGCGCCGCGAACAGTGGCGGCGCGAGCAAGCCCGGCGGGACTGGGAGCGGCGGCGCGATTGGGAACGCCGTCGGGACTGGGAGCGCCGCCATGAGCGGGCGATGCACCAGCGGCACCATGACGAGCACCGTTACTACCGGCGCTAAAGCCGATGTGCCCTTTGTAGGAGCGGCCTTGTGTCGCGATCGGGCCGCAGAGCGGCCCAGGCGATATCTGTTTGAATGCTGAAATCGAGGGGCCGCTTTGAACTGGCCTAATGATCCCGGACACCTCTTAAGGGCGATATGATTCGCC
>NZ_JACVZC010000013.1 GCF_016658545.1 Pseudomonas sp. S37 | reverse complement strand
CCCCCCCCCCCCCCCCCCCCCCCCCCCCCCCCCCCGCTCCTACAAGGATTGTGAGCGGGTTGAGATCAAAGGGTCAGCTTCTTGCTGAACTTGGTCTCCATCACGATATGCGAAGCCGTATGGGTCACCCCCTTGATCATGTTGATCCGGGTCAGCTCGGCATTCAGCTCGCCCAGGGTGTGGGTGGTGAGGTGGATGATGAAGTCCATTTCCCCCGACACCGCATACACCGCCTGCACCGAGTCCATCTTGCGCAAGGTGGTCATCACGTCGGTGTAGCTCTTGTTGCTGCACGAGGTCATGGTGAAGCAGTTGATCACCTGCTGCAGTTTGTCCTGGTCGATGCGCACACTGTAGCCGGTGATCACCCCGGCGTTTTCCAGGCGGTTGATGCGCTCCTGCACGGCCGAACGCGACACGCCCAGCTTGCGCGCCAGCGAGGCGGTTGGCTCGCGGGCGTTGGCCTGCAGCAGTGCCAGCAGTTGGCGGTCCTTTTCGGTCAGCTTGAACAGCGCGCCGGGGGGCAGGGCATCCATGGCGATTCCTGTGATGTTCTAGTTGTTGTACTGCGCGCGGGCTTCCTGGAGCTTGTCCATCAGCTTCAGCCCGGCATACACGGTTTGTGCCGCAGCCGGCCCGAACGGCCCGCCGTTCCATTGCAGGCCGTAGGCATCGAACAGGCGGTAGCGGTCGCTGTCGCCGCAGACCGCCTCGGCGACTACCCGCGCGCCCACGGGTGCGGTGTTCATACCATGGCCCCCAAATGATGTACAAGCCCACAACCCCGGGCCCAGCGGGCCGATGTGCGGCATCTTGTGGCGGGCGTAGCCCATCAGGCCGGACCACGCCTTGGCGATTTTCAAACCCTGCAACTGCGGGTACACGCTGAGGATGTCGCGGGTCAGCAACTGCCCCAGGCGCTGTTCATCCTGCAGGTTGCGTGTGGTGATGTGGCCACCCCAGAGCAGGCGGTCGCCCTCGACAATGCGGTAGTAGTCGGAAGCGCGGCGGTTGTCACCGATCGCATCTGTAGTACGTACTACGTCATGCAGGCGTTCACCCAGGTGTTCAGTCAGCACCACGTAGGTGGCAATCGGCAGGAACGCCCGGCGCAACTGGCCAAACTCGGGGCCGCCATAGCCGCCACAGCAGTACACCACATCGTTGCAGCTGACGGCGCCCTGTGCGGTGACCACCCGGTGGTGGCCGTGCTTGCGCTCAACCCGCAACATGGGCGACTGCTCGTGGATGCGGCCACCTGCAAGTTCCACCAGCTCGGCCAGGCCCAGGCAGTAGTTCAAGGGGTGGAAGTGAAAACCGTGGCTGTCGCGCAGCCCCTGGAAGTAGCGGTCGGTGTTCAGGCGGCTGCGCAGCGCCTGGGTATCGAGGTACTCCATGTTGAAGTCGAAGTCGCGGGCCATGCGGTCGCGGGTGCGCTGCAGGTTGTCGGCGTCGTTGTAGCGCACCACACTGAGCTTGCCGGTGGTGGCGGCGCAGCCTGGTAGCTTGTTGCGCACAATGGTGTCGCGCACGATATCGACACCCTCCAGCGAAAGGCGGAACAGCGCGGCTGCGGTCTGCTTGCCACAACGGCGCTCGATCGCCGACAGGCCCTCTGACCAGCCCTGCAGCACGAAACCGCCATTGCGCCCGGAGGCGCCCCAAGCCACCCGTGCCGCTTCCAGCAACACCACCGAGCGCCCGCGCATCAGCAGTTCACGGGCCACGCTGAGGCCGGCCAGGCCGCCACCGATCACGCAGGCATCAGTCCTGGTTTCGCCGGCTAAAGCGGCGCGCTGCGGGGCAGGGCGCATGGTCCCGGTGTAGTAGTTGTTGCTGTAGCTGGACATCGGCTGGGTCATCCTTTTACTGGGCGCTGCAGGTTCTGCGGGCATGGGGGTGCCGTACGCCCTCCCGCTGAAGGGCGTTGGCAGGCGGGCTGGGGTTACTGCACTTGCGTGAGGTCGGCGCCGTACCACTTCTCGGACAGCTGCTTCAGCGTGCCGTCGGCTTTCATGCTGTCAACGGCCTTGGCCAGCTCGGCATTGAAGGCGTCGTCGCCCTTGTCGGTGGCGATGGCCAGCGGCTCGTAGTAAGCAGGCTTGCCCTGCACCGGGGCGATCGGGTAACCGGCCTTGATCGCGCCCATGATGGTGGGCAGTGCCGACAGGGTGGCGTCCAGGCGCGTGCCGTTGCCCATGCGCAGGTCGTCGAGCGGGCCCATGCTGTCACCGTAGGTTTGCACATCGCCCGGCTCGACTTCATAGGTGAAGGCTGGCACGTCCGCCGCGTCGATCTTCAGCCGGCGGTTGATGTAGTCCTCGGAGGTGGTACCGGCTTCTACGCCGATGGTCTTGCCATTGAGGTCTGCCGCGCTGGCGCCAGCGGCGTCCTTGTGTACGGCGAACACATACGGGGTGTAGTAGTAGATGGCCGGGAAATCGAGCACTCGGCCACGCTCGGTGGTCGGGGTCATCGAGCCGACCGACAGGTCCCAGCGGCTGGCCCAGCGCCCGGCGGTGATTATGCCGTACTCGGGGGTGACGAATGCCACCTTGCTGCCCAGGCGTTTGCCAATCTCGTTGGCCACATCGATGTCGAAGCCCTTGAGGGTGTTGTCTTCGCCGAGGAACGACTGCGGTGGCCAGTTGGCGGCGGTGGCCACCTTCATCACCTTGCTCTGGTGGATGCGGTCGAGGGTGGCGCCGGCCCAGGCGGCACCGGCCATCAGGGTCAGGCTGCCGGCAACGGCGGTGAGTGCGAACAAGCGTGCGACTGGGTTCATTCGGTAAGTCTCCGGACTGCGGTTGTTATTGTGGTGTTGGCACAGCGGTAGACACAGGCCTCAGTGGCTGAGGATCTGCGAAAGGAACTCCCTGGCGCGCGGGTGGCGCGGGTTGTCGAAGAATTCGTTGGGCCGGCCCTGTTCGATGACCTGGCCCTGGTCCATGAAAATGATCCGGTCGGCCACCCGGCGGGCGAAGCCCATTTCGTGGGTGACGCAGAGCATGGTGATGCCGTCCTGGGCCAGCTCGCCCATCACGTCGAGTACTTCCTTGACCATTTCCGGGTCCAGCGCCGAGGTGGGTTCGTCGAACAGCATGATGCGCGGCTTCATGCACAGCGCACGGGCAATGGCCACGCGCTGTTGCTGGCCGCCGGAAAGCTGCCCGGGGAACTTGTCGGCCTGGCTGGCGATGCGTACCCGGTCGAGGTATTCCAGGGCCAGGGCGCGGGCCTGGGCCTCGCTCAGCTTGCTGACCAGGCGCGGGCCGAGCATCAGGTTTTCCAGCACGGTCAGGTGCGGGAACAGGTTGAACTGCTGGAACACCATGCCCACCTGGCGGCGGATCGCGGCCACGCTGGCCGCATCACGGTTCAGCGGGTTGCCGGCGATCAGCACCTGGCCTTTCTGGAAGTCTTCCAGCAGGTTCAGGCAGCGGATCAGCGTGGACTTGCCCGAGCCGGACGGGCCGCAGACCACCACGATCTCGCCGCTGGCGATTTCCAGGTCGATGCCCTTGAGCACGTGAAAGTCGCCGTACCATTTCTGCAGGCTGCGGATCGATACGGCGGCCTGGGTGGCAGCAGGGGTGAAAGGCTGGTTCATCTTTAGGCTCCTCGATCAGCGGTGGGCGCGGTTGAAACGTTTTTCCAGGCGCGACTGCACGGTTTCGAGCAGGATCGACAGCACCCAGTACAGGACGGCGGCGGTGATCAGCATTTCCAGGTGGCGGAACTCCGCACGGCCCTGGGTACGGGCGAGGAACATCAGCTCCCATACACCGATCACCGACACCAGCGAGCTGTCCTTGAGCATGGAGATGAACTGGTTGCCGGTGGGCGGGATGATCAGGCGCATCGACTGCGGCAGGATCACCCGGGTCATGGCCTGGAACGGTGTCAGGCCAATCGCCCGCGACGCCTCCCATTGCCCGCGCGGGATGCTGCTGATACCGGCACGGAAGATCTCGGTCATGTAGGCGCCATAGCACAGCGACAACGCCAGGATGCCTGCTGGCACCGCCCCGACCACGTAGCCAAGTTGGGGGATACCCAGGTAGATCAGGTAGATCTGGATCAACAGCGGCACACCCCGGAAGAACGAGGTGTAGAAGCTGGCAATGGCGATGGCAAAGCCGTTGGACGACAACCGCGCAGTGGCCCCCAGTAGCGCCAGGACGAAGGCGATGGCGATCGAAAGGGTCGACACATAGACCGTGGTGAACACCCCTTGGGTGATCATGAAGCCGACCTTGCTGGCAATGAAGCTGTAGGACAGGTCGAAGGTGTCGAAGAACAGCAAAAACAGCAGCAACAGCTCGCACCACACCGTGATCACCTGGGCCCGCAGCGGGAAACGGCCAAGGATAAACAGGTTCAACACCAGGGTGACGGCCAGGGTGCCGGCCACGGCGATGTTGCGCAGCAGCGGTGCCTGCAGGTCGAGCACGATCGGGCCCATCAGCTTGGCCAGGCTGCCGTCACCCACGCCATAGAACAGGGCGAGGGCGAAGATCACGGCCGTGACCAGGCCCATGAAAGCCGGGTTGTCGGTCGCACGCGGTTTGACGATGTGGTCTTTGTACATGGGGGGTCGTGCCTCACGGAGCTGGGCTCGTTTGTTGTTGTGGGGTCATTGTAGGGAGGCGAAGCGCAGGCAAGAACTTGTCGAAATGCAATTAATCAACAGTTTTTGCTGGCAATTGGAGGGGTTGTATCACGACAAATGCGGATCGATATCTGGCGGATTGTTGGCGTGTTATCGGGTGGAGTACAGATGTACTACCGAATGGCCTGGCAGCAATTCGGGGGATGGCACCGGCTTTGCCGGTGTTCGCGGCTAAAGCCGCTCCTACAGTTACCGCGCAATACCTGTGGGAGCGGCTTTGCCGGTGTTCGCAACACCTGTGGGAGCGGCTTTAGCCGCGAAAGGGCCGGAACAGGCGGGTATCAACGTTCCAGGTAATGGGTTTGTGCGGCAAAGTCGATAAAGCGCTTGCTGGCCAGCGACAGATACTCCCCCGACCGCCAGCACAAGCGGAAGCTCATCTGCTGCGCCGGCCGGAACGGCACGCCAACGATGCCCGGTGTACGCTGCTGCACCGAGCGCAGCAGGGTGGCCACACCCATGTTGTCCAGCGCCGCCTGCACTACCAGCGAGACGAAGTTGCTCTGCAGCGCCACCTGGTACGTAATCCCGTGCTCGGCGAAGAATGCATCCAACAAGTGGCGCTGCACGAAGGTACGGTCAAACACCACCATGTCGGTGTTGCGCAGGTCTTCGGCAGTAAGGAAAGCCTTGCCGGCATAGGGGTGGTCGGGGTGCATGCAGGCCAGCATCTCGTCGCTGCCCAGCAGGATAGATTCCTTGTCTGCCGGCACCCGTCGCGATTCCAGCAGCGCCAGGTCGATTTCCCGTTGCTCCAGGCGGTGGCCGATGTCTTCGGCACTGCCTTCGAACACCGTCATGGCGATGCCCGGGTACAACTGGCGGAAGGCGTTCATCAAGCCCGGCACATAGTGCAGGCCGAACATCGGCGGTATACCCAGGCGCACTTCGCCGCGCTTCAGGTCGGCCATGTCGCGCAGCTCCTGCCGGGCAACATCCATTTCGCGCAAGGCAGAAGCAATGCGCGGCAGGAACTGCTCGCCTTCGGCAGTGAGGATTACTTTGCGTGTGGTGCGGTTGAACAGGGTCACGCCCAGTTCTTCTTCCAGCCGGGTTACCGCCATGCTCAGCGCCGGCTGGGCAATGTGCAGGTGCTGCGCAGCCTTGGTGAAGCTGCCTTGCCGGACGATTTCGACACAGCAACGCAATGCCTTGAGGTTCATCGAGGGGTACTACCTTTCATGCCAGTTGCATTCATAACGAACTGTGATGCTAAGCATCATAACAATATATTTATTATTATTAACCAGAGGGCCTACGATGCGCGCCACTGAGACATCCTGCAACATCTCAGTCACGCAGCTTAATAAATCTGCAATCCCACAAAGATTTTGAGGTAGTACCCCAAATGGCCAAGGCCGCCGATGTCGTTGTGCAATGTCTGGAAAACGAAGGTGTCGAGTATGTATTCGGCATTCCTGGTGAGGAAAACCTCGACCTGCTCGAATCCCTGCGCAAGTCGAAGATCAAGCTGGTACTGACCCGTCACGAGCAGTCTGCAGGTTTCATGGCTGCCACCTACGGTCGCCTGACCGGCAAGACCGGCGTCAGCCTGTCGACCCTCGGCCCTGGTGCCACCAACCTGGTCACCGCCAGCGCCTACGCCTACCTGGGCGGCATGCCGATGATGATGATCACCGGCCAGAAGCCGATCAAGAAGTCCAAGCAGGGCCGCTTCCAGATCATCGACGTGTGCGGCATGATGGACCCCATCACCAAGTACACCCACCAGTTCGCCTCGGCCGACAACATCCCGTCGCGCATGCGCGAAGCCTTCCGCCTGGCTGAAGAAGAAAAGCCGGGTGCCGTGCACCTGGAACTGCCAGAAGACATCGCCGCCGAGCAGACCGACGCGCTGCCGATCCCACGCAGCCTGCACCGTCGCCCGCTGGCCGAGCATGTGGCCATTGAAGCTGCTGTAGAGAAGCTGCTGGCCGCGCGTAACCCGATCCTGGTGATCGGCGCTGGCGCCAACCGCAAGATGACCGCCAAGGTCCTCAAGCAACTGATCGACAAGACCGGCATCCCGTTCATCACCACCCAGATGGGTAAAGGTGTGGTCGACGAACGCCACCCGCGCTTCCTGGGTAATGCTGCCCTGTCGTCCGGTGACTTTGTACACCGCGCCGTCGAAGCGGCCGACCTGATCATCAACATCGGCCACGATGTGATCGAGAAGCCTCCGTTCTTCATGGTCCGTGGCGGCACCGAAGTCATCCACATCAACTTCCGCTCTGCCGAAGTCGATGCGGTTTACTTCCCGCAGGTAGAAGTGATCGGTGACATCGCCAATGCCGTGTGGCAGATCAGCGAAGCCCTGAACGACACTGCGCACTGGGACTTCACCCGCCTGATGGCGATTCGTGAAGCCAACGAAGCGCAGATCGCCGAAGGCGCTGACGACAACCGCTTCCCGGTCTACCCGCAGCGCATGGTTGCCGACATCCGTCGCGTGCTGCCGTCCGAAGGCATCGTTGCCCTGGACAACGGCATCTACAAGATCTGGTTCGCCCGTAACTACAAGGCGCACAAGCCGAACACGGTGCTGTTGGACAACGCCCTGGCGACCATGGGTGCTGGCCTGCCATCGGCCATGGCGGCGCACCTGGTGCACCCGGACCGCCCGGTCATTTCGGTGTGCGGTGACGGCGGCTTCATGATGAACAGCCAGGAGCTGGAAACAGCTGTGCGCTTAGGGATGCACATCACCGTGGTGATCCTGCGTGACGATGGCTACGGCATGATCCGCTGGAAGCAGGCCAACATGGGCTTCACCGATTTCGGCCTGGACTACGGTAACCCGGACTTCGTCAAGTACGCCGAAGCCTACGGTGCCAACGGCCACCGCGTGGAAAGCGCCGAAGGCCTGCTGCCGCTGCTGGAGCACTGCATCAAGACCCCAGGCGTGCACGTGATCGACTGCCCGGTCGATTACAGCGAAAACGACCGCATCCTCAACAGCGAGCTGCGTGAGCGCGCGCTGGCGGTGTAACGCATAACGGCCAATTCGCGGGTGAACCCGCTCCCACAGTGACCGCAAAACTGAAGTTTTGCGCGGACCCTGTGGGAGCGGGCGCGCCCGCGAACACCGGCGCAGCCGGTGCCATACACCGCATTGCCTGCTTCGCGGGTAAACCCGCTCCTACAGTGACCGCAAGGCTGAAGCGTTGTGCGTTCACTGTGGGAGCGGCTTCAGCCGCGAACACCGGCGCAGCCGGTGCCATTCATCACGGTACCTGCTC
This sequence comes from Pseudomonas sp. S37, assembly GCF_016658545.1. GTDB lineage: Bacteria > Pseudomonadota > Gammaproteobacteria > Pseudomonadales > Pseudomonadaceae > Aquipseudomonas. The sequence continues at coordinate 71,962 of NZ_JACVZC010000013.1, read as the reverse complement.
AGCGAGCAAGCTCGACATCCTTGATATCGGCAATCGGGCCGAGGATCGCCGGGTCGAATGCAGCCATTGGCTGCGCGCCTGCCAGCCGTTGCGGGTAATCCGGGTTGGCCAGCGCGGCCTTGCCAAGGGCAATGATATCTGCACCGTCGTCCAGTGCGGTGTCGGCACGCAGCGGATCTTCCAGGCCACCATTGGCAATCAGCAGGGAACCAGGCGCATAGCGACGTGCCAGTTTCACCAGGCTGGCTGAGTTACCGGCAAACGCAGGCTGCCAGGCTTGATGTTCGGTGACATGGATGAAATCGACACCGGCTGCCTGCAGCGAGCCGAAGATAACCGCCGCATCCTCTTCACCTCCCGCCCATTTGTGTTCGAAGTCGTTGACCTTGCCTTGGGAAATGCGCACACCCAGCGGTACATCACCGACGCTGGCGCGAACCGCCTTGATAACCTCCAGTGTCAGTTGCAGGCGACGTTCGCTGCTGCCGCCCCAACGGTCAGCACGCTGATTACTGTAGTCGGTGAGGAACTGGTCGAGCAGGTAGCCATTGGCGCCGTGAATCTCGATACCGTCGAAACCTGCGACTTGCATGGCCCGTTGTGCGGCGCTGGCGAAGGTGCTGATGACATCGGCGATGTCTTCATCGCTCATGGTCCTGGGTTCGGCATATCGCCCCTCGCCGTAATAGAAACGCATCTGCTCGCCTGTTGGCCTTACCGCCGAGGGGGCAGCCGTACCTGGCTTGAAGCGGTTGCCCTGGCTCAGCGCGCCGGCATGCATCAGTTGCGCAAATGCCATGCCCTGGTGCGCCTTGATCCGCTGGATTACCGCTTGCCAGGCATGCGCCTGCTGGTCACTCGCCATGCCGGGCTGGTTCAGGTAACCCTGCGAGTGGGCCTGGTCGGTATATAGCCCTTCGCTGATCACTAGGCCGAACCCGCCCTTGGCGAAACGCTCATAGTAATCGGCCATTGCCGCAGTGGCGTCGCCTGCAGCGGTGGCGCTGACTCGGGTCATGGGCGCTACTGCCAGGCGATTGCGCAAGGTACGCCCGGCAATATCAATTTGAGTTAAAGTGCGCGCTGTGAACGGTGTCATCGGATTTCCTCTTGGGCCAGCAATGGCGGCTACGGTGGCTTTGATCTGGACAGGCTACGGGTGAGCATGCCGCGGACCAAGCAGGCGTAAAGAGAAGCCGGTTTAACCAAAAGGGATAAAGCCATGCTCGTTGCAGACCTGCGCGTGTTTCTCGCCGTCGCCGCTGCCGGCAGCCTGTCGGCGGCAGGTCGCCAGCTCGACATTTCGCCCATGCAAGTGTCACGCAGGCTCGCCTCGCTGGAAGAGGAACTGGGCGTACGCTTGTTCCACCGCACCACCCGCGCCGTGTCACTGACTGCCGAAGGCGAAGCCTTGTTGCCGTACGCCAGGACCATGACCGAGGCCGAGGACAGCGTCATCGGCGAGCTGCGGCCTTCCTCTAACAGTGTCAAAGGTCTGTTGCGCATCACCGCCCCCAGTGTTTTCGGCCAGGGCATCGTGGTGGGTCTGTTGCCGCGATTGCTGGCAAAGTACCCGGAGCTGCGTATTGACCTGGATGTGTCCGACAAGGTGGTGGACCTGGTCGGGCAGGGCATGGACCTGGCCCTGCGTGTGGCGCCTTTGGCCGACTCGGAGCTGGTTGCACGCAAGCTTGCGCCCAACCCACGGGTGCTGTGTGCCTCGCCGGCTTACCTGCAGCGCCATGGTCAGCCCGGTACACTGGCGGCGCTGGAACAGCATGCCTGCATCATGCTGCAGGCTGTGCCACGCTGGCCGTTCGTGGTCGACGGGGCGCTGCAGTACCGGCGCATGCAGGCCCGGGTGAGTACCAGCAGTGTGGATGCCGTGAGGTCGGCCGCTGTCCAGGGTCTGGGCGTTGCCATGCTGGCTTACTGGGATGTGTTTCAGCACATTCGTGATGGGCTGCTGGTGGAAGTCCCGCTGCAGGATGCACAGATGGAGCAGCTGGCGATCTGGGCGGTGATGCCGACCCGCCGCTATGTACCGGCGCGGGTGAAGGTGTTTCTGGCAGCGCTGGAAAGTGCCTTGGCGAGGCTAAGCCAAGGCACTTGAGCCAACACCCCGAAGCCAGTGCAGTACCTGTAGGAGCGGGTTCACCCGCGAAGAATCCAACTCGGTACATGGCACCGGCTGCGCCGGTGTTCGCGGCTAAAGCCGCGCCTACAGGCATGGCGCAAGCGCCTGGATTCTGGGCACGATCAGGAGGCTGTCTTCAACAGGCCTTGCAGGCTGGTCAGAATGGCATTGGCATCGTAGGGCTTGCGCGTTACCGGCACATGCTGCAGGTGCTCGGGAATACTGATGCCGTCGCCATAACCAGTGGCAAACAGGAATGGAATCTGCCGCCGCACCAACTCATCGGCAACCGAAATGGAAGTGCCGGTGCCCAGGTTTACATCCAGGATCGCGGCATCCGGTGCGCGGTCAGCCAGCAGCCTTATGGCCTCATCCTCGGAACTGGCGGTGATCACGTCCTTGATCTGCGCATCATTTAGAATCTGCTCCAGGCCAACGGCGATCACCAGTTGGTCCTCAAGGATCAATACGCACAAGCCTGCCCGTGCGGCAAAGGCATCGGCGGCCTGCGCGACCGGCGCGGCGATGCTGGCAGGCTCGGCTGCTTCGGCCACGGAAAGATGCTTGGCCGGGATTCTGAACAACCCTTGCAGGCCCTCGGGGTGATAGTCCACTGCGCTGGTGCCGCCAAGGTCGAACGGGATGCTGCGGTCGATCAGCACCGAGCCGAAGCCGGTGCGGCTGGGCGGGCGTACCGCCGGGCCGCCGCTTTCACGCCAGGTAATGGCGCAGGCGCCGCTTGCCTCAATGCTCCAGCTTACGCAAAGCGTGCCGCCGGCCCGCGACAACGCGCCGTATTTAGCGGCATTGGTCGCCAGCTCGTGCAGCACCAGGGCCATGACCGAATAAGCGCGGGCATCCAGAATCACGCTCGGGCCCTGCAGCTCGATCACGCCAGCGGCAGTGCGGTAGGGTAATAGCTCGGCCTCCAGCAGTTTGGCCAGGCGCCCGCCACCGTCACCTCGCACCACCTGGTCGTGGGCGAGGGACAGTGCCTGGATGCGCCCCTTCAGCGTTGCCACGTAGTCGTGCAGGGTCTGGCTTTCCGACGTCGGGTGGGCAACCAGTGCGCCAATCAGCGAGAGGATGTTCTTGACCCGGTGGTTGAGCTCTTCGTTGAGTATGCGCTGGCGCACTTCAGCCTTGGAACGTTCGCTGGCCAGCAGTTCGCTGTTGTACAGCACCACTTCGACGATGGCAGTGCGGATGGCATCGCCAAACTGGCGGTCCTGCTCGGACCACGGCAGCGATTGCTGGTGAACGGTTTCTTTCCAGATGGCGAAACTTTTGCGCGGCGTCAGGCGGTCGCCCAGCGCGCCACTGTCGTAGGTCTTGTTGGGGTCCCCGGCCCAGTCGAGCGTCTCGACCACCTCCTTGCGGAAGAAGATCAGGTAATCCCTGGGGTGCTGCGACATCGGAATGATCAGCACGCCAGACACGTCGGTGAAGTATGCCTTGGCTGCCGGCAGCACCATCGACAGGCGGTTGGACGCCCAGGTGCGGCCGTCGCTGACAATGTCGGCCAGGCGCAGCAGATCAGGCACGGCCGACTTCGGAGGGGCTAGCCCGACGGATGCCCAGCGGCCCTGCAGCGACATGCCGATGCCGTCGCAGGGGATCAGCGCCATCAGCCGGGGCAGGCGGGCGTGGAAGAACCCGTCGATGTCAGCGGCCTGGTTGGCGTCACGCAGCAGGCTGTCCAGCGCTTTGTGCACCTGCACGGCGGCTTCAAGCTTTTGCCGGCTGCGCAGGGTTTCGATATGCAGCGAGAAGAACTCGCCGAACATTTCCGCCGCCACCCGCTGCCCCATGGCCAGGGTGCGCGGTGCATAGTGGTGGCAGGCGATCAGCCCCCACAACTCGCCGTTGACGATCACCGAAATCGACATCGAGGCGCCCACGCCCATGTTGCTCAGGTATTCGCAGTGAATGGGCGAGACGCTGCGCAGGTGCGCGTAGGAGAGGTCAAGCGGCTCGCCGGAGAGGTCGAGCACCGGGTCGAGGGGCACCGTCTTGAACTTGGCATCGGAAATCACCCGGATCGGGTTGCGCAAATACAGCGCGCGCGCTTGCTGGGGGATATCGGAGGCCGGGAAGTACTGGCCCATGAAACTTTCGAGGTCGCTGCGCTTGGCCTCTGCGACCACCTTGCCGGCGCCGTCCGCACCCAACTGGTAGATCATCACCCGGTCGTAACCGAGCACGGCGCGGATAAACCGCGCGGCGTCGCGGAACAGCTTGCCGGTCTTGTCGATTTCACGCAGTTGGGCGATCAGTGTACGGGCCAGTTCGACGGGCTCGGCAATGCTGTCGCCGGCGGGTTCGAACTCGAGTATTGCTGTCCCTTTGAACAGGTGGGCGGCGATATCGAAGGCCTGGCCGTTGGGCAGCTTGACGCCGAAGCTGAGCGCGGGCCGTGAGGCTTCCCGGGTGCGGGCCAGCGCGTTGCGCAGGGTATGGGCGACCTCATCACCCAACACCGCCTGCAGCTTCAGGCCATTGATATCGCCGGTTACGCCAAGCATTTGCGGGGCGTTGACCGAATGGCGCAAGACCACGGTCGCCGATGCATCGCAGGCCAGCAGGCAGCCATGGGGCTGGATGCTGCCGGGGATCTGGATCGGCTCACGGTCGCAGTTGGTCAGGTTTACTGGGGTGTCGGAGGTCATTGGCCATGCCTGTAGGGGAAGAAGAGGCTGCCAGCAGGCGGCCATCGTCCGTCAGACTAGCAGGCCTTGCTTGCCTTGTACCTACACAGAACTATCCCCGCGGTCATCAGAGAATCCCAGCTCACGGATGAACATCGAGAACAGCTCCGGGTGCGACGAGATGTTCAGTTTCGCGTAAAGGTGGCGCCGGTGCACCTTGATGGTTTCCGGTGAGATGCCAAGCCGTTGCGCCATGGCTTTTGAAGAGTAACCGCGCAGGATCAGCCGGGCAATTTCCAGCTCTCGTTCGGACAGCAGGCCTTGGCCGAACCTGGCCAGGGCATCACCAACCGCAGGCTGCACCGGCAGCGATTGGCCGCTGCGTGCCCAGTGTTGCTGGAGCAAGGCCAGCACCCAGGCGTTGACCAGGTTCAGCTTGCCCAACGCTGTTGCGTCGAAGGCGCGACGCATGCCCAGCGACAACGACAGCACACCGGCAGGTAGTTGCAGCAGAAACTGCACCTCATCCACCAGCACATGGTTCTGGAAGTAGTTCTGGTAATAGTCGGTTTGCCAGAAATGGTCCGGGGCCACTTCCTCGAGGTGGTAGCAACCACTGGCCAGACCTTCGCGGGCGGCCTGGTAGAACGGGTCGAGCAGGTACAGGCCGTCGAGGTACAACTCGCCGGCGACGGGTGCCGGTGCGGCGTCGTATTCCTCCAGCACGTGCGGTGCGCCCTGGGCCGGGAAGTGAATCGCCAGGGCGTTGTCGAACGGTACCCAATGCCGCAGCAACAGGATCACCTGGCGCCAGAAGCGCGGGCTGCCGATGTGCTCGATCGCCCGGGCCAAGGCGGTGTGGCCGGCAACTTCATGAAAGAGAATGTCCACGACAGCATCCTTGGAAAGGGTAAACAGGGCCGCGCCGATGTAAGCAACCACGCAGCGCCTGTGTGGCTTGCCGGCGATGGGCTGCAAAGCAGCCCCGGGGCATTGGCGCCCGATTTGCCAAAGCTGTCAACCGGGGGTACCCCTTAGTGGGAATTGTCCGGCCAGCTACCGCCGCATAGATTTCGTACCCATCAAGCGGGCCGTCGAGCCCGCCACGCATCGCTTCCTGGTTCTGCCTCCTGACACCAACAATAACGTGAGGATGAACAAATGACGTCCAGTAGTGCACCCGCTTCAGAACTCAAACCGACGCTCAGCGTCGCTGATGTAGTCGCCATTACCGTTTCTTCGGTCACCCCCGCCAGTTCGGTGTTCGTCATTGCGCCCTTTGCCATCGCCCAGGCCGGCACCGGGGTCATCTGGGCCTTCCTGCTGGGCGGTGTGCTGGCGCTGATGTTTGCGCTTTGCTATGCCGAACTGGGCCGTGCGCACAGCGCGGCAGGCGGTGAGTATGTGTTTGCCAAGCGGGTATTCGGCGGTATGGCTGGCTATGCCACCTTCCTCACCGTTCTGGCGATGCTGGTGTTCATTCCACCGGTCCTGGCCACGGGAGCCGCCACTTACCTGAATGCGGCGCTGGGCACCCAGCTTGACGGGCAGGTGGTGGCCTTGGTGATTGTCACGCTGGGTTACTTGCTGGCTATCCTCAACATCAAGCTCAACGCGTGGGTCACCGGCATCTGCCTGCTGCTTGAAGTGGCGGCATTGATGGTGATTGTTGTACTGGGCTTCGGTCACGCCCAGCAACCGGTCAGCAGCCTGGTCAGCCCGTTGGTACTCGATAACGGCATACTGCACGCGGCGCCTTGGGCGCTGGTGGTGGGTGCGATCGGCACCGCGCTGTTCTCGTTCAACGGTTATGGCGGCGCCGTGCTGCTGGCTGAAGACATGAAGTGCGGCGGGCGTGGCATTCCCAAAGCGGTGTTGTGGTCACTGGTGCTGGTGGTGGCAATCGAAGTGATCCCGCTGGTGGCGCTGCTGATCGGCGCGCCTTCTTTGCAGGCGATGCTGGCCAGCCCCGATCCGATCGGCTACCTGTTGACGGCACATGGCAACGAAACCTTGTCGCGCCTGGTAAGCGGCGGCATCTTCCTTTCAGTATTCAACGCCATCATCGCCTTGGTGATCCAGAGCGGGCGGGTGATCTACAGCAGCGGGCGCGACGCGTTGTGGATGCCGACCCTGAACCGTGCATTTACCCGGATCCACCCCAAGTGGGAGTCGCCGTGGCTGGCCACGCTGTTCCTCGCCGTGCCGTCTGCGGCGCTGACCTTCAGTTCCAACCTGGGGGAGCTCACTTCGTTCACCGTGCTGCTGATTCTCTGCGTGTACCTGGTGGTCGGCTTGTGCGCACTGTTCAGCCGGGTGCTGCGCCGCGACCGTGAGCACCCGTACCGCATGCCACTGTGGCCTCTGCCGGCACTTGTAGCCGTAACCGGTGCCGGTTACTTGCTGACGACCCTGCTGGCTGCGGCGTCCGCCCGGGACATTTTCATCATCGTTGGTATCTTGCTTGTCTCGGTGTTGCTGTACGGCACCTATGGCAAGTTGAGCCCAGCCTTCCAGAAAATTTGAGCGAGAAACACGATGCGAGCACGCGATTTAGGCATCACCCTGGGCCTCGGCCTGCCAGGCCCGCACAATGCCATCACCGATGTACCCGGTGTGCGGGTTGGCCATGCGACCCTGAACACTACCCATGCCGGCAAACCGGTGCGCACCGGGGTCAGTATCATTGAGCCCCGCGATGGCCCGGCACGCTATCAGCCATGCTTTGCCGGCTGCCACGTGCTCAACGGCAATGGCGATGCCACCGGCCTTGAGTGGATTCGCGAAGCGGGCCTGCTGACCACCGCCATTGCCACCACCAACACCCACAGTGTCGGCGTGGTGCGCGATGCACTGATTGCCCATGAGCACGCGACCCTGGCAGATGCTTCGACCTATTGGTGCATGCCGGTGGTAATGGAGACGTATGACGGCGTGTTGAATGACATCTGGGGCCAGCATGTGAATGCCAACCTGGTGCAGCAGGCGTTGGGCGCAGCCAGCAGCGGGCCAGTGAGCGAGGGTGCGGTTGGCGGGGGAACCGGCATGATCTGCCATGAATTCAAAGGCGGCATCGGGACTGCGTCGCGGGTGCTGCCTGCCGGGGAGGGAAGCTGGACGGTAGGTGCTTTTGTCCAGGCCAACCATGGCCAGCGTCGTGAGTTGCGGGTGGATGGTTACCCGGTTGGCCGAGTGTTGCTCGATCTGCCTTCGCCGTTTGATCAGCAGGACACCCCAGGCATGGGCTCGATCGTGGTAGTGCTGGCCACCGATGCACCGTTGCTGCCGCACCAGTGCCAGCGCCTGGCGCAACGGGCGGCGTTGGGCATTGCCCGTACGGGGGGCGGTACCGATGACTCCAGCGGCGATATCTTCCTGGCGTTTTCGACCGGTAATACCGGGCTGGCGCCGGCCGACTACAACCGCCGCGATCTGCCAAAGACGGCACAGGTGGTGATGGTCAACAACGACCATATCTCGCCGCTGTTCGCAGCGGCAGCCGAGGCGGTTGAGGAAGCCATTGTCAATGCGATCCTGGCGGGGCGCTCGATGCTGGCTGACGACGGGCGCGAAGTGCCAGGCCTTGAGGGCGAACGCTTGCTCACAGCGCTCAGGCAAATGGGCTGGCAAGCCCAAAGCTGACGCGGTCGGTGTAGGAGCGGCTTTAGCCGCGAAGAATCCAACGCGGTGCATGGCACGGGCTGCGCCGGTGTTCGCGGCTAAAGCCGCTCCTACAGGGGCGCTGAATACCAGGCGGGCTCGGACAAGCGCTCGACGAAGAAGTCGGCCAATGCCTGAACTTTCCTGGGCCGGCTGCGCGCCGAGGGCGTGACAAAATACAGCCCGCCCTGGGTCATGCTCCAGTCGGGCAACACCCGCTCGAGGCGGCCATCAGCCAGGTATTCAGCGGCAATGAACTCCGGCAGTTCGGCAATCGCCAGACCTGCCAGCAACGGCGCCACCAGGGCATCGGAGTTGGTAACCCGCAGCGGGCCACGCGGCGTTACGTCCTGTTCCGTGCCATCGATGTGGGTAAACCGCCACACCTGGCTGCGGGCGCGGTAGGCGTAGCTCATGCAGCCATGCTCGGCCAGTTCGCGCGGATGCTCAGGGCGGCCGTGGCGGGCAAGATAACCAGGTGATGCCAGCAGGTACTGGGTGACCGGGCAGATACGCCGCGCTACCAATGAAGAATCGGGCAATGCGGCGATACGCAGGGCGGCATCAAAGCCATCGGCCACAAGGTCAACCGTCGAATCGGACAAGTGCAGGTCGAGCTCCAGCCCCGGATAACGCGCCAGCAACTCCGGTAACAACGGTGCGACCCAGCGCAGGCCAAATGACATGGGCACCGCCAGGCGCACCAACCCGCGCGGCTGTACCGACAACTCCAGGGCCTCGCTTTCCATTTCCTCCGCCTGGCGATACAGCGCGCTGGCCTGCTCGACCATGCGCTGACCAAACTCGGTCAGGGACAACTGCCGCGAAGTGCGGTTGAACAAGCGCCCACCCAGGCGCTCCTCCAGGCGGGCGACGGCACGGGAAACGGTCGGCACCGATACACCCATGGTCCGCGATGCTGCGGCGTACGAGCCTTCTTCAGCCACCTTGGCGAACATGGCCAAGCCTTCGAAATCCGGAATTCTTGCCATTTCAAATCTGCAATGATGAGTTTCAAATGATTCTATTTTGAAAATTGCCGTAGGTCGATACGCTTCTCCCAACAGCAACTCACCAACCTGACGGGAGAAACACCATGAGCAACAAACTCGAAGGCAAGATCGCACTGGTCACTGGCGGTACCACCGGTATCGGCCTGGCCACGGCCAAACGGTTTGCCGAAGAAGGGGCGCACGTTTACATCTCCGGCCGGCGCCAGGCGGAGCTGGACAAGGCTGTGGCACTGGTTGGCAACGCTACCGGGGTTGCGATCGACTCCACCCGCCTGGAACAACTGGACGAACTGTACGCCCGCATTGCCGAACAGCATGGGCACCTCGACGTACTGTTTGCCAACGCTGGCGGCGGCTCGATGCTGCCCTTGGGCGACATCACCGAGGCGCACTATGACGATACCTTCGACCGCAACGTGAAAGGCGTGCTGTTCACCGTGCAAAAGGCACTGCCGTTGCTGGCACGCAACGCCTCGATCATTCTGACCGGCTCTACGGCAGGCAGCTCGGGTACTGCGGCGTTCAGTGTGTACTCGGCTTCCAAGGCGGCCGTGCGCGCCTTTGCCCGCAGCTGGATCCTCGACCTCAAGGACCGTGGGGTACGGGTCAACACCCTTAGCCCCGGGGCAACCCGTACCCCTGGCCTGGTCGACCTCGCGGGGCCGGATGCACAGCAACAGCAAGGTTTGCTCGACTACCTGGCGGCGCAAGTGCCGCTGGGCCGGGTGGGGGAGCCCGTCGAGATTGCCAATGCGGCGGTGTTCCTGGCCAGTGACGATGCCAGCTTTGTCAACGGCGCCGAGTTGTTCGTCGATGGTGGTCAGGCGCAGATCTGACAGGCAATGCAGTAGCAGCGAAGGCGGCCCATGCCGCCTTTCGCCTGTGGAGTACATATGTACTCCGTTCGGCAGAAGCTTGAAGGCAAGGCGCATTAAATGGTCTTATCGCGCGCTTGAGCCTACTGGTATTGAACGATGAACCGCCCGCTGTTTGTTTCCATCGATGGCCCCAAGGGCACCGGCAAGACCACACTGCTGGAGGCCGTGACACAAGCCCTGAGGCTGGACGGGCACAAGGTAGTCCGCCTTTGCGAGAGGAACAACGACCCCTACCGCAGCGAAACCATGGTGCTGGTCAACAGGCTCGCCAGAAGCCCCTGCCAGGCGCTGGAATATCAGGTCTGCGAGCGGTTCGCAGAAAGCCGTGCCTGGGTTTCTCGCAAGGTACTGCCCAAGCAGCCCACTGACAGCATCATCCTGATCGACCGCTGGTACCCGTCTGACGCGGCATTTCGACGTACCGTGCCGTTTGCGCAGATCTTGCAGTTGAACCTTGAGCGCGGGGTGCAAGTGCCAGACCTGCATGTCGGTGTGGTCACCGCCGCTGAAATTTCATGGGCAAGGGCCGCAGCGCGAAACCGCGGGCTGGGCAGTACGGTGATCCACAACCTGGATGAACAGGTTGCCTGCACCGAGGCATTCGAGCGGGCGGTTGCCGAGCATGGCTGGGTGCTGTGCCGCAATGAAGGCAGTGTCGACCAGGCAACGCGGCAGGTGGTTGGTGAGATACAGGCAGTACTGCACAACGCGTGAGTGCTGTTATCGCATGCTTTCCTAATCGTTCCATCGCGCAGTCAGCAGGTCGATGAAAACCCGTATTGCCGCCGGCACATACATGCTGTTGCGATAAAGTGCATGAATCGGTTGCCGTGCAAGTTGGCCAGGGTCAATCACACTGACGAGTTCACCCTGGGCGATGGCATCGTCAACCAGCCAGCCCGGCAGCAGCGCGACACCAAGCCCGCGCAAGGCCATGGCCAGTAACGCCTCGGCGCTATCAGCCTGCAAGCGGGGCTGGCGCTCGAAGCGGCTGGGTTCAGTGGTGACGGGGGCCTTGAAAAATCGCCAGGGTGCATCGCTCAGGTGGGTATGCGCCAGCCAGTCCACTTGCGCGAGCGCGTCTGCCGACCCCACCGGGTGCCGCAGCAGGTACGCCGGGCTGGCAACCAGTTGCAGAGCGTAGTCGCCGATCCTTGCCGCTTTGTAATCGGAATCTGCCAGCTCGCCTAACCGGATTGCCACATCAAAGCGTTCGGCAACCAGGTCACAGAGGTTCGACGAGGCGACGTGCTCGATTGCCAGCTCGGGGTGAGCCTCGGCCATGTCGGCCAGCACGGGCAGCACCGCCTGCAGCGCGAAGGCTGACGTACTGGTAATGCGCAAGCGCCCGCTGAGCCTGGCAGGGGAAGGCAGTACGCTCGCTGACGCACGTTCTGCCTGGTCAAGCAGCTGCCGCGCCTCGCGCAAAAACCGTTCACCGCAATCGGTCAGCACCGTATGCCGGGTGTTGCGCGCCAGCAGGCTCGCACCCAGCTCAGCCTCCAGGCGCCGAACATTGAAGCTGATACGGGCCTTGGACAGGCCCAGCAAGTGGGCCGCCTTGGTAAAGCTGCCGCTGTCCGCAACAGCGATGAAACTGGCAACACGATTGAGGTCGAGCATCATTGTCAAAAAAAGGTTAACAGTGTGGCTGATACTACAGCACTTATTTCGCTGCTGCCGAGGGCTTAAAGTCGGGTTCGCTGAATGGAGTTCATCGTGGCCTTACTCAACCAACGCCGTCGTATCACCTTTTTTTACCTGCTGGGTTTCTTCGTTGACCTGATCAATACCTTCATCACGGCCGTGGTCTCACCGAAAATCGGTGAGGCCCTGCATGCCGATGTCGCAACCTTGGCCTGGGTAAGCACGGCCTACATACTAGGACTGATGTTGGGGATGTTGCCCAGCCGGTGGTTGGCTGAACGCATGGGCGAGCGCCCGCTGCTGGTCGGTTCGCTGGTGCTGTTTTCAGGTGCGACACTGCTGATCGGCAGTTCTGCACAGATGCTCACGCTATTGCCTTTACGCGGCTTGCAAGGCCTTGCCGCCGGGCTGTTCATTCCCGCAGGGCAGGCACTGGTCTACCGCCAGTACCCGGCCAATGAGCGGCCAAAGGTGACCATGGCGATCATGGCCATAGGCTTGCTGGCGCCAGCCGTATCACCCCTGCTGGGCGGCTGGCTGTCGGCACGCTTGCCCTGGCAGTGGGTGCTGGTCGCCAGCCTGCCGATGGCACTGCTGGCGTTGCTGCTGGGCGCTTGCTGGTTACCGCGGGTAGCCCCAGCGATGCGCAGTGAACCCTTCGATGGCAAGGGCTTGCTGTTGGCTGGCGCGGGTGTGGGTATTGGCCTGCTGGGGATGACTGCAGCGGGCAATGGCCAAGGCGGCATGGCACTGGTGTGGGCGTTGCTGTCGGCAATCTTGCTCGGCGGTTACTGGCGTCACTCGCGGCGCAGCGCTGCACCTCTGGTGGATTTTTCGGTAGCGCAAGCACCTGTTTTCGCCGGGTCGCTGATTTTGTATCTGGTGGTGCCGGGGGTGTTCATCGGGGTGAACCTGTTGGCCATGCTTTACCTGCAGGCCGAGCTTGGCTGGAGCGCAAAGGCGGCGGGTAGCCTGATGCTGCCATGGACTGCGGGTGCGGCACTGGCGATTGCCTGCACGACCTGGTGCTACAGGCTGCTCGGCCCTGGCGCCTTGCTGTTGCTCGGGCTGGCGCTGCAGGTACCGGGTTATGCGCTGCTGGCGCTGGCTTCGAGCGTGCCTTCGCTCATGCTGGCCTACACGCTGCTGGGTGTTGGCAGCAGCCTGTGTACCAGTGTCGCGCAAAGCGCTGCGTTTTCTTCCCTGGCCCCTTCGGCACTCGGCCAGGGCAGTACCCTTTGGGCGTTGAACCGGCAATTGAGTTTCGGCCTGGGCGTCACGGCGGTCAGCCTGGTGTTCGGCTTGCTGGCTTCGCGAGTCGGGGCACGGCAAGCGTATCAAAGTACATTCATGCTGGCGGGGGGCTTGCAGGCAACCTGCCTGGTTGCCCTGATCTGGCTGCGGATTCGCTCACCCATCAAAGCAAAGGAACTTCATGGACCGTTATCTGAAAGAAGTCATTGACCTGCATGTCTTGATCGAGGCGCAGTTTGCCCGCGCGCAGGGCACTGTTGCAGCCATGGTCGAGCGGTTTCACCGTGATTTTACAATGGTCACACCTGGCGGCGCCCAGATCGGCCTTGGCGAGGTCGCGTCGCTGTTTGCCCAGCGCGCAGGCGCCCAACCCGGTTTGAGCATTGAGCTCAACGGGCTGGAAACCATCGCGCAATGGCCAGAGGGTGCAGTGGTGCGCTATCGCGAGACGCACCATTTGCCCGGCCAACAGGCGAAGACGCGGCTCTCGACTGCTGTGTTCACGGTTGAAGGAGGGCGCCCCCTGTGGCGCCATCTGCAGGAAACCTGGGCGGCCTGAAACTGCCCGCTCAGGGTTGTTGCTATTTGGTCGTAAAGCCTGCAAACCGCTTGTTGAATCCAGCCACCCGGCCTTCGGCTTTGGCTTTGCGCTCCTGGCCGGTGTAGACCGGGTGCGAGGCACTGGACACGTCGAGCGTGACATAGGGGTAGCTGACGCCATCGGTGTGTACGTGGGTCTTGTCGGTATCGATGGTCGAACCGATCAGCCAGAAGGCATTGGCAGCCACGTCGTGAAACAGGACGGGACGGTAGTCGGGGTGGATGCCGGGTTTCATGTCGAACTCCTTGGTAAGTGTTATACAGTAACAAAATAAACGAAGTTGCGATTCATTTGCAACAACCAGTGGTTCACGCTTCGATCGACGAGTGATGCCCGGTGATCAGCCACTGGTCATCGATCTGTTCGAAGGTGAACAGAAACCGCGCCGGCACCACGCGCTGCACACCGCTGTCGCGGTAAACGAAGGTGTAGAGCCCGCCGACCACCACGGTGCCAAGCTTGCGACTGACACGCTTCTTGAACACCTGGATGTCGCACACCAGTCCGTCATTGGCCAAAAAGTTGTCGAAGTAGTTGCGACGGCTGTCGTCGCAGTCCCTTACCTGGTTCGACAGGGTGGGTACCAGGATGGCGTCTGGCGCATACAGCGCCAGCACTTGGTCAACGTCACGCGTGGCCACCGTTGCCGCCCAGCGATAGAGGGCGGCCTTGGCGCCTGCCAGGCAGGCCAGCTCGGTATCGGCGTAGGGTTCAGCGTTGGTTGCGGTTGCGCTCATGGGGGCTTACCTGGGGTTGGAAAAGGAGGAGTGGCAGGTTCATGCCGGGGTGCGTTAATGTGTTATAACATAACATTAACGTGACAGGTTTCGGATCATGTTTTTCAAAGGCGAACAGGTGCTGAGCAGTAGACCGGGGAGGCTCGTTCAATGAGCGCAATCCTGGTCAGGAATGCCCGGCTGGTGAACGAAGGCAAGGTTTTCGATGCCGATGTCCTGGTGACCCACGGACGAATCGAGAAAATCGCCGCCAGCATCGAGGGCCTGAATGCCCCCATCGAAATTGATGCACAAGGGCGCTGGCTGGTGCCCGGGATGATCGACGACCAGGTGCACTTTCGCGAACCTGGGGCTGCGCACAAGGGCAGCATGGCCAGCGAGTCGCGGGCTGCTGTCGCCGGTGGCATTACCAGCTTCATGGACATGCCCAATACCAACCCGGCGACCTTGACCCTGGCAGCCCTTGCCGACAAAAAGGCCCGTGCAGCCGCGTCCTCGGTAGCCAACTACGGCTTTCACTTTGGCGTGAGCAACGACAACCTCGAAACCGTCGCCAGGCTCGACCCGCGGCTGATTGCCGGGGTGAAGGTGTTCATGGGGGCGTCTACCGGGGGCATGCTGGTCGATGACCCCAAGGTGCTCGAGCGCCTGTTCGCTTGCGTGCCAACAGTGTTGCTGGCGCACTGCGAGCACACGCCCTCCATTCTTGCCAACGAATCACGCTACCGTGAGCAGTTCGGTGATTTCATCCCGCCGGCCATGCACCCGCTCATACGCGACGCGCAAGCCTGCTGGCGCTCGTCCAGCCTGGCCGTGGCGCTGGCAAACCGCTTTGGCACACGCCTGCATGTGCTGCACCTGACCACGGCCAAGGAGCTGGCGCTGTTCGAACCGGGTCCATTGGCCAACAAGCTGATCACCGCTGAGGTGTGCGCCCACCATCTGCTGTTCGATGACCGCGACTATGCGAGGTTGGGCAACCTGATCAAATGTAACCCGGCGATCAAGGCCCGCGCCGACCGCGATGCGTTACGCCAGGCACTGCTGGAAGATCGCATTGATGTGATCGGGACCGATCATGCTCCCCATTCCCTGGAAGAAAAACAGCGCTCTTATGCCTCGGCACCTGCTGGCCTGCCACTGGTGCAGCATGCGCTGCCGGCGCTGTTCGAACTGGTCGAGCAGGGCATGCTGCCGATCACCCAGCTGGTCCGCAAGACCAGCCACGCGGTCGCCGACCTGTTTGCGATCCACGAGCGTGGCTACCTGCGTGAAGGATACTGGGCCGACCTAGCGCTGATCGAACGCCTTGATGCACCACGGCCGGTCAGCCTCGACCCGGTGCTTGCCCACTGCCAGTGGACGCCTTTCCAGCACCACCGGCTGCGCCATCGCGTGGCTACCACGATCGTGTCCGGTCAGTTGGCCTGGCATGAACACACGCTGCATGAGCACTGCCAGGGGTTACCGCTGGCGTTCCATGCCCAACGGCGCTGAGCCTGAACTTACTGACGCGAGAATCACGGCAATGACTGAACAAGAACTGCTCCGCATGCCAGAAGCGGCCTACATGGATGCCACACAGCTGGGGTTCTTCCGCGACCTGCTGCTGTCACAGCGTACCGAGCTGCAAGCGCGGATTTCCAGCGAGTTCGAATTGATGCAGCAGTTCGAACCCAGCAGCGATCCTTCAGACCTGGGCACCGTCGAGGAACAGCGGCAGTGGCAGCTGCGCTTGCTGGAGCGGGAAAAGAAGCTGCTGGACAAGATTGACGAAGCCTTGGAGCGGATTGCCCGGGGGGAGTATGGGTGGTGCAGGGATACTGGCGAACCGATAGGGCTCAAGCGGCTATTACTGCGCCCGACGGCAGCGCTGTGCATAGAGGCAAAGGAGCGGCAGGAGCGTAAGGAACGGCACATTCGTGAAGATTGACGCGTTGTGCAGGATGGCACCGGCTGTGCCGGTGTTCGCGGCTGAAGCCGCTCCTACAGGTACCGCGTGAAGCTCAAGCCTGCGCCGTACCTGTGAAGTTCTAGCCTTCGCCATACCTGTGAAGTTCAAGCCTGCGCCATACCTGTGGGAGCGGGTTCACCCGCGAAGAAGGCGACGCGTTGGCTGCAATTTATCACGCCCCCTGACGGTCGATATCCCGGCGCAGTACCACCGAGGTGGTAATGTCCTCCACCGATTCGTGCCGTGCCACGTTGTCACGTACCTGGTTGAGGTCATCGATGGTGCGCGTTTCTACTTCAACTACCAGGTCGAGCTGGCCGCTCACCGAGGAAACCCGTCGCACGCGCGCGTCGGTGGCCAGTTGGTCGAGCAGCCCCATGGCCGGCGTGCGCTGCAACGTCACCAGCAAGATCGCACGTATCACGTTGGCGTCTATTTCGCCGATGTCCGCGCGGTAACCGCGAATGATCCCGCTGCGCTCAAGGTTGGCGACGCGCTCGGTCGTGGCGCTTCTGGAAAGGCCGATGCGGCCGGCCAGTGCCTTAAGCGCAATGCGCGCGTCCTTCGAAAGTACTTCCAGAATCTCACGATCTTTTGCGTCCAGGTCACGCATTGCACCACCCAATAAGCCCGCCGTCTTTATGCCGGTCGGAACCGGCATAATGCCTGTTGATCCCGACCGTATGCAGGGTGTCGGTTTCGGTGGTGCATGACAAGCTATTGAAAAAACAATTTGCTCGCTCGGAACGTGATGATATGACAGACCTTTCCCACCCGGCACCTCGGTTTTCGGCAAGCGATGCAGAGGGCCTCGCAAAAGACTTCTTCAATGTCACCGGTACGGCAACGCCCCTGGATGGCGAGCGTGACCGTAACTACCGGCTGGAAACCGGCACAGATGCGGGCTGGATCCTGAAAATCGTCAACGCGAGTGAACCCCAGGTAGAAAGCGCGTTTCAAACCGCGCTGCTCGAGCACCTGGCGGTGCAGGGGGCGCACCTGGGCGTGCCGCACCTGCGGGCCAGTGTGGCGGGGGGCTACCTGCCAAAGGTGGCCAGCGCCGCGGGTGAGCAGCACGCCTTGCGCATGGTCAGCTGGCTACCGGGCACTCCGCTCGCCGAGGCCAGGCGCAGCTTTGCATTGATGAGCAACTTCGGCCGGGCGTTGGGTGAGCTTGACCGTGCCCTGCAGGGCTTCATGCACCCGGGGGCGGTGCGCGAACTGGACTGGGACCTGCGCCACGCCGCACGCTCGCGTTCGCGCCTGCACTTCATCAAGAGCCCGGCGCGTCGGGCGATTGTCGAGCGTTTCATCACCCGCTTCGAGCAGACCGTACAGCCAAGGCTGGCCGCGCTCCGTGCCCAGGTGATCCACAACGATGCCAACGACTGGAACATCCTGGTCGATGCGCAAACCACCAGCACCGTGACCGGTTTCATCGACTTCGGCGATGCCGTGCACACCGTGCTGATTGCCGAGGTCGCGATTGCCAGTGCGTATGCCATCCTCGACATGGACGACCCGATAGGCGCGGCTGCCGCGCTGGTGGCCGGTTTCCATGAAACGTACCCGCTGCAGGCACAAGAGCTTGATGTGCTGTTCGACCTGATCGCCATGCGCCTGGTCATCAGCGTCACGTTCTCCGCTTCCCGCCAGGATCAGACCGACGACAACCCCTACCTGGCCATCAGCGAGGCGCCTGCCTGGCGCCTGCTGGAGCAACTGGATGCGATGAACCCGCGGCTGGCCACCGGCATTCTGCGCAAGGCCTGTGGTTTTGATGCCATCGACGGTGCCGGCGATGTGCGTCGCTGGATCGCCGCCAACCACAAAACCTTTGCCGACTTGGTGCGCCCGTCAGCAGCCATCCTGAACAAGGTGATCGCGCCGTTTGGCGACGCCAGCCACGAGATGACCATTGCCTCGGCCCAGCAGCGCCCGGCCGACGCAACCCGCTGGTGGAACGAATACTCGGCTGCGCACAACGTGCCGTTGGCCATCGGGCCATGGGGCGAACTGCGCACCATCTACACCGACAGCGCTTTCGAGTCGCGTTTCATCAAGGGGCAACGCCGCACCCTGCATGTAGGGGTCGACCTGGTAATGCCTGCCGGTACGCCGTTGTACGCCCCCGTTGCCGGCACCGTCAAAAGCGTCGAGGTCGAGCCCGACCCGCTGGGTTACGGTGGCCTGGTGATGATCGAGCATGCGCCGCCAGGTTGCCCGCCATTCCTGACCCTGTGGGGGCACATGGCCCATGAGGCGCTCACCCGCCTGCGAGCGGGCGACACGCTTGAAGCCGGCGACCTGGTCGGCTACATGGGCGCGGACCATGAAAACGGCGGCTGGATTCCACACCTGCACCTGCAGATGACCACCGACACCCGGCTGACCGCCGGCGAGGTGATAGGCGTAGGTGAGCCGGAATACCGCGAAGTGTGGGCGGACCTGTTCCCGGATGCCTCGGCGCTGGCCGGTATCCCGCCAGAAACCTACGACCAGCAGGGCATGACCAAGGCCCGGATCATTGCCAAACGCAAAGAACTGTTGTTACCGAACCTGTCCATTTCGTACACCGACCCGATCAAGTTGGTACGGGGCGATGGCGTGTGGCTGATCGATAACTTCGGGCGAGCCTACCTGGACTGCTTCAACAACGTCTGCCACCTGGGCCACAGCCACCCGGACGTGGTCGAAGCCCTGACACGCCAGGCTGCGTTGCTCAACACCAATACCCGTTACCTGCACGACAACATTGTCGAATACGCCGAGCGCCTGACCGGTACGCTGCCAGAGGGCCTTTGCGTGGCGTCGTTCGGTTGTTCGGGCAGTGAAGCCAACAGCCTGATGCTGCGCATGGCGCGTAACTACACCGGCAGTGACCAGGCGATCGTGCTGGACTGGGCCTACCACGGCACCACCCAGGAACTCATCGACCTCAGCCCCTACAAGTACAAGCGCAAAGCCGGCAAGGGCAGGGCGGCGCACGTTTACGAGGCCGTGGTCCCGGAGAGCTACTACGCCCCCGAGGACTGGCCGGTGGACGAGCACGGCAAGCGCTTTGCCGAGTCGGTGGCAGAGCAACTGGATACCATGCGCAAGGCCGGCAAGCGCCCCGGGTTTTTCCTCGCCGAGTCGATCCCCAGTGTCGCGGGGCAGGTGTTCCTGCCCGATCATTACCTCAGGGAGGTGTACGCCATGGTGCGGGCTGGAGGCGGGCTGTGCCTGGCCGATGAGGTGCAGGTCGGCTTTGGCCGTGTTGGCAGCCACTGGTGGGCCTTCGAGACCCAGGGCGTGGTGCCGGATGCGGTCAGCATGGGCAAGCCGATCGGCAACGGTCACCCAATGTCGGCGGTGGTGACCACCCGTGAGGTTGCCGATGCCTTCAACAATGGCATGGAGTACTTCAACACCTTTGCCGGCAACCCCGTATCGTGCGCAGTGGGTTTGGCGGTACTCGATGCCATCGAGCGCGATCAGCTGAAGGAAAATGCCTTGTCCGTCGGCAACTACCTGCTTGAAGGTTTCCGCAAGCTTCAGCAGCAATTCGAGGTGATTGGTGATGTACGCGGCTTGGGCCTGTTCCTCGGCATCGTGCTGGTCACTGACCGCAAATCCAAGGCTCCGGCCACGGCTTTGGCCAGGAAAGTGGCGGATGGGGCCAGGGAGCGCGGCGTGCTGATCGGTACCGAAGGGCCGCATGACAACGTACTGAAAATGCGCCCATCGATGATTTTCAGCCGGGCCAATGCCGACTTCCTGCTGGAGGTGCTGAAGGACAGCTTCGCCGCCGCGCTGAAGTAACACGCTTTCTGGTGTAGGAGCGGCCTTGCGTCGCGAAAGGGCTGCACAGCAGCCCCGGCAACTTGTGCATTTGCGCTGAAACCCCGGGGCTGCTGCGCAGCCCTTTCGCGACGCAAGGCCGCTCCTACAAGGACCAGCATAATGCTTGAAGCATGTGCAGTACCTGTGGGAGCGGCTTCAGCCGCGAACACCGGCGCAGCCGGTGCCATGCGAATTCACTCAGGCCTTCTGCCTGTCTATATCACGCCGCAACACCACCGCCGTAGTGATGTCATCTACCGAATCATGACAGGCCACGGCATCACGTACCCGGTTCAAGTCATCAATCGTTCGCGCCTCAACCTCGATCACCAGGTCAAGCTGCCCGCTGACCGATGAAACCCGTTTTACCTGGGCGTTCTGCGCCAGCAGGTCCAGCAGTCCAAGCGCCGGTGTGCGCTTGAGTGAAACCAGGACGATCGCCCGTATGACATTGGCATCGATTTCACCAATATCCGCACGGTATCCGCGAATAACCCCGCTGCGCTCCAGGTGTAAAACCCGTTCGCTGGTGGCACTTCTGGACAGCCCGATCCTGGCTGCCAGTGCCTTGAGCGCAACGCGTGCTTCCTTGGAAAGTATCTCGAGGATTTCCCGATCCTTGACGTCTAGTTCGCGCAATGCTGACACTCCTGACAAATCACCGGTAAAAAGCCGGCCAGCCCCGCACTATGCAGGTGCACACCAGCTGAGTACTTGCTTGTTTATCGTGCATTACCAGACACTACTTCAGTTTTCCCCCGGCCCGAAATAGCACCGACATTGTGTCGGCCGATTCCGGCAAAGTGCCCGTCGAACACGCACATTGCAGGGTGCTTTCAAGGTTTCAGTATGCAAAGCTTTTGCGGAAGGTTGGGGCTCTGACGCCCAGGACAATAAAAAATACAAACTTCCAAGGAGTGCCTCGATGCTGGCAAGAACAACCAGAATGCTATTGGCGTCCACCGCTGTAGCAGCCGCCGCACTTTTCTCTCATGGCGCAGCGCACGCCGATGACTTGCAGGCCATTCAAGAATCGAAGGTACTGCGTGTGGCCATGAGCGGGCAGTACTCTCCGTTCAGCTTTGCCAATGAAAGAAATGAAATTGTCGGCTTCGACGCCTCCATTGGTGAGGCACTTGCCCAGCGCCTGGGTGTGAAAATCAAGATAATCACCACCCCGTTCGATGGCATTATCGCCGGGCTGCTGGCCAAGAAGTACGACGCTGTCATCGCTTCGATGACCATTACGCCCGAGCGCCTGAAAGCCGTTGACTTCGTCGGGCCTTACTACCATGCAGGTCGCACGATTGGCGTCAAGGAAGACTCGCCCATCAAGACGCTGGAGGATCTCAAGGATGTCACGGTTGGCGTTACCTTGGGCGACTCCCATGACAAATGGGCGCGCGCCCGTGGCAACTTGAAAGTGCGCACCTATAAAGGGCTGCCGGAAATGCTGGTTGACCTGGATGCCGGGCGGATTGATGCGGTGGTCATGGACAGTATTCCCGTCATGGTTGCCGTAAAAGAGACCGGGCAGAAAGTACGCATCATCAGCTTGCCAGATGATCAGGGCGGCCGTGAGGGGCTGGGCATTGCCATCCGTAGAAACAACCCGGAGCTCAAGGCCCAGTTGCAAAAGGCCCTGGACGACATCCTGGCCGATGGCACTTACAAAGCAATCTCGATGAAATGGGTCGGTAGCGATATTCGCTGACACTTACCCGTCATGGCCTGAACATGGGTTGGGCCGGGTTGGCAGACTTTGTGAGTGGTATTTATGGATCTATCATTAATCCATCGCACCTACCCGTTTTTCATGGAAGCCGCCTGGGTCACGGTGCAGATCTCGTTGCTTTCATTAATACTCGGCTTAGTGCTGGCGATCATTCTGGTGGCTCTCAGGCTATCGCCACTGGCCATCCTGCGGTGGGCCGCCAAACTCTATGTCAGTGTCTTTCGCGGCACACCCTGCCTGGTGCAGTTGTTCATTATCTATTTTGGTGGCCCACAAATAGGGATTGAACTGGAGCCGTTTTCTGCGGCGGTTATCGGGTTGGGCATGAATATCGCAGCGTATATGTCGGAGTCGATTCGCGGGGCTATCGATAACGTCGACCCCGGCCAGGTTGAAGGCGCCCGGTCGATTGGCTTCAGCCGCAGGCAGACGCTGTTGTACATCATCATTCCCCAGGCACTGAAACTGATGATCAGGCCGCTGGGCGTGAATACCATTGGTTTGATCAAGGGCTCCGCCCTGGTCTCGGCCATCTCGGTTGTTGAACTGACCTACACCGCGCAGCGCTTTATCAGTTCAACCTACAAACCGTTCGAGATCTTTATGGTGTCGGCGCTGCTTTATATCGTCATGGTCTACTCGGTCAAATACCTGGTCGAGCTACTGGACCGGCGTTACGCCACCAAGTAAGGGCTTGCCAATGGAAGGATTAAACCTGAGTGTCATCACGCCTTACTACGACATGCTGGCGACCGGGCTGTGGTGGACGGTGGTCATGTTTCTGTGTTCCAGCGTCATCAGCCTGGTCGTGGGCGTGCTGTTTGCCCTGATCGACCTGTATGCCCCCAAAGCCTTGGCACTGCCGGTGCGCTTCGTGACCTGGCTGCTGATGGGGACGCCCCTGTTGCTGCAGCTGTACCTTATCTATTACGGGCTGGTGCAGGTGGGTATCGATATTCCGGCACTCGCGGCGGGCATCATCGGGCTCAGCCTGCATTTTGCGGTGTACAACGCTGACGTGATCAAGTCCGGTATCGAGGCGGTCGACCCTGGGCAGATAGAAGGCGCGCGTTCGATTGGCCTGAGCAGGGCCATGACCCAGCGCTACATCATCGTGCCACAGGCACTGAGAAAGACCATTGCGCCGTTGGGCAACAACCTCATCGTGCTGCTGAAGGACACCTCGCTGGTATCGATCATCGGCATTGCCGAGCTCGTCTACAGCGCACAACTGGCGGTCAGCGAAACCTACAGCCCGTTCGAGTTCTACATTGCCGTTGCGCTGATCTACTACGTGGCCAACCTGGTACTCGAGGCTGGGCTGCATCTAATTGAAGCAAAGGTCGAGATGTCACGATGAACAACAACGCTATGGTGCAAGTGAAGGGCGCCCGTAAGGCCTACGGCGCGCTTGAGGTACTCAAGGGTATCGACCTGTCGGTATCGCGTGGGCAGATCTACGCCATCATCGGCCCCAGCGGCTCGGGGAAAAGTACCTTGCTGCGCTCGATCAATCATCTTGAAGTGCTTAATGATGGTGAGGTCTGGCTTGACGGTGACCAGGTCAATCGGCCCTTGAAAGGTCGCGCTTTCGAGCAGCACATCAACCGGGTGCGCCAGCAGATGGGCATGGTGTTTCAGCATTTCAACCTGTTCCCGCACCTTACCGTGTGTGAAAACATCGCCATAGGGCCGGTGAAGCTCAAAGGCTATTCGAAAAGTGCGGCCAGGGAACTGGCTTTGGAGTACCTGCAAAAGGTCGGGCTGGCCAACAAGATCGACGAGTACCCGTCACGTTTGTCTGGTGGGCAGAAACAGCGCGTGGCCATTGCCCGGGCGCTGGCCATGCAACCCAAGGTCATGCTGTTCGATGAGGCAACCTCGGCGCTGGACCCTGAGCTTGTCGAGGAAGTGAACCTGGTCATGAAGCAGCTGGCGGCCGAGCACATGACCATGCTGATCGTCACCCACGAGATGCGTTTCGCCGGTGAGGTGGCAGACCAGATCGTGTTCATGGATGGCGGGGTGGTGGTGGAGCAGGGAGCGCCGGGTGAAATCCTGAGCAATCCCGTACAGGATCGCACCCGGGCATTTCTGAAGAAGCACTTGCACGACCGTTAGTTTGCAGGCAGAACCTGAAGGCCGGCGCAAACCTGGGGGGCAAGCCGGCTTTGATTTTCAGCTTATCAGGCTATCAGCCTTGCACGGCTACCACGGACATTTCCACCAGCAGGCTCGGCTTGAACATGGCCGCTTCGACGCAGGCGCGTGCCGGTGCGTGACCTTCTGCCACCCAGGCCTCCCAGACCTCATTGAGCCCGGCGAAGTCGTTGATGATGTCCTTGAGGTAGATGGTAACCGACAGGATCTTCGACTTGTCGCTGCCGGCTTCAGCCAGCAGCGCATCGATATTGGCCAGGGTTTCGGCGGTTTGCGTGCGGATATCGGCTTCATGGTTGTTGGCCAGCTGGCCGGCCAGATAGACGACACCGTTGTGGATCACGGTGTTGCTCAGGCGCTTGTTGCTGTGCAGACGCTGGATAGCCATGGTTGCGGGTTACCTTGTGGTTGTTGTCGTGATGAGTGTGAAGCTGGAAAGTGTATCGACAGGCAGCCAGTTGAATTAGCTGAATGAAGACAGGATTTTGGCTATTAATGGCGGCAAAACAACGTGTTGCGTGAGGCCTCAGGTGCTGTGGCAATGCATCGAAACTGCGTAGGAGCGGGTTCACCCGCGAAACAGGCAACGCGGTGCACGGCACCGGCTTTGCCGGTGTTCGCGGCTAAAGCCGCTCCTACAAGGTACAGCGCAGCGTTCAGCCAATCACCGCCCGATGTAGGAGCGGGTTCACCCGCGAAGCAGGCAACGCGGTACATGGCCTCCATACCGCCTCACCGCCTCACCGCCTCACCGCCTGACCGCAAAGCGCAAACTCAGTGGCAGCACCAAGGCCCAGATCGGTGCCAGGACCAGCGCCGTGCCGACTTGCCCCATCGGCAACTCCACACCGGCCAGTCGGGCGCCAGCCAGGTAGGCCGGCGGGCCGCCGAGCAGGCCCGCGAGCACCCCGCGCCACAGGGGCTGACCCAACCATGCCAGGCTGTGACGCATGCCACTGGCCAATACCAGCCACATCAGTGCCAGCCACGGCGGCAGGGGCCACTGCTCGAAGCGGAACACGCCCAGTATGCCGAGCATGCTGTCCAGCAGGCAGCCGGCAACGGCGATGACCAATAGCACACGCCATTCACCACAGGCACTCAAACGCAGGTGCAGCGCCAGGCCCGCCACCACGACCACTAGCAGCCAGGGCCAGTGCGCGCCCAGCACGCATAACCACCAGCCGGCCTGTAGCCATAACGCATTGCCGAGCAGCCAGCCACGGCGGCCCATGCTCAGGCGCCCGGCAGCGGCGCCCGGCGTGCCTGGGGCGCGGCCCAGAGCATCTGCGCCACACCGATGGTGCGTTCCTCGAAGCCACCCTGGCAGTAACACAGGTAGAACTCCCACAGGCGCTGGAAGGTGTCGTCGTAGCCCAGCGTAGTCAGCTCGCTGCGCGCCTGGCGCAGGTTGTCGCGCCAGTGGCGCAGGGTGCGTGCGTAGTCCTGGCCGAAGTCTTCCAGATGCACCAGGTTCAGCCCGGTCTGGCGGCTGGCGGTGTCGAGCAGTACGTTCAGCGAGGGCAGGGCGCCGCCGGGGAAGATGTAGCGCTGAATGAAGTCCACCGAGCGCCGGGCCTGGGCATAGCGCTGGTCGCGGATGGTAATGGCCTGCAGCAGCATCAGGCCGTCGTCCTTGAGCAGCGCGGCGCACTGGCGAAAGTAAGTGGGCAGGTAGCGGTGCCCGACAGCCTCGATCATCTCGATCGACACCAGCTTGTCGAAGCGACCACGTAAATCCCGGTAGTCCTCGTGCAATACCGTGATGCGCTGTTCCAGGCCCAGCGCCTTGACCCGCCGCAGGGTATGCGCGTGCTGCGCAGCGGAGAGGGTAGTGGTGGTGACCCGGCAACCATGCTGCTGGGCAGCGTGAATGGCCAGGCTGCCCCAGCCGCTGCCAATTTCCAGCAGGTGTTCGTGGGGCTTGAGTTCGAGCTTGTTGCAGATGCGCTGCAGTTTGTTGCGCTGGGCCTGTTCCAGGGTCTGCCCGGCGCTGTCGAACTGGGCAGCGGAGTACATCATGGTCGGGTCGAGCAGCCGTTCGAACAGTGCATTGCCCAGGTCGTAATGGGCCAGGATGTTACGTCGGGCACCGCGCCGGTTGTTGCGGTTCAGCCGGTGCAGCAGGTGCAGGGCCGGGCGCGCCAGGCGTGCGAGCCCGCCTTCCATGGCGTCGAGGACGTCGAGGTTGGCGACGAACAGCCGGGTCACTGCGGCCAGGTCCGGGCTGCGCCAGTAACCATGGATGTAGCCCTCGCCGGCACCGATCGAACCGTTGCCGGCGACCAGGCCCCAGGCCGCGTCGTCGAGCACTTCCACTTCGGCGTACAGCGGGCTGGCGACATCGCCGAAGGTCCACTGCTGGCTCTGGTGGATCAGGCGCAGGTGGCCGTGTTTCAGCCGGCGCAATTGCGCCAGCACCGCACGCCTGGCCAGGCCACCAAGCAGCGGGGCGATGCCGGCCGATTTGCTAATGCTCAAGGTCGGTTCGGACATGGTCGGGCTCCTCACGGGCGGGTTGGCCGAGTGCCAGGTCATGCTGGCTGGCGCTATGGTCGTGCACAGGTGTGCGCTTGAGCAGCAGGCGCAGGGCCTGCCAGTAGATGCCGGTAACGGTGCACAGGCTCATCCACGGGAAGGCCAGGATGTGGCGGTGCAGCGCTGTGCGGTCGAGTGGCTGGCGTTGCAGTGCCAGGTCCGCTTCGAATACCTTGCTCCCGGCGCGCCAGTTCTGCATGTGAACGCGCACGCAGCGGGCATTCACGGCGAAGCGCAGCCGGTAGTCCATGTCCATGGGCATGAAGGGCGAAACGTGGAACGCTTTGGCCACGGCAAACGGTCGGGCCAGGTCGCCCTGCACCGGCAGCACGTAGTGAAAGCGCTCGCGCCAGGGTGTGTTGCGCACTTCCAACAGCACGGCACTGACCTGGCCCAGGCGGTCGTGGCAGAAATACACGCTCACCGGGTTGAACGACAGCCCCCAGCAGCGAGGCTGCGTCAGCAGGTGCACGGCGCCTTCGGGCACCTGGCCGGTGGCCTGACCGACCAGTAGCCGCGCCGCCTGGACCAGCGGCATGCCCTGGCGGGTCAACGCCGGCAGGTAGTCGGTTTCGCGCCAGCAAAGGGGTGCCAGGCGCGAACAACCGAGCCAGCGGGACAGGCCGAGCAGCGCGGGTAGCTCGTCGAGGTCGAGGTAGAACATGCCAATGCGGTAACGAAACGCATGCGGCCTTGGCGTCAGCCGCCGGTGACCGACCCAGCCGTGGCACAGGCTGCTGTTCACAGCGCTTCTCCAAAGTGACTGGCAACGGTCAGTGCGCTGACCACGCCGTCCTCGTGAAAACCGTTGGCCCAATAGGCGCCGCAGTAATAGCTGTGCTGCTGGCCCTGCAGTTCATCCTGACGCGCCTGGGCTGCCAGGGCCGCGAGGCTGTATTGCGGGTGCGCATAGCTGAAGCGGGCGAGAATCTGCGCCGGGTCCACCAGGGCGGTCTGGTTGAGGCTGACGCAGAAGGTGACCGGTGCCTCGATGCCCTGGAGGATGTTCATGTTGTAGGTGAGGGCGGCCGGGGCCTGCGCGCTGTTGCCCAGGCGGTAGTTCCAGCTGGCCCAGGCCCGGCGGCGCGGCAGCAGGCGGGCATCGGTATGCAGCACCACCTCGTTGCTGGCGTAGCGGATGGCCCCGAGGATCGCAGACTCCTGCCCACTGGGCGCCGCCAGCAACGCCAGGGCCTGGTCGCTGTGGCAGGCAAACACCACCTTGTCGAAACGCTCCCGGCCCCCTGCCCAGCTGATGTCCACGCCGCCCTCGTCACGGCTGACCCGCTGCACCGGGCAGTTCAGGCGGATGCGCCCGGCAAAGGGCTGACACAGCGGCGCCAGGTAACTGCGCGAGCCGCCCTCAATCACCCGCCACTGCGGGCGATGGCTGACCGACAGCAAGCCGTGGTTGCGGCAGAACCGCACGAAGAACTGCAAGGGGAAATCCAGCATGTCGGCCAGCGGCATCGACCAGATCGCCGAGCCCATCGGCACGATGTAATGGTGAATGAAGCGCTGCCCGTAGCCTTGCTGGTGCAGGTACTGGCCCAAGGTGGTTTCGCTGCCGATGCGCTGCTTGTCCAGGTCGGCCAGGGCCTGACGGTTGAAGCGCAGCACATCGCGCAGCATGCCCCAGAAGCCGGGCGACAGCAGGTTGCGGCGCTGGGCAAACAGGCTGTTCAGGTCGTGCCCGTTGTACTCGAACCTGCTGCGCGGATCATGCACCGAGAAGCTCATTTCGGTTGGCCGCGAAGGTACGCGCAGGTGCTCGAGCAGGCGGATGAAATGCGGATAGGTCCAGTCGTTGAAGACGATGAAACCGGTGTCGACGGCATATGGCTGATCGCGCCAGCGCACATCGACGGTATGGGTGTGGCCGCCGACCCGGTCCGCCGCTTCGAACACGGTCAGTTCGTGGCGGCGCGACAGCAGGTGGGCGCAGGTCAGGCCGGCGATGCCGGTGCCGATGATGGCGATTCGCATGGGCTAGGCCTGTGGTTGCCGGGCAAGGCGCCGGCCCAGTTTCAGGCGCCAGCGTGCCGGCATTGCGCCGAGCAGGCGCAGCACCAGGGTGAAGGTGGCCGGGAACGCGATTTCCAGCGGGCGTCGTGGCAGGCGCGCGACGATATGGTCAGCGGCACGCTCGGCGCTCCACAGCTGGGGCATGGGGAAGTCGTTGCGACGGGTCAGCGGCGTGTCGACGAAGCCGGGGCTGACCAATGTGACCGCGATGTTCTCGTGGGCCAAATCAATGCGCAGCGACTCGACCAGGTAGCGCAGCGCCGCTTTCGACGCACCGTATGCCCCCGCGCGGGGCAGCGCCAGCCAGCCGACCGAGCTGCCCATGACTACCAGATGTGGCTGCTGGCCGCGCCGTAGCAAGGGCAGGGCGGCGGCCAGGCATTGGCTGGTGCCGAGTACGTTGGTGCGGATCACCCGCTCGACCAGCGTCGGGTCGAACTGCCCCGGCTCCAGGTACTCGCAGGTGCCGGCGTTGAGAATCACCAGGTCCAGCGCGCCCCAGGCCTGCTCGATCTGCTCGACCATGCGCGCCACCTGTTCAGGCTGGCTCACATCGCCCACCGCCAGCAGTACCTGGCCGGGGTAGCGCGCGGCCAGCGCCGCCAGGCTCTCTGTCCGGCGCGCCCCGAGCGCTACCTGGTGGCCTTGTTCAAGCAGGCGCTGCGCCAGCACTGCACCGATGCCGCTGCTGGCACCGGTCAGCCAGCACCGGCTCATGCCAGCCGGCCCTTGAGCCAGCGTATGGCCCCGCCCATGACCGGCACATGTTCGTACAGCAAGGCGCCGGCGTCGAAGTAGTCCTGGTGAAAGTGCACACGGCCGCGCCAGCGCAGGTGGCTGCAACCTTGCAGGCTGATTGGCCGGCCACGGGCCAGCCGTGGGTGGCGGTAATTGAGGGTCCAGCGAATATAGCCGTAGCCCGGTTGCGGTTCGTCGAGGCCTTCGAAGGTGTAGCTGACCTCGGCAACGTTCGCGTACAGCTGGGTGAAATAGGCACGCAGGGCCGGCAGGCCACTGATTTGATGCAGTGGGTCGCGGAAGGTGATGTCCTCGCTGTACAAGTCACCCAGCAGGTCAAGGTGGCCTGAATCCAGCGCGGCAAAGCGTTCGGTGAAATGTTGCAGGTAGGTGGACATGCACAATACCTGTACAAAATCTGATGGATGTACAAGGTATAGTGCAGGTGTTGGGAGAAATCTATACAGCGGGATTTTTTTGTACAGTTTTCCCGCTGTCCTGAAATGAGCCAGTAGGGCAAGGGGGCCACGCTTTCGATCAACGTAAGTCTGATCGAAAGCAGTGATCGTCACGCCCTACTTGGGTTCACCTCCGCTCGATAGCGTGCGGAGGACGTCCATGGCTTTAGTGGCGTCATCCTTCCCAACGAAAATGTGATCATGATAGAAAGCGGCGATGACGTTGCAGCTGATATCGGCTTTACCGAGTGCAGTCGCGAATGCTGCCGTCAGCCCCACCGCATCCAGAGCAGAGTGGATTGTGAGGGTGATCCAGGCGGCTACGAAGCTGTACTCAAGGCCCAGTGCGTCGGCTCGCTCGCGCTCAATGATAGCGGTAAGGCCTTCTTTTTCGCGGAATGTACCCAGCACATCAGTACATTGAAGCGCTGCGGCATCGTTAACCGTACAGAACACATAGTCGCCTTCGTTGAGGACAGGGCTCATGCCGCGGAGCAGCGCTGTGATCGATTTTTCGCCTGACATTGGGTGACTCCCGATTGGAAAAGGCGACAGTGTGCATGCCTTCCGGTCATCAGTTTAATCAATGTTGCTCATGCTCGATTAGCCTCGCTTATGATCTAGCCCTGGCGACATCTGAGTAAAGATATGATCCGCTCAGGCGCGGTCTTGCAAAGCCTTGATGTGCTTCCACATCAGGGCGGGATTCGAATACATCGGGAAATGACCGCAATCAGGGATGCACGCCAGCTCCACACCTTGTGCAGCGATATGGTCGAGGTAGGACAGGTGTGAGTTGGTTATCCCATACATGTATTGGCGCGGGAAGGGTAGTGCGAGGAACTTGTCCATCAACTGAGCATTGTCGGACAAATCCACCATCGATTCGAAAATGCCACGCACTGCGCCGGTCCGTACTTTATGCGCGAGGCTGGCTGCATAGAGTGCACTTGCAGGATCAGAAGCCAACCGGGTGCGATTGATAAAATCACGGAAGAAGCCCGCGTCGTCCTCACGATCATGATCATGGGTCTGCCGACTGAGGAAGCAATCCTCAGGTGCGATGTTACCTTCGATATCAACGAAGCTTTGAATGCGATCAGGCTCTTCGTGAGCCAATACCAAGCCGCTCAGCCCCCCCATGGAATGGCCTACCAGATGAAACTTGTCGAATCCGAAATGCCTGAGCACGGCCTGCGCGGTTTTCACCAGGAATGGGATGTTGATGCGCGAGAGGTCGGCGCACTCCGTTTCACCACAGCCTGGCGCATCATAGGCGATGAAGGGGTGTCCTTCGAAAGACGCTTGCAGCGTGATATCGGCGTAGTCTTCTTTGGTGGAACCGAAACCGTGGAGGAACAGGATGGGTGTTTTTGGCCCGGTGCGGTGTATCACCGCCAGATCGAGCTGTACACCATCGATGGTCAGTGGGACTTTCTCGTACGTGAAGCGAGCTGCATGGGGCACGGTTACAAACTCCTATAACAGAGTCCCCAATGTTGAACGCGCCAAATGATTTGTAAAATACGAAGCCACGAACCCTGTCATACGCCTGGCCTATGACTGCAAATCTTGTCTTGCATGGTCGATCATTGCCTCCACCAATGGTTTTTTGTGCTCGCTATGCCAGGCCATGGCCGTGATCACCACTTTCACTTCGGGATGCAGGGGGCGGATAAGGACATTCTCCGGCGCGAGTTTACCCATAGACGTCGGTACCAATGCGATGCCTTGTCCGCAACTGACAAAGGCGACTTGTGACGATACGGACCGCACCTGGTGGACGATGCGCGGTGCGAAGCCGCTGGCTTTGCACTGCCCAACCAGGTAGTCGAAGTACACAGGGCTCACATCCCGTGAAGCCATGACCAGGGTTTCGTCCGCGAGCGCTTGTAGAGAAATTGACTCCTTGGCAGCCAAGGGATGGTCTTTGGGTAGCGCTACGGCCAGCCTGTCTTCGGACAACGGCAAGGATTGAATATGTCGACCGAGATGCCCTTCCAGGCGTGCGAATGCAATATCGATATCACCCGCTTCCAGTGCGGGTATGGCTTCAGCGCTATCTATCTCCCGAACCGATACCGTAATCAACGGATGATTCTGTTTGAAGCGCTCGATCAACGGCGGTAGCACGTCGATCATCGCCGATGTAATGGCCCCGATGGTCACCACGCCGGCATGGCCTGCGACGGCTTCGTGAACCGCCAACTCGAGTCGCTCCAGTTGATCTGCGAATTTCCGGACTGCGGGAAGAATCGCGGCACCGGCGGCAGTCAGCTGTGCTCCGCGGCGAGAACGGGTAAAAAGTTGAACGCGTAGCGACTGTTCGAGCGCCTGGATCTGTTCGGTTAACGGCGGTTGCGACATACCCAGCCGCTTGGCCGCGCGACTGAAATTCTGGTCTTCTGCCACAGCCAGGAACAGCCAAAGGTGGCGTATCAAGCGAAAGTTGATCACGGCGCTTTTCCATAGGTTTGGGATATAACAAGCTTAGCTTCTTCGTAATATACGTATCAAAACTCGGCGCAGATACTCAAGCCTCACCTACAAGAGGCCTGCAACAGATGAGCTTGAAAGCCCCGCTTGAACGCCTGGCTGCGCTCGATACCAACACAGTGTCGGACGCTCTGGACTTCCTCGAACTGCCTGGCGCCACTAACGGCCTGATGCCGCTCTGGAACTGCCCCAAAATTGTCGGCCGAGCCAGCACCGTGCAGTTGGGGCCAAAGCAGAACGTGGCCCCCACCGTTCACCTGATTACCCCGGTCGTGGAGCAGGTCACCACCGATGACCGCGTGCTGGTGATCGCCGGTGGTGTCGACGGTATCTCCAGCTGGGGCGACATCCTGGCCAACGCAGCCCAGCGCAAAGGCATTCGTGGCTCGATCATCGATGGCTTCAGCCGCGACATCTGCGGCAGCGCAGATATCGGTTACCCGGTCTTCGGTCGCGGCGTGACCATGATCAGCGCGCGCAACCGACTCATCCAGATTAACGCGGCCGTCAAAGTTCGCATGGCGGGTGTTGAAGTTGATGAGGGCGATTACGTGATTGCCGACGAATGCGGCACCGTTTTCGTTCCGGCCAATGCCATCGAGAAAGTGCTTGATCTGGCCGAGCGTATTGACCGCCGCCAAGCCGGCATGGTCGACGCTGTTCGCGCCGGTCGCTCGGTCGAAGAAGTCATGCACGACACGCAATTCGAAGCCATCAAGGTGGAGCACTGATATGAGCCTTTCTGATAAAGACCTGGTTGCCTTGTTCGAGGGCTTGGATACCCCGACGGTGTCCGACGCGATGGATAAACTGGGCCTTCCAGGCCAGGCCTTCGGTATCGCGCCATTGGCCAACTACAGCCAGGTCGTGGTCGGTCCTGCCTTCACTGTTCAGTACGTCAGCGCGAGCACACCGCCCGGTACTGTCGGTGACTTCATTGATGAAGTAGCACCAGGCGATGTGGTGGTCATCGCCAATGACGGCCGTACCGATTGCACGGTGTGGGGCGACATCATGACCCAGTACGCACTGGCCCGGGGTATTGCTGGCACGGTCATTGACGGAGTCTGCCGCGATGTGAACAAGGCGCTGGGCGAAGGCTACCCGCTGTTCAGCAAAGGCCGTTTCATGCGTACCGGTAAGGACCGCGTGGAAGTCGTGGGTGTAAACCATCCGGTGTCGGTTGGCCAAGCTCGAGTCTGCGCCCGCGACATCGTTGTCGCTGACGCCAACGGTGTCGTCATCGTCCCTCGCAATCGTGCGCAGGAGGTCGCTGAAACGGCCCGTCGCATCGAACACGTCGAAGCACAGATCCGCGAACAGATCGCC
Source organism: Pseudomonas sp. S37 (assembly GCF_016658545.1). Taxonomy (GTDB): domain Bacteria; phylum Pseudomonadota; class Gammaproteobacteria; order Pseudomonadales; family Pseudomonadaceae; genus Aquipseudomonas. The sequence continues at coordinate 38,129 of NZ_JACVZC010000013.1, read as the reverse complement.
ACTGGCAAGCGCCTCAAAGAAGCGCGTGCCGCCCTCGGTTACTACTCCCTGCAGAGCAAACAGCCATGAGCCTTCCACACGATTATCAGAACATTGCAAAGGTCCTCGGCAGTTCCACCCTGTATGAGGCCTCTGGGCTGCCATGTGCGGTCGACCGCAAGATTCGCGCTGTCTGGAAGGGCGCCTTCATTGCTGCGCCCGCATACCCGCTGCAGTGTTCGCCTGGTGACAACCTGGGCCTGCACTTGGCCGTGGCCAAAGCGCCGCGCGGCAGCGTCCTGGTTTGTGATTGCGCCGACTTCATTGCTGGCTACTGGGGTGAAGTGCTCACGGTGGCGGCGCAAGCCGCAGGCATTGTCGGCTTGGTAATCAACGGCGGTGTACGCGACATCGCCGCGCTTGAAGCGCATGGCTTCCCGGTGTTCGCGCGGGGTATCTCGGTCAAAGGTACCGTCAAGGCGACCACGCCTTCAGTAGGTAAACCGTTCGGCTTCAGCGGTGCACAAGTAAGCGCCGGCGATCTGGTCGTCGCGGACGAGGACGGCGTGATCATCATCCCGGCGCATGCAGTAGAGCGCACGCTTCGTGAAGGTCAGAAGCGTGCTGATAAAGAAGCAGCTTTCATGGCCAAGCTGCGCGAGGGGCACACGACCATGGACCTCATGGGCCTTACTCACCCGGAGGAACACGCGTGAGCCTGGAAACGCTGAACCGTCGCTTGGAGGCTGCCAAGCCTTCGGCAACCTATAAGATAATCGACCGTGTGGCTGCACGACGCGCAGAAGGGGCGAAGATCATTTCGCTTTGCGCGGGTGAGCCTGACTTCGATACGCCGGAGCACATCCGTACTGCAGCCATCAGTGCAATCAACAATGGTCACACTCGCTACACGCAGGTGGCCGGCCTTCGTACATTGCGGGAAGCTATCGCGCGCAAATACCAGCGTGAAAATGGTCTCGACGTCAGCTGGCAGGACACGCTGGTTTGCAGCGGCGGCAAGCAAGTCATCTTCAATGCCCTGGCCGCAACCCTCAACGAAGGCGACGAAGTTGTGATCCCCGCGCCGTACTGGGTCAGTTATCCGGAAATGGTTGAGCTGTGTGGTGGCGAGTCGCGCATTGTCGCTTGCGGCGCCGAATCGAGCTTCAAGCTGACCCCGCAAGCACTGGCCGAAGCCATCGGCCCGAACACCCGCGGGCTGATCCTGAATTCGCCGTCCAATCCCACGGGCGCTGTGTACGATCGCGACGAACTGCAGGCTCTGGCTGAGGTGTTGCTGGCCCATCCGCAGGTTCTGATTCTCGCTGACGACATCTATGAGCACCTGATTTTCGACAACCGTGACTTCCTCACGCTTGCCCAGGTTGAACCACGTCTGGCTGCACGAACGTTGACCATGAACGGCGTGTCGAAAGCCTATGCCATGACGGGTTGGCGAATCGGGTTTGCTACCGGTCCCCGCTGGCTGCTCGAGGCGATGGAGAAGCTTCAGGGGCAGCAGACCTCAGGTGCCTGTTCCATCTCGCAGCACGCAGCAATCGCTGCCCTCGACGGTCCGAAAGACTTCATCGCTCATAGCCGCGAAGTCTTCCAGCGGCGTCGCGATTTCATGGTCCAGTTGCTCAACCAGGCGCCGGGCATCAGCTGCGAAATTCCAGGTGGGGCTTTCTACGCTTTCGCCGACTGTTCAGGGTTGATCGGCAAACGTTCTCCCGCCGGTTGTGAGTTGGTCAATGATGAGGCCGTGGCCCTGGCCTTGCTGGAGGAGGCCAACGTTGCAGTCGTTCAGGGCAGTGCTTTTGGTCTTTCTGGCTACCTCCGTATTGCTTATGCGCTCGATGACGATTCTCTGCGTGCGGCGTGCCAGGCCATCCACCGCTTTTGCGAGGGTGCGAGATAGCTAGATAACCACGCTGAAGTAGAGCAGCGAAAGGCTGCACCTCCTCAATTGCATACGTGCGATACAGGTGGTGCAGCCTTTTTTTGGACGCAGTCAATGTCCGCTCTGTGCCATTGAGTCGGGCCAAGTCAGGGATGTCAGCAACTCGCTGCGGGTACACTGGGAAGCGGTGGTCGTCGCCGCCGGCTAGCCAGTAACTGCTGGACGCTCAATAGTAGTACTTGCTTCTTCCAGTTCTGTCGTATTGCTCTGATGAGCCAGCGACAGTCTTTTCAGCAACGGTAACAACAGTAACGCCAGCGTCATTCCCCCTAGAGCTGCCCACCCAAGCCCGTTGAACAAACGCATGTAGAGCGGTAGCGACAGGGCCGCCTGCATGCCCGCTGGCGGCAATTGCGCAAGGTTCGCCACCGCACTGCCCAGGTACTGAGCTACTCCCGCAGCCACCAGATAAGCGCCCATCATGAAGCCACTCATCCTTATTGGCACATAGCGCGAGATCATCGCCAGGCCCAGGCCACTGATCAGCAAATCGCCGAGCGCATACAGCGCATAGCTCCATACCACGAACCAGGACGACACTCTACCGTCCACCGCGAACTGCCCGCTGACCGCGAGCAGAAAGAAGCTGGCCGCGACCGCAGCGAAGCCGAGGGTGAACTTCACCGCGACCGGGGCATCGTGGCCACGGCTGGCCAGCCGGTTGTAGAGCAAGACCAGGAACGGGCCCAGGACGATGATCCAGATAGCGCTGAGCGCCTGGAACTGGGCGGCACTCCAGGTGAACAGCGTGTGGCCGAAGAAGGTGAAGCGGGGGTCGACATTGCGCAGTGCGAACAGCGTGATGGAGGTGTATTGCTGTTGGTAGAAGATGAAGAACAGGAACACCTGCAGGGTCAGTATGAGTGCTGCCAGTAGTCCGGCGCGCTCCGCTGGCGCCGCTCTGATCGTCATGTAAACAAAGATCGACAGAATGCTGAGCCCGGCGGCCCAGATGGTGAAGGTGGCCAGCAAAGTGTGTTCGAGGACCAGGGCGGTGAACAAGCACAATGCCAAAGCGCCGACCACGATGCCGGCGACGCGCTTCCAACACACCGGCTGGCTATCGGCGGGCGAGCCAATGTGTGCCAGCGTGCGGTACATCAGCAGGAAGTTGAGAATGCCGATGGCCATGCCGGCGCAACATACCGCGAAGGCTGCGCTCCAGCCCCAGTGGTCCTTGATCCAGGGCGTCGCCAGCATTGAGGCCGCCGCCCCGAGGTTGATCGCCAGGTAGTAGGTGGTGAAGGCGCTGTCGATGCGCGCCTCATCGCCTTCGTAGATGCGCCGAACCAGGCTGGCGGCATTGGCCTTGAACAGGCCATTGCCGACCACGATCACGCTCAGGGCCGCAAATAGGTAGGGCAGTTCCTGCCGGGCCAGGGCCAGCATCAGGTAGCCGCTGCACAGCACCACGGCGCCAGCGATCATGGTGCGGCGCGCGCCGAGAACCCGGTCGCCGATCCAGCCGCCGATGGCGGGGGCGGCAAACGCCAGGGCACTGAAGGCGCCCCAGGTCAGGTTGGCGCGGCTGTCCTCGAAGCCGAGTTTGTCGATCATGAACAGCACCAGCAGCGCGGCCATGCCGTAGAAGCCGAAGCGTTCCCACAGCTCGACCAGGAAGACGGTAGTGAAGGAGCGGTGTTTCGATGTCGGGCGCATGAAGGGCGGCTCTCCGATTATTGTTTTTCGAGTGATCGAGCACAGGCGCCGCTCCCGTTTGACCTTGGGCGGCGCAGGGGCAAGGCTACGATCTCCACGGCGGGTTAACGAGCCAACAAAAAGCCACGGTGTTCACCGTGGTTTGCCACCCTCGACGCTCAGGCCAGCCCGCGCCTTCTGGCAGCGTCCTGCAGGCAGTCGATCAACAGGCTGGCCGCAGGGGTGGGCGGGCTGTTGCGCCGGGTGACGATCTGCATCGATATCGGCGGGATGGTGTCTGCAAGTGGCAGCACCGACACCGAGCGTTGCCACTTGAAGTCCAGCAACTGGCGGGGCATGGCCGTGATCAGGTCGGAGCCTTGGACCAGGCCATGGGAAACGCCATAGCTCAGGCACTCGACGATACGCGTCGGTGTCGGCAGGCCCTGCCGGTGGAAGGCATCGAACAGCACCTGGGATGAGCTGTCCGGCGCCAGGTTGAGCAGCCAGTCGGCATCGACCAGTTCTGCGAGGCTGGTGGCGTGCGACAGGGGATGGCCGTGCCTGGCGACCACCACCAGCTCGCTCCGGTACAGCGGCGCGTGCTCGAATTCGTCGGCGATCGTCTCGGCTCCCATCGCCAACACGGCAAAATCAAGTGTGCCGTCGTGCAGTTTCCGTAACGCGGTACCCGGGAAGCCTTCGCTGATGTTGACCCGTGCGCCAGGAAAGCGACGGCGGAAGGCGGCAAAGGCCTCCGGCAGGATGGTCAGGGCCGTGGCCGGGGTGATGGCGGCCGCCAGCGAGCCGACGGCCCCGTCGCGTGCTTGCTCGACATCTTCGCGGGCGCGCTGCATCTCGGCAACGATGAGCCGGGCGCGGACGTTGAGCTGCTGTCCGATGGCAGTCAGTTGCACGCCCCGGGTGGTGCGCACGATCAACGACACGCCCAGGACGTGCTCGAGTTCCTTGATGGCTTTGGTCAGCGCAGCAGGCGACAGGTGCAGATGCCGTGCTGCTGCACGAATGCTGCCTTCCTCGACGATGGTGACGAAGGCTTTGAGCTGGTGGTATTTCATGGACGATCCGTGGCCTGGACGGGGGAGCGGATTATCTGTGCTGTGCGGGTGGCTGCCCAGCGGCAATCGTCGGTGAACACCAACACCATTCATTGGCTTATGAGTTGCCGCCATGGGGGATAGGCTCCGCTCACACAAGAACCCGCCCATGAGGAAACACCATGTCCCCCGTCTTGCCCGACATCGCTGCCATTGCGCCAGAGTCGATCGAGCTGCGCAGACGCATCCATGCGTACCCTGAACTTGCCTTTGAAGAAACCGTGACCAGTGACCTGGTAGCCGAGTGCCTGGCGGCATGGGGGTACGAGGTCCATCGAGGCCTCGGCGGCACTGGCGTGGTCGGCGTGTTGCGCTCCGGCAACGGCACCCGCAGCGTCGGCCTGCGTGCGGACATGGACGCCTTGCCACTCACCGAGCACACCGGCCTGCCTTATGCGAGCGTGAATGCGGGGAAGATGCATGCCTGCGGGCATGACGGTCATACCGCCATGTTGCTCTGCGCGGCTCGCCACCTGGCGCAGACCCGTGCCTTCAACGGCACCCTGAACCTGATCTTCCAGCCGGCCGAGGAAGGCTTTGGCGGTGCCAAGGCGATGATGGATGACGGCCTGTTCGACAGATTCCCCTGCGATGCCGTGTTCGCCCTGCACAACATGCCCGGCATCGCCGCCGGTGACATGGCCTTCTGCGTGGGTCCGATGACGGCATCTTCGGACAACGTGACGATTACTTTGCGCGGCGTGGGCGGGCATGGCGCATTTCCCCACCGCGCCCGCGACCCGATGCCTGCGGCGGGCGCCATCATGCTTGCGCTGCAGACGATCGTCGGGCGTGATGTCGATTCGCTCGATGCTGCGGTGATATCGGTGGGCAGCGTGCATGCCGGCGAGGCGTTCAACATCATTCCGGAAAGCGTCGAGATGAGGCTGTCGGTGCGTACGCTGGATGTCAAGGTGCGGCAGTTGGTCGAGCAGCGTATCCGGGCACTGGTGGTCGGCCAGGCGGAAAGCTTTGGGCTGCATGCCGAAATTCATTACGACCGGGGTTACCCGGTATTGGTCAACGATCGGCACATGACCGAGTTCGCCACGGCAGTCGCATTCGATCTGCTGGGCGAGGCGCGTGTGCTGGCGCAATCCAGGCCGGTGATGGGCAGCGAGGACTTTGCCTACATGCTGGAACAGGTGCCCGGCTGCTATGCCTACATCGGCAATGGTATTGGCAGCCGGGGAGGGTGCATGGTGCATAATCCGGAGTATGACTTCAACGACGACATTCTTGCGGTCGGTGCCAGCTTCTGGGTGCGGCTGACGCAAGCCTGGCTGGACGGGTAATTTGCGCGCTACCGGATACTCAGGCCAAAAAAAGAAGGGTGCCTATTTTGGGCACCCGAAGAGAGTTTCATCGATCACGTCGTGGCCGATGTTGATGATCAGGTCGGCGGCCTCGACAGCGCGGTGAACGAAATCACCGGAGGACAGCGCGGCATACTCAAGCGCAAGCGGCTGATTATCTCTGAGCAACAAGTCTGGAGCTGCGATCAGAAGCCTTCCAGGACAATCTTGCCCCGCGCTTTTCCGCTTTCGATCAGGGCATGAGCACGCTTGAGGTTTTCGGCGCAAATCGTCCCGAAGTGCTGGCCCATCGTCGTCCTGAGAATTCCGTCATCAACCAGCTTCGACACCCTATCAAGCAGGTGGTGTTGCTTGATCATGTCCTCGGTCTTGTACAGCGAGCGTGTGAACATGAGTTCCCAGTGCAGGGACAGCGATTTTCGCTTCAGCGGCATGACATCGAGCTGCGCTGGATCATCGATTAGTGCGAGCTTGCCTTGGGGCCGAAGCACTTCAACAAGCTGAGGAAGGTAGGTGTCGGTGTGCGTCAAACTGATCACATAATCGACCGGATTCAGCTTCAATTCCTGCAGCTGAAGAGGGATCGAGACCGTGTGGTCGATGACATGGTGGGCTCCCAGCTCCTTGGCCCACGCTTGAGTCTCAGGCCTGGAAGCGGTACCGATGACGGTGAGCTGAGTCAGCTTCCTGGCTAGCTGAACCAGGATCGAACCCACACCACCTGCAGCACCGACTACAAGAAGGCTTTGACCCTCGCCACCATTCTCTTCAACGCCCAAACGATCGAACAGCAATTCCCAGGCAGTGATGGACGTGAGTGGCAGGGCTACGGCACTGGCATTATCCAAACTGCGAGGCTTGTGCCCAACGATGCGCTCGTCCACAACGTGACGCTCGCTGTAGCTGCCAGCACGATCAATGGCGCCAGCGTAGAACACCTCATCACCAGGCTGGAACAGTGTCACTTCCGAGCCAATCTCGCGGACGACTCCAACAGCATCCCACCCTAAGACCTGTGGCTGATCACCGCCGCGGCTGGCGCGAATCTTCGTATCGACCGGGTTGACGGCAACGGCGCGGACTTCGACGAGCAGATCACGGGCACCGGGTTCTGGCTCAGGTATTTCTGCGTCATACAGCGATTGCGCGTCTTGAATAGGTAATCCGGGTTGGGTGTAAACGACAGCCTTCATGGTGCTACCTCTATGAGATTCAAAGTGGGCGTAGGCTATTCGCTTCGATTCACTCGAAAAACAGCCTGAATGCAGTAAGACTTTCTCGCTTGCAATGAAAGTAGCATGAGGCACTGGTGACCAGATCCAGACACCCCATAGTCCGTCAGGTCAGGCAACCGGGATCGGGTTCTCGACCACGGACTGATTGAACTGGTTGATCAGTTCATGCTCGTTGGCCCCTTGGTTCGCACGCAGCGGCAGGACGCGGTCTACCAAGACTTCGGTCGTAGCGGTTTCAAGCTTGGCCAGCGTTTCCTGGATGAAGTCATCCAGCGGCATTGCACGGTCGTCACCGCTTTTGTGGATCAGATCGGTATCGACCCAGGGTGGGGCGATCTCCAAGACCTTGACGCTCGTGTCACGCAGGGTGAAGCGCTGCGAAAGGGAGTAGGAGTGGATGGCTGCCTTGGTAGCCGAATACAGTGCGGTGGCTGCCAGTGGCAGGTAGGCCAGCACCGAGCTGTTGTTGATGATGTATGCGTCCGGCTGGCGCTTGAGATGCTCAATGAAGGCGGCACTGACTCGTACTGGGCCGAGTAAATTAGTCTCCAGCAGGCTTACCGCCTGGGCATCGTCGTAATCACCGGATGCTGGGTTATCGAAGGGCATGATCCCGGCGTTGTTGATGATCACATTCAGCGAAGGGTGGCGTTGGATAACCTTCTGGGCCACCTGTGCAATTTGCTGGGGGTCGTTGATATCCAGTCTTACCGTGTCGATGCCAGGGTACGCATGAGCGATCTCGTCCAGCAGTGCCTGCCGGCGGCCTGCAACGATCACCTTGTTGCCACGCTGGTGAAAGGCTTCGGCAAGGGCGCGGCCAATGCCTGAAGTACCACCTGTGATAAAAATGGTGTTGGCGGTCAGTTTCATGAATGGTGTCCTTAGCGAATAGTCAGTTGGCGCTGTAACGCGGAGCGAGTTGGCTCTTGGAAAGCTGGCCGAACAGGGCTTGCCGGCTGGCTTCGTAACGCTCGAAAGCCTGCAGGTCATGCAACGACGGTAGGGAGATCAATACGTCCTGGTCGAAGTCCTGCAAGGCGCCAGTCACCAGATCCTGGGCCGACATCACGATGCCGGGGTCAAGGTTCTCGAGGGGTAAGCCGCCGATCTGCCAGAGGTCGGTTGCAGTGGCGCCAGGCAGTACCGCCTGGATCTTGATGCCCTTGTCCGCAAGTTCTTTGTGCAGGGAGTGGGTAAAGGCGGTGACATACGCCTTGCTGGCGCCGTAAACGCCATTGAGCATCTCTGGCGCGAGGCTCACGACGGACGAAATATTGATGACGGCGCCACGCTGGCGAGCAACGAACCCTGGGATGGCAGCGTAGGCAAGGCGGGTGAGGGCGGTGATGTTGAGATTGATCATCTCAGCCATGCGCTCCACATCGCTATCCAGCAAGCTGGTATGAGTACCAACACCTGCGTTGTTGACCAGCATTGTGATGCTGGCGTCTTCCTGCAGCTTGCGCTCCACTTGGCGCAGGCCCTCGGCATCAGCCAAGTCAGCTGCGAACACCTCCACAGCCTGTTGGGTCTCGGTAGTGAGCCGACCGGCTAAGGCGTTGAGTCGCTCACGGTTGCGAGCAACCAGCACCAGGTCGTAGCCGCGACGTGCAAGCTGCTCTGCATAGATCGAACCGATCCCTGTGGAAGCGCCCGTGATGAGCGCGGTGCCTCTGAATGCGTGCGTCATGGTCATGCTCCAGCGTTTGATGTGGAATCATGATGCGGGAAGGTCCTCTTGTCTTAAACGACGCTTATGCTACGTTTTTAGGACATCGCATATTGGAGCTTCAAACCATGCACCGGGTCGGCTACCTCATCACTGAAGGTTTCCAGGTCATGTCACTGGCGACTCAGGCTGTATTCGAGTTCGCGAATATTGTTGCCGGCGAAACGGCTTACAAGATCCAGAACTTTTCCATTGAGGGCGGCACCGTCCGTTCATCTCTCGGGATGTACATGGATACGCTACCCTTGGGTGCTCCAGGCTTGGCCGATACCTGGATGATCACGGGGACATTGACGCCTCTGATACCGCCAAATGAAGACGTGTTGGCGAGCGTGCGTGGCTTTGTCGATGGAGCGAGACGCACGGCAGGCCTATGCACGGGTTGCTTCGTGCTGGCGCAGGCAGGTGTGCTCGATAACCGGAGGGCAACGACGCATTGGGCCTATGCGAACAAGCTTCGCGAGTTGCACCCAAAGATCGAAGTTGAAGAAGACCGGATCTTCATCGTGGACGGGCCCATATGGACGTCTGCAGGTATGACCGCTGCACTGGACATGGCGCTGGCCATGGTCGAGAAGGATCTGGGCACCGATATGGCACGGTCAGTGGCGCGTAAGCTGGTCATGCATCAGCGCCGCTCCGGTGGACAATCACAGCACTCCGAGCTGCTGTCGCTTTCACCAAAATCTGATCGCATCCAGATGGCTCTGGATTACGCCCGTAAGTACCTTAACCGCCCACTCAGTGTGGACGAACTTGCTGAGGTCGTTCATCTGAGCCCCAGGCAATTCACCCGCGTATTCACCGCCGAGACTGGGCAATCACCGGCGAAGGCCGTGGAAAGCCTGCGCCTCGAAGCTGCCAGATTGATGATTGAGCAGAGTCGGCACAGCCTGGATGTAGTAGCCCGGGAGACAGGCTTCAGGGATCGCCGGCACCTGCGAGAAGTGTTTATCCGCGGATTTGGCGTACCGCCTCAAGCCGTGCGAAGGGATGCACGGCGGGTCGTATCCGCCTGACTGTGCCGTTCCAGCTGCCGTCGCAATCACAGTGAGTGCCTCGAGGGAAAGCGAAGGGTAGAGATCACGCAGACTGTGACCATCAGAGCAAAAGTGGAAATCCCCAAGTCATTGATTTTAAGACTTTTTTCACCGATTAACTGTTAATTAGTGGAAAATTTTTCTTTAAATCGGGAGAAATTCCACCCATTAACGGCTATTGACGCCTCGTTCTTCTCCACTTGCGCCTATTGTTGGAGTGTCGGTATCTGACATTTTTTATTGTGCTGTCTAAGAATGCTTAATACAAACCTTTCTAAATGAATGAGCTTTAAGTTGCGGTCCAGTAGTAAGCGCAGATAGTAAAGAGGTAAGCGCTGTAAAGATTCGCTCAAGTCCAGGTCATCAATAAATGGAATCGGTTTTTGTTGTATGTGTTTGGTTGGCGCTGCTGTGATCCCACAGTATGAAAACCATTGGAAAGTTAATGAGTTGGCTGATATTGACGGGTCGCGGATTATCGAGAAGTCGCTACGCAGAAAAAGTTTTATTTTGTATGACAAGTCGTGAATGGTTTCGCGTCGCGTGATGCCAGCAGCAATTATTGTTCCTAGGCACACATCACTGCAAATTATTATTTGCGGGGTAAGCGTGGCCATTTTGAATTGGTCGTAGACCGGGAAACCTAGGTCTAAACAATTGATTCGAATATGTGTAAGTCTAACATTTGTCATGATGGAACCCTCGAAGAAAACGCTGATAAGAACTACAATTCAGTATTTCGGAGTAACTGTGCAATCTTGCTGTGACGGCTGGATTAACCTCGCTCATTACCAATCTACTCAAGCTACCGATTGATTCGGGTGTAATTGGGTAGTGGTAGCCGAAACCGGAAATTTGGGACGTAATAGGAGCGATTGATATTTGCGAAGCGTCCGATGAGATGGCGTGATACATAATAATTGCACACGCGCGCTCCAGCGCGTTGCTGATCACTGCACCCGTTTGAAAGCTGGACTGCCAACTGAATGGCTGCCATCGGCTATTACGGGACCTCGGGGCACTCATATAAAAAGACGCGATGCCTCCGGAATCGGACTGTGCATGAAGGAATAATTCAAGTAGGAACCTGAAAGAACTGAATCGCTTCTGGGCGGCAGCGGGACATTCGAAATGCATTGTTTCAATCAAGTCTTCATATATTTTCCTAGCGGTGCAAGCAATCATCTGAAGTATGCTTTCTGGGAGGGTAGTGCGCAGCGAACTGGGCTTCTGTACTAGGAAGTTCATTAAGTCGCTGTTCCTGGCTGGGAAAGAATCCAGTAATTTATTATGTGATTTACAAAAGGGCTGAGCCACTTGACGCCAGGCTTTCATAAACCTCAAAGCGTGATATTCCTTCAATGATGACGCCAAGCACTGCATGCAAACAAAATCGGAAACGGTGTGAGGGATTATCCAGCAGTCATTCGGCTTAATCCTGTCGTAAACAGGCGCAGAACCTGATTGAGTGTAAGCGTGATCGAAATCGGGGTCGCCTTCGAGTGTGTAATCTTTGATTTCATCGTAGAAAGTTTGAGCCGCCGGGGCGTCTAAGACACCTCTCATTACCAATGAAGAAAAAGATTCATCGTCACATAGCGATTTAACAGAAGATCCTGGCATTGTCTTCAATCAACTCCTTTAGTTTTTTTGTGGCAAAAAATAATGTCATATCTGACTGCTGATTTAGCATTAGATTTATGACGAGTTGCCGCAAGTGACGGATCAAGTTTCCAGTGTTGCCATGGGAATGTTGATAGAGCTGGCTCTGAAATACTTGCAGCTCCATGTTCAGACCATATTTTGTCAGTGCCAGATCGGAAATTTGACTCAGGTAGAGGTCGAATGAAGGGCCTGGTGACCACTCATCTATATAGACTGATTTGTAGTTCGGGGCGCTAGATAACCATGTAGGTGTACGGCGACCTGGATTGCCGAAAATTATCGATGTTTGCGGCATTGCATTTGCCAAATTAGTCCACTGGGCTAAATGCTTGGATTTGTCTTTGTTTCCAATAACTCCATTAAGAAAATCATCCAAAATAATAACCTCAGGTTCAGCCATAGCCAAAAGCTTGGTGATGTAAAGAGGCAGATCGTATGATGAGGCGAGTCGCGCACTGTCGGCCGGTCTGAAGCCATAATGGTGGAGCAGCAATTGATACGGTGAGTAGAGGGCAAGATCTTGACGTTGCAATACTACAACACCTGTGCTCGTTAATTTGAATTGCTTAGCTGTTCGGGACATTACTGTCGAAATTCCGCTTCCAGATTTGCCGCACACTACAAGAGGCATGCGTTGGCGGCGCTCACTCTGAGACTTATGATGCGATTGGATTTCGTCGATGCACTTCGTTACTTGCGGGGTTAAAAACTGCATGTCGTCATGGATCGACCGGGTCAGCAAGCTTAATTCATTCATAAAATTTCCCGAGCTCAATGAGATTTCATTAGCGAAACTCCATAGTGTGGAGCAAGCCGGTGCACATGCTCTATGATTTCTGCGCTAATTTGTTCTTCACCAGTACGTATTGCTTCCGCAGCCGCAACCTGAATAATTTTCGCAACATTGTCCATAATTCCTGAGGATGTTTTTAGTATCATCCGCGCGATTACCTCATCCCATATCCGTGATTGATTTTTTAGCGGTAAAGTGCGTTCATAAGCAAGCAGGAAGGAACGGAAGTTTTCGTCGAGCTCCCACTTTGCGAGAGGCCACTGTAGATAACGTCTCTCCAGTTGGGCGTCGAGTCGGAGTGCTTCGCTGGCTTTTTCTGTACCAGACGCAATCACGCTCAGATTGAATTGCTCTCCAGAAAGATTTTTAAGTAGCGATAAATTTGCGCGTTGTTGAAAAGGGGTCAGCGTGAGCGCGTCATGAATTTCGTCAATAACGATACCTTTGATATTGTTATGCGCGACTGTGCGTGCGAACTCCTTCGAGGCATTAAAACCACTAAATTTTTTGGTTAGCGGGATCCCGAAGGCCTCAAGCAATAGCTCGCGAAAGTTGTAGTTCTCTGGTGTCTGCCGCATACTCATGAAAACAAGCTTATTGGTTTGCTCAACGTTTCTTTCCTTGATTTTCCTGATCAGGCTGGTTTTGCCATATCCGCCTTCACCCCATATCAGCATGCAGGGTGCTTGCACTTTGTTTTTTGACTGAAGCATGTAGTCTATTGATTTGAGAATCGAGTCTGCGATTGGATAGTCGAGAAATACATCTTCTAAACAGATCGCCATTCGCTGCTCAGGTTCAAGTAGCAGCAAAGGCCTGCGCGACTCCCTTACATGTGCACCTGAAAAATTATTGCTAGTTTGATTTGCGAATGTTTCAGTCATATCGAATTCCTTCTTGATTGAATGTGTAAACACGCCATGGGTCGCTTACAACAAAGACAATCTAAAGTTAGAAACCACACGTATATTTGCTCGGCTCGAGTTGATCAGTCTGTCAAGTCGTACAGCGTTGGGGGCAATGAAAAGTTTACGTTGCGATGGGCAGTGGCTTGCGGATTTTCGATCGAGTCAGGAAAATGAGATTTAGGCAAACCGGATTTTATTGCGCGGTTGTGCTGACGCCTAGCTTCATCTGCATTGTTCATCACGCTGGCAGCACGAGTGCGTTTACGGCTATTTTTAACCAGGTCATTATTCTTCAAGACCTGGCGAAGAGCATCCGGATCAGTGATGGTGCCAGGCGGAGCAGACTTGTTAAATTTACGGTTGCACCTATAGCTTTCATAGTTTATGAAATCATGCTCGCCGGTTATTTTGGGTACTTGGACATAGTTATCGCCGACTTTAGCCCAGATCTGTTCTAGGTTGTAGGGGTCGAACTTGATAGTGATTTTTCCCCGACCTTGAACTTGGTTGATACCCTGCGAGTGGTACCTATTGCCATTAACATGGATGCCACTATTGTGCACCGGTCTCTGTAGTTCCGGCATAAAGTCGATGAAAAACTGCTTAGGATTAGTAATCAGTTGTGGAGTTGTTCCTTTAGAGATGAAATACTCATTCCAGGCGTCTTTAGGCGATTTCTTTAGCGCTGAGTGCACCGTTCCATGATAAATCATTACCTGGCCAGCGAACCACGTGACAAACTCGCTGAAGGTCAACGAAGATAGTTTTTCGCTGTTGTAATCGCCGCGTTGTTGTGGATTCGAATATGTTGTACCAGGAAGGAAATGTACTGCAGTAGTCATGAACGTACCGATCAAGCGCTCGATGTGTCCTCCCATATGCTTTTTATACGGCTTCCTATACTCTGGTTTAACGTTATACTTGCTCATGGCTGCACGCAATGTCAGAGATCTGAATTCTTTGGCATTGTCCATGAGCACTATTTGGGGAAGCCCGTAATAAGGATACTCCACATAATCCAGATCGCTAACAAAGTAACCCATCTTTTTCGGAAGCGCGGCCATCCCTAAACTTTGCTGTACCGAAATCAAGGACGGCGGGAACATTGAGATGTAGTAGCCGAGAATAACACGGCTATATATGTCAATGATTAGCGTTACCCACGGGCGGCCGACAATTATGTTTCTGTCGTGCTCGGCACGCAAAAGCAGATCCACCATTGTATGATCCGTTTGAGCGATACTTAGTGGGGCACTTGCTTCAACGATTCCAGGCCTTGGCTCAAATTTTTGGCGTGCTGCATCTTGTCCGTTTTTTTTGAGCTCTCTTTCTTTTTGGTCGTGCATTTTGATTAATCGGCTAACGGTTCCAAGACTTGGGCATTGCAGCCCTTCCTTGAAGCACTGCGCTTGGACCTGTCTCCAAACTGCTGAATAACTTGCTGCTGGCCCGTTGTAGTGTGTATCAAAGCATTCGTCCACGATATCGGATATATGCTTGCTAATTCGGGTAGAGCCGATTTTTGGTCCAGCGGTTTGGCGTACTATGCTAGATGGACCAAAGTCTTCGCTATAGTTTTTGTTGAGTTTGTAAAATTGGCTTTTCTTAATACCGAGCAACTCGCCGCTTTGTTTAACGTTTAATTCGCCTCTTCTATACTTCATGATCACTTCTGCTCGCTCAGCAGCTTGCACTAAGGACTGTGCTATAGCAGGATCTGTCGGGTCTAGTCGGAAGCTCTCAGATTGTTTAGATGATTTCGGAATCACTCTGATATCACCTACATTCACTGTATATAACAAACCCGACTCGTGCTCTCTCACCTTCAGATTTTCAGAGTCGATCAGTTCAGAAATAACAGCAATCACGCCATTTACGATTACATACTCACCAATTTCCAGAATCTGATCCATTGCTCAATTCTCTTATCTCTCCACCTGGCAAGCTCCGCAGATCCGCATTTGATTACGAATAGCGGTACACTGAAGCCGATGTGTACCATTCTAGGGGGGCAGGAATTGAGTAGTCACGAGGCAAAAAAACTGAATTTACGAACAAAAGAAATGTTAAAAATCAAGGCTATACAAGGTTCGGCATGCCGCGCATTGAGAATCGGTGTGAACCGTATCACCCCGATTTAGGAGTACGATGTGGCGCGACCACGTAAGCAGCCCGTTGATTACCTAAGGGTGAAGGCGATGGCCCTGACCATTGCAGACGAGGCGAGGATTGCTCGCACTGGCTACGCAATGGCGAGGTGGTTTGAGCAAATCCACGGTATGGAATCAGGATCTCTGGACCCAAAACCATGGAGATTGTTTTTGAGAGGGCATCAGCCTCAACACAGCACATTCAACCAGCTACTGCTAGTATGCCCTCAAGCATCTGATGTGTATCACCATCCACTGTGGAAACTTCTAAAGGAAGACTGCGACTACTCAACAAGAATTGATGTGCTCAATCGCTACGGAGCGGCATCTCGGCTGAGTAGTTATTACTCGCTCAAGGAACTGCAAAAACATAAAAGTTTCGATAGGCTAGCGATATTTATTGCGAGCACTTGTACCGCCATTGACTTACGAGGCGGTCAAGTTTATCAGGATTTTTTAGATGTGGTTGCTCAACTACTTATTGAGCGAAAGTGGACTATCCTGCAGGAGGAATTTTCAAGTGTGGTCTTCGGCGCTGTAGAGGCAGCAGGGTGTGTTTTTTTTGATTCCGCGTGCTATGAAGTACGTGGGGTAATCAAATTTTGGGAGGCTGTTTATGAAGGGTATTACAGTCCCGGTGGGAGAGATTATTCAGATGTATGGCTAACGTGGCGTTACGTCATTAGAGAAATGAACTGGCTAGAGCGAATAAATCTGGCAAAGCATTTAAGGGGTAGAGCGGATGGAGGGAGCGCCGAGAATATCGATGGGGAGAAACAGCTAAAACGTATACAGAGAAAGGTGTACAGGTGTTGTCCGCGCATCATTACAATTTAATGGATGCGCGCAGTGCCTCTAACGCTTGCTTTTGAGATGAGCGTAAAGCTTCGTTGTTGGATTGACATATGGCCAGTTCGGTTTTTAAATGCTGTATAGTTAAGCACAGTCTGTTGACAATCACTCGGGCCTCTCCCAGCGATTCAATACTTTCGACGATTGCAGAAGGCTCTTCTATTGAAAGGCTGGCAGTTGCTAATGAGCCATCAGCACCTGCAGGTAGAGTAATTGAAAGATTGGCAGATTTATTTTGCTCGCTAAGTGTTCGCACCATCCGTAAGATGGTCGTCTTGGATCCTTGATTTCCCAGTTCGGCCCTAATGGAATTGAGGGTTGGTTTCATTCCTTTAGTCTTTAAGCGCTGAATTGCTCGTGCGACATCCATTTCGGTTATTTTGCTTTTCATTACTTTGACTTCCGAAGTATGCGACCCAAAGTATTATGCCCAAACGTCTTTTTTAAGTCAATGCCAGAAGATTTAATAAAGCTTCGTCACGTAGTGAAGATGCAGGGCTTGTGAGTTACTCTAACCAGTCACAAGTGCAAGTGTGGTTTGATATAGTATAGGATTTTTTTGATCAAGGCTTGCTATCACATTGGTGTTAATGTAGTTGCTTTTTTGACTTTTGGTGGCATGTTGCAGCGATCGCCGAATCAATTTATTTATACGCTCCGTATAATGCAACTTGTAGCGGGCGTTAAACGGTTAGCACTCGGAATGTCTCATTATAATATTTGCTTGGGATGGACACGAGATAGGGTGCTTGTGTGCCAAATGCTATTGGTAAATCCCGTACTTTACGCGCTGTAGATACGTTTCGATCAAGCGGTATGCATAGGGATTATGTATCACGTCAAGTGGCACATCGCCACCTAGGAAGCGGCACGGTAATCTCATCCATTGTTCAGCGAGTTGGGGCGTACCAAAAACATTCAGGGATAACTCAAAAATCTTGGCGTACATAAAGGCCACAGCGCTCTGCTGGGAATTCAGGCGTACTGGGAGACGCCCGGCGCGGAGCTTGGCAGAAGTAGGCTTGCCTAAAATTCGGCGCAATGTTGAGCCGCACGAGCGTGGTGTAATCTCTAACAACATCTGTTGAACGTCCAACAATGTGAATCCTGCGTTAATATGGTGATAAATCAGCACGGGGCTCAGTTCACCAATATTGGCTTGGATCAAGTATTCCGTTGCCCTGCGGGTGCCACTTTCACGAATCGGAACCATTGAATGTACTCCATTGGCATTCCACCAGCACTTTGCGCTGTCGCTCAAGGGTACATCTTACACGTGGTCCTGAGGGTTGACACCCGTTGACCATTGCCAACGTATTGAGACCGAGTCTGACGTTGCCGATACGCGTGATCGCCGGCGGATCGATCAGCATTTTGAGCGTCGTCTGCCGCCTGACGCGTTGCCACGTTACTTGAGGACCGCAACTGGCTAGTCCATAGCTCCAATGCAGATAGCAAAATGACGTCGCCACCTACCTTGCGCTGCACCAAAAGCTGGAATTCATCTCGGGGGAGGACGGGCAGTTATTGAAAGAAATCTCGGCGTTCTCGGAAAATCGTGCGGCGTCAAGGTGTGCCGCTAGAAACCCTGGAGGCCAAAATCGCTGAAAGCCTCAAAGAACGGCAGAGCTAGTTGAGGGGGATTGGGCGCAGAGCGCGCCTGAGCCGAAGACTGAGCTTGTGAGAGCCCAATCGGTGGAAATGCTGGCGGATACGAAAAAAGCCCGCTTTTAGGGCGGGCTTTCAGGCGTCTCCAAGGGGAGGCGATTTGCCAACAAAGTCTCGGAGCCAATGTCGCTAGATTACACCCCACCGCCACCTTTGTCAGCCCGGTTGAGGTCAGGGCTTCAGCCTGCTGCCTAGCAGCGCATTACTTTATTCCAATCAATTTCGTAGCCGGCGCCCTGTAGCTCCCGGCTCAAGGCTTGCTTCCAACCCTCGTCGCTCATCGAAGTCCAGACTACGCCTGCGAAGTCGCTGGGTATTTCCACTTGGTCACGCTTGAGTGCACAGACCCTGTCACGCCCCAGGTAGCCCAGGAAATAGCCAAGTTCCAACAGGACGTTCTGTCTGGCGCGTGGCTCTAATTCTCCGCCCTTTACGCAGCCTTGGTCGTCAGGCGTGAGCAGCACCACCGCAAATCCTACGTCTCGGTGTCCTTCAATCTTCTCGATTACGGTCCGACCACGATTGGCCTGTTCATGGAGAATGACGGGCTCGAGTCCAAGCTTTTCAAGGAATCGAGCCACCGACTCACGAGCACCCTCGTCATGGCCGTGGACAACAAATACTCGATCTGACTGGACAAGCTTATCCTCACGACCCGAGGCTCTCTGCGTATCCTCCGCTGCTGGGAGATCAGCCAAATCCTCCTTCAAGCTTTTCTGTGCCTGTTCAAGCAGCGCGATGGAGTTCAGTACCCTGCGTTGAATTGGTCCGTGATAGTCGACCGTGTGCCCGGTGGTGAAAACCATGGGGTAATACGTGAGGTCGGTGGCGGCCGCATAGGTGCGGTAGGTACTGGTGTCCTCGCCGAAACAGCGGGTCAGACTGTCCTTGATGGCAACCTCCATAGCCTTTAGCTCGGGTGTATTGCCATCCCGGACGGTACCAAGGTCAAAGGCGTGAAGCTCTGCAATTCTTTCGGATAACCGGGCAATACCACGGTCGATCTCTTGCGACGTCAGTTTTAACTTCGGCTGTGGAGGGACAACAGGGGAGGATTTTCGGGCCATGGTCTACGCGTTCCTTGGTGGCGGTAGGCCATTATTGCTGATTTGAGATGCCGCTTCATCCACTGCTACTTACGTCGGGCGAACGCTCCGGGCTGGCTTCGCCGAGCTGCACCTTGATGCTTAGGAGGCGATGTTGAAATCAGTTGGTGGCGTGGTGTGGACTGCACACCGTACTTGTTCACGCATCTGGCGGGCGCCTCCCTGCGCGCTAGGAGGGATTCGCTGTCGGCTGAAGGTCACTTGGCGCGTTCTCGTTTGACGATTCCATTGAAAGGAGTTGGCTGGCACGACTGCCCAGTAACGACCCCGCCTGGAAATAGCCCATTACGGTACTGACGCTACGGTGCTCAGTCATCGCCATTACCTCGCCGAGAGGCACCCCCTGGCGTCCTGCCTCGGTGACGAAGCCCGAGCGCAGGCTGTGCGCTGCCCAGTCGCCGTCGAGGCCGGCTAGTGCCGCACGGCGTTTGACAATGCGCGCGACCTGGTCACCGGACAGACCAGCAGACGCGACCCGCCCCCCTTTGTACAAGCGGCGAAACAGCGGGCCCTCGCTGGCCGGTGCTACAGCGAGCCAGGCGTTCAGCGCCTGAGCCGCCGGTCCCTGCAGCGGCTTTTCCCGCCGCACGCCGCTACTATCGGTTTTGGTTGCCCCAAGTGCATATAGCCAGGTGTCGGCGTCCAGACGGCGAAGGTCTTCGATCTGCAAACCCACGATTTCCGAGCGGCGCCGGCCACCGCCGCTCCAGGCCATTAATAGCAGGGCGCGATCGCGCGTACCACGCACGCCGTCAGTGCAGGTGGCAAGCATCGCCTGCAGCGGCTCCAACACTACTGCAGTTTTCTTCCGCACGGATACGCCTTGGCGCGCTTGGGCCTTGCGTGCCTCGCGAAGAAGCGTCTTCACCGCAGGAGCCTCACTTGGGTTATCCCAGCGTCGCAGGCGATGCCATTTAGCCAAAACTGCCAAGCGATGGCTAACTGTGCTGAACGACAGTGGCCCCGGCTTGCCCTTGATCTTGGCTTCCACCAACGCGGCATCGACGGCCGGCGGCAGCAGGTGCGTCCAGTTACCAGATGTATCGGGCCTGGCCAAATGGTCGACGATGAATTGCACGGTGACCTCGGGTGGCAACGCGCTGTCGCCGAGCGAGCGGCGATAACGTAACCGCAACCACGCGGACCAGTAGGTGAGGGCGCTCTGATAGCTGCGCACCGTATTGGCCGCAGTGCCTGCCGCGATGAATGCCTCGGCCGCGGCGCGGGTGCTGTCGGCTAACTCCGCCAGCACCAACGGCTGGGAGGAGAGCATTTGTACCGGCTCTGTCAATTTCATCTCGCTCAATGCTGCGATAGGTTCGGATAACCTGTGACTTATCAGACCCAAATATACTCAGGTGCAGATTATAAAAGTAAGGGTTTAACAGCTCGTGAAGCTCCTGTACGCGGTCGTCATGCTAAAGAAGGGGCCAAATAATTTGAGGCGCCTTGTTAGATCTAGGACGCAGTGACGGATTACGTCACGTCGGTTCTGGTCACTGCGAGAATAAAAAATGCTGATGCCTGAGCAGAAACCACTGGCGGTGCGGCGGGAGGTAGGAACTCGCCGAAGAACACCTGGACAGGGCTCTAGGGCGGCATTTCTGGTTTCAATAAATGGAAAATACACCCCCAAAAATACCCGCGATACCCCCAACAGAATGCGCGATCGAGAATGGCGATTTCTGACAGCTGTCAAAGTCAGCCCAGACGACATGCACTCTACCTGCCAGGCAATCCGATGCAGCAACCTTGCAGTACTTGCAGTCATACGGTTTAACCGTCCTCGGAAGCCGCTGTCATGCCGATCAAGATCGAACCAGCGCGAGCCTGCGAAGAGCGCCGCACCAGCAGACAACCTCATCAGGCCAGTTCCTGTCAATGGACATGATCTGGCAAACAATCCAGGCCGAATTTGCCGACATTGGCGATGAGCGCGAGATCGTTCGAATCCTAGTACGTCTGGTGATGGCTGCCGTACTGGGCGCAGTGCTGGGCTTCGAGCGCGAGCACAAAGGCAAGTCCGCCGGGCTACGCACGCACATGCTCGTTTCGCTGGGGGCGGCGCTGTTCGTGCTGGCACCGAGCATGGCAGGTGCCGATGCGCAGGCACTGAGCAGGGTGATTCAGGGCATCGTTGCCGGTATCGGCTTTCTGGGCGCGGGCACCATCCTCAAAGGCAATGGCCAGGACACCAGTCATGTCAAGGGCCTGACCACAGCCGCGGGGCTATGGATGACGGCGGCCATTGGTACGGCAGCGGGGATGGGACGCGAAGCCACGGCGCTGGTCAGTACGGTGTTGGCGCTATTGGTGCTGGGCACGATGCCCTTGCTGGTGGACAAGGTCGAAGGGCAGGGCACAGAGAAACAGCAGCAGAAGGGCGGGAAGCGCTGAAGGGCGTGGGCCGCCCGTCAAAGCGTGTCGGCTTTTGGTCAGACCGACTCGGAGCCATTCATGGGCGCTCGCTTCCAGGTAACTTAAGACAGGGCCGCAAGACGGCCCTTGGGATCGCGCGGGGACGAGTCGATTACTTGCCGTGGGTGGCTTGCAGCGCCTTGGCCTGCTCCAGATGGTGTTGCAGCGTTGGCAACTTTTCGCTGGCGAAGGCCTTCATCTCTGGCTTGTCCGAGGAGGCGGCCTCTTTCTTGAACAATTCCACGGCTTTTTCGTGCGCTTCGACCTGGTTATTGACATACGACCGGTCGAACGACTCCTCGCGCCATTCGAGGATCATCTTCTTCGCCTTGTCACTCAGCGCCGCTTCGTCGGGCACGCTGATGTCCAGCTTGCGGGCGATATCGCCGAGTTCCTGGTTGGCTTTGGAATGGTCTGTGACCATTTGCTGGGCGAATTGCTTGATGTCTGCGCTCTGGCTCTTTTCCTGCGCCAGGTTACCGGTGACCACTTCGGCGATACCGGCTTCAGTGGCCGCATCGATGAAATCGTCCGAAGACGCGGCCTGTACCTGCAGCGAAGCCAGGCCCATCAACAGGGCAACCCCGGCGATTTTCAATAATGGTGTGTTCATCTGACGCTCCTTCGCTTGGTGGCTGCGACCTCTAAGTCGCACCCGGTCGAGCCGTGGGAGCAGGAGGAGGTTTAGTTTTTTTTGAATAAGGGGCCACCGTAAAGGCGCAACGGGCGTTTTCGGGCACCGCTCATCCGCTATGTCGAAATCAGAACGAATTCACCGGTACCGGTCGGACTCGTTGGTGTAGGTCTTCACGAAAACGAGAGCCCATCAGATGAAAAACAACCTGTTTGTCGCGCTGCTGTTGACTGCCAGTTTCTCGCTGCTCGGAGGTTGTTTCGACCGCGACAAGGATCACCCCGCCAAGGATGCTGACCCAAGTAAACCCTCGCTTCAGATGCAGCAACCTACCCCTCCCGCAACCACTCCTCCACCTGAGACCAAACCGCAGAATCAATGAGCGAGGTTCAAGGCATGGTGGTAATGACGCATGCAGGTACCACGACCCATAAGGCCAGCACAGGGCTGGAACATCGCTATCGAGCGCTACTTGAGGGCCATGAACCGACTAGTGGGGCCTGGCTGGAGGAGCAATTGCGCCATGCCCGTCTGCTTGCCGACGATTTGCCAGATGATCCTGGGCTACTTACGCAATGGGCCGATGCCCATGCAGGGGGTGTCGCCAAAGGGCATGCGGCCTATCTGAAACACCGGCTTCAGGGCGGGGCGCGGCGTTATTTCGCCAACCGAGCCCATGCCTTGTGGTTCCTGCAGCAAGTCGCGCCGACCAAGGCGGTCGACGGTGCGTGGCTGCACGGAACCCTATCGCACTGGCAGGATCCGCGCTTCCACGGGCTGATCCGCACCTTCTTGGAAGAGCTCGGGGACGGCGACCCTCGCTGCAACCACGTGCTGATTTATCAGCGCTTGCTCAGCCGTCTGGGGTGCTCGCAGGAGCGGCCACTTGACCCTGCTCGTTACCTGCAGGGCACGCTGCAATTGGCGCTGGGGCAGCACTGCCAGCGATTCTTGCCGGAAGTAATCGGTTACAACCTGGGTTACGAGCAACCGCCCTTGCACCTGCTGATCACCACCCATGAGCTGGCCGAGCTGGGTATCGACGCCCATTACTTTCAGTTGCATGTGACCATCGATAATGCCGCCAGCGGCCATGCGCGACGCGCCGTGGAGTGCTTCTCCGAGCTGGCGCGGGATCAGGGGCCGGCGTTCTATGAGCGCGTGAGGCACGGCTACCGGCTCAATAACCTGGGCACCGACACGCCCGCGCTGATCGCGTCGTTCGACGTGCAGGCCGAGTTGCTAAGTGCACTGGAACGCAAGCGCATCTATGGACAGTGCATGCATTCGGACCGCTGTCGCCTGCAAGGACGCACCATCAACGAGTGGCTTGCTGAGCCCGGCGCGGTGCCCGGGTTTCTTGAAGCCTTACAGGCGCAAGGTTGGATCAAGCGTGACAACGATCCTGAGCAAAGCCGCTTCTGGTCGCTGATCGAGGGGCCGGTTGCGGCCATGTTCGGTGTGTTTGATGCCTATGAAAAGCAGCTTTGGCATGACTGGATAGCTGGCTCCTGGCAAGGTGCCGGAATGCGTCGGGTGCCGCCAGGGCAGTGGGAGCATGGCTTGCAGCTGGACGATGATGTCTCTAGCACGTCCAAGGTATCGGACATACCTGCGCTGATCGATGCAATGGCCGGCAATCGGCACGCCACTCCCGAAGGCCTGCACGCCACCCGTGCGTTCATCCAGGCCACCGGTTTGATGCACGGAGGTCTTCATTGATGCTGCTCGACCAGGATGAGATTCGTGCCGATGAGGCCTTGCTGCAATTGGGCAAGCGCTTGCGCGCCGACGGCTATCGTTTCACCTGCGTGACGCCGGCGACCCAAGCCAGGGTCAATGCCCGAGCCGAGGCGCAGCAGGCTTGTACCTTGCGTGATGTGTTCGGCTGGAGTAGACCGTTCGCCGCGTCACTGCTCAGCCACGATGAACTGGAGCAGCTGCGCCTCGCTGGCGTGCTGCAAGCCCAGGGGGCGCTGTGGTGCAGCAACGTGCGCTGGTCCAGCCTGGATGACCTGCTGCTGGTTCATTCCGCCTGGCCTACGGACAGCCGCGATGCCGTGTTCTTCGGCCCGGACAGCTACCGGTTCGCCCAGCTGATCCACGATCACCTCAGAAGCACGCCCGAGCGCGTGCAGCATGCCGTCGACATCGGCTGCGGCAGCGGTGTCG
This sequence comes from Pseudomonas sp. S37, assembly GCF_016658545.1. Taxonomy (GTDB): domain Bacteria; phylum Pseudomonadota; class Gammaproteobacteria; order Pseudomonadales; family Pseudomonadaceae; genus Aquipseudomonas. The sequence continues at coordinate 13,742 of NZ_JACVZC010000013.1, read as the reverse complement.
GGGCATTGCTGATCGCGCGCGCCGCGCAGCATGCGCAGGTCTGCGCGGTGGACATCAACCCCTTGGCCTTGCGCCATACTGCCATCAATGCTGCCTTGGCCGGTGTGGCCAATGTCTCGGTGGAGCGCAGCGACCTGCTCGATGACATCGCAGGTACGTTCGACCTGATCGTCGCCAACCCGCCGTACATGCTCGACGCCGGCCAGCGCGCCTACCGCCACGGCGGCGGCGCACTGGGCGCCGAGTTGTCGCTGCGCATTGTCGAGCAGGCCCGTGAGCGCCTGTCGCCCGGTGGCACGTTGTTGCTGTACACCGGTGTCGCCATCGTCGAGGGGCGCGATGCGCTGCTCGAAGCCATGCGCCTGCGCCTGGCAGGCCCTGAGTTCAGCTGGTTCTATCGCGAGCTGGACCCAGACGTATTCGGTGAGCAATTGCTTGAGCCCGGTTACGAGCAGGTCGAGCGCATTGCCGCCGTGGCCCTGACTGTAACCCGTCGCGGCTGATAGCGTTGTGGGGCGCCAGTGCACGTTTGGCATCGAGGAAGAATACCTGCTGGTGAAGCTGGCCACCGGGCAGGTCATGGCGGCGCCGTCCGTAGCCGTGGCCCGCTGTTGTCGGGATGCATTGGGCCCGTGGTTCGCCGAAGAAATGTTCCACAGCCAGATAGAGATCGCTTCGCCGGTATTCGACGCACTGCACCAGGCACGTGATTTCTTTGGCGAGCGGCGCCAGCGCCTGGCCCAGGCGCTGGCCGACGAGGGCGCCGGCCTGTACGGCGCGGCAAGCCACCCAAGCGCCCAGTGGCTGCGCCAGCACCCACGTGGCACACCGCACTATCGCCAGTTGTTCGACGATTACCAGCTGGTGGCCCGGCGCAGCCTGTTGAATGGCCTACACGTGCACGTCGGTGTACCAGTGGGCATCGATCGGATGCGGGTGATCAACCGGGTGCTGTACTGGCTGCCCTTGTTGTTGGCGCTCAGCACTTCGTCTGCGTATTGGGGAGGTGAGGATACCGGCTACATGAGCTACCGCCGCGCAGTGTGCGGGGAATGGCCGCACATGGGCCTGCCAGAGCCGTTGCCGGACTGGAGCGCTTACCAGCGCTACAGGGCATTGCTGCAACGGACCGGCAGCCTGGCCGAGGACGGCGACTTCTGGTGGGCGATCAGGCCCTCGAGGCGGTTTCCGACGGTCGAACTGCGTATCTGCGATGGTTGCCCGCGGCTGGAAGATGCCCTGGCCGTCGCCGGCCTGTTTCGCCACCTTGTCGAGCAGGCGCTGACCCGCCACGATGACCCCGCCAACCGCGAGATGCGCTGGGTCACCCAGGAAAACTACTGGCGCGCCCTGCGTCAGGGCCGTCTGGCCACCTTCATCGGTGTCCACGAGCAACAGCCGGTCAGCGCCGAGGGCTGGCTGAGGCAGTTGCAACTGCAATGCCCGCCGGACACCGCCGATGCCGAGCGTTCATTCGTTCATGCCCGGCTTATCCTGCGAGAGGGCAGCAGTGCCGATCGCCAGCGCCAAGCCTTCGCGCTGGCCCGTGAACAGGGCCTGGATAACCGCCAGGCGATACGCGCAGTGGCCGGGCAGGTGATGAGCGACCATCGGTAGAGCCGGTGACAAACCGCTGCCCTGATGGGCTGACCGGGAAATCCGGATAAACCTTCGCGGCGCTGCGCAGTCAGTTTCAGTAAGGGCCCGGATGGTCCTGAGGGCCAGGGAGGTGGTTGATGAAACTCTTCTGCCTGCTGCGGAACTGCCAATGGCGAAGCCTGCTGGTATGTGAAGTCGCCGGGCTTCACTGCCAATGTTGCGAACGTAGTGGCGCGCTGCGCTACAGCCAGCCCGGTCACCCTTCAATGTGTAGGAGCGCTCCATGACCCGGCAATGTGAACAAGGCCTTGCGCCAACTAGATGGCCACGAGGTCGGTGGCGGTTTCGGCCTGGACGAGGCCGAACTGGCGCGCTTAGCGCCGCTGGACCGATGATGTGGTGCCCGATGACGAAGGGAGAGAGCCGTGATGAATGAGCAACGTTGTTCCTGCACCCATTGTTCTTGCACCGTGGATGCCAATGCTGTGGTCCAGGATGGCAAGGCCTATTGCTGCGAGGCCTGTGCAAAGGGCCATCGCAATGGCGAACCCTGTCGAATGAGCGACTGCAAGTGTGGTGAGTTAGCTCAGTCGAAAGAGTCCAATGTCGATAATGCACTGGATGAAACTTTCCCGGCGAGCGATCCGATTTCGCCATGAGCCTAGATGCTTGTAGATGTGAGACGGGAGAGCGACAGGATGTGGTGTAGATCATGTAGAGACTCACCCGTCACGCATCTGGTTTGGGTGACTCACTCAATGGGTTTGCCAGACACCGTTGTTGCGTTCGCAGTCGCTGCGGGCCTGGCCCAGGCCGGAAGTGTCGTAGTAGTAGGTGATTATCCGCGCATCCTTGGGTAGTGCAGGGCGGGTGGCAGGTTCATCACGTCCAGCGGCATCGGGGTTGGCCAGTGTCTCCTGCGTCAGTGGCGCGATACAGCTGCCAACGCTGCCGTCGGCGCAACGCTCCACCCGACGCTTTTCGTTGTTCAACATCTCTTTACTTTCGTTGCTGCACGACCAGGCAATCGCCTCCGCGGGCATGTTGCTGTATCTGTAACAGGTGTGTTGCTGCACTGGTTTGACCGCCTCGCTGGATGAGCGGGTGACCACGTCGCAACCTTCGGCCAACACCTGCCCACTGCTCAAAATTCCCAATAGTGCCATGTACAGAGCGAATCGCATGATATACCTCCCGGGCACCAGGGCCCGTCAGCGCTTATCGATGGCTGCCTCGGCCTGTCGGCGCAAGGCCTTGGCGCGCTTCTCGAGGATCAGGTAGGTAACCACCGCCAACAGCAGCGGGATCAGGTAGTACAGCGTTCGATAGCCCAGCAGCGCTGCGATCAGGGTGCCTTGGCCGAGCTGGCCGTGGAGCAGCGCCAGGAATACGGCTTCCAGTACGCCGAGCCCTGCGGGAATGTGGGCGACCACCCCGGCCACGCAACTGATCAGCAATACACCTAGCACCGAGGGATAGAACAGCTCGGGCGGCAGCAGCAGGTGAATCAGCGCTGCCATCAGCGCCCAGTTGCTTGCGCCCAGGGCCACCTGGCACAGCGCCATACGCAGGCTCGGCAGGGTGACTTCGTGGCCGCGCAGCGCCCACGTGCGCCGCTTGGCACAGGCGCAGGCGCACAGGTAGGCTAACGCCACCGCCACCATCAATACGCCGATCAGGCGCAGGCCGCTGGCACCGACCGCCCAGCTTTCCGGCAGCTTGACCAGGCCCAAGGCGAATACCGTGCCGGCCAGCAGCAAGTAGCCCATCCAGTTGGTCAACAGCCCCAAGGTGAGGATGCGGGTGATGGTCGGGGTATCCAGGCCCAGCCGGCTGTACAGGCGATAACGCAGGGCCACACCGCCGACCCAGGTGGTGAAGTTGAGGTTGAATGCATAGCAGACGAACGCTACCGGCAGTACCTGGCGAGCCGGCAAGCGGTGACCGGTGTAGGCGCGGGCGAGCAGGTCGTAACTGGCGAATACCAGGTAGCTGCACAGGGCCAGCAGCAGCCCCAAGGCCAGGGTTGAGGACCGGTAGGCCAGCAGTGACTGGCGCACTTCATTCCAGTCCAGGTTACGCGCCAGGGTGACCAGCAGTACCGGTATCAACAGCAAAAACAGCACGGTCAGCAAGCGTTTGGCCCAGGTCGTCCAGCGTGTAGTGGCCATCAGGTCTTGCCCCCGTGGTAGTCGGCCGGGGCCTGGTCGTCGGCTTGCAGCGACTGCAGGCGCTGCCGGTGCGCCGGAAACCAGCCGGCAATCCGCGGGAAATAGCGCGTGATGTGGAAACCCAGGAAGATCAACGGGGCACGCCACCAATAACCACGCACCATGCGCTCCAGCGTTACGGTCTTGCAGTGCTCCCGGCTCAGTTCGGTCAGATGCTGGTACAGCTGTTCGTTGAACGCAGGGTCGCGGATCAGCAGGTTGGCCTCAAGGTTGAACGACAGGCTCAGCGGGTCGAGGTTGCTTGAGCCTACGGTGGACCAGTCGTTATCCACCAACGCAACCTTGCCGTGAAGCGGCCGCTGGCAGTACTCATGGATGCGCACGTCGTCGCGCAACAAGTAGTTGTAGAGCAGCCGCGAGAGCGCGCGAACCCAGCGCATGTCCGGTTGCCCCTGGAGGATCAGCGTTACCTCGACCCCGCGCCGGGCGGCGTTGCGCAGTTCGCGCAGCAAGCGGTAGCCGGGGAAGAAGTAGGCGTTGGCCACGACGATACGTTGCCTTGCTTCACGGAAAACCTGCAAATAGCAGGCTTCGATATCGTTGCGATGGCGCTGGTTGTCGCGTTCCACCAGCACGGCGCTGGCCGGGCCTGAAGCGATGCCATTCGGCTGAAGCCTGCTGGCAGCATCCAGCACCGGTGCGAGCATGCGGCAGGAAGAAGCATGCACTTGGGCCACCACCGGGCCGACGACCTCCACGGCGTAGTCCTGCTTGGCCTGCGGGCCGAAGTCACCCAGGTGGTCGGCACTGTAATTCAGGCCGCCGATGAAGGCGCGTTGCCCGTCGATCACCACAATCTTGCGGTGCAGGCGGCGAAACAGGTTGGTGCGCATGCCCACCAGCCGTGGTTGCGGATCGAACGCATGGAAACGCACGCCGGCCTCGGTCAGCGAGGCGATGAAATCATCAGGCAGGTCGGCGGTGCCGTAGCCGTCCACCGCCACTTCGACCCGCACCCCGCGCCGCGCGGCATCGATCAGGGCGTGGCGCAAGGGTTGGCCGACCTTGTCGTCGTAGATGATGAAGGTTTCCAAAAGGATCTCTTCGCGTGCCTGGGCCATGGCCTCGAAGACGCTGGGATAGTACTGCTCTCCGTTTATCAGCAACTGGACGCGGTTGCCGTCGCACCAAGGCTGCTTCATAGCGTCACCTGCGCCACCAGCGGGGCATGGTCGGAGAGGTGGGACCATGGGTATCTGGATAACACCCGTGCCTGGGCAGCACGGGCATTGCGCAGGTAGATGCGGTCCAGGCGCAGCATCGGCAGGCGCGCGGGAAAGCTGCGTGGCGGCTTGCCGAAGGCTTCCACCAAGTGGCCCGACAGCCGCGCATCCGCTTTCAGGCGCCAGTCGTTGAAGTCGCCGGCGACGATGACCGGCTCATCCGGCGGCAGGCTGTCAAGCAACGCGAGCAGCAGGCCGACCTGACGCTGACGATGCTCTTCGCGCAGGCCCAGGTGCACGCAGACGGTGTGCACCTGTTCATGGCCCGGCACTTCCAGCTGGCAGTGCAGCAGACCGCGCTCTTCGTTGCCATGGACTGAAACGTCCAGATTGTCGTGGGCACGGATGGGAAATTTGGACAGCAGCGCGTTGCCATGGTCGCCATGGGGGTAAACCGCATTGCGTCCATAGGCGAACTGCGGCCACATGCTGTCGGCGAGAAACTCGTACTGGGGTGTCTGTGGCCACGTCGGATGGCGCTCGGCATGTTGCCGATGACTGCCGTGCACCTCCTGGAGAAACACCAGGTCGGCGCCGGTCGAGCGTACCGCCTCGCGCAGTTCCGGCAAGATGAAGCGGCGGTTGAACAGGGTGAAGCCCTTGTGCACATTGAGGGTCAGTACCGTCAGGCGATGCACGGCGGTGACCTTGTCGATGATGCCGCGGGGGGCGGGCAGTGTCCGGTTCATAGCGGCTCCTGCGGCTCGACGCCTGGTTCGGTAGCCAGCTCGCCGCCAAGGCCCAGCTTGTCCAGCAGGCGGCGGGCATCGTAAGGGGCATGGACTTTCTGGTCGTTGTCGAAGTAGCAGTACACATCACGCGACGTACGTTTTGCAGGGGCGCGGCGTACCACGCGCTTAGCATCCTCCGGCTGGCCGCCCGCAGCCCAGGCCTGGATACGCAGGCGCCAGCGGCGCAGCGCGCTGGCCGTATAGCCGCTGCTGTACAGCTCGACATCGCCATGCAGGCGCAAGTATACGAAGTCGGCCGTGACCTCTTCGACACAGGGCCATTTGCCGGCGCTGTCGGCGACCACCAAGGCAACCTTGTGCTTGCGCAACAGGTCGATGAAGGTGTTGCAGAGGAAGCTGGGGTGGCGGATCTCCACGGCGTGGCGCAGGCGCGCATTACCCGGCACGACAATGCCGCCGTTGCCTTGCAGGCGTTCCGCGGCGTGGCGGGCAAGGCTGCGGGCGGCTTTGCGGTCGTGGGGCAGCTTGGCCAGAAAGTCGCTGAAGCGCTGCGCGTCGAATTTCAGGTTTGGCGGAAACTGCCACAGGAAGGGGCCCAGTTTGTCACCCAGCAGCAACGGGCCCGATGCGAAGAAATTGGCAAGCGCCTCGTCGACCTCGCGCAGCCTGCGGACATGGGTGATGTAGCGCGGCGCCTTGACCGCGAACACGAAGCCTGGCGGTGTCTGATTACGCCACTTGCCATAGCGCTCCGGGGTTTGCAGCGCGTAGAAGGAGCCGTTGATTTCGATGCTGTTGACTGCCCGCGAGGCGAACGTCAGCTCGTCGTCCTGGCGCAGCCCCTCTGGGTAGAAGTCCTTGCGCCATGGGCCATAGCGCCAACCGGAAATACCAATGCGGATCTCGCTCACCGTTGCCCCCCGCGTTCATGCACTCATCAGTAGCGACCGGCAGCGGTAAAGAGGGGTTCAGCATGATTGACGAGTGGCTCAGGGTTGGGCCATGCACTGCTCAACTTTGCCCTGGTCAATTCTGTTTGCCCAGGGCTTCCACCAATTGGGCTTTGTTCATGGTTGAACGCCCCTTGATGCCTTTGCTGCGCGCCTCCTTCAGAAGGCTTTGCTTGGTTTGCGATTCCAGCGAAACGTGTGAAGTACGTGAATGCCCCTGACGAGATTTCGCGGCGCGTTTGGCCGAATCCGAACGTGCAGAATCTTTCGCCTGCAGTGATGTCTTGCTGCCCGCACCTCCCGGCTTTTCACCGCCGCCGGATTGTTTGTTAACGGTGGCCCAGGCGCGTGCTTCGGCTTCATCCTTGCCGACGCCTTTGTCCTCGTATGATTGCTCGATGTTCTGGGCCTTGCGTTTCTGCTTGTCGGTATATTTGTCTTTGTCACCGCGTGGCATGGTATTCACTCCTGAGTAAATTGCCTGAAACCCTGGCCGATGTGGTGATCAACAGCAGGCAGCAGTAGAAGGGACCGCGGCGCGGTCCCGCTCGCGTCAGCTCTCCAATTGGCGAGCCGCCTCGACCCCTGCTGCTGACAGCTTGATCGGGTAACTCATGGTCACCTCATGGTCAGCGCTGACCGCTACACTGCCATCCTGAATCAGACCGTGCTCCTGAAGTGTCTTGAGCATGCCGGCCACGGCTTTCTCGCCCCGATAATTGTCCAACACTTCCTTGCCCAGCCCATGGGGATGGGTGTGCAGCAACCGCGTCAGTACTTCAGTACGTAATTCGTCATTGCTCATCTTTGACCTCACTCGGCTGCAGGTTATTTACCGTGGGTGGTCTGCAACGCTTTGGCCTGCTCCAAATGGTGCTCGAGGGTTGGCAATTTATCGCTGGCGAACGCCTTCAGTTCAGGTTTGTCGGATGACGCGGCTTCCTTCTTGAAGAGTTCCACTGCCTTCTCGTGAGCGTCGACCTGGTTGTTCACATATGATTTGTCGAACGACTCTTCGCGCCATTCGAGGATCATTTTCTTGACCTTGTCCGTCAGTGCCGCATCGTCTGGCACGCTGATATCCAGCTTGCGGGCGATGTCGCCTAGCTCCTGATTGGCTTTGGTATGGTCGGTCACCATTTGCTGGGCAAATTTCTTGATGTCGGCACTCTGGCTCTTTTCCAGCGCCAGATTGCCGGTGACCACTTCGGCGATGCCGGCCTCGGTGGCTGCATCGACAAAGTCATCCGAAGAGGCGGCTTGTGCCTGTAGCGAAGCCAGGCTCATCAATAGCGTGATGCCTGCGAGTTTCAGGAATGGCTGGTGCATGTCTGACTCCTTCGTTCAGTGGGCGCGACCTCAATGTCGCAATCGGTTGAGCCGCAGGAGCGAGTAAAGGTTTAGTTTTTCTTCGAGCCAGATGCTGTAGTGCGGGGCGGCACATCGGTCTTGAACTCGATCAGAACCGGCCGATCGGCGGCCAGGGCTTTTCCCAGGCGCTGGCGATCTGATCTTCACGGTCAACGAAAATGTCATGCAGGCCAATAGAGATGGCGAACAGTTGATAGGGCACGTCGGGGCTCGACTTTCAACAGGTTGTACATCGTCAGCCCGCAGGAACCCCGGGATAGGTCTGGCTTCACAAGTACATCGCCTACCTGATCAGGATGCCCTCATGTTTGCCATCGACAGCAACACCCAGCCCCTGCAGGCCCTGCGGTTCGAGGACGATGGTGCGACGCCTAATAGCCGCTTCCCCGTGTTGCTCTACCGGCTGCAACTTGCGCCTGCGCATGACAATGCCGGCGCGTTCGAGACCTTGTTCGCCGCTCATCAATGGACCCCGCTGTGGCGTGCCGGGATTTTCGATTACCACCATTTTCACCCCAATGCGCACGAGGTGCTGGGCGTTGCCCGCGGCCAGGCTCGGATAATGTTGGGCGGTGCAGCGGGGCAGGCGCTGACGGTCAAGGCGGGTGATGTTCTGGTTTTACCCGCAGGGACGGGGCATCGTTGCATGGTGTCCAGCGACGACTTTCTGGTCGTGGGCGCCTATCCCCAAGGGCAGGAAGATTACGATATCCAGCGACCAGAAGTTGCCGCTCACCAGCAGGCACTGGCACGTATCGCCCGAGTGCCACACCCTGAGCAGGACCCAGTGAGCGGAATTCATGGTGCCCTGATGAGACTCTGGCAGTGATCAGAACCAAACGAGAAGACTGCTGAGCCAATCCGGTTTCACGAAACACCCACTGTGGCTGCCGAGCGAGAGCTGCCTCGGGGAAAGCTGCGCTCCGGGCTTGCCATTGATTGAGCGGCTTGCTTCATCTTGAAGGTATTACGCGCGGGCCTTTTTCAAAGCGGTGTCTAAAAGCCCTCCAGAACAATTTTGCCTCGGGCCTTGCCGCTTTCGAGCAGGGCGTGGGCACGTTTGAGGTTGTCGGCACATATGCCGCCGAAATGCTCCCCGACAGTCGTTTTCAGTATCCCCTCATCGACCAGCTGTGAAACACGTTCGAGCAACTGGTGCTGCTTGATCATGTCCTCGGTCTTGTACAAGGAGCGGGTGAACATGAGCTCCCAGTGCAGTGACAGCGATTTGCGCTTGAGCGGCATGACATCCAGTTGCGCCGGGTCATCGATCAATGCGAGCTTGCCTTGCGGACGAAGCACTTCCACCAATTGCGGCAGGTAAGAGTCGGTGTGCGTCAGGCTGATTACATAATCAATCGGATTCAGTTTGAGCGCCTCCAGCTGAAGCGGGATCGACTCGGAGTGATCAATCACATGATGGGCGCCCAGATCATTGACCCAGGCTTGAGTCTCAGGTCTTGAGGCCGTGCCTATCACTGTAAGCTGCGTCAACTTGCTTGCCAGCTGTACCAGGATCGAGCCCACTCCGCCAGCCGCCCCGACCACCAGCAGGGTTTGACCTCTGCCGCCATTTTCTTCGACGGCCAAACGGTCGAACAGCAACTCCCAGGCCGTGATGGACGTCAGCGGCAGGGCGGCGGCACTGGCGTTGTCCAGGCGCTTGGGCTTGTGGCCGACGATTCGCTCGTCCACCACATGGAACTGGCTGTAGCTGCCGGGCCGATCTATGGCTCCGGCGTAGAACACTTCATCCCCTGGCCTGAACAGGGTGACCTCTGGGCCCGTCTCACGGACCACACCGACAGCATCCCAGCCGAGCACTTGGGGTTGCTCGCCACCGCGGCTGGCCCGAATCTTGGTATCGACCGGGTTGACGGCAATCGCCCTGACGTCGACAAGCAGGTCACGGGCGCCGACCTTTGGCTCCGGGAGCTCCGCGTCATACAGAGACTGAGCGTCCTGAATAGGTAATCCGGGTTGTGTGTAGACGACAGCCTTCATGGCGCTACCTCTATGAGAATCAAAAGTGGACACAGGTTATTCGCTTCGATTAACGCGAAAAACAGCCTAAAAGCAGTAAGACTTTCTCGCTTGTAATGAAAGTGGTGAGGCGCTGGCGACGCCTCGCGCAGCCCCTCACGTGCCGGCAGGTGGGAAATCGATGTCCGTCATGGCCACATTGTTGAGGTAGTTGGTCAGCGTCAGCAGGGCGACCTGGGCGATCACATCGACGATTTTCGCGTCATCCAGCCCTGCTTCCCGCGCCGCCGCCAGCTGCGCATCGCTGACCTGGCCTCGGCTCAGCGTCACCGCTCTGGCGAACGCAGCAACGCCATCGAGTGTGCCGGCACGTGCCGCCAGCAGCTCACCAGCGTCCAAACCTGCCTTGCCGCCAAAGAAGCTGTGTGCGGCGATGCAGTAGTCGCAGCCATTCACCGCTGATGCAGCCAACGCGACAACTTCACGCTCGGCGGGGCTGAGGCTGTTCTTGTTCAAGGCTTGCGACAGCGCAAGATAGCCACCGAGGGCTGCCGGCGAATGGGCGAGGGTGGCGAACGCGTTCGGAATAAAGCCCAAGCCTTTCTCCACGCCCTGCAGGGCACTGCGCGCGGCTGGAGGAGCCTGATCGAGGGTCAGGGCATTGATGCGAGTCATGATTGCGTTTCCTGTGCTGGTGATCCCTTGGCGCTGTAACGCGGGGCAAGCTGGTTACTGGACAACTGGCTGAACAATGCTTGCCGGCTGGCCTCATAGCGCTGGAAAGCGTGCACGTCATGCAGCGACGGGATGGACAGCAGCACATCGTTGTCGAAGTCCTGCAGGGCACCGTCGACCAGATCATGAGCGGACATGACGATGCCGGGATCGAGATTCTCGACAGGCAGGCCGCCGATCTGCCAGAAGTCGGTCGCGGTGGCCCCTGGCAATACCGCCTGGATCTTGATGCCTTTGTCTGCAAGCTCCTTGTGCAGGGATTGGCTGAAGGCGGTGACGTAGGCCTTGCTGCCACCGTAGACACCGTTGAGCAGCTCTGGCGCAAGGCCTGCAATGGACGAGATGTTGATGACGGCGCCTTCCTGACGGGCGACGAAGCCTGGAACGGCAGCGTAGGTAAGGCGGGTCAAGGCGGTGATGTTGAGGCTGATCATTTCGGCCATGCGTTCGACATCACTTTCCATCAGGCTTGTGTGAGTGCCGATACCCGCATTGTTCACCAGCAGGCTGATGCTGGCGTCATCACGTAGTTTGCGTTCGACCTTCACCAGGTCATCTGCTTTGGAAAGGTCAGCCGGGAAAACTTCCACGTTCTGCTGGGTCTCGGTGGTGATCCGGCTGGCCAGGGCGTTGAGGCGCTCCCGGTTGCGAGCCACCAGCACGAGGTCATAGCCCCGGCGAGCCAAACGCTCTGCGTAGATCGAGCCAATCCCGGTGGAGGCGCCGGTAATGAGCGCGGTGCCTTTGAATTGCTGCGTCATGGTCATGCTCCGTTGTTGGGTGTGAAGCCATGATGCAGAAGGTCGCTTTCGTCTTGAATGACGCATAAGATACGTTTTTAGGACATCACCTATGGAGTCATTCGATGCACCGGGTCGGCTATCTGATAACTGAAGGTTTCCAGGTCATGTCTTTGGCCACCCAAGCGGTCTTCGAGTTTGCCAACATCGTTGCCGGTGAAATGGCTTATAAGATCCAGAATTTTTCCATCGAGGGTGGGACTGTGCGCTCCTCGTTGGGGATGTACATGGACACCTTGCCCTTGGGCGCTCCTGGCTTGGCCGACACCTGGATGATCACCGGGACGTTGACGCCGCTGACGCCGCCGAGTGAGGAGGTGCTTGCCAGTGTGCGAGGTTTTGTCGACGGAGCGCGGCGTACGGCAGGCCTGTGCACAGGCTGCTTCGTGTTGGCGCAGGCTGGCGTCCTCGACAATCGGCGGGCAACGACACACTGGGCCTTTGCCAACAAGCTGCGTGAGCTGCACCCGAAAATCGAAGTCGAAGAAGATCGGATTTTCATCGTGGATGGGCCGATATGGACATCTGCGGGCATGACTGCAGCGCTGGATATGGCATTGGGGATGGTGGAAAAGGATCACGGAACGGAGATGGCTCGCTCGGTGGCGCGAAAACTGGTCATGCATCAGCGCCGCTCCGGTGGGCAATCCCAGCATTCCGAACTGCTGACGCTTTCGCCGAAATCTGACCGCATCCAGAGCGCCTTGGATTACGCACGCAAGCATCTTGGCCGGCCACTCAGTGTGGAGGAGCTGGCTGAAGTCGCGCATTTGAGCCCCAGGCAGTTCACACGGGTGTTTACTGCAGAGACGGGCCAGTCACCGGCGAAGGCCGTGGAAAGCCTGCGCCTTGAAGCTGCCCGGCTGATGATCGAGCAGAGTCGCCACAGCTTGGATGTAGTGGCCAGAGAAACGGGTTTCAGAGATCGCCGGCACATGCGAGAAGTGTTCATTCGCGGGCTTGGCGTTCCGCCTCAGGCAGTGCGTAGGGACGCCAGACGAGTTGTGACCGGATGAGGGAGGAATGGCCACCGGGGTGGCCCTCAGTTAAGCTAAGCCGAGATGAAAGCCGCGATGTGATTGGCAGCCGCCTCAGGGTGCTGCATGTGAGGCCCCTGGCCAGCGGCAGGGAAGCTGACGAGCGTCAGCGTCGGCAACTGGCTGCTCAGGGCATACCAGTTTTCGACCGGGAACACGATGTCGTGATCGGCCCCCAGGTGGAGCACGGGAATGGTGGTGCTCTTCAGGGCCTGCAACACCGCCTCGACTGGGAATACGGGGTTCTTCGGCCCGTCTCCGAGTTGCTGAGCGGCCCACTCGACAGGGACTTGGGGGCTGCGATCCTCCTCACGTGAAGTCAGTCGCGCCCAGGCCTTTTCGGCTGCTGCACGACTGTTCTTCGAGGCTGGCTCGAAGAACAAGCGTACGAAATCCTCGAAGTCATTTTCTCGACGAGCCATCTCATAGAACAGGGCTTCACCAGGTTTGACCAGCTGACCGGGTGGCGTCGTACCAATCAGTACGGCATGGCTTACCAACTGTGGCGCCTGCGCCAGCACAACCTGAGCGGCAATTCCCCCGAGTGACCATCCACCAATCACAACCTTGCCGAGCTCCAGCGCCTGGATGAGTTCTATTGCATCCTTGGCCAGTGCTCCGGGGTTGTAGCTCGGTGTGCCGCTTGATTGGCCCAGCCCGCTGTAGTCAAAGACAGTCACCTGAAAACCGCGCCCGGCCAAGTTATCCAGGAACAGCGGATCCCAATCGTCCATGGTGCCGCGATAGCGCACCAGCAATACCAGTGGGCGGCCGCTGCCAATGGTTCGATAAGCCAGGCGACGATCATTCACCTGAACGAATTGGGTAGGAGCAGTAGTGGCAGTGGTTGGAGCCTTCATGATGCTTACATCCTTGATGGAGTTGGCTGCAATCCTGCCCTCCAGAGGGATGTCAATAAACGTCGTTTAAGGGCGTGATTCGGGACGTGCGATCCGAGTTCGTTCGACAATACCGCCTCCCGTGCTGCACTGGATAACGCGCTGGCACGTGAGGTCGTTGAAGAAACTTTCGGGCCACTGGTGGGGCATGCTTTCTGACAGCTGGCGAGATGGTGCATCCTGGACTTCAGTGTAGCGCCATGGCCGTGCTGCGCCCATGGC
>NZ_JACVZC010000139.1 GCF_016658545.1 Pseudomonas sp. S37 | reverse complement strand
GGCTGCAACGGTAAATGGTCGCTAGAAATAGGCCGGCAGGTCCGGCCCTTTCGCGGGTAAACCCGCTCCTACGACCCAGCCAGCCTCAACAGGCCAGCAACAGCTTCCGGCTTGCGCTAAGATGCCCGCTTCTGTTTCTGGAAGCCGCCTGGATGAGCAAGCCCGGTCAAATGGTGTTGGTCGCGTTGCGCAAGATGATCGCCTCGGGCGAGCTGGCGGCGGGCGAGCGCCTGATGGAAGTCCCCACCGCCGAGCTGTTCGGCGTCTCACGCATGCCGGTGCGCATGGCATTCCGCACCCTTGAGCAGGAAGGCCTGCTGGTTCGCTTTGGTGGCCGCGGGTTTCAGGTGCGCTCGGTCAGCGCCGATGACATCGCCGGTGCGGTCGAGGTGCGTGGCGTGCTGGAGGGGTTGGCCGCCCGTCAGGCCGCCGAGCGTGGCTTGTCTGCGCACGCTCGTGCAACGCTGCAACAATGCCTGGTCGATGGCGACCAGCTGTTCGACAAGGGCTTCGTGACCGAAGAAGACCTGCAGGCCTACCACGACCTCAACATGCGCTTTCACCACGTGATCATCGAAGCTAGCCATAACCCGGCCATTGCCGTCGCCCTGGCGCGCAACGATCACCTGCCATTCGCCTCGGTCACTGCGCTGGCGGTGGACCGCCATGACCTGGCCCGCGAGTACCGGCGCTTCAACTTTGCCCACATGCAGCACCACGCAGTGTTCGACGCCCTGGTCAACCGCCAGGGTGCCCGCGCCGAAGCAATCATGCGCGAGCACGCCAATGCCACCCTGCGTTACGCCGAAACCTTCGGCGGGGCCGCGGCAGATGCGGGCATGCAGGTCATCCTGCCGACTGCGTGAACCGGCTCAGATATCCAGCACCAGCAACGGTGTTTTTGACCGCGAGCAGCAGGGCGTGAACTGATCGTTCTGCGCTTGCTCCTCTTCGGTAAGGAACAGGTCGCGATGGTCCGGCGTGCCCTGCAGCACGCGGGTCAGGCAGGTGCCACAAATACCTTGCTCGCACGACATGGCGATCTCGATGCCGTTCTGCTCCAGTACCTGCACTACGGTCTGGTCGGCGGGCACCTCGAACACCTGCCCCGTGCTGGCAACCTGCACCGCGAAGCTACCGTCGTTGCTGGCATCCACTGGCGCCGCTGCAAAGTACTCGCGGTGCAGGTTGGCCTCTTGCCAGCCCAGCCCCTTGGCACTGTCCAGCACATGTTGCATGAACCCGCCCGGCCCACACACATACAGGTGCAGATCTTCTTGCGGGGCGCCCAGTACATGGGCGATATCCAATCGCGTTTCCGGCTGCTCGTCAAAATGCACGAACAGCCGACCAGCAAACGGCGCGCTGCGAATCCGCTCGACAAATGCCGCACGCTCGCTGGAGCGGGCGCAGTAGTGCAGCTCGAAGTCATGGCCGCTGTGGGACAGCTGCTCGGCCATGCACAGTATCGGGGTAATGCCGATGCCGCCGGCAAACAGCAGGCTGCGCTGCGCGCCCTCGGCCAGCGGGAACAGGTTGCGCGGCGTGCTGATACGCAGCCGGGCACCGGCTTGGACCTGCTCGTGCAGGCAGCGTGAGCCGCCTCGCGAAGCCGGGTCGTTGAGCACGCCGATCACATAGCGGTTGCGTTCCTCAGGGTGGTTGCACAGCGAATACTGGCGCACCAGCCCGTCGGGCAAATGTACATCGATGTGCGCGCCAGCGCTGAACGCCGGCAGCAGGCTGCCATCGGCTGCCGCCAGCTCGAAACTGCAGATGCCCTGCGCTTCATTGTTACGGGATACCACTACGGCATCGATCATGTTGGCGGTTCCTCAGGCAAGCGTGGCGCTGGTGGCGATCAGTTGCGGCTGCGGCGCACGCTCTTTGGCGATGATCCGCTCCAGTACCTTGCGTGACTGCACGCCGCCGGCATCGATGTTCAGCTTCAGCAGGTTGCGCTCGGGGTTGGCCAGCAAGTTTTGCTGCTGGCGTTCGAGCATCTCCAGGTCTTCGCTGAAAATCTTGCCCTGGCCTTCGCGAATGTTGTCGGTCAGCGTTTGATCGTGTGCCGCGAAATTGCGCGCCATGCCCCAGAAGTACCAGATCGAGGTGTCGCTTTCCGGCGTAATGAAGTCGACCACGATGCTCGAAGCCTTGTGCTGTGCCGCGGCGTGGTAGCCACCCTTGCCGGCATGCGCCACGCCCACTTCGATCAGCACATGGCTGGGCGGGGTGAAGCGGCAGATTTGCCAGCGGTCCACCGGCACGTCGTCGGCCAGGCCATTGCCGCGCAGGGCCATGCGCCAGAAGGGCGGGGCCATGATGTTTTCCATATGCCGGGCGGTGACCACCTCATCGCCGGTGACGCTGGTGACCGGAGGCGCCTCGTCGATTTCCTTCTGGCCGATGCTGGAGGCGTGCACGTAGGTCTCGTGGGTCAGGTCCATCAGGTTGTCGATCATCAGGCGATAGTCGCAGCCGATGTGGAACAGCCCGCCGCCATAGGCCCACTCATCGTTCACTGCCCATTCCAGGTGCGGGATCAGCGCCGGGTCGGCCTGCGCCTGATCGCCGGGCCAGACCCAGATGAAGCCATAGCGCTCGACCGCAGCAAAAGTCTTGTTGCAAGGAAAGCCACGTACCCGCTGGCCCGGCATCGACACGGTCTTGCCATCGCAGCCCATGACCAGGCCGTGGTAGCCGCACACCAGGTTGCCGTCCTCGACATAGCCCAGCGACAGTGGCGCACCACGGTGAGGGCAGAAGTCCTCGACGGCCGCTACGCGGTTCTCGTGGCCACGGTAGAACACGATCTTTTCCCCGCAGATCTGCCGGCCCAGGGGCTTGGCGGCGATCTCGTCAGGGGTGCAGGCGACGTACCAGGTGTTTTTGGGGTACATGGGGAGGCTCTCCGGGATGTTTGTTTTTATTTAATGGATCCATTAGAGCTTTGCTGGACGGGAGTGGTCAACATCAATGTCGATGTTTTTACGGGTTTCGTTCGATTATCGGACTTTTATGGATCCATTGATGCGCAGTGTGCACTTTGCGTAAGCCAGGGCGTCACCCCCTGACGAAGCAGCAGCAGGCCGATTGCCATGGCTTGAGGTTTGTTCGGTTGAGGCGGGGCTGGCTGCCAGGCGCCAGCTCCCGACCTGCACAAAACTCACTGAATCAGCATGGACACTGTAGGAGCGGCCTTGCAGGCCTATTCAGCGTTCATACATTTGTACAGGTGGGCGTGAGCGTACGCGCATTTTGGCGCTATGCCGTGCCCAGGGGCATGCATAACCTTCTGAAAAGGCGGTGTTGATTACTAAGAATAAAAGGAGACAACCAATGCCGATTCAGTCGGAACATGATCCGCGTCTCAAGCGTGCCCTGAAAACCCGGCACATCAGCATGCTGGCCCTGGGCGGTGTAATCGGGGCCGGATTGTTCGTAGGCTCCAGTGCGGTCATTGCATCAACCGGCCCGGGAGCCTTCATCACGTATGCCATCACCGGGCTGATCGTCGCACTGGTCATGCGCATGCTCGGCGAAATGGCCGCCGCGCACCCGGCCAAGGGTTCGTTCGTCGATTATGCCCGCATGGCCTTCGGGCGCCCGGCGGGTTACATGACGGGCTGGTTGTACTGGTACTTCTGGGTGATCGTGGTCGGCTTCGAAGCCGTGGTCGGCGGGCAGATCATCAATGCCTGGCTGCCCGATATCCCGGTGTGGGTGATTGCCCTTGGCCTGATGGTCGGCATGACCTTGCTCAACCTGATGTCGGTGCACTCGTTCGGCGAGGCCGAGTATTGGTTCGCCGGCATCAAGGTCGCGGCCATCGTGGTATTCCTGGTGGTGGCCGGGCTGTATGTGTTCAAGCTGTGGCCTGGCTCCGACGCCAGCTTTGCCAACCTTACCCAGCACGGCGGCTTCCTGCCGCATGGCGTGGGCTCGTTGTTCACCGGTGTGGTGGTGGTGATCTTCTCCATGACCGGCGTCGAGGTTGCCACCCTGGCGGCAGCGGAGTCCGAAGACCCGTCGCGCAATATCCGCAAGGCGGTCAACACGGTGATGTTGCGTATCCTGGTGTTCTTCGTGCTGGCGACGTTCTTCATCGTGGTGGCGCAGCCATGGACCTCGATCACGCCCGGCAAGTCGCCTTTTGTCAGCACGCTTGAACACATCGGTATCCCAGGGGCTGGCGACATGCTCACCGTGGTCATCCTGGTGGCGGTACTGTCGGTGCTCAACGCCGGGCTGTACACCTCATCGCGACTACTCTACGTACTGGCCTCCAATGGCGAGGCGCCACGCTGGGTGGCCAAGGTCAGCGGCAAGGGTGTGCCGGTGCGCGGGGTGATTGCCTCGACCCTGGTGGGCTATGGCTGTGTGGTGATTGCAGCGCTGTGGCCGGATACGGTGTTCCAGTTCCTGATCAACTCCTCCGGCACGGTCTTCCTGTTTGTCTACCTGGTCATTTGCCTGTCGCAGCTCAAGCTACGGCGCCAATGGGTGGCTGAAGGTTCACTGAAATTTGCCATGTGGGGCCACCCGTGGTTGCCGCTGCTGGTCACCGGGTCGATCGTGGCGGTGTTGGTGAGCATGGCCTTTGACCCCGGCATGCGAGTGAGCCTGGGGCAATGCCTTATTGCGATTGTGGTGATTGCAGTTTCGTATGCAGTGGTGCGGGTGCCGCGGGGGGCGCAGAGTGCCAGATTGCTTAACTGACTGGCACTGCTTGAACCAGTGCAACCGGCAGATGTCATTGTTGGCTGACAGCAGGTTGCCATTGCCATCATAGGCGAAGGTCTCAACCTCCCAATGCTCACCGCCACGCCGTCCGGCCTTGCGCTGGATGAGGCGGCCCATCGGGTCGTATTCAAAGTGCGTGGTCCTGTCGCCATCCACCCGGCGAGTGGGCAAGTTGCTGCCGTTGTCGTAGAGGTAGTGCGTGGTTTCCTTGTCGAAGCCGGTTTCCTTGAGCAGTCGGCCAACGGGGTCATACTTAAAACTGGCTTCGCTGTTGTTTTCGTTGTGCAGGCGCTCGAGCTGGCCGAGCTTGTCCCAGTGGTAGGTGAGGGTGGTGTCGTTGGCGTTGAGGCGCTGATAGATCAACCCGGCTTCGTTGTAGGTCCAGCGGGTACGCCGGTACAAGGCATCGGTGTGGCTGAGCAGGCGGCCTTCGGCATCGCGCTCGAAGCGTTCGGTGGTTTTGTCCGGATGGACAAGCAGTACCAATTGACCGGCCTCGTACGGGACTCTTTGATTACGCCAACAGCATTATTGTGGCTACGTAGGTCGGGAGCGGCGGCAACAAACAAAATACTGCAGTATCTGTAGTCCGCCTGCTCCGCAGATTGACTTAACTCTGGACGCTGCCGTGTGATGCGCTGGCGATCAAGCTGGCGCCGCACGCGATTTTCATACCGTCGAGTGCGACGGGTACTCCATTGACGCGGTAGGTGTCACTGCCCTCAATGATGGGGAACTCACCTTTGCATAGCGGGCAGAAGGCCATGTTGCCTTTGCCTGCTATCGGTTCTCCGTTGAGGTTAGTGTGTGGCATGCAGAATCCCGCCCGCGTTGTAGGTGGTACTGCTACCCCCGGCCTGGATCACCAGTTCCTCTTTGGCACTGAGGGTGATGCGTTCGGCGGTGACGCTGACCTTGAGCTTGGCCAGCAGGTTGATGTTGTCCTTGAGCGCTTTCAGGTCGATGTCGCCGGAGGCCGCGATCAGTCGCCAACCCATGCTCTGAACGAATTGCCGCACGCCACGGCTGGCACTGATCAACAGGCGTTTGCCGATGGCCATGCTGGTATGGCCGCCCGTGCTCAGGCCCAGGTGTTCGCCGCTGGCGATATGGGTCGATGCTGGAGTGGTGGTAGCGATGCCGGTCGGGCTGGCGAGTACCAGTTGCGGGTCGGCAAGTTCGGGGAAACGGTTGGCCTCGCCTGGTGATGAAGATCGAAGACCACCTGCCCGAGCTGACGCACCCCTTGCTGCAGCTGCTCTCCCCCAACGTGCTGCGCCCACTGCCGAGCATGACGGTGATGCAGTTCCAGCCGGTCGACCACGCGCTGAGTGAAACCCAGGTGCTGGCCAAAGGCACCCCGGTGTTCTCTCGTCCGGTTGCCCGAGTTCAAGGCACTCAGCCCGATCCGCAGCAAGGAGCACCACGGCAAGCGCCACAACGAACTGCGTCTGGACGACACCACCGGGCAGATCAGCGCTGCGCTGATGAGTGACCACGACCACACCGCCTTGTACCTGGGTTACCTGACCCACCCGCGCCACTTCGGCGGCCAGCCACGCGGGCAAGGTTTCGAACTGCGCACCGATACCCACGGTGTGATCCGCGCGGGCGGCGGCTTGCTGCTGACCACCGAACTGCGCGCTCGTGCCGTGCAGCACCACACCGACTTGGCTGAAACCGCCGAGCGCCTGAAAGTCGCTCAGGAATACCACACCACCTTTGCCAGCGAAGCCCGCGATCATCTCGCCCAGGATGCCGGTGACCAGGATGAAGTGGGTGAAGCGCTCAAAGAGCAACACGACGCTATCTGCGGCTATAACGGCAACCCGGAGGCCAACCGCTTCCCTGAACTGGCCGACCCGCAACTGGTGCTCGCCAGCCCGACCGGCATCGCTACCACCACCCCGGAGTCGACCCATATCGCCAGCGGCGAACACCTGGGCCTGAGTACAGGCGGCCATACCAGCATGGCCATCGGCAAACGCCTGTTGATCAGTGCCAGCCGTGGCGTGCGGCAATTCGTGCAGAGCATGGGTTGGCGACTGATCGCGGCCTCCGGCGACATCGACCTGAAAGCGCTGAAGGACAACATCAACCTGCTGGCCAAGCTCAAGGTCAGCGTCACCGCCGAACGCATCACCCTCACTGCCAAGGAGGAACTGGTGATCCAGGCCGGTGGCAGCAGTACCACCTACAACGCGGGCGGCATCCTGCACGCCACGGCCGGCCAGTACACCGGGCATGCGACCGACTTCATCTACAAGGGCTCGAAAAGCCAGGCGGCGGCATTTCCCGCCCCCCCTAAAGCAGGCAAAGGAAACCTCGAACTTCTACAGCAGTACACAAACACACACCCATTCAAAAAATCTACATGGATTCCTCGCTACGGTCTTCCGTGCACTTACAGCCGCGCGCTTTGCGATGCGCCTGGCTCCATAACCTGCCCGATGGGATGACCCGCAGGAGTTTGCATGAGCAATTTGAATGATGTGCGTTTTACCTTCAGTACACCGGCCGACGAGGCCATTTCATTTGATGTCGTGTCGTTCGAACTGAACGAGGGCGTCAGCCAGCTTTATCGCCTGGAAGTCGAGTTGGTCAGCTTCGCCGACGACGCTGATTTCGCCACCCTGCTCGACCAGCCCGCCGTGCTGACCATCTGGCAGCAAGATGAGGCGGTGCGCCATGTACATGGCCTGATCAGCAGCTTCGAGCAAGGCAAGACCGGCCACCACCGTACCCGTTACCGCGCCGTGATCGAACCGCAACTGGCCCGCGCCGGCCTGCAATCGGACTGGCGCATCTTCCAGCACCGCCCGGTGCCGCAACTGCTGGAGGAACTGTTCGACGAGCGCCTGTGGGGCACGCTGACCCAGTACCTGGTCAACCCGCACCAGAGCCGCGAGTTCTGCGTGCAGGCCGGTGACCTGGACCTGGATTTCTTCTGGCGCCTGTCGGCCGAGGAAGGCCTGATCTCGATCTTCGAGCACAGCGAAGCCGGCCACGGCGTGGTACAGGCCGACAGGATCAACCAGTTCGGCAGCCTGGAAGGCGAGCCCGTACTGTACGTCGCCAACCGAGGTGGCATGGAGCAGCAGCCTTGTCTGCACCACTTTGCCTACCGCGAGCAGGTCCGCACTAGCGTGCAGGTGCAGCGCGACTACACCTTCACCCACCCGCGCTACAACCACGAACACACGATGTACGCCAAGGACATGGGCAACCAGGGCAACGACTACGAGCGCTACGACTACCCCGGTCGCTACAAGCATGACAACGCTGGCAAGCCGTTTACCCAGACCCGCGCCGACGCCCTGTTCGGGGATGCGCGCGTGGCCGAGGTCACAGGGGATGATGCTCGCCTGCAGCCCGGTATCGCCTTCCAGCTGACCGGGCATGCCCGCGAAGACATGAACATCCTCTGGCGACCGCTACTCATCAAGCATGAAGGCCGCCAGTTCACTTCGCTGGAAGAGGATGCCGCCGAGGCCGAAATCGGCACCTCGTACACGCTCACCGCCACGCTGATACCGGCCACTGTCGAATGGCACGCCCCTGCCTGCCCCAAACCGGTGGTCGAAGGCCCGCAAATGGCCAAGGTGGTCGGCCCGCCCGGTGAGGAAATCTACTGCGACGAGCATGGCCGCGTGCGCGTGCAGTTTCCGTGGGACCGCCGCGGCCAGGACGACGACAAGAGTTCCTGCTGGGTGCGCGTGACCCAGGCCTGGGCCGGCGCCACCTGGGGTCATGTGGCGATACCCCGCATCGGCCAGGAGGTGGTGGTCAGCTTTCTCAACGGCGACCCCGACCAGCCGATGATCACCGGGCGCAGCTACCACATCGTCAACCGCACGCCGTATCGCCTGCCCGAGTTCAAGGCGTTGAGCCCGATCCGCAGCAAGGAGCACCACGGCAAGCGCCACAACGAACTGCGCCTGGACGACACCACCGGGCAGATCAGCGCTGCGTTGATGAGCGACCACGACCACACGGCCTTGTACCTGGGCTACCTGACCCACCCGCGCCACTTCGGCGGCCAGCCCCGTGGGCAAGGTTTCGAACTGCGCACCGATACCCACGGTGTGATCCGTGCGGGCGGTGGCTTGTTGCTGACCACCGAACTGCGCGCTCGTGCCGTGCAACATCACACCGACCTCGCCGAAACCGCCGAGCGCCTGAAGACTGCCCAGGAGTACCACACCACCTTTGCCAGCGAAGCCCGCGATCATCTCGCCCAGGATGCCGGGGACCAAGATGAAGTAGGCGAAGCCCTGAAAACCCAACACGACGCCATCTGCGGCTACAACGGCAACCCGGAGCCGTGAGGAAGGCGAAGTGTTCCATCAGGTACGCGCTTTCCGGGTCCGATGCCATGCTGCCGAGATAAGGCGCCAGGCGCGGGTTGTCCTCGACAAAGTCGTTACCCAGTTCTCGAAGGGTCTGTTGTTCCTGCAGGAACCATTGTTTGAACTTCATGTTTATTGTTTGAAGCGCTCTATTTAAAGGGTTTTGCCAGAATCAATAAAAATGGATTCGGGATGAGTTGTAGGAAGGTTCCTACAAGTTACGGTTTTAATGTTGTGGTGAGGTGCGTGGTTATTAATTCTTTAGTTCAGATTGCTACGTTGCGTCTTCAGGAAAAGTGTTAGCGCTTATTTCGTTTTCGTGGGCATTGATAAATGATTTAAGCGGCTGTTACTGTCTTTTTCGGTTCGTGCCATGAGGGTACGTCATTCATCGAAAACTGCAGTCGGTAAGGTTTGCCGCCATGAAAGTGAAAAAGGACAGTCTGCTGCGTGGTTTATCGTTGTTACAGCGCCAGTCAATGCCCATCGTCCTGGTCGCTACATTGCTCTGCGTTGCAGCCGCAGTGTTCGGGTTATGGTGGTGGGGGCCTCAGTGGCAGTGGCGTGGCCAGCAGCCCCTGGCCGAGCTGCCCATGCGCGTTGCCGTCACCGTGCTGCTTGCGGTGTTACCGCTGCTGGTGTGGAGCGCGTTGGTGCACCGTCGCAATCGCTTGATCGTGCGTGAGCGGCAGCAGCTGAGGCGTGAGGTGGAGGATCCCTGCCTGGTGTACTTGCAGGCCCAACAGCGTGCCCTCGATGGCAGCTTGACGCGCCTGCGCGACAGCCAGGGTGGCCTCGGGCATCGCTACGATGTGCCGTGGTATCTCATCCTGGGCGAGCAGAACGCGGGTAAGTCGAGCTTTGTCAGTCGTTCGGACCAACGCTTCGCCTTGACCCGCACCGAACGCAGTTCGGCTCAACGGGCCGGCGCCGATCCAGACCTGCTGTTCGATATCGACTGGTGGGTGGGTGACGATGCGGTGCTGATCGACCCGCCCGGTGAGTTCATCAGCCAGCCGGAGCGGCCTGTGCCGCCAGCCGATCCGGCGCCTCCCAAGCCAGCGCCTGAAGCAGAGGGCGAAGCACCTGCCGAGCAGGCGCCCGTCATCACCCAGCCTGTCGGCCCGTAGCACATCGGCAATCGGGAAAGACAGTTTCGGCGACACTTCCAGGCGTAAACGGCGGCGCGTCTCGCGGTCGGCGGGGCGCTGCTCCAGGTCATCGCCATGCAACTGGTAAAGCCACTCAATCAGTTGAAAGTAGTTGTACTGGTGGGCGTCCTTCAAGGCGCTGTCGACGTTGCCATTCGCGCGCTGCTCGTCTGGGTTTTCCATGGCTGAACCTCGTGTCGGAACAACGAAACAGACATTGATCCTAGACGAGTGCTTCTAAAATTATTTCTTCATTTCATGTCAAAAAGTTAAAAAATAAAAAGCTGGTTTAGCGTGTAGGAAGTTTCCGTAGTTACTGTCTGGCTGTTAATCTTTTTGTGTATTTTATAAGTCAACAAGTGTAAGTGGGAGAATGGTTATCACCGATTAAAACAGAGCCCAACCACGGTAAAGCGACCACTTTCAATCTCGGGAAGCACACAGATGCCCGGGTATTCCCGGCCGAATCTGCTATTCCTAAAGGGACACCCACCGCACCAAGGCCCCTCGATGCTGGTCATCGAAAACCTCCACAAGTCATTCCCCACCCCCCAAGGCCCACTCCCGGTATTGCAGGGCGTCGACCTGCGCCTGCCGCGCAGCAGCAGCCTGGCCCTGATGGGGGAGTCGGGCAGTGGCAAGAGCACCCTGCTGCACCTGGTGGCCGGCCTGGACCGTGCCGACAGCGGCCGCATCCTGATCGACGAGGCTCCCCCCGACGGCCGTTCGGAGGCATCACTGGCCCAGTGGCGGCGGCAGGGGATTGGCCTGGTGTTCCAGCAGTACAACCTGATCAGCAGCCTGGATGTGGGGAGCAACCTGGCCTTCCAGGCCAGGCTGGCCGACCGGCACGACTCTGCCTGGGTCGCCTACCTGGCTCAACGCCTGGGTCTGGCAGACCTGCTTTCGCGCTACCCGGAACAGCTATCCGGCGGTCAGCAGCAACGCGTCGCCATCGGCCGTGCACTGGCCGGGCGGCCGGCCTGGTTGTTGGCCGACGAACCCACCGGCAGCCTTGATGAAGCCAGTAGCGATGAAGTGTTGAGCCTGTTGCTGCAACTGGTCGCCGAAGCCGGCAGCGGTGTGCTGATGGTGACCCACAGCCCGCGGCTGGCGGCGCGCTTGCAGCAGCGATGCTACTTGCAGGCCGGTCGCGTGCGGGCCGAGCCGGGTTGATGAGGCTGTTATCGTTGGCCCTGTTGGCGCTGCTCAGCCACTGGCGGCGCCATCGCGTGCAGTGCGTCAGTATCTTCACCGGCCTGTGGCTGGCGACAGCGCTGTGGACCGGCGTGCAGGCGCTGAACAGCCAGGCGCGCAGCGACTATGCCCGGGCCAGTGCAGTACTGGCCGGGCCGCTGCAGGCGCAACTGCTGCCGCGCCAGGGCGAGCGCTTTGACCAGGCGCTGTACGTACAACTGCGCAGGCTGGGCTGGGCGGTATCGCCGGTGCTGGAAGGGCGTTTGCGCCTGCCGGGCGAGCAGGCGCGCAGCGTGCGCCTGATCGGCATCGAGCCGCTGAGCCTGCCGCCGGCCAGCAGCATTGCCGGGGTGCAGCCGCAGGCGTTCGACCTGCAGGCGTTCATCGGCACGCCCGGGCAAGCCTGGGTGGGGCCTGACACCTTGCGGCAGTTGAAGGTAAACGCCGGGCAGGTGGCACACGACAGCGAAGGGCAGGCGCTGCCGCCGTTGATGCTGCAGCCCGAATTGGCGCCCGGGGTGATCGTGGTCGATATCGGGCATGCGCAGGCGTTGCTGCAGGCTCCCGGGCAGTTGTCGCGATTGCTGGTAGCCGGTAGCCCGGGGCTTTTGCCGGCAGGCATTGCGCCTTACCTTGAACTGCAACCCCAGCAAGACGACGGTGGTTTACAGCGCCTGACTGACAGCTTCCACCTCAACCTGACTGCCCTGGGCCTGTTGGCGTTCGTTGTCGGCCTGTTCATTGCCCATGCCGCGATCGGCCTGGCGCTGGAGCAACGGCGGGGGCTGATTCGCAACCTGCGTGCCTGTGGCATCAGCTTGCAAACCCTGCTGTGGGCCCTGGTACTGGAATTGGGCCTGTTCGCCGTGCTGGGCGGGCTGGCCGGCGTGGCCAGTGGTTACGGCCTGGCTGCGCGGTTGCTGCCCGATGTCGCCGCCAGCCTGCGCGGCCTCTATGGCGCCCAGGTTGCAGGCACGCTGAGCCTGCCCGCGTGGTGGTGGCTGGGCGGGCTGTTGGTGAGTGTACTCGGTGCCTTGCTGGCAGGGCTGAGCAGTGTATTGCGGGCAGCGCGGTTACCGTTGCTGGCGCTGGCGCAGCCCCAGGCTTGGCGGTTGGCACAGGGGCAGTGGTTGAAACGTCAGGCTGGGGTGGCAGGCCTGTTGCTTTTGCTGGCCTTGGGTTGGGGTGTGCTCGGCAATAGCCTGGCCAGCGCGTTCGCCATGCTGGCAGCGCTGTTGCTGGCGGCGGCGCTGTTGTTGCCGGCCTTGCTTGACCGGGTGCTGGCCTGGCTGGCGCGGCGTTGCCGGCGGCCATTGGCGCAATGGTTCGTCGCCGACAGCCGGCAGCAGCTGCCTGCCCTGAGCCTGGCGCTGATGGCCTTGCTGCTGGCGCTGGCCGCCAGTGTTGGCGTGGGCAGCATGACCGAGGGTTTTCGCAAGACCTTTGTCAGCTGGCTAGACCAGCGTTTGTCCGCCGACCTGTACGTGACCCCACGCGATACAGCCCAGGGTTTACAGCTGGCCGAGTGGCTTGGTCAGCAACCGGCAGTCAGTGTGGTGCTGCCTGGCTGGCGCGTCGAAACGCAGCTGCAAGGCTGGCCGGTGCAAGTCCAGGGTATTGTCGATCACCCGGTCTACCGAACCCGCTGGCCGTTGCTGCAACAACAGCCTCACGCCTGGGAGCAATTGGCCAGCGGGCGGGCAGTGATGCTCAGCGAGCAGTTGGCCAGGCGACTGAAACTGCAATTGGGCGATAGCCTTGCAATGCCTGCACGTTACTCACCAGCCCTGACTGTTGTGGCTATCTATGCCGATTACGGCAACCCCAAGGGGCATGTACTGGTCAATGCCCACTGGCTGCGTGAACATTGGCCAGACGCAGCACTGACAGGGTTGAGCGTCGACCTGCTTGCCGAACAAGGGCCGTTGATCAAGGCCGAGTTGCAACAGCGCTACCACCTGGACGACAGCCGCGTGGTCGAGCAGGCACGGCTGAAACGCTGGTCGACCGATGTGTTCAACCGCACTTTCGCCGCCACTGCCGCGCTCAACAGCCTTACCCTGGGCGTGGCCGGCGTGGCGCTGTTCATCAACCTGCTGACGCTGGGCCAGGCCCGGCTGAGCCAGCTGGCACCGCTATGGGCATTGGGTGTACGGCGTGCACGGCTGGCATGGTTGAGCCTTGGCCAGACGCTGATGCTCAGCAGCCTTACCGTGCTGCTGGCGATCCCGTTGGGCGTGCTGCTGGCCTGGTGCCTGGTCGCGGTAGTGAACGTACAGGCATTCGGCTGGCGCTTGCCGCTCCACGTGTTCCCCGCGCAGCTGCTGCAACTGGCCATGCTGGGCTTGCTTACCAGCCTGTTGGCCAGCGCCTGGCCGCTGTGGCAGCTGGCGCGTCGCCAGCCGCGTGAACTGTTGAGGCCATTTGCCGATGAAGCGTAATGCCTGGCTGTTGCTCTGCGGGTTGCTGTGCGGCTGTGATCAGCCGGCACCGCAAAGCTATGCCGGGCTCGGGCAGCAGGCGGGCGAATTCAGCCAGGTGACCCGCGAGCATCAGCTGGTATTTCCACGCGATCATGGCGCCCACGATGGCTTTCGCATCGAGTGGTGGTACGTCACTGCCAACCTCAAGGATGCCCATGGGCGTGACTGGGGCGCGCAGTGGACGCTGTTCCGCTCGGCCTTGCGCCCCGGCCCGGAGACCGGCGACTGGAACAGCCCGAACCTGTGGATGGGGCACGCGGCGTTGACCGGCCCGGGCGGCCATCAGTCGGCTGAAACCCTGGCGCGTGGAGGCATCGGCCAGGCCGGGGTGCAGGCCCAGCCGTTTCGGGCGTGGATCAATGACTGGTCGCTGCAGGGCAGGGGTACTATCGACAACGTGCAGATGACGGCGGGTGGTGAGGGCTTCCGCTACGACTTGCACTTGCGCAGCGAGCGACCGCTGGTGCTGCATGGGGATCAGGGCTACAGCGAGAAGTCTGGCAAGGGGCAAGCTTCGTACTACTACAGCCAGCCGTTTTACCGTGTGCGCGGGGAGGTGGAACGTGGCGGCATGTGCATCGTGGTGACTGGCCAGGCCTGGCTGGATCGGGAGTGGAGCAGCCAGCCACTGGCGGCGGGGCAGACGGGCTGGGACTGGTTCTCGCTGCACCTGGACAGTGGTGCCAGGCTGATGTTGTTCCAGGTGCGTGAGGCGCAAGGTGAGCCGTATCGTGCCGGGACCTGGGTCGGGCCGCAGGGAGAGGTGGTGGCGTTGCAAGGGGCGCAGATCCAGCTGCAGGCGCTGGCTTGGACGAGGCAGAAAAACGGCAAGCAGGTGCCGACGCGCTGGCGGGTGCAGGTGCCGGGGCAGGGGGTGGATGTACAGGTGGAGGCCGTGGAGCCGCAGGCTTGGATGCAGACCCGGTTCCCGTATTGGGAAGGGCCGGTGCGCTTGAGCGGGGGGGCG
>NZ_JACVZC010000138.1 GCF_016658545.1 Pseudomonas sp. S37 | reverse complement strand
CCCCCCCCCCCCCCCCCCCCCCCCCCCCCCCCCCCCCCCCCCCCCGCTCCTTCAAATGATCCGACCCACCCGCGAAGGCATCTGCCCAAACAACCCACCCGGCGTTTTGTGCATTTGACCGAGGCCACCTTGGCAGCCACCTGTCAGCATGCGGCCATCAGGACAGGAGAATCCCCCATGAAGATCGTCATTGCCCCCGACTCGTTCAAGGACAGCCTCGACGCTGCCGGTGTCGCCCGCGCCATCGCTGCGGGCCTGGGCGAGGCGTGGCCGGGCGCGCAGCTGCTCGAGTGCCCGATGGCCGACGGCGGCGAAGGCACCATGGACGCGATCCTGGCGGCCAGCCAGGGCGAGTTGCGTCGCCAGACCGTGCGTGGGCCGCTGGGGCAAAGTGTCGAGGCTGGTTGGGGCTGGTTGCCGCAAAGCCGCACGGCAATCATCGAAATGGCCCAGGCCAGCGGCCTGCAACTGGTGCCAACCGGCCAGCGTGATGCCTGCCGCAGCAGCACCTGGGGTACCGGTGAGCTGGTTGCCGCCGCCTTGGCGGCCGGTGCGCAGCGCGTGGTGCTGGCCATTGGCGGCAGCGCCACCAACGACGCCGGCAGCGGCATGTTGCGCGCCCTGGGCCTGCGCCTGCTGGATGCCGAAGGGCATGCGCTGGAAGAGGGCGGCCTGGCCCTGGCCAGGCTGGCCCGCATCGACGCCAGCAACCTCGACCCCCGCCTGGCCGAGGTGCAATTCGAAGTTGCTGCAGACGTCGACAACCCGCTGTGCGGGGCCAACGGTGCTTCAGCGATCTTCGGCCCGCAGAAAGGCGCCAACCCGCAGCAGGTGCTGGCACTGGACCAGGCGCTGGGGCACTTCGCCGACCACTGCGCGCAACTGCTGGGTGAGGATGTACGTGACTACCCGGGTTGTGGTGCTGCCGGTGGCATGGGCTTCGCCGCCCGGGCGTTCATGGGCGCGCAGTTCCGCCCGGGGGTAGAAGTGGTGGCCGAACTGGCCGGGCTCGACGCCCTGGTGCAAGGCGCGGATCTGGTGGTGACCGGTGAGGGCCGCTTCGATGCGCAGACACTGCGCGGCAAGACGCCAATGGGCGTGGCCCGGGTTGCCAAGCGCCATGGCGTACCGGTGGTAGTGCTGGCCGGAACCTTGGGTGAGGGTTACCAGCAGTTGTATGCCCAGGGTGTCGATGCAGCCTTTGCCCTGGCCAGTGGCCCGATGAGCCTGGAGCAGGCGTGTGCCAATGCCGCCGAACTGCTGCAGGCGCGGGCCTGCGACATTGGCCGCTTGTGGCGCTGTGCGAAAAAGTTCTGATCAAAATCCAGAGGCATGTGCTGAACCCTGTGGGAGCGGGTTGACCCGCGAATGCGATGCTGGTTTTACCGCCGCATTCGCGGGTGAACCCGCTCCCACAGGTCCCCGCTAAATCAATGAGTTATGTGATGTTCCAGGCAACCTTGTCGGGCTGAATCGAACATGGCAATGAAGTTGGCCAGCGCCGGCGAGGTATTCTGGGCGCTCCACTTCATGTACAACCCAAGCCCCGCCGCCGGTTGCTCATCGATGGGCTGGATCGGGCAAAACTTCACGCGCTCGGGGGGCGTGGAGCGGGCAAACGATTCAGGTACCAGGGCCACGCCAAAACCACAGGCCACCAGGCCAAGCAGGGTATGAATCTGCGCTGCCTCCTGCACCACCTTGGGGTAGAACCCCGCCGCTTCGCACAGCGCAATCAGCTGCGCGTGGTAACCACCGCCCAACGCTTGCGGGGTAAACACGAAATCTTCATCGGCAAACGCGTGCAGGTCCACCGCGCCTGACTGCGCTTTCGGGTGGTTGGCGGGCAAGGCCATGACGATCTGCTCGTCGAGCAGCAGGCGTGCTTCCAGGGTACCGGCAGGCAGTGGCAACCGGCGCATGAAGCCAATGTCTGCCTCACCGGCCAGCAACGCCTTGGCCTGGGAGGCCGACGGCATTTCGCGGATGGTCAACTGCACATTCGGGTAGGCCTCGCGAAAGCGCCGCAAGCTGTTCAGCAGCGAGTCGTAATAGGCGATAGAGATCGCGGTGATGGTGAGCTTGCCGCTGACGCCGGCAGACACATGGCGGGCGTACTCGATACCCTGTTCCAGCTCGGCCAGCGTGCGATATGCCGTGTCGAGAAAGGCCGCGCCAGCGGCGGTCAGGCGCACCCCGCGCTTGTTGCGCAGCAGCAGGCTGAACCCGAGCTTTTCCTCAAGCCGGTTGATCGCCTGGCTCAGCGGTGGTTGGGCCATGTGCAGGCGCTCGGCAGCCTTGTGAAAGTGCAATTCTTCAGCCACGGCGATGAACTGCCTGAGCAAACGTGTCTCGATCATCCAGCTTCCCTTGAGCACGGTGCCCGGCGGTGATATCCATGAGATATCAAAGTTGCATGCTTTTAATATTAAGTCATTGATTTTTTTGTTGATATCGTAAAAAGGAGAATTGAAGGTAGCCAGAAATGCCCGTTACAGACCCTTTCCACAACAAAGTTGCGGTCATCACCGGTGCCGCACAGGGCCTGGGCCTGGCCTATGCCATGGCATTGGCCGAACGCGGTGCGCGGGTGGTCATCAGCGACCTGGGCACCGACCGTTCAGGGCAGGGGCAGGACGCTTCGGCACTGGAACATGCACTGGCGGCCATGCGCGCCAAGGGTTTTGCAGTGGTCGGTCACACCGGCCGGCTGGAAGACGAGGGTGCCTGCAAGCAACTGATCGAGTTGGCCATCGCGCATTTCGGTGCACTGGATATCCTTATCCACAACGCCGGCTGGGTCGATTACCAGCGTATCGAGGCCCAGGAAGACGCCTTTCTGCAGCGCGCCCTCGGTATCAATGTGCAGGCCCCCGTGTGGCTGGCCAAGCATGCCTGGCCACACCTCAAGCGCTCCGCGGCACCACGCGTGGTGCTGACCACCTCGGACCGCGCCATGTACCAGCGCTATGCGCAACCTGGGCTGGTGGCCTATGCCGCCGGCAAGATGGCCCAGGTCGGCATCATGAATGCCTTGAGCATGGAGGGCCAGGAATACGGCATTCTGGTCAATGCCATTTCACCGGTCGCCAAAACCCGCATGTGGGGCATTACCCAGCCGCCCGAAGAGCTGAAACCCGAATGGGTGACACCGGGTGTTTTGTACCTGGCCAGCGCGCTGTGCCATGACACCGGCTACATCCTGCGCGCCAGCAATGGCCAGTTCACCGCTACCCGCTTCAATGAGAACAGCGGCGTCAGCTACCCCCGCGACCTTGGCCGCGTGCAGGCCGGCGACCTGGCGCAGGTGGCCGAACGCTGGAACCGCATCAAGGAATGCAACTACGTACCGGTCAAGGTCGCCAACACCCGCGCCGACCTTGGCGAAAGCCTGGTCTGGGATGAGCGCAGCAGTGCGCTGTACTTTATCGATATTTCCGGTGGGCGAATCAATTACCTGATGCCCGATGGCGAAGTCCAGACCCTTTACGAGTCTGCCGCACGTATTGGTGCCCTGGCACTGACCGACCGCGGCAACCTGGTCTTTACCGAGGACGCCAGCGTGGCGATCTTCGATGTGCCAACGCGCAAGGTACGCCAGCATTCGGCGTCGGTTCATCCGCGCCCGTCCTACCGCTTCAACGACGGCGGCTGCGACCCGCAAGGCCGCTTCGTTACCGGTTTGATGGACGATGCCCTCAGTGGCAACACCGGGGCGCTGTTCCGTTATGACCGGCAATTGAATGACCAGGTGATCCACGACGACATCGCCTTGCCTACCGGCATTGCCTGGTCTGCGGACGGGCAGACGGTGTACTTCGTCGATTCGGCGGCACGCGCGATCTACCGTGCGGCGTACCTTGCCGAAGGGCGCCTGGGCGACGTTACCCTGTTTGCCGAAACCCCGGCCGAACTGGGGCGGCCGGATGGCCTGGCACTGGACCGCGAAGGCGGGTTGTGGGTGTGCCAGTACCATGGCAGTTGCCTGCTGCGCTACGACCGCCATGGCCACTTGACCGACCAGGTATTGATGCCGGTACCGTGCCCTACCAGTTGCTGTTTTGGCGGGCCGGGGCTGAACACCTTGTACATCAGTACGGCGCGCTTTGACATGAGCGCCGAGGACCTGCACCATTACCCCGATGCAGGCGACCTGTACGCCATCCGCCCGGAAACCGGCGGCGTCGCCCGGCACAGCTTCAGGGAATAAGCGCTTGCACCTGGCTGGCCGGCAACGCGGCCAGCTCGCCAAAGCGCTGCGCCGCGTCGATATAGCGCAGCGCCGACTTGGCGTCTTTCCAGCCCACGTAGCTCATCAGCGATTTCAATTCCCAACCGTTGGCGGTAGCCCAGGTGGCAAAACCGCGCCGTAACGAGTGGCCGGT
Source organism: Pseudomonas sp. S37 (assembly GCF_016658545.1). Classification (GTDB taxonomy): domain Bacteria; phylum Pseudomonadota; class Gammaproteobacteria; order Pseudomonadales; family Pseudomonadaceae; genus Aquipseudomonas. Next base: position 10,688 of record NZ_JACVZC010000138.1, on the reverse strand, counting down.
ATACAGCGCCGCGGGTACCCCGGCACGTTCCAGCATGCGCCGCAGCAGGCCGACCAGGCTGTTGCTGTTGAGCGCGCTGTCGCCAAGGTTGCCCCAGCGGTCGAGCTTGCGGAACACCGGCCCGTGGGCAATGCCGGCAACCTCCAGCCATTGCAGGTAGGCCGTGACCGGGCACAAGGCCTTGAGGGCAGGGGTGCGGTGCTGCACACCCAGTGCTTCGCGGTCACCCTTGCTGCGCGGCAGAAACAGGGTAATACCGACACCGGCCTCGGCCTGGATGTGCTCGACGCGCAAGCGCGCCAGCTCATCACCGCGAAAACCACGCCAGAAACCCAGTAGCAGCAACGCACTGTCGCGCCGGGCCCGGCGCAGGTCAGCCAGGTTGTGCTGTTCGCGGGCCACCCGGGCCTCTTCTTCAAAACAGGCTACGGCGGTTTGCAGGTGCTGCAGCAACAGTGGCGCGGCCTGCTTCGGCGGCGTCGGGTGCAGGGTGCGAATGCCCCGTAGCACCTGGCGCACCAAGGGCGCCTTGGTCGGGTCGGGGAAACCCTGTGCCACGTGCCATTGGCTGAGCGCGGCCAGGCGTTGGCGCAGGGTACTGACCGCGTGCTGGTCGGCGTGGTCGGCCAGGTAGCGGGCGATGCTCTCGGCAGTGGCCGGCAGGAAGCCGCCCCAGTGGCTTTCGAAGTGTTCGATGGCGGCCTGGTAGCTGCGCCGGGTGTTGTCGCGGGTGGCGGCGCGCAGGTAGCGTTCGATGTCGGTCATGGTGCGGGTGGTGTTGGTGGGGAATGGGTACACGATAGCGCGTATCAGCAGGCAATGCATGCCAGCGCGGCCCCTGTAGGAGCGGCCTTGCGTCGCGATCGGGGTGCGAAGCGCCCCCACGATCTGCGCCTCGGCACAAATAGCTGGGGCCGCGTTGCGGCCCATCGCGACGCAAGGCCGCTCCTACAGGGACCGCGCATGCTGGATCAGCGCGGTACGGCTGCATCCATCATCTGCTGCAGCGGGGCATACTCGGCCTGGCTGACCGGCACCAGCCCGCTGGCATCCTGTGAGGCAACGAACGCCGCCAGCGCCTGCGGGTCTTCGAGCATGGCCTTGCGGATACGCGTTTTCAGCGCCGGGCACAGGCTGGCACTGAACACATACGGGTCATAGTAGATCGGTTGTGAGCGCCACTGCGCCTTGAGCTGTGTGGCGGCGATGGCATGCTGGGCCAGGTAGGCATCGGTGCGCTCGCTGGCGACAAATGCCGCATCGACCCGGCCCTCCAGCAAGGCTTCCAGGGCCTTGTCGTGGTTACCGGCATACACCAGTGCGCCAAAGAACTGCGTCAGCGGCATACCCACGTGGGCGGCAAATTCTACGCTGGGCACCAGGCTGCCCGAGGTGCTTGCCGGGTCGGTCAGGGCCACGCGCTTGCCGCGCAGGGCCTCGATGCTGTTCACCGCGTCGCCGCGGGTCAGCAACAGTGCCTGATAGTGGTTGCCCGCTGGCGTGTAAGGGCCGGCGCTCAAGGTAAAGGTGGCAAACGGCTCGATATGCGGGTCGCGACGATGGGCCAGCACGTACGACGCAGGGCCAAGCCGGGCAATGTCCGCACCGCCCGACACGATGGCATCGACCACGCTTTCGTAGGAGGCAGCGATCACCAGTTCCACCGGCACTCCGGCCGCCGTGCTCAAACGCTGCAGCAGCGGCTGGTGCTCACGGGCCATGGCCTCGGCGCTTTTGATCGGTATCACCGCCAGGCGCAGGCTGTGGGGCCTGCAATCGGCAGCGGCGACCTTGGCCGACAAACCGGCCGCCAGCAGCCACGCCAGTGCGCTCAGTACACGCATGCCTTTTCCTCGCTGCCGTTGAAGGGCGGGTAGTCGAGCAGTTGCGCCGGCGACAGTGGCCGGCTGAAGTGGTAACCCTGGGCGATATCGCAACCGGCCAGCTTCAGGCACACCACCTGTTCACGGGTTTCCACACCTTCGGCAACCACTTCCAGCCCCAGGCGCTTGGCCAGAATGATGGTGGACGTCACGATCGGGCTGTCGTCAGGGCTGTTGGACAGCGGCGCAATCAGCGAGCGGTCGATCTTCAGCTTGCTCAATGGCAACGCGTGCAAATGGGCGAAGCCGGCGTAGCCGCGGCCGAAGTCGTCCAGGCTGATGCCCAGGCCTGCGCCACGCAACGTATGCAGGTGGGTCACCGCTGTGCTTTCGGGGTCGAGAATGGTGGTTTCGGTGATTTCCAGTTCCAGCCGCGAGGGCGCAATGCCATGGTGCTGCAATTTGCCCAGCAACCGCTTGGCAAAGTCGGGTTGACGCAGCTGCAGGGCCGATACATTCACCGCCAGCCGCGTTTCACGGCCCTGGGCATCCCAACTGGACAAGGCCTCACAGGCCAGGCGCAGCACCTCCCAGCCCAGGTCGACAATAAAGCCGCTGCGCTCGGCGAGGTCGATGAAACGGTCCGGGTAGAGCAGGCCGAACTCGGGGTGGTCCCAGCGCACCAGCGCTTCGTAGCCCAGCACCTGCTGGGTATCCAGGCGAATCTGCGGCTGGTAGTGCAGCACGAACTGGCGCTCGGCCAAGGCGCTGCCAAACGCCTGCTCCAGGGTAAAGGCCTGGATGTCGGCCAGGTTCAGCGAGGGGTCGAAAAAGCGATACTGCGCACGCCCGGCCTGCTTGGCCGAATACATCGCGGCGTCGGCAGTGCGGATCAGGCTGTCGATATCCTGGCCGTCGCGCGGGCAGATGCTCACGCCAACGCTGGGGCTGGTATTGACCTCCTGGCCGTCGAGGGCGTAGGTGGCCGACAGCTTTTGCACCAGTTCGCGAACCCAGGCATTGATCTGTTCTTCACTGCGCTCGCCGGCCAGCAACACCACGAACTCGTCGCCGCCAAAGCGCGAAGCTTCGTCACCGGGCTCCAGCAAGCGTTGTATGCGACCCGCCACGGCTTGCAGCAGCAGGTCGCCGATCTTGTGCCCGAGCGAGTCGTTGATCGACTTGAAGCGGTCCATGTCGATGAACAGGATCGCCATCAACCGGCGCTTGCCCCGTTGCCGGGTCAATGCCTGGTCGGCGACTTCGACGAACTGGCGGCGGTTGTGCAGGCCGCTGAGGTGGTCGGTGGCGGCAGCGTGGCTGCTGCGCCGGTGTTCGTCCTCCAGGCGGCCGATCAGTTGCTGGTTGACCTGCTGGGCTTGCTCCAGGGCGTTGAAGGCTTCCTGGCGCTTGCGCAACAGGCGCAAGGTCCACATCAGGCTGGCGAGGATCATCAGGGTCATGCTCAGGTTCAGCCAGAACTGCCGGGAAAAGGCCAGTGTCGAGGGGGCGAGGATCTCGTCCTGGCGCTGGCTGACCACCACGCTGAAACCGCGCTCGGGCACCCGCCGGTACAGGCTCTGGTAGGCCTCGCCAGCGGCATACTGGGTGAGCAGGCCGGCTTCGCTGCCACGCCTTGGCAGTTCGGGCTGCAACGTATCGCCGGCCACCACCACGCCGCTGGTGTCGATGCGCAGCCGCTCCAGGCCATCATCCTGCAGCAGGCGTACCAAGCCGCTGCTGCCCAGGTCGATATGCTGGAACAACACTGCCAGGTAGCCGATGTCCAGCTGTACCACCAGGATGTTGTCGATCTCCCGGCCGGTCGGGTCGGTCAGCGGCAGCAGGAACGGCAGGCGCCAGGTGGGCACCGCGGCGGGTTGTTCGGGGGGCTGGATGCTGGGCAGGAAGGCTTTGAATCCGTAGTGGCCAACGTGCTGCTGCAGCTGGCGCAGCCAGTCGCCAGGCAACGCCGGGGCCTCGTCGGCATGGCTGGCCGACAGCAGCCGGCCTTGCCGGTCATACAGGCTCATGCGTTTGAACACCGGGTCTTCGGCCAGGATGCGCGCCAGGCTGAAGTTGCCCTGGCGCAGCACTTTCATGTCGTCCTGGGTCACCCGGCCGACCGCCTGGGCGCGGTCGACCAGTTGGCGCAGGCTTTCGCCGACGATGCTGGCCAGGTTCAGGTGTTCGGTGGCCTTGGCCGACAGTGCGTCCTGCCGGGCGGCGGCTTTCTGGGTCACGTGCAGCCCCCAGAGAAAGGCCAGGGTGGCAGCACACAGCATCAGGATCAGCAGCCGCAGAAGGCTGGCGGAGGAAAGCGAACGGCGAATCACTGCTGATAGTTCCCGACCCTGGGTGATGCTGAAAAAATACGACAGTCAGATGACAGGCTGATGACTAGTGGCGATGTGCCTTTAAGGCTTCCCCCTATCTGCCACCGGCGTTTGCAAGCGCGTGGTTTCTTCCTCGATGTAGCTCATCAACGCGCTGACTTCAGCGTCGCCCAAGCGCATGTTGGGCATGGCCAGGCGGTTGTACTGCTCATACAGCAGCATGGCCAACGGGTCTTTCTCGGCCAGCATCTGGTCGGGCTCCTTCAGCCAGCGGGTCAGCCAGTTGGCGTCACGCTGGCGGGTGACCCCCAGCAAGTCCGGGCCGATGCCTGGCTGGCCCGGTTCGGTGTTGCCCAAGGTGTGGCAGGACGAACAGCGGGTCCGGAAGATCTGCTCGCCACTGCTGGGCGAGCGCACCTCGGGGGCCTGGGCATAGTCATTGTTCATGGCGCTGGCCTGCTTCCAGTTGTGCAGGCTGTTGCCCAGCCGGTCGGCGAGGATGTAGGGGCTTTCGAATGGCGAGGCCTTCATCCACCGGCCAGTGGCCTGGTTGCCGATGATCAGGCTCAGGTTGTGGTCCTTGGAGCGGCCGTTTTCCAGGCCGTCGATCCACAGCCCCAGGCTACGGCGCAGTTGCTCGATGTCGTCGGGCTCGCCGGTCAGCAGCGTCCAGCCGGGGCCGATGGCGAACTTTTCAGCGTAGCGCTTGAGGGTGGCGGGGGTGTCGTTGTAGGGGTCGATGCTGATGGAGTAGAGGAAGATGTCCTTGCCGACCCGGTCGCCGAGGATTTTCTGCACCTGGCGCAGGCGGGCAGTTTCCACCGGGCAGGAGTCGGAGCAGCCGGTGAAGATGAAGTTGATGGCGACCACCTTGTCCTTGATCAGGTCGTTGAAGAAGTGCACTTTCTCGCCGTCCTGGGTGAGCAGGGGGATGTTCGGGAAGTAATTGGCACCCCAGGGGGTGGCGGCTTCTGCGGCTACCGGTTGGGGTTGCGGTTGTAGCGGCCAGAACGGGACGCTGGCTGCGAACAGTGCGATGACTAGCAGAAAACGCCATGAGCCGGGCATGATGGGGGCCTCGTTGATTATGGCCACGCGGTGCATGGCACCGGCTTTGCCGGTGTTCGCGGGTGAACCCGCTCCTACACAAAACCCCGTAGGAGCGGGTTCACCCGCGAAGGGCCGCAGAGCGGCCCCCGCTTTCCAGTTACTTGATGCTGATCGGCACGGTCACGCTCTGCCCCAGTGTCGATTTCACCGTCACCGTCGCCGGTGTGGCCGGGCCGCTACCGGTGGTAGTCACCGACACCCGCCAGCGGGCACCGCTGGTGGCGGCGGTCAGCGTGGCATTGCCCAGGCTCAGCGGGCCGCTGGTGGTTGCCGCAGTCACGCTGATGCTGTTGCCGGTGGCCACCGAGGTGGTACCGGACAGGTCCCAGGTATAACGGTTGCCACTGCGCACCTGCACCACGGCACTGGTGACCTGGATCTGGTCGACCGGTGCTGCCGGGTTTACCACGATGCTGACCGTGGCCGGGTTCACCGACTCGGCGCCTTTGGCATCACGCGCCGTGTAGGTGAAACTGGCGGTAAACGGCGTGTCGACCGTGGCCGGCGGGGTGTAGGTGACCGTGGTGCCGTCGGTACTGACCACGCCCTTGCCGGAGTCCGGCTGGTTCAGGCCAGTGACGGTGAGCGGTACGTTGCCATCCGGGTCGTTGTCGTTGGCCAGCACGTTCAGGGTGATCGCCTTGCCAGCGGTGGTTGCCGCACTGTCATTGGCCGCGACCGGTGGCTTGTTGGCCGGGTCATCGTCATCGTTGTGGCCTTTGGTGCGGAAGGTCGGCAGACCCACCGACGCCATGTACTCCACGCCATCCCAACCCGGCAGTGGGGTTGGCATCACCTGGAACTGGCCCGGGTGTTCAATGTCCCAGCGCAGCAGCATCGACGAGTCCTCGTGCTGGGTGTTGTGGCAATGCTCCATGTAAGTACCGGCGAATTCACGGAAGCGGATGGCCATTTCCACTTCTTCTGACGAGTCGGCGTCCGGCCCGATGCGATACACGTCCTTGCGCGCCCATTTTTCCCACTCTGGCGGCGCCTTGCCGTCGCGGCTGAGAATCACGCCTTCCTCGAAGTGCACATGCACCGGGTGGCTCCAGCCGTTGCCGCCGTTCTTGATCTTCCACACTTCCATGGTGCCGTCGCCGCTAAAGCCGCCGTCGGTGGACTGGTTCGCCAGTTGCGGCGCCGCGCTGATGCGCCGTGGGTCCATGCTGTAGCCAAAGCCGCCGTCGGTCTTGATGGTCCACGGAGTCGTGTCGGTACCGTCCGAGCGGCCAAAGATGAACTCGCGGTGGCGGGCATCCTTGATCTTGGCCAGGTCGGTGGCCGAGTTGCGGTCAATCGGCAGCGGAATCATCTTCAGGCCTTCGGCCTTGCCTGGTTTGGCAGGCTCGTAAGCGACCGGGTCCATGCTCACGTCCTGGCCGGTGTAGGGCTGCACGATCAACTGCAGGAACTTGCCGACTACCGGGTCGCCTTTATCCCACTGCGGGCCCTTGCTGGTCTGCTTGATCACGGCCTTGTATTTTTCCGACAACACGTCTGCCAGCGAAATAGCCTCTTTCGGCCCTTTACCGGTGTCGTGCTCCATCAGGTTGACGAAGTACAGCTTGTCGCCAACCTTGATGCCGTTCTTGGCGAAGTTGATGATGATGTCGTAGCGCTCGGCAATGCCTTGCAGCGGCAGGATGCCGTTGTTGTCCTGCAGGTTGCCGTCGCCATTGAGGTCCAGGGTGCCGTCGAACGGTACGGCATGTTCCATGATGTTGCCGTCGTTGGCGATCATGTGGAACGGCACCCGCGCATACGACACGTTGGAACCGGACGGGCCCTTGAACTCACCGCCGGTGCCGGCAATTTCACGCACCACGGCAAACTTGAAGTAGCGCGACACCGAGCCATTGAGAATGCGGAAACGGTAGCTGCGCGCCCGTACCTTGAGCTTGGGCTGGTACTGCCAGTTGACCAGGATCTGGTCACCGAGGAAGCCGTCGGTGTTGAACGGGTTGAACCACAACTGGCCGTTGGCATCCCAGGCCTTGTCGGCGATCACCAGGTTGACGTCGTAGTCCCGGTTGCCCCATGGCATGCCAGAGCCGCTGGGGAAGCGCAGGTTGACGCCGTCCTGCAGCGCCTCGTTGCCGCGGTCCAGGGCGCTGTAGTAGTTCATCATCACGGCATTGCCCTTGTAGACGTTCTGCGCCGTGAAATCCATCATGTGGTCGTGGAACCAGTGGGTGCTCATGGTTTCACGCCAGTCGCCGCGAATCTTGATGCTGCCGTTCTGGCAGGTCTTCAAGCCCGGCGTACCGTCGTTGACGAACAGGGTTTCGCCCGGTGAGCAAGGGAAGGCCGCACGCGGGTCCTGGGCGCGGGTGTTGATGGTGTCGTAGCCGGCCAATTGTACTGGCCAGCGGTAGTCGTAGTACTGGCCGGGGAAGAAGTAGGCGTTGGCAAAACCGTCGCTCTCGGCTGGCGAGTGGCCGTTGTGTTCGTGGGTGGAGATGGTGTGCAGGCCAAAACCGCCGTTGGCCGACGGGTCGATCGGCAGGGCGTTGTAATGGCGCATCAGGATCGGCTGACCATAGCGCACCATCAGCAGCTTGACCGGGAAGGTGCCGTCGAAGGTCCACAGTGACTTGTGGTTCTGCAGCGGCATGTTCGGGTGGAAGCGGGTGTCGATGCCCTTGGTGGTGCCCAGCGTGGTCGGAATATCCGAGGTCTGGTAATACAGGCCGCCCGGGGCAAACTCGCCGACTGCATAGTTGTGCAGCTGCTTGCGGTCACGCAGGCCAAGGTTGATTCGCGCGCCAGCCTGGGCCGTCTTGAATGCTGCCTGCGGGTAGAACTCGTTCCAGCGCTGGTGCGACCAGCCCTTTCCTGGTGGCCGGCCTTCTGCCGGCGAACCCACGGGTTGCCGGTTGAGGAACATCTCGATCTGCGCCTTCCAAGGGTTGCGGTCAAGTACGTTGGCGAACTGGGTCGGGAACGGGTACAACCCAGGTTGTTTGAGGAAGGCCTCCAGGGCAGTGCCACTCGGGCCGCTGCGGGCAACCACGTTAGGGTCTTGCGCAGGTGCCGCACCCAGGGTTGGCACCGGGAAGGTCAGTTCGGGTGCAGGTACGGTAGGGTCGAGTTTCTCCGGCCCGAATTCTTCGAACAACAGCAACTGCTGGGTAAATGGCTGGGCGCCGAACAACGGGCTGGGCTTGCCATTTGTGGGGTACTTGTCGGAGGTTTGCAACGCCGGTGGCAGTACGTTTTCGATACGTACGGTGCCACGATCACCAAAAGCCCCATCGGTAAGTTCCAGAGCACCTTCGTTGGCCTCCTTCAGCGTGTTGAGGTTGAGCAAGGCCTGGGTCGGGTCGGCCGGTTGGTCGGTGTAGGCGGAGGGATCGGTCGGGGGCGGCTGGCTATTGTCGTCAAGGGGCGAACCGTTGGCCGTGATCAGCCCAAGGCTGAGCATCAGCACAGTAACGGCTGACAACTGGAAGGTGTGCCTCGCAGGGTGAATCACGGCAGGTGTTTTCATTGCCTTATGCCTCGCTCGCGGCTAAATGGCTTTCGGCCATCAATGGCGTTTTGCCCGGTAAAAGGCCCGGAGCAACGGCTGTGCCAACAAATATTTCAGTAATGCTTTGTCATACAAAACCTTGCGGCGCCTGGGGTGCGCTAAATAATCGCGCGTCAAAGATGGGGATAAGTCCCCAGTAGCGGGGCACCCAATGCCCACGGTTTGGGTGTTTGGGTAGTGACAGCCGGTTCGCCCTGGGGTATACCTGAGGCCACCAAGGGGAGCCTGGCAACGGGCTGAGAAACCGCTGGATGCAATAGCGCGGTGACCCTTCGAACCTGATCCGGATCATGCCGGCGAAGGGATGGGACTGGTTACCTGCCTTTTTGCCGGCCTCACTGCGAGGCCCGTTCATGCCATTTGCCAAGGACTCGCTGTCACCCTTATCAAGGACAGCAATATGACCGAACGTTTCAGCCAGTCCCTGCGCCAGCAGAGCGAGCCGACCTGGTCGGCGGCCGTTGGCCACCGTTTCGTGACCCAATTGTGCGACGGCAGCCTGCCGGACCCGATCATGGTCGACTACCTGGTGCAGGACCACCGCTTCCTCGACAGCTTCCTGACCTTGCTCGGCGCGGCCATCGCCACGGCCGACACCTTCGAGGCGCGACTGCGCTTTGGCCGTTTTGCCGGGATGATTTCCAGCGACGAAAACACCTATTTCCTGCGTGCCTTCGAGGCCCTGGATGTAAGCCCGGCGCAACGCACCGAGCCCGCCGATACCGCGCCCACCGCAGGCTTCAAGGCCATCATGCGCGAAGCGGCCGCGACCCGTTCCTATGCAGCAGCACTGGCGGTACTCAATGTGGCCGAAGGGCTGTACCTGGATTGGGCGCTGAAGGCGCCAAAGCCGATGCCAGAAAACTTCGTACACGCCGAGTGGATCACCCTGCACGACAACCCGGCCTTCCAGGCCTTCGTCGCCTTCCTGCAAGCCGAGCTGGACCGCGTCGGGCCGCAGGAGGCCGCACTGGCGGCTGACTTTTACCAGCGCACCGTGGCGCTGGAGCTGGCCTTCTTCGATGCTGTCTACCCGGAGGGGCAATGAGCATGGATATCTTCGCGCGCCTCAAAGCTGCGGCCTCTGCGCAGTGGAACAGCTATGTAGACCATGACTTCGTGCGGCAGATGGGCGAGGGCACACTGAGGGAGGACGCGTTCCGGACCTACCTGGTGCAGGACTACCTGTTCCTTATCCAGTTCGCACGGGCCTGGGCGCTGGCCGCCTACAAGAGCCGCCGCCCGGCCGACATCCGCGCCGCGCAGGCCACGCTGTCGGCGATCCTCGATGAAACCGAGCTGCACTTGCGCCTGTGCGCGCGCTGGGGGCTAAGCCAGGCCGATATCGAGGCGGCACCGGAGCATCAGGCGACCGTGGCTTATACCCGCTACGTGCTGGACTGCGGCGCCGCCGGCGACCTGCTGGAGCTGCAGGTGGCGTTGGCACCCTGCGTGATTGGTTATGCAGAGATCGGCCGGACCCTGGCCGAACAGATTGGCGACTTGAGCAACCACCCGTACCGCGAGTGGATTGGCGAGTATGCCAGCGAAGGCTATCAGGGCGTGGCGGCAGCGGCGCGCAAACACCTGGATGAACTGGCGGCGCGCAGCATGACCGAGCAGCGCTTCACCGAACTGGTGGGCATTTTTGGCCAGGCCTCCAGCCTGGAGGCTGATTTCTGGCAGATGGGGTTGGATGGCACCGGCTTCGCCGGTATTCGCGGCTGAAGCCGCTCCCACAGGTATGACGTGAGGCAAGGGCATGCGCAGTATCTGTGGGAGCGGGTTCACCCGCGAAAGGGCCGGACTTGCCGACCAGTTTCCCCTGGCCAATCACCGTTGCTGCCACCACCGTATTCGCGGGTAAACCCGCTCCTACATTGG
>NZ_JACVZC010000137.1 GCF_016658545.1 Pseudomonas sp. S37 | reverse complement strand
AATCCAACGCGGTGCATGGCACCGGCTGCGCCGGTGTTCGCGGCTAAAGCCCCACAGTGTCCCTGCCAATTCAATGAGTTATGGGCAGTTCTATGGAAGCGGCCGGGCATGCCAGTCATCTGGGTGGAAGAGGCCATAACCCACTGAGGTCCAGGGTTTCCAGCACCAACTCCGGCTCCCCCTGCGGCCAGCGCTGCAGCAACTCTGCTGCCGCGCTCTCCGGTGTCCATGCCTCCGGTATTGCCGGCGCCGACGTTACCGGCGTTTTCAGCGACTGCGGCCCCACTACCGTGAACGTAACCCCATGCGCTTTCAGCGCGTTACGCTGTTCGCGCACCCACTGTGGAATATTGTTCCACCCCGCAGTCGTCTGCGTCGGCGCATACAACTGCAACGCCGAGTAGCGGTTGAACACCGCCATCACCTGCGGCGAATCACCCTTGGCCAGCAACGGCAATGCACTGGCCAGGCAATGTTCGGTAGCCAGCTGGTTGCTGGTGACGATCGCCTCGATCAGCTCGTTGTCGGCCACATCGTCAGCCAGGTAGTCACTGGTCCCGGCGTTGATGACCAACCCGTCCAGCCCACACCAGGCATGGCAGATCTGCTGGGCGGCACTCGCCGCCTGCTGTTCTTCATGCAACTGCCACGGCAAGCGCAACAACAGGCTGCCGTGCTTCACTGCCAGTGCCTCCAGCACCTGGTCATCCTTGCCACTAACTGCAACCCGATGCCCTTGTGCAAGCATCTGTTCCACCAAAGCCAAGCCTAGTCCGTTGCTTGCGCCTGTAACCCAAAACCTGCGTGAGTTAGTCAAGACGTTGTCCCCTGTTACTGCCGGCGTGGCAGGCCTTTGAAGGCCTCCAGTGCACGCTGGCGACTGCTGCTGAGATCGACCATTGGGCTTGGATACAAATTATTATCAAAAAGATCATTCGACTTCACCGGTTGGTGAACTGTTTTTTCATCAAGCTCCTTTAATTCCGGCACCCAGTGACGAATGAAACGCCCCTCCGGATCGAACCGCTGCGACTGCGATACCGGGTTGAAGATACGGAAATAGGGCACTGCGTCAGTGCCGGTAGATGCGCTCCACTGCCAGCCGCCGTTGTTGGCGGCCAGGTCGCCGTCTATCAGGTGGCGCATGAAATGCCGCTCGCCCTTGCGCCAGTCGATCAGCAGGTTCTTGCTGAGGAACATGGCCACGACCATGCGCAGGCGGTTATGCATCCAGCCTGTGTGCAAGAGTTGGCGCATGGCGGCATCGATGATCGGGAAGCCGGTACGGCCCTGTTCCCACGCCTCCAGGTCTGCCGGGGCATCACGCCAGGGCAGGGCCTCGGTATGGGCGCGGAAGGCGCGATGGCGCGAGACCTGTGGATAACCCTGCAGGATGTGTTTGTAGAATTCGCGCCAGAGCAGTTCGTTGATCCAGGTCTGCACGCCGGTGCTGCCGCTGTCGAATTCGCCCCGGTTGCTGGCCAGGGCGCCATGCAGGCACTGGCGCGGCGAGATCACGCCAGCCGCCAGGTAGGTGGAGAGCTGGCTGGTACCGGGCTTTGCCGGCAGGTCGCGCAACTGCTGGTAGTCGTCGATGGTTTCGTCGAGAAAGCGCGACAACCGCCGCTGCGCCTCGGCTTCGCCCGCCGGCCAATGCTCACGCAATGCACGCGCGGTTTTTTCGAAGCCCTCGATGTGTTGAGGGATCGGGTCGCTGTCGATCTGCAGCGGTGCCTGGCGTTTCACTCGATGGGCCAAGGCCGGCAGGCTGCGGTGCAGGTGCTCGAGGCAGGTCTTCTTGAACTGGCTGAACACCTGGAAGTAGTCGCCACTGCGGGTCAGGATGGTGCCCGGGCGGAAGAACAGCTGGTCGAGGTGGCTGTGGGCCTGGATTGACGACTTCTCCAGCAGCGCGCGGGTGGCATCGTCGCGCTGTTGTTCGTTGATGCCGTACTCCTCGTTCCAGTGCACGCTCTGCACCTGGTGCTGGCGACACACATCAAGCACCGCCTGGGGCGCTTGGGCCCAGGTATCGACCTTGCGGATCAGCAACGGGATGTTCAGTTTTTCCAGCGATTGACGCAGATCGCGCAGGTTGCGCAACCAGAAGTCGACCTTGCAGTCGGCATCGTCGTGGGCCTGCCATTGCCCGGGGCTGACCAGCCACAGGGCCAAAGTCGGGCCGCGTTCGGCAGCAGTGCTGAGCGCGGTGTTGTCATCGATGCGCAGGTCACTGCGCAGCCAGGTCAGGTGCATGGGGCAATTATCTCTACAGGCTGGCGGTCATGGGCTTGAAGCAAGCGCAATGCCGCCTGCGGGGTATCGAACAGGAAAAGTTCAGGCAACTGCGCTCGCTTCAGGCTGGCTTCGTGCAGGGCAACCATGTTGCCGCCCAGCAGCTTCGGGCCTGGCACGCCCTGCAGGGTGCGCAGCAGCGCCTTGTCGTCGATGCGCGGCCCCAGGTGCAGGAGCACGGCGCGTGGTTTGAAGGTGCTGATGGCGCTGAGCAGTTGCGGGCCGCTGACAGGTTGCTCGAGCACCTCGACCGGGAAGCCATTGCTGGTGAACAACCAGGCGCACAACCACAGCCCGGGGCTGAAGGTGCGCTCGCTGTCTTCGGCCAGTAACACGGCGGGGCCTTGCAGCAACTGGTTGTCGTGGTACACGCGGGCGCCGAGCTTGCTGCGCAGCCAGCTGTGGAAAAACACCTGCTCCAGCCGCGCATTGAAGTAGTTGTGCCAGCGCAGGTCGAACAGGTCGAGCAACGGCAACAGCAACTGCTCACAGAGGGTGACGGCGGGGTACAGGGCCATGGCCTGGTTGAGTTGTTGGTCGAGGGTACGCTGTGACAGGTTGGCGATGGCTTCAACCAGCTGCAATTGCCGGGACTGCCAGTCACCTTTGGGCGGCGTGCTGGCTGGCTTGTCGAGCAGCTCGCGCACCTGGCCGACGGACGCGCCACGCTGCAGCCAGGCCAGGATCGCCTCGACGCGTTCGACCTGTTCCTGCGGGTACAGGCGATGCCCCTTTGCGGTGCGCTGGGGTTTCAGCAAACCATAACGGCGCTCCCATGCACGCAGCGTGACAGGGTTCACGCCGGTGCGCCGTGCCAGTTCGCCAATCGGCAACAGCGCATCAGACGGCATTGCGCAGGCCCAGGCTTTCGGGGTGCGGCTGCAGGTACGCCTGCTGCTGCAGGTACGGGTCGGGGTGCTTGCGCAAATGGTGCTTGAGCAGGGTCAACGGCACCACCAGCGGTACCACGCCCTGCTGGTACTGGCCGATGATCGTTTGCAGCTCGGCCTTGTCCTGCGGCGTGAGGGCATCCTTGAAATAGCCGCTGAGGTGCTGCAGCACGTTGCAGTGGGTACCGCGGCTGGCACAACGGCGCAGCGCCTGCATCAACTGGCTGAAGTAGTGCGGGCCGAGGGTGTGCGGGTCGGCGTCCTTGCCCATGCTGCCAAGCAGGCGCCCGAGGGCGCGATACGCCAGGGGGTTGTTGGCCATCAACAGGTACTTGTAGCGCGAATGGAAATGCACCAGGGCACCACGGCTGAGGCCTTCGGCCAGCAGGCGTTGCCAGTCGGCGTAGGCATACACGCGGCTGATGAAGTTCTCGCGCAGCACGGGATCGTGCAGGCGGCCTTCCTCTTCAACCGGCAGGTCCGGGCGCAGTGCGCAGAACGCCTGGGCATAAACCCCGCGGCCACCGTGCAGGGCAGGGTGGCCATTGTCCTGATACACCTTGACCCGCTCCAGGCCGCAGGAGGGGGATTTCTGCATGAAGATGTAGCCGCAGATGTCGCCGAGCTGGCTGGCCATCTGCTCGCCATAGGTGCGTAGCGGAGCGGTCAGGTCCATGCCCGGGTTACGCGTGCCGACCACTTGCGGTTGTTCTGGGTTGCCGACCAGGCGGATCGGGTCGCGTGGCACGCCCAGGCCGATGGCCACTTCCGGGCAAACCGGTAACCATTCGAAGTGTTCTTCCAACTGCATACGGCACAGGTCAGAGGCCTTGTGGCCGCCGTTGTAGCGCACGCTGTGCCCGGTCAGGCAGGCGCTGATGGCGATACGCGGCTTGCTGTGAGCGGACGGGTCGTGCATGGCTGTCTCCGGAAACCTGTACGTGACTAAAATCTTGTACAGGTTTATTCCAGCACAGCACTGACGTTATGCAAACCAGTATTTTTGTATAGTGCTACATCACTCCAGGTGTTCGAGCAGCCGCCGTGCCGCTTCCTGACCACTTAGCCAGGCACCTTCGACGCGCCCCGACAGGCACCAGTCGCCGCAGGCGTACAGGCCTTGGTCGGCATCGGCCAGCGCGCCCCATTCATGGACGCTGCTGGGGCGGGCGTACAGCCAGCGGTGGGCCAGGGCAAAGGTGGGGGCCGGTACCACGCAGCCAACAAGCTCGGCGAACTCGCCCCACAGGTGTTCGATGACTTCTTCCTTGGGCAGGTCGATGTGCTGCCGGCTCCAGTCTGACGTGGCGTGCAGTACCCAGGTGTCGAGCTGCTCGTCACGGCCAGGCTTGCTGCGGTTGCGGGCCAGCCAGTCCAGTGGGTTGTCCTGTACGAAGCAGCCTTGCATCGGCGTGTCCAGCGCTGCCTGGAATGCCAGGGCAACGGCCCAGGTGGGCTCCATCTGCACACCGGCAGCCACCGCCGCCAGTTTCGGGGTTGCGGCCAGCAGAGGCGTGGCCTGGGGGGCCGGCACGGCAATCACTACGCGGCTGTAAGGGCCGTGGCTGCAGCCTTCGGTGTCCTGCAGGTGCCAGTACTGCTTGCCGCGGAACACCTCGGCAATACGGCAGCCGAAGTTGACCGTCACGTCCTTGAGCAGGCCACGGGTGATGGCGCTCATGCGGGGTACGCCGACCCAGCGCGTCTGCTCGTCGGGGGAGGGGCTGAGGGTGCCACCGTGGTAGTTGTACAGCTGTGGTTTCCACTGTTCGGCCCAGCCGGCAGCGACCCATTGCTGCACCTGGTCGACAAAGCGCCGGTCACGGGCGGTGAAGTACTGGGCACCGAGGTCGAGCGCACCCGCCTCGCTGCGCTTGCTGGCCATGCGCCCGCCACTGCCGTGGCCTTTGTCGAACAAATGCACGGATTGCCCGGCCTTCTGCAAGGCCTGGGCGGCTGACAAGCCGGCGATACCGGCCCCGATGATGGCAATAGGTACTGTCATGATGGCCTCTTCAAACCTTGCTGTGAGCAGACTACGCTGTCAGGCAAACCTGTACAATGCACAACTTTTGTATAAGGTTATTCCCTGTTAAGGGGCAGGTTGGCCTATGTTTATCCGAGAGCGTCGGGTCAAAAAAGTGCCTTGTTGTTAAAAATAGACCACCGCCGCATTCTGCGAGGACACAGCCATGCATATATTGCTGACAGGCGGCACCGGGTTGATTGGCAAGCACCTGTGCCAGTACTGGCTAGGCCAGGGCCATCGGCTGACGGTGTGGAGCCGGCGACCTGAGCAGGTGCCGAGAATTTGCGGTGCGGGCGTGCGTGGCATCGCCCGCCTGGAGCAACTGGAAGCTGACGATCACCTCGATGCGGTCGTCAACCTGGCTGGCGCTCCGATTGCCGACCGGCCCTGGACGGCAGCCCGGCGCAACCTGCTGTGGGCCAGCCGTATCACGCTCACTGAGCAGTTGCTGGCTTGGCTGGGTGCCCGTGAGCAGCGCCCGGAAGTGTTGATATCCGGCTCGGCAGTGGGGTGGTACGGTGATGGTGGCGAGCGTGAGCTGACCGAGGCCGCAGCGCCCGTGCGTGAAGACTTCGCCAGCCAGTTGTGCATTGCCTGGGAAGAAACGGCGCAGCGCTCGCAGGCCCAGGGCATCCGCGTGGTGCTGGTGCGTACCGGGTTGGTGCTGGCCAGCGATGGCGGCTTTTTGTCGCGCCTGCGGGTGCCCTTCAAACTGGGGCTGGGCGGGCCGTTGGGCAATGGTCGGCAGTGGATGCCGTGGGTCCATATAGACGACCAGATCGCCCTGATTGATTTTCTCTTGCAGCACAAGGATGCCAGCGGTCCTTATAATGCCTGCGCGCCCGAGCCCGTGCGCAACCGCGAATTTGCCCGGTGCCTGGGCCGCACCCTGCATCGGCCGGCGCTGCTACCGGTGCCGGCGCTGTTGCTCAAGGCTGGCCTGGGCGAGCTGTCGACCTTGCTGCTGGGCGGCCAGCGGGCGCGCCCGGTGCGCCTGCTGGCGGCAGGCTTCACGTTCCGCTTCAACGATCTGCAATCGGCCCTGGACGACTTGTCCAGCCGCCTCTGACATAGGACGCTGCATGACCGATCACGCCCTGCTGCTGGTCAACCTGGGTTCCCCGGCCTCCACCTCGGTGGCCGATGTGCGCCGTTACCTCAACCAGTTCCTCATGGACCCCTACGTGATCGACCTGCCGTGGCCGGTGCGGCGCCTGCTGGTATCGCTGATTCTGGTCAAGCGCCCGGAGCAGTCCGCGCATGCCTATGGCTCGATCTGGTGGGAGGAGGGCTCGCCTCTGGTGGTGCTGACCCGCCGGCTGCAGGCCGCGATGGTCGAGCACTGGCCACATGGCCCGGTGGAAATTGCCATGCGTTATGGCCAGCCAGCCTTGCCCGAGGTGCTGAAGCGCCTGGCAGCACAAGGCGTGCGCAAGGTGACCCTGGCGCCGCTTTATCCACAGTTCGCCGACAGCACGGTGACCACTGTAGTGGAGCTGGCAAAGCAGACCATCAGCGCGCACCAGTTGCCGTTGCAGATGCGCGTGCTGCAGCCGTTTTATGAACACCCTGATTACATCGATGCCTTGGTGGCCAGCGCCAGGCCGTACCTGCAGCAGGATTACGACCACCTGCTGCTGAGCTTCCACGGGTTGCCGGAGCGGCACCTGAAAAAGCTCGACCCGACTGGCAAGCATGATTTCCAGGCCGCCGACTGCTGCAAGGATGCCAGCACCGAAATGCGCGCGGTGTGCTACCGCGGCCAGTGCCTGGCCACGGCCAAGGCCTTTGCCCAGAAAATGGGCATACCGGATGGCAAGTGGTCGGTGTCTTTCCAGTCACGGCTGGGGCGGGCCAAGTGGATCGAGCCGTATACCGAGGCGCGGCTGGACGAGCTGGCCAAGGCGGGGGTGAAGAAGCTGCTGGTGATGTGCCCGGCGTTCGTGGCCGATTGCATCGAGACCCTGGAAGAGATCGGCATGCGCGGCAGCGAGCAGTTTGTCGAGGCTGGCGGGCGGGAGCTGGTGCTGGTGCCGTGCCTGAATGATCACCCGGAGTGGGTGAGGGTGTTGGCTGATATGTGCGAAAAGGCCTGACTTACAGGTTGCCTGTACCGGCCTCTTCGCGGGTAAACCCGCTCCCACAGGTATAGCGTTAACCTAGGGGAAACGGGAAACCTGTAGGAGCGGGTTTACCCGCGAAGAGGCCGCATCAGGCTAAAACCAACTCAAGGCAACTGGTCATCCAGCTTCTTGTGCTTCCAGCCATCATTGCCCGGCAAGATCAGGTTCAGCGCAATCGCCACGATGGCGCACAGGGCAATACCCTTCAGACCCCAGTCATCCGGGCCATCACCGCTGCCGATCAGTACACCACCGATACCGAACACCAAGGTCACCGAAACGATTACCAGGTTGCGTGCCTCGGCGAGGTCGATCTTGTGGCGGATCATGGTGTTCATGCCCACGGCGGCGATCGAGCCGAACAGCAGGCACAGGATGCCGCCCATCACCGGTACCGGAATGCTTTGCAGCAGCGCGCCGAACTTGCCGATGAACGCCAGGGTGATGGCGAACACCGCCGCCCAGGTCATGATCTTCGGGTTGTAGTTCTTGGTCAGCATCACCGCACCGGTCACTTCGGCGTAGGTGGTGTTGGGCGGGCCGCCGAACAGGCCGGCTGCCGTGGTGGCCAGGCCGTCACCCAGCAGGGTGCGGTGCAGGCCGGGCTTTTTCAGGTAGTCACGGCCCGTCACGCTGCCGACCGCGATAACCCCGCCGATATGCTCGATCGCCGGAGCCAGGGCTACCGGGACGATGAACAGGATGGCCTGCCAGTTGAACGCTGGCGCGGTGAAGCTGGGGATCTCCAGCCAGGGGGCAGCGGCAATCTTCGCCGTGTCGACCACGCCAAAGGCGAACGACAAGGCAAAACCCACCAGCACGCCAGAGATGATCGGTACCAGGCGGAAGATGCCTTTGCCGAACACGGCGACGATCAGGGTCGTCAGCAGCGCCGGCATGGAAATCAGCATGGCAGTCTTGTACGGCATCAATGCAGCGCCGTCTCCACCTTTGCCCATCGCCATGTTGGCGGCGATCGGCGCCATGGCCAGGCCGATGGAGATGATCACAGGGCCGATCACCACCGGTGGCAGCATGCGGTCGATGAACCCGGTGCCCTTGATTTTCACCATCAGGCCCATGAAGGTGTACACGAAGCCTGCGGCCATCACGCCGCCCATGGTCTCGGCCAGGCCGAACTGGCCCTTGGCGAGAATGATCGGGGTGATGAAGGCAAAGCTCGACGCCAGGAACACCGGTACCTGGCGGCCGGTGACCAGCTGGAACAGCAAGGTGCCGATGCCGGCGGTGAACAGCGCGACGTTCGGGTCGAGGCCGGTGATCAGGGGCATCAGCACCAGCGCGCCGAATGCCACGAAGAGCATCTGCGCGCCCGAAACGACCTGGCGCCAGAGCGGGTCGTTGAAGCCGTCCTGCATGGTCAGGCGTCCTTTTGCTTGGTGCCGAAGATCTTGTCACCGGCATCGCCCAGGCCCGGCACGATATAACCGTGTTCATTCAGGCGCTGGTCGACCGAGGCGGTGTAGATCTGCACGTCCGGGTGGGCTGTTTCCACCGCGGCGATACCTTCTGGTGCGGCGACCAGGACCATGGCGCGGATCTCTTTGCAGCCGGCCTTTTTCAGCAGGTCGATGGTGGCGACCATCGAGGCGCCAGTGGCCAGCATCGGGTCGATGATCAGGGCCAGGCGCTGGTTGATGTCCGGCGCGAGCTTTTCCAGGTAGGTGTGGGCTTCGAGGGTTTCTTCGTTACGGGCAACGCCGACGGCGCTGACCTTGGCACCCGGGATCAGGCTGAGCACGCCGTCGAGCATGCCGATGCCGGCACGCAGGATCGGTACTACAGTGATCTTCTTGCCGGCGATCTTTTCCACCGAGACCTTGCCACACCAGCCGTCGATCTCGTAGGTTTCGAGTGGCAGATCCTGGGTGGCTTCATAGGTCAGGAGCGCGCCGACTTCCTGGGCGAGTTCGCGAAAATTCTTGGTGCTGATATCGGCACGGCGCATCAGGCCGAGCTTGTGGCGGATCAGCGGGTGGCGGATCTCACGAGTGGGCATAGGGGGGCTCCGAAAGGCGGGCAAAAAAACCGCGCTAGAGTAATCTATTCAGCCTGTGATGTCGTCTGGTCATTCTGGACATTAGTCCATAAATGCTTGATCTGTGACGAGCGGATGCGTACCTTTGCCCGCTTTTCCAAAATGCACCCCCCGGAGAGCGCCATGTCCGCCGATCTCGAGCATATCCGTCAAGTCATGCGTGAAGCTGACTGCCTGTACACCGAAGCCGAAGTCGAAGCGGCCATCGCCAACGTCGGCGAGCAGATCTGCAAAGACCTGCACGACAAGAACCCGGTGGTGTTCTGCGTGATGAACGGCGGCCTGATCTTCTCTGGCAAGCTGCTGACTCACCTGCAGTTCCCGCTGGAGGCTTCTTACCTGCACGCCACCCGCTACCGCAACCAGACCAGCGGCGGTGAGCTGTTCTGGAAGGCCAAGCCGGAAGTGTCGTTCATCGACCGCGACGTGTTGATCGTCGACGACATCCTCGACGAAGGCCACACCCTCAGCGCCATCATCGAGTTCTGCAAGCATGCCGGCGCGCGTTCGGTGCATACCGCCGTGCTGATCGACAAGGACCACGACCGCAAGGCCAGCCCGGAGCTCAAGGCAAACTACGTGGGTCTGCCCTGCGTCGACCGTTACATCTTCGGTTACGGCATGGACTACAAAGGCTACTGGCGCAACGCCAACGGCATCTTTGCCGTCAAGGGGCTGTGACCATGCGCCAGCCTGCGTTCATCGACCAATCGCTGTTCGCCGGGCTGGCCGAAAAGGCTGCTGCCAACCCGCGTGGGCGCCAGCACCATAACTTCCATGCAATGGAAGAGCCCTGCCACCGCATGGCGGTCGGGCTGCAGCCAAACACCGGTCAACTGTAGGAGCGGCCTTGTGTCGCGATAGGGCCGCATCGCGGCCCCGTCAATCTCTGTGGCGAAGCTGCAATCGAGGGGCTGCTGCGCAGCCCGATCGCGACACAAGGCCGCTCCTACAAGTGGCTGTGCAGGCCGTGCTAGAGTGCTCCTTCATAAAAGGAGCCTCACATGCGTGCGATTCTTCCCCTGCTGCTGGCCGTCAGCCTGCCACTCGCCGCCGCCCCCCTGCACAGCCAGTTCCTGCCACCTGACGACCTGTCCCTGCGCCAGGAAGCACCAACCAGCCAGCAACTGCTGCAAGTAACCGACTACTCGGTAGTGGTCGGGGCCCAGCGTCAGTCCGACCAGCAGCCGATCCCGATCACGTCGTCGCTGCAGGTGCGGCTCAAAGGCAAACCGCTGAGCAAGGGCGCGACCATTGCCCAGGTGCTGCTGACCTTCGACGGCGAAGCCGCCAAGAGCCTGAAGAAGCCCGTGTACGACGAGAAGGCCCGTACCTTGAGTCTGAATTACCCGCTCAGCGACTACCGGGTGATCATGGACCTGCTGCGTAACGAAACCCTGTATGTACAGTTTCTTACCTACGGCAACGGCCACATCTGGGCCGACCTGCACACCGGAACCGTACGTACGCGTTGAGGCACGCGGCCTGCGGGGGGTACACTGCCGGCCTTCGAAATTCCGTGATGGTCCAGTTGGAGTCGGCAATGCGTAAAGACAAGAAACAGGTAATCGGTGACGAAATCAGCGACGACTACATCAAGTCGTTCCTTCAGTTCGAGCCGGCCGATGGCGTGACTTCGCCGTCGCTGCACAAGCTGGTCAAGGCCTACCGCGGCCTGCGCGTCGACGACTTCGAGCGCTTTGTCGGCTTCTTCGTCGAAGCGGGCCTGGACCTGGATGGCAAGGACGAGCACGGCAAGACCTTCGTCGAGCAGATTGCCGACCAGCGCAATGCGCCTGAGTATGTCGAGATCATCGCTAACGCCCGTGGCTGATTTGTAAGCCTGTACCGGCCCTTTCGCGGCTAAAGCCGCTCCTGCAAAGACCACCTATCCATTGTAGGAGCGGCTTTAGCCGCGAAGAGGCCGGTACAGGCTGACAAAGATCCAGGCACAAAAAACGCCCCGAGGGGCGTTTTTGCGTTACCGGCCGGCTCAGGCGTAATGCTTGGCCGCCGGGCTGCTTTCTGCCAGGTCCAGCGCCACGTCGTTGTCGGCACTGATCTTGTGGTACAGGGCCGCATCGGTCGCCAGGGTCTTCTCGCGTGCCGGGAAGATTTCCTTGAGTTTGGCAGCCCAGGCACCTTTGGCCTGCTCTGGGAAGCAGCGCTCGATCAGTTCCAGCATGATCGACACGGTCACCGAAGCACCCGGCGAAGCGCCGAGCAGCGCAGCCAGGCTGCCGTCCTGGGCCGAGACCAGCTCGGTACCGAACTGCAGCACGCCGCCTTTCTTCGGGTCTTTCTTGATGATCTGCACGCGCTGACCGGCCACTTCCAGGCGCCAGTCTTCGGCCTTGGCCTGCGGGTAGAAGCGACGCAGTGCTTCCAGGCGTTGCTCCATCGACTGCATCACTTCGCTGACCAGGTACTTGGTCAGGTCCATGTTGTCGCGGGCCACGGCCAGCATCGGGCCGATGTTGCCCATGCGCACCGACAGCGGCAGGTCCATCAGCGAGCCATGCTTGAGGAACTTGGTGGTGAAGCCGGCATACGGGCCGAACAGCAGCGAAGTCTTGCCGTCCACGACGCGGGTGTCCAGGTGCGGCACCGACATCGGTGGGGCACCCACTGCAGCCTGGCTATAGACCTTGGCCTGGTGCTGCTTGACGATTTCCGGGTTGTCGCAACGCAGCCACTGGCCGCTGACCGGGAAGCCGCCGAAGCCTTTGCTTTCCGGGATGCCGGACAATTGCAGCAGCGGCAGGGCCGCGCCACCGGCGCCGAGGAACACGAAGCGGGCGTCCACTTCACGGCTGCCGCCGCTGTTGACGTCCTTTATGCTCACGGTCCAGCCGCTGCCGTTACGGCGCAGGCCAACGACCTTCTTGCTGTACTTGACCTGCGCGTCCGGCGAGTCGCCCAGCAGCTTGAGCAGCTTGTTGGTCAGGGCGCCGAAGTTGACGTCGGTGCCTTTGGCCACGCGGGTTGCGGCAATGTGCTGGTCGGCCGGGCGGCCAGGCATCATCAGCGGCATCCAGTCGTTCATCACCGCCTTGTCTTCGGTGTATTCCATGTCGGCGAAGGCGTGGTGCTGCTTGAGCAGCTCGAAGCGCTTCTTGAGGAAGGAAACACCCTTGTCACCTTCGACGTAGCTCAGGTGCGGGACAGGGTTGATGAACGCACGCGCCGAGCCGAAGTTGCCCTTCTTGCTCAGGTAGGCCCAGAACTGGCGCGAGACCTCGAACTGGGTGTTGATGTGCACGGCCTTCTTGATGTCGATGCTGCCATCGGCGGCCTGCGGCGTGTAGTTCAGCTCGCACAGGCCAGCGTGGCCGGTACCTGCGTTGTTCCAGGGGTTGGAGCTTTCCGCGGCTCCGGAGTCCATCGCCTCGACGACCTCAAGCTTCAGGGTCGGGTCAAGCTCCTTGAGCAGTACGGCCAGGGTGGCACTCATGATGCCCGCGCCTACCAGTACTACATCAACCGATTCGTTCTGCGCCATTTAACGCGTCTCCACAATCTACAGCTACCTAATTGACAGCATAGGACCTGGGTTCGCCAGGGTCGCCATGTCCGACTTTTCGCAGTTCTTGCAACTTCCGCGGACACCGCCAATCAGTCTTCGGGTTCGGGTATTGAACGCCGTTTGCCACAGGTGCGGCAATTCGACTTATGGTCAAGGTGTCGTGCGTGCGTTATGGAAC
Organism: Pseudomonas sp. S37; assembly: GCF_016658545.1. Lineage (GTDB taxonomy): Bacteria > Pseudomonadota > Gammaproteobacteria > Pseudomonadales > Pseudomonadaceae > Aquipseudomonas. The sequence continues at coordinate 2,276 of NZ_JACVZC010000137.1, read as the reverse complement.
GGTTCAGACACTCATACGGGATGAGCGCATTTGCCGCCTGTTCAGGGCTGTTCGGGACACATCTGCCGCTTTTGCACATGCCAGACTGTTCATTTGCTCGCCACACTCTTGTGAAGTTGTGAAAACCGTTTTTTCACGCTCTTTTGGAGACGTGAACCTCAAAAGGGGACTGCGCGATGGCAACCCGCAGGTTCATGCAGTGTGAAGGGCCGGAAAAGCAGGCACGACAGCCGATGCAAGACCTGAGTGGAAGGCTCTCTGTGGGCGAAGCGGTGAAGTTGCCGGGGTCAATCGGCGAATGCGGGGCCCGATCAGGAGACGTCCTTATAATCGGGGGGAGATTATAGCGATGTCGCGGGCAGAAATGTCGCCATTCGTGGTTTTTATTGCAGCGTTTGTCAGGCTGCGAGGATGCGCTGGTGCCAGCGGCGGCTTGCGCGGGCGCAAACCCGGGCGCTGGCGGGCAGTTCGCGGCCCAGCCAGGCCAGCTGGATTTCGTCGATCTGCACCCAGCCGCTACCGCTTGGCGCCTGGCTGCATTGCTTGAACGCCAGGCATTTGCCTTCGCCATCAAGGCGGGCATAGGCGTTGTGGCGCGGGCGTTGGAAGAGCAGAGTCCAGAGCGAGGCCATGGCGACGAGTCCTTTGCGTTAGGGCTTGGCGCAAGGATAAGGGCATGGCCATGAAACGATTGTGACAAGCGCGCCGGGCCGATGACTGGTCGATGCGTGGCTGGGTATACTGTGGGCCTTTGCCGCATTTTCTGGAGAAACGCGCATGTTGCAACGTCTGTTGTTCGGTTTGCTTGCCGTGGCCAGCCTCAGCCTGGTCGGTTGTGCCCACAGCCCGCAACAACTCAACCCGCAACCCACGCTCAAGGCCCAGCTCGCCCCGGTCGGTCATGGCCAGCCAGTGGTGGTCCGGGTAGTTGACGGTCGTCCTTCGCAGTCGCTGGGCACTCGCGGTGGCATGTACCCTGAGACCAGCACCATCAGCGTCAGTGGTAACGACATCGTGCCCAAGCTGCAGGCCCAGGCAGAAGCCGCCGTGCGCCTGCTCGGCTTCACCCCGACGCCGAACGCCGGCAACGCACCGCAGCTGACCGTGACCCTGGCCGAGCTGAAGTACCAGTCGCCGAAAGACAACCTGTACGTGACCGAGGCCACCATCGGCGCTACCTTCCGCGCCGACGTGACCAATGGCGGGCGCAGCTACAATGGTCGTTACGGTGCTTCGCTGGACCAGCGTTTCGGCATGGCGCCGAACCAGGACACCAACACCCAGCTGGTGGGTGATGTGCTGAGCGATGCGCTGACCCGCTTGTTCAAAGACCCGACCATTGGTCAGGTGCTGGGGCAGTAAGCCTCAGGTTGGATAAAGAAAACCCGCTGCCTGTGTTCGGTCAGCGGGTTTTTTGTTGCCTGTACCGGCCTCTTCGCGGGTGAACCCGCTCCTACAAGGATTACACCAGGCCCACGGGCGGTGAAACCCTTGTAGGAGCGGGTTTACCCGCGAAGAGGCCATAACAGGCTTACGCAGCTTCTATATGAAAATCCAGCAAACTGAAACCGGTCCCGGCATCCACCTCCGGCAAATCCTCATGCACATGCCCACCCAGCGCACAATAGACCAGCCACTGGCGGTCCTGCACATTGATGGCAAAACCATCGATCAGCGCCTGTTGTTCATCGCTCTGGGCAACGAGGTAGAGGCGGTCCTGGTTTTCGGCGTGCAGCATGAACAAGCTCCGGGTCATGAAAAGGCCGACAGGGTGGCCTGTTCAGATGACGAGCGAATGACAGATGAAATTTAATGACAGTTTGTCGCCAAGGCCGGGCGCCAGAGGGCGACTTGGGTAGAATGCGGGCCTTTGCCGTCGCTTACACCGAGGTTGCGTGATGTCTTTGCAAGTGCTCTGGGGGTTCATGGCCGCCCATCCCACCAAGCTGATCAACCTGCTGGCGCTGCTGCTGACCTGCCCAGGCGGGTTGCTGCTGCACAGCGCACGGCGGCGCGAGGCCGAAACCCGCGAGAGCCTGGCGCTGGAGGAAGGGGTGGTGGACGCGTTCGACCTGCGGGTGCCCAAGTACTTCTACATTCTCGGGTTTGCTTGCCTGGCGATGGCGCTGCTGTTGTCCTGGTTCAGTACCTGGGTTTGAGATTTTGGGGCCGCTTCGCGCCCCATCGCGACGCAAGGCCGCTCCTACAGGGGGATCGCGGTCTCTTGTAGGAGCGGCCTTGAACTGGCCTAATGATCCCGGACACCTCTTAAGGGC
>NZ_JACVZC010000136.1 GCF_016658545.1 Pseudomonas sp. S37 | reverse complement strand
TCCCCTGTAGGAGCGGCCTTGTGTCGCGATGGGCCGCAAAGCGGCCCCAAATTCTCAACCCTTATGCCAATGCCTCGCCAGCCCCCACCATCGGCTTATCAGCAACATCCCCGCGCACCTCACGCGCTACCTTCCACACCAACACCGCCGCGACGATATCGAACGCCGCCAGCACCACAAACAGCGGGCTATAGCCAATCTGCGTCACCAGCACCCCGAACACCAGGGTAAACGCCGCCGCGCCCAGGTAGCCGCACATGCCACCCATACCGGTCGCCGTCGCCACCTGGTCCTTGCTGAACGAGTCCGAGGTAATCGAGTACAGCGCCCCCGACAGCGTCTGGTGGGCAAAGCCGCCAATGCACAGCAGCAAAATCGCCGTGTACGGGCTTTCCACCAAGCCGATGCAGGCCGGGCCGATCATGCAACTGGCACCGAATACCAGCACCATCTTGCGTGAAGTGAACAGCGACACCTTGAAGTAGCGGTGGAACAGCGGGCTGAGATAGCCGCCCAACACACAGCCAATGTCGGCCGCCAGGAACGGCAACCAGGCGAACATCGCCACTTCCTTGATGTTCATGTGCCGCTCGGTCATCAGGTACAGCGGGATCCAGGCATTGAAGGTTTGCCAGGCCGGCTCGGAGAGGATCCGCGCCGAAGCAATGGCGTAGAAGTTGCGGGTTTTGAAAATGCGTTTCCACGCGCCCTTCTCGCGGGCCTCCTGTTTGAAGTGCGCTTCCTGCCCGGCGAGGATGTAGTCGCGCTCTTCATCGCTAAGGCGCTTCTGGTCGCGAGGGTGTTTGTACAGCAGCATCCACAGCAGGGTCCAGACGATGCCGGAAACGCCAACGATCACGAACGCCAGCTGCCAGCCACTGTGCAGAATCGCCCATACCACCAGCGGCGGCGCCAGCAAGGCGCCAAGCGACGAGCCGATGTTGAACCAGCCGATCGCCACCGAACGCTCCTTGGCCGGGAACCACTCGGTGGTGGCCTTGACCCCGGCCGGCAGGCCGGCGGCCTCGGTCATGCCCAGCAGCCCACGCATGAACGCCATGCTCTGCCAGCCGCTGGCCAGGGCCGCGCCGGCACAGGCCAGTGACCAGGCCATGGCGAATACGGCAAAGCCCAGCTTGGTGCCGATGAAGTCGATGAACCAGCCGGCAACCGGCTGCATGAGGGCGTAACAGATCTGCCAGGCAGCGACGATCTTGGCGTATTGCTCGGTACTGATGGAAAGGTCGGTCATCAGGGTGGGGGCAGCCACCGAGAGGGTGTTGCGGGCGAGGTAGTTGACGACGAGCCCAGCCGTGACAAGGCTGACCATCCACCAACGGATGCCTTTCATCTTCATGGTTCACCTGATTTTTTGTTTTTAGAGATGCGGGTGATTGGCGCAAAGGCCGGCAGGGGCTATTTGCGACAAAATATTTCAGACGAAAGAGTGCCACGTCATAGGTCGTCGTACAACACTTATTATTTCAGGATGTTTTTGCCCTTGTTGTACGACCTCAATCCAGCTGCTGGGCGCGAAGTGCCTGCGCCAGCATGTCGATGAACGCCCTGACCTTGGCTGAACCGTACTTGCTCTCGCGGTGCATCACATGAATCGGCCAAGGCGCCTCTTCGTACTCGGCCAGAATCACCTGCAACTGCCCGCTGGCCAGCTCTTCTGCCACCTGGTAAGACAACAAACGAGCAATCCCCAGCCCGCCGCTAGCGGCAGCGATTGCGCCATCGTTGCTGGTTACCGTCAGCCGCGGTTTCATGCGCACCAGGGTTGGCTCATCGGTCACCCCGAAGCGCCAGCCGGCACGCGGTGAAAGGTTGGTAGTACCGATCACGGCGTGGTCGGCCAGGTCCGACGGGTGCCTGGGCACGCCATGGCGCGCCAGGTACTCGGGCGAGGCACACAGCATGCGCCGCACCCTGCCCACGCGCAGCGCTTTCAACCCGGAATCGGGCAACGGGCCGATACGCACAGCGACATCCATGCCCTCCTCGACCATGTTCACCACGCGGTCGAGAAAATAAGCAGAGACATCGACTTCCGGGTACTGCTGCAGGTAGCGGACGATGCACGGCATGACGAACTTCTTGCCGAACAGGATCGGCGCGGTCACCGCCAGCTCGCCCTTGGGGGTGGCGTTGATACCGGCGGCGGCTTCGTTGGCTTCGTGAATACTGGCGAGGATATGCCGGGTGTCTTCCAGGTAGCGGCCACCTGCCTCGGTCAGGCGCACGCTGCGGGTGGTGCGCAGCAGCAGCTTGACCCCGAGCTGGTCTTCCAGGGCGCTGACGGCGCGGGTGACGGCGGCCGGGGAGATGTCCAGACGGCGCGACGCCGCGGCGAAGCTTTCCAGTTCGCCGACGGCGACGAACACCTTCATCAGGTGGATCTGGTCCATGCGGGCTCCTGGGGGCTATGAGGTACCGGGATTATCTTTGATCTGGGCATTTGGTGTCGCCTGTACCGGCCTATTCGCGGGTAAACCCGCTCCTACATTCAGAGGTGATCAATTGTAGGAGCGGGTTCACCCGCGAAGAGGCCAGCACAGGCAACTCAGGCATCCAGCACCAACACCTGCCCTCCCTCTTCCACCTTCGCTGGCACCGCGCAACAGATCAGCACTGAACCCGCCTCCGGCATCTCAGCCGGTGGATTGGGGTAATGCACCTGGCCGCTCACCAGCCGGGTCTTGCAGGTACCACACGAACCGCCCCGGCAACTGAACTCCGGCGCCAGCCCACGCGCCTCGGCCAGCTCCAGCAGCGTACCGCTGCCGGGTGCCCAGCGCGCCTCCTTGGCCGAAGCCGAAAAATACACCGGCACAGGCTCGCTGGCAGCCGGTGGCTGTTGCAGTGTGGGCCGGTCATCGTCGGTGTGGCGCCGCAGCGTCGACGGGCCAAAGGCTTCAGCATGGATGCGCGCATCCGGCACATGCACCGCGCGCAGCCCTTCGTACAGTTCCTGGGTAAAGCTACCCGGCCCGCACAGGTAGAAATCGTAGTCGTCCAGCGCCAGCGTTGCCTTGACCTGTTCGATGCCCAGCCGGCCAGCAAACTCATAGTCTTGCCCAGCCAGCGCATGGCGCTCCGGCTGGCTAAGAGCACGATGCACGCGCAGCATGCCAGCGGCCTGTTGCTGCAAGCTGTCCAGTTCATGACGGAACGGCAGGTCGGCCAGGCTGCGCGCGCCATGAAACAGATGAATGCGTCGCGCAGGCCCCGTGCTCACCTGCTCACGCAGCATGGCCAACAGCGGCGTAATACCAACACCTGCGCCGATCAACACCAGCGGCCGCGTGCTTTGCCGATCAAGCGTGAAGCTGCCCATGGGTGGCCGTACATTCAACACATCTCCGGCCACAACACGCTCATGCAGATACCGCGAAGCCGGCCCCTGCGCTTTGACGCTGATGCGCAGGTAGCCATCGGCGGGTGCACTGGACAGGCTGTAGGTGCGGATCTGCGCTGCCTCGCCATCACGCAGCACCTGCACGGGAAGGTGCTGGCCAGGCGCAAAGGCCACGCGGCTACCTGCTGGTGGTTCGAGATAGAACGAGCGGATATCACGGCTTTCCTGCTCCACCCGCAGCACACGCCAAGCCTGCCATTGACGCTGTTGCTGGCGCTGCTGCAAGCGCGCCTCGGCCTCGGCCCAGGTTCCGGTCAGCAGGCTGGTCGGCGCGTATTCCTTGAAGGCCCAGCGCAGGGACACCGCAGCCGGGCGCCACACCACCTGCTCAACCTGCAGGGTCCACAGCCGTTCAGCCCCTTCGAACGCCTGAATGGCCGGGCTGTCCAGCAGCACCTCGGCACGCCCGTAAAGTTGCAGCACATTACCGGTGCTGAAGTCGATGAACAGCAAGCCTGCCTGCGGGTTGACCAACAGGTTGCCCAGGGTGTTGAAGTGCAGGTTGCCTGCATAGTCCGGAATGGTCAGCCGATTGCCTTCGACCTTGACGAACCCGGGCCGCCCGCCTCGGTGGGAAACGTCAACCGAGCGCTGACCGTTGCCATGTTCGACATAGCTGGCGACGAAGAAGGTATCGGCGGCCTCGATCATGCTGATGGCCATGGCATCGAGTGTGGTTGCATCGACACGTCCCTGGCTGGGCTCAGCGACGCGGGTGTAGTCACGCAGCTGAATGTATTGCGGGCAGTTGCCGAACGATTGCTCCACGGTTACCTGCAACTGGCCTAGTGCAGTGTGCTGGATCTGCCCGTTGATACGGTTGCGCCGTCGAGTGTGCAGCTCGATGCCCAGCAGGCCGACCGCCTGCCCGGCGGCCAGCCCCGGGGTGGCGGGGTCGTCCGCAGCCAGCGTGGTGTCGATCATCAGTTGCCGAGGGTCCGGCGAGCTCACAAACCCCTCCGGCCCTTCCAGCAACGTCGCCCAAGGTCGGCCTTGGCTGTCTATGCTGGCGGCCACCATGAATGGCAACTGGTGATAAAAAATACGGTGCTGGTCGGGCATATGGTCACGAATGACCTTCTGCCCGAACGCCTCCATGCGCTCTGCTACACCGGCCTTTTCCTGCAAGGTTTTCTCGCCCGCATGCCAGGGCGAGGGGCGATGGTCCGGGGACTGTTGCATGGTGGCGTTCCTCGCGGTAGCGGGGGATCAGGCGCTGGTCTGCAGCCCGATCACGGTGCGTGGCATGGCGACGAAGCCCGGCAGTGCCTCGATTCGCGCCAGCCAGCTGCGCACGTTGGCGTAGGGTTCCAGCGACACGTTGCCTTCTGGCGCGTGGGCGATGTACGAGTAATTGGCGATGTCGGCGATGGTGGGGGTGTCGCCCGCCAGGAAGGGTGACCTGGCCAGCTCGGCATCGATCACCTTGAGCAGGGTGTGGGCGCGGCCGATCACCTCGTCGGTGTTGAAGGAAGCGCCGAAAACCGTGACCAGGCGGGCGGCAGCGGGGCCAAAGGCCAGCGGGCCGGCCGCAACGGAAAGCCAGCGTTGTACGCGGGCCGCAGCGGCAGGCTCTTCAGGCAGCCAGGTGCCGTTGTCGTACTTTTTTGCCAGGTAGACGAGAATTGCATTGGAATCGGCGATCACCGTGCCGTTGTCATCAATGACCGGCACCTGGCCGAACGGGTTGAGGGCGAGGAACTCCGGCTGCTTGTGCGCACCTTTGGCCAGGTCGACAAACACCAGTTCGGTGGGCAGTTTCAGCAGCGACAGCATCAGTTCGATGCGGTGGGCGTGGCCGGACTTGGGGAAGTTGTAGAGTTTGATCGGGGTCGACATGGGCTTGGCTCCTGGTCAGCACCGGAGTGGGCTGATGGAACACATGCTGCACTGGATCGGCGGGCAGCAGAATCCGTGCGGTGGGGAAACCATAATTTCGCCTGGAGCAATAATCACAAGTCCAATGTGGGTGCGAGGAGTAGCAGAAACAGTAATTGCCGCTGAAACGCCAATCTGCATAAAATGCAAGTAATTCTCAATAACGAACCTCTGCCCGCTCATGCTCCCGGACCGTGCCCCCCTCCAGCAGCTCTACCGCAGCCATCACACGTGGCTGCAGGGCTGGCTATACCGCCGGGTCAACGACCGCTGCGATGCGGCGGATCTCAGCCAGGACACCTTCGTCAAACTGCTTACCCATGCACCACCTGCCGAGTTGCGCGAACCACGCGCGTACCTGGCCACCATCGCCCGGCGCCTGCTGCTCAACCTCTATCGCCGTCGCTCACTGGAACAGGCCTACCTGGAAGCACTGGCGAACCTGCCTGAAGAGCAGGCCCCAAGCGCCGAGTATCAGGCGGCATTGCTGGAAGCGCTGCACGCCGTGGACCGGGTACTGGCACGCTTGCCGGGCAAGGCACGGCGTGCGTTCCTCATGGCGCAGGTGGAAGGCTTCAGCCAGGAACAGATCGCCGAGGAAATGGGCGTGAGCGTGCGCTCGGTGCAGCGTTGGCTGGTGCGTGCATTCGAGGAATGCATCGTGCTGGGCTCGGAGGGTTGGGCATGACCTCGCACGCAGTATCACGCCCCGTTGCCCAGCAGGCCGCGCGCTGGTTCCTGTGCCTGCAAGGTGGGGCCAGTGAAGACGAACGGCAGGCCTGTGCCGCATGGCGGGCAGCCGATAGCGAACACGAGCGGGCCTGGCAGCTGGCGACCCGCTTCAGTGCCCAGGTGCAATCGATCCCGCCCGATGTCGCCCGTGCGACGTTGCAGCGGCCTGCGGCATTGGGCCGGCGTGCAGCAGTGAAGGCGCTGACATCACTGGTGGTACTGGGCTCGCTGGGGGTGGCGCTGTCACGCACAGGGACGGTGGACACATTGCTGGCCGATGCCCGTACCGCCGTGGGCGAACAACGCCGGCTTACGCTCGACGACGGCACTGAGCTGCATTTGAACACCGACACTGCCGTGGACATTCGCTACAGCGCTGGCGAACGCCTGCTGGTACTACGCCGAGGCGAGCTGTATGTCAGCACCGGCAAGGACCCGCGGCCCATGCTGGTGCACTCGGCATGGGGCATGTTCCAACCGCTGGGGACGCGCTTTGCTGTGCGTCAGTACGAGCAACACGACGAATTGAAGGTACTGGAAGGCACGGTGGCGGCAACACCAAGGGCAGGCGCCACCCTGCGCATCGAGGCGGGAGAACAGGCGCTGGTCAGCGCTACCCGGGTGACGCGCCTCAACAATGCGCCGGCGAAGCTGGACTGGGTGGAAGGCATGCTGCGGGTCGAGCGTATGCCGTTGGTGGACTTTCTGGCAGAGCTGGGTCGCTACCGGCATGGCTGGGTGCGCTGTGCGCCGGAGGTGGCCCAATTGGAGATTTCCGGGGTGTACCAGCTGGCGGACAGTGACGCAGCGCTGCGGGCGCTGGCAATGGCCTTTCCGTTGCGGGTGAATTATCTGTCGCGGTATTGGGTGACCGTGGTACCGGCTGGGGCGTGAGGTGCTGCCTGAGGCCTCTTCGCGGGCATGCCCGCTCCCACAGGATTACCTCAGGTTCGCGTCCTGTGTAATCCCCTGTGGGAGCGGGTTTACCCGCGAAGAGGCCAGCGACCCCGAACCACAAAATGACCCTGTCGTGTTTTATCAGCCTCAGGTGTCCTCTTCCTGAAAACCACACCTTCAGCCCATCAGGAAGCCCCATGCATCTGCGCCTCACCTTGCTCGCCAGCTTCATTGCCTCGCCCCTCGCCTGGGCCGAGGACGATCGCCATTACGCCGTCCCCGCCGGCCCGCTTGGCCAGGCCCTGGCCGAGTTCGCCGCCCAGGCTGGCATAACCTTGCCGCTGGACCCGACCCTGCTCGGCGACCTGCAAAGCCCCGGCCTGCAAGGTGACGTCGGCACTGCCCAAGGTTTCGATCAGTTGCTGCGCGGCACCCACCTCGAAGCCGTGCCGCAAAGCGGCAACACTTACACCCTGCGGGCCAAGCCCACCTCCTCTGCCCTGCAGCTGGACTCGACCAACGTCAACGGCCTGCACGACCTGCGGCAGTCGGCCATCGGCCCGCTTCAAGGCTACAAGGCTTCACGCAGCAGTGTCGGCACCAAGACCGACGCAGCTCTGCGCGACATCCCGCAATCGATCCAGGTGGTGCCGCGCCAGGTTCTCGAAGACCAGCAGGCCAACAGCATGGCCGACGCCCTGAGCAACGTCAGCAGCATCCAGCGCGGCAACACCCATGGCGGCAGTGTGGAGAGCTTTATCGTGCGCGGCTTCCAGGGCACCACCTATGCCATCGACGGCGTGCTGACCAACTCGCTGACCGTGCGCCCGGAAATCCTCACCGACCTGGCCGGCGTGGAGCGCATCGAAGTGCTCAAGGGCCCGGCCTCGGTGCTGTATGGCCGTGGCAACCCGGGCGGGCTGATCAACGTGGTCACGCGCAAGCCGACGCTGGTGCCGGAAGCCCAGGTCAAGCTGCAGGCCGGGTCGTACGATTACCAGCGCGGCCAAGCCTGGGTCAGCGGCCCGCTGTCGGTCGAACGCGGCCTGGCCGGGAGCCTGGCCATGGCCTACCAGACCGAAGGCAGCTTTCGTGACCTGCACCGCGACAGCCACCGTCGGCATTTTGCCCCGACCCTGTCATGGAGCCTGGACGAGTACACCCGTATCGATATGGGCCTGGAATACACTGAGACCGATGCTCAGTACGACCGTGGCCTGCAGGTGATCGGCAATCGCGTGGACTCGCGGCACAAGGTGTTTCTCGAAGAACCCTGGTCACACAGTGACAGCGACAAGACTGCGGCGTGGCTCAAGCTGGAGCACGACCTGAACGATTGGCTGACCCTGCGTCAGGTCACCCGCTGGGACCAGTCGGACAAGACCATGCTCAACATCTCCCAGCGCACGCTGGAAAAGGACGGTTTCACCCTGACCCGCCGTGCCACCGATTTCGACGAAACCCAGCGCTCACTCAGTGCCCAGTTCGAAGCCGTTGCGCGCTTCACCACCGCAGGCCTTTCGCACCAGCTTCTGGCAGGCGTGGAATCGGTGACGGGCAGGCGCAGCGTGACCATGCTGCGCGCCGATGTCGCGCCGCTGAACATCTGGAACCCGGTACACGGCGCACAGCCTGGGCCGTTCCGCTTTGGCGAAGACTCGCGCTTCGATCAGGAGAGCTACGGGGTCTACCTGCAAGACCAGATTGACCTCCGCGAGCGCTGGAAACTGCTGCTGGGTGTGCGCCATGACCAGGTCAAACAGCGCAACCGCAATTACACGGCGACCGGCGATTACAGCGATATCGACATCGAGCCCTCCGATACCTCCCCGCGTGCCGGGCTGGTCTATCAACCCACCGAGCGTCTGGCGTTGTACCTCAGCTACAGCACCTCGTTCGCCCCGCAGAACCGCCTGACCCGCGACCGCAGCGTGCTCGACCCGGAGACCGGTGTGCAATACGAAATCGGGGCCAAGTACGACATCATCCCCGAGCGCCTGTCGGCGACGCTGGCGGCGTTCGAGATCCGCCGCAAGCACCTGGCGGCCAACGACCCCGTGGACAGCAGCTATTCGATCCAGACCGGTGAGCAGCGGGTGCGCGGGGTCGAGCTGGATGTCAGCGGCGAGATTCGTGACGGCTGGAACGTGATCGGCAATATCGCCGTGCTGGATGCCAAGCTGGTCGAGGACACGCGGTATGAGGAAGGCAACCGGCTGGAGGGGGTGCCGGTGCTCAGTGGTTCGCTATGGTCGACGTACCAGCTGCAGGATGGCCCGCTGCAGGGGCTTGGCTTTGGTGCCGGCGTGTTCTTCGCCGGCAAGCGCTACGGCGATCTGGCCAACAGCTACAGCGCCAGTGGTTACGGGCGGCTGGACTTGAGCGTGTTCAATGACTTTGATGAACACCTGCGGGTGTCGCTGAACGCGCGTAATGTGCTGGACAAGGACTACATCGAGACCATTTCCAGTGCGGGGAATTATGCGGGGGAACCGGCATCGCTGGTGGCGACGGTCAGCTTGGGATTCTGAGCGGGTTCTGCATGCGGCTGCGGGCCTCTTCGCGGGCAAGCCCGCTCCTACAAGGGTTGCGTCGTACCTGTGGGAGCGGGCTGGCCTGCGAAGAGGCCACCAGCCTCATGCAAATCCTTGATCAGTGCAGTTTCTTGAAATACCGGAACAACCCACGCGCAGCCTCGATCACCTGTGGCACGCAGGCCTGGATATCCTCTTCACTCATCTGGTCCAGTAGCTCGAAGTTATCTTCCAGCCCGTGCAGCGAAATGGCCTTGAGCAGTTGGTCCTGCTCTGCTGGCAACTCGCTCCAAGCGGCAATCTGAGTACCGCGCATGTAGCCGAAGCACCACTCTTCCATGACGATCACGGTGCCCTGCTCGCCTTCGCTTTCCTCGAACAGCGGCTCGAACTGGTCAACGTTGTCGTCCAAGGCCTCTTTCACTTGGCTGGCATAGCGCAGCATCAGCGCCACATAGGCCTCTTCATGCGCGGGCTTCTTGAACTTCGGCACCTTGCCGCCCGCCACTGCGGGTAACCAGTGTTCCGGGGTGACAGTGGATGGCGAGGTGGCCAGTGCAGTGAAAAAGCCGTTGAGCTCGGCCAGGTTGAGCACCGAGTAATCATTGCCGTAGGTGATCAGCAGGTCTTCGAGGCGATCGAGTTCTTTTTCGCTGAGAGCGGGGAGCATGGGGTGGCGATCCTGGGAGGCAAAAGTGTGTGCACCCTAGCACAGTAGTGGCCCAAGGGCTGCCCGCGCCAGGCGCAACGCGGGCAGATTGCTCAACGTGGCAACCAGCTATGCAACTGATGCTGCTTGCCAGCGCCGATCATCAGCCACAACAGGATGCGGCACTTGCGTGGGCACAATTGCCCAGCCATGTGTACGCCCCTGCGCTGCAGGTCGATCTCGCCACCGGCAAAACCGTAGGATGCCAAGGCTGTGGGACCACTGCCGGTGCGGGTGGCGACGATCACTGGCATGGCCGGTACGAGCGCATCCATCTCTTCGGCCCAGCAACTGGAGACATGCCCCGCGCCAAAACCGGCAATGACCAGCCCCTCGTAACCTAGCGAGGCAACAGCCTGCAACAAGCCAGTATCGGCGTCCAGGCAGGCCTCCAGCAGCGCAACGCGGTGGTCGGTGCGATGCGGAGGCGGGAGCACTTGCCGTCGATCAGGTGGTTGTCGGTATACCGCAACGCCCTCCACGACCTCACCCACCGGGCCACTTCCGGGCGACTCGAATGCGGCCAGGGCCAGACTGGCCGTTTTGCGTACCTTGGCGGCACAGTGAATCTGGTCATTCATGACCACCAGCACACCACGCCCGCGGCTGCCTTGAGCCAAGGCGACATGGACCGCCGCCAGCAGGTTGGCCGGGCCATCGTTGCCCGGCTGGCTGGCCGCGCGCATGGCACCGGTCATTATCAACGGTGCCTCGACGGGCCAGAGCAGATCGAGAAAACATGCCGTTTCCTCAAGGCTGTCGGTACCTTGGGTCAATATGACCGCCTGCGCTCCGCGCTCCACCTCACGCTGCGCCCACGCCAGCACATCGAGCAGCGCCGCAAAACCCAGCGAGGCGCTGGGCAGCAGCCCCAACGTGGCAACTTCAAGGTGTGCCATCTCGCGTAACAGCGGCACTTTGGCCAGTTGTTCCTCGCAGCCAAGCTTCGGCTTTACACCCGATCCGCCATCACTCACTTCCATGCTCACCGTTCCCCCCAGGCTGGCAATGGCCAGCCTGGGCAGGTTCGTTTGTCCCTTCATATACCACCTCCAGCAAGCACACCTACTAATGGCACAATGACCAGGGTACTGATGGCCATCGACATCACATTGCCAATATAGCCATGCATATAGGACGGTAAGCGCTGGGTGATGGCCACGGCCAACGGCGGTGCCATCAACGCCCCAAGCACTGCACTGGCCACGATCACTTGCCAACTACCGCCATGCGTCAGCACTGCGGCCGGAACGATCGAGACGATCGGAATGTACGTGGGGTACCACCCACGTATTTGCCACTGACGCCGCCAGAACACCACGCCGACCAATGACGCCAACGCCTGGCCGGTTATCATCGGTATCAGTAACAAGGAGCCATACGCCGGTGCAGCGGGGGCCAGCATGTAGGCCAGGCACGCGCCCAGCAGTAGCCCAAGGCTGGCCAGTTCATTGCCTAAAAATGGCGCCTCGCTGAAGTCTGCCAGTACTCGGCGCAAGGTCCAGATCACGCCATAATCGGACTGCTGCGCAACGGGCTCAGCGGCAATGGGTTGATGGCAGGGCCTGACCCAGGAAGGAAAGCGCCTGCACAACATGAACGCAACCAGGCTCGCCAGCGCCATGCCACCGACATTGCCGACCACCACCGGCAGTTGCAGCGGGTAGCACAGGTAATTGACCAACAGCAGGCTGGCAGGGGTAACCAGCAGTGCCCCCAGCAGCGCGCCGGTTATCGCCACCCGCCAGCCCGCGCCAAACAACAGCACCGTCGCAGCCGGCAACGACACGAACGCGACAAAGGTCGGTTGCCAACTGCCACTGGCCAGAGTCCAGCCCCATAACGCGTGGCTGAGTAGCAGGCCCAACAGCGAACTGGCAAACACCCATGGCCACAAGCCGCTGCCATAGCAGATGGCGAAACCCTGCCAACGGTAGCCACGCATATGGGCCCAATGCCCTATGCAGGCTCCAAGCAGCAATCCCAGAGCAGGCAATTCATGCTTGTAGAACGCCACTTCGCTGATATCACCGATTATCCAGCGCAAACGGCTCAGCGGCTGATCGAGGGTCGCGGCCAGTTGCGCGTAATCCGGCCAGTGGGCGTGTGCGAGGCTGGCAACCAGCAGTATCAGCAGGCAGGCAAAGATCAACAGCGGCAAACGTTGTCGGTTCGGAAAGTACAATGTGCTCATTGGCAACTCCTCAGCGCGGCATCGGGGTATGCAGGCGATAGCCAAGGGTTGCGTCGTAGAGGTCGGTACGCCGATCTCGCGGCAGGTCATTGAGGCTGTTCCAGATCGGCGCCGATCGTGCATGACTGAGGTCGACATCGGCATACACAATGCTCTCCTCCTCGGCGCTTGCCACCTCACCGATTGGCCAGCCATTGGTCCCGGCAATCAGTGAGCAGCCCAGGAAGCGCCCGCCCCTCTCCTCGCCGATACGGTTGGCGGCAGCGATATACACATTGTTTACATGTGCAGCCGTCATGGTCAGGTAGGAAGCCATGCAGCGCCCCGCTGTATCGAACAGCGGTGGTGGTGTCCATACCCAGTTGTTCAGGCTGCAGATGATGTCGGCGCCTTGTGCTGCCATCAACCGAGGCACCTCCGGGAACCAGATATCCCAGCAGATCAGCAAGCCGATGCGGCCAATCGGCGTCTCGAATACCGGGAAACCCAGGTTGCCAGGCGTGAACCAGAGCTTTTCCTGATTCCACAGGTGTGCCTTGCGATAGTGCCCAAGCAGGCCTTGGGGGCCGAACAACACGGCACTGTCGAAAAGCTTCAACCCTTCGCGTTCAGCGAAACCCGCAGCCAGGTAAACCTGGTGCTCCACGGCGAAGTCCGCCCAGGCTTGCAGGCTCCGCCCTTCCTCCAGCGTTTCGGCATGGGCATAGGCCTCGGCGCGGGATTGGAAGGTGTAGCCGGTGTTGGCCAGTTCGGGCAGCACAATCAAGTTGGCGCCTTCACGCGCGGCCCGCTCGGCCAATGCCAGGCCTCTGCTCAGGTTACCGTCGCAGTGCTCAAGCCCTACTTGAGGGTCGCACTGGATGACGGCGATGCGTACGGGGCTGACGGGTATGCAATGTTCAGACATGACGGCTTCCTTTTTATGGTTGTTGTGGAAGGGCGTCAGTAAAGCGGGCTTCAGTTGTGCGCTAACAGTCGGGCAGTTCCTATGGAGCAGAAGGGCAAGGCAGTTGTAGAAGTAGGAAATATCTCAGCAGAGTGCCCGTACGCTGCTATTTCCCAACTTGGTAATGAGGGTAATGGTCCAGGTTGAAGCCCCCATTGAACGTGGCGGCTGTATGGCTGCAGATATTGATGACAGCATCAAGCGCTGTCCGCAAACACGGCTCTGTCCAGCCGGCGTCAACAGAGAAGGACTCTCCAGCCAGATACAAGCCTGCACGAGCACCGAAATCGCGGTTGTACTTCATCAGGCTGAAGGCGTCGTAGTAGGTGCCTGCCCGATACAGTTTTGCGCAGCCCAGCGCGTTACGATCTGTCATCCAACTTTGTATGCGAATGTTGCCAGTATCGATACAGGGCGATATGGGCTCTGCCACATTGCTGCAACGCAGCAGAATGCGGTCGAGTTCCTTCACACATTTGTCGCCCAGTTCTTCATCAGAGAATGCCGCGAGCTTGGTTGCATCGTCTTCCCAGGTGTAGCTGAGAAGGATGCAGTCATCAGGGTAATGGTCGTTGTACCTGTAGGCGTAGACGTCGTGCACGAAACTGTCGGTGACCAGGATTTGCGGCATCGACGAGTTGCGGTCCAGGAAGCTTTTCTTCAGCGGGGCGTAGACCTTGCAGCTTGTCTCCCAATGGGCATGTTTCCAGGCATCAATGATCGTCTGCGGCAGGATCTGGCGGCTGAAGCCTTCGAGGCGGATATTGGTTTCGATCACCCAGGAGGGGATAGTCAAGATCACACTGTCGAAGTCCTGATAATCAATGTTGACCCGTGTGGGATCACTGCAGTGCCAACGGTAACCGACCCGTACACGACCACCTTCCAGCTTTTGCAGAGAACAAACGGAAGTGTCAGTCAGTAACCCATCGTCTCGATGCCGCAGGTGTTCATAGAGCGAGGTATCGGCCATGCCGGCATTGATAAACATCAGGCTTTCGTCCAACGCTGCAAGTCCAAGATAGGCTGGCCCTTGAAACATCAACCCTTTGCTGTCGGGTACGTCGCGGGCTTCCAGATACGGCGCAGCGTAAGGCATACCGTCCTGATCAACACGCCCGTGTACCAACTGTAAGTGGCTGCTGAAACCGAAGATGGCTGTACGCAATGGGTACAAGCAGCAGACATCGTAGAACGCCCCCCAGCTACCATCACCGATACCGATTGCATAGAAGATTGCCGACTCGTCGCTACTCATGCCCAAGCCGCCAAAATCACCTGGGTTGGCAGGGTCCCACGACGCCAGCGCAGGTAACCGCACCAGGTCTCTGAAAGACAACCGATGATAGCGCTCGACAATAGCCTGCCAGGTGAGCGCCCAATCTTGCGTGCCATAAACCGCCGCGATCTGCTCGGCGAATTGCTGCGCAAAATGACGCCATTTGTCGTGGACTTGCTGTAGCAGCGCAGTGGGAGGTGGTGTTGTTCCTTGCGAGTTTCGCCAGACAAGAAGCGTCGGGTCGCCTTCACCTTCCAATTGCCCATCTCGAAGATAGATGCCAGTTGCATTTACCCAAGGCGTACCGGGGTTTGGAAAGTTGGACAGCCGTAGCTCAAACAGATTCGCGTAATACGCCATAAGCGATCGACCATCTTTGGGCGATTCACCGGTCCTGTTGAAAAACGGCATACGCATGGCCCCCATTTCGAATGGGGTCACAGGCCGCTTATGATTGCCCCCGTTGTTGACCACAGTCAGATGGCGCCCACCTATGCGCCGAGATTGCTCGATCAATGTGATGTGCGTAAAGCCACAACGCAACAACTCTCGGGCTGCAGCCAAGCCGGTAACCCCTGCTCCAACGATACAGATCCGATGATCCGTCTGGGTCGCACGTGCAACTCCCCCTTCTTGCTCAATGAGACGACGATAGTCAAAGCAAAGATCCGGAGGGTTAGGGAAACGCGCGGCCCAAGGCTGCAGGGCCTGTGATGGCTTGATGGCCAGATCAGCAGGATGATTGTGCGATGAACCGATAGTCATGACTCACGTTCTCCATAGCGTGAAGAACGTGAGGATGCTCAATGACCAAGAGCATGAAGGGGTGGTTAACTACTACCCGTCAGCAGCCACAGGTTGGTGAGGAATCTGTGGCTGCTGATTGACTGGGAGTTGGACCGTTACGCTAGACCGCCAGCGCGCGCTCACGCAGCTCGCTGTTGAGGATGCGGTCGTTTTCG
>NZ_JACVZC010000135.1 GCF_016658545.1 Pseudomonas sp. S37 | reverse complement strand
CGGCTTTAGCCGCGAACACCGGCGCAGCCGGTGCCATGCAGCGCGCTGGATTTTTCGCGGCTAAAGCCCACAGGTTATGCCGACCGCTTGCGAACTCAGTTCTCTGCGCAGCAGCCCCTTAAGCCACTGCCGCTTTCACAGCCTTGCCCCGCCGCATCCAGGCCAGCAACACCGCCGCCATCAGCACAAAGCCCAGGTAGCCGAACAGCGGGTACACCTCGCCCACCAGGCTGATGAACCCCACCAGGCTGCAACCGAACGCCACCACCCCGGTCACCACCGAGCCCCAGCGGAACTTCGCCGTGCCTGCCGGCAACAGCCGCGACAGGAACGAGAACAGCGTGCCTACGGCAGTGTTGACGATCATGCCGAAGATGATCAGGCACATCACCAGCCCCAGCAGCGGCGACACTTCGTTGGCAATCGACAACATCGGCATCGGCAAGTCGGCCACGCTGTCCAGCCGCGACAGCAGCCCGGCGCTCATCACCAGCATCAGGCCACCCAACGCCGCACCGCCGAGCAGGCCTCCCCACATTGCGGTTTTCTCGCCTTTGGCCGAACCACCCAGAATGGCCAGGATCGGCGCACCCGCCACGATGTTGTACGACACATACAGGAACGCGCCCAGCATCCAGTGGCGTGCGCCAGCCTGTTGCTGGCTGGCCAGTTGGTCGAGCGCAGTAAAACTCTGTTCACGGCTGAACACGGCATACAGTGCAATTGCCGAGGCCACCAGGATCAGCAACGGCGTGATGGCGCCAATCGCCAGGATCACCTTGCGCACGTCCAGGCACACGATACCGACCACCACCAGTGTCACCAGCACGCTGCCAGTGAGCGCCGGGATGCCAAACTGCTGCTCCAGCAGCGCACCACCGCCGGCGAGCATGACCACGGTGACGGCGAACATGAAAAAGGTGATCAGCCAGTCGACGAACAGGCCCAGGTGGCGGCCGCAGATGGCCTGGATCACATCCTTGTGCGAGGTGGCCTGCTGGCGGTTGCCCAACCCCGCCAGGGCCATGCCGAGGAAGGTGAACAAGGCGGCGCTGACCAACGCGCCCACCAGCCCCCACAGGCCGAAATCGACAAAGAACAACAACAGTTCCCGCCCTGAAGCGAACCCCGCCCCCACGATCACGCCGACAAATGCGCCGGCAATCTTCAGTTGCTCTTGCATGTGAACCTCTGGATTTATTGTTGTATTTGTTAATGGCCCTTCTGGTGCAACGCCGGCCCTGTGGGAGCGGGTTCACCCGCGAAAAGGGGCAACGCGGTGCATGGCACCGGCTACGCCGGTGTTCGCGGCTAAAGCCGCTCCCACAGGGACCGGCATGCATGCGCAGCCCCCGGCTCAGTCAGGCGTCGCCGACGAACGCTTGCACTTCGATCTCCACATCAACCCCCAACGCCAGCGCCGAGGCCACGGTCGAACGTACCGGCAGTGCCGCACCGAAGAATTCCTTGTACACCTCG
This sequence comes from Pseudomonas sp. S37, assembly GCF_016658545.1. Taxonomy (GTDB): domain Bacteria; phylum Pseudomonadota; class Gammaproteobacteria; order Pseudomonadales; family Pseudomonadaceae; genus Aquipseudomonas. The sequence continues at coordinate 14,104 of NZ_JACVZC010000135.1, read as the reverse complement.
TTGAAGCCGGCGAAATGGCTCATGTCCGACAGCCATACCGTGGCCTTGACCACCTGGTCGAAGCGTGCGCCGCTGGCGGCCAGGCTTTCGCCGATGCGCTCGCAGGCGGCGCGGGTCTGGGTCTGGATGTCACCGCGCACCACTTCACCACTGGCACTCATTGGCACCTGGCCAGAGAGAAACAGAAAACCGCCTGCCTTCACCGCGCGGGAAAACGGGAACGGCAGGCTGCTGGGGAAACGCTGGATATCATTGCTCATGGGGTATTCCTTTCAGGGTTGCTGGAAACGGGCCGGGGACAAGCGCTCGGGCGCCACCCCCTGGCTGACAAGGCTTGGGCACAGGGGTTGGCCAAGCAGCAGGTCGGCAGCCAGGCGCGAGGCGCCCGCTGCCGACTGGATGCCATAACCGCCCTGCGCCGCCAGCCAGAAGAACGCGGGCGCTTGCACATCGAAGCCGATCACCAGGTCGCCATCGGCGACGAACGAGCGCAGCCCGGCCCAGGTGTGACTGGGGCGGCGAATCGTCAGGGTGGTCATGGCTTCGATGTTGTAGATACCCAGGGCCACGTCGAACTCTTCGGGCGCGGCATCCTGTGGCTCGACCGGGTCGGCATTGGCTGGCGAACCCAGTAACTGGCCGGCATCGGGCTTGAAGTAGAAGCTTTCATCAACGCCGATCACCGCCGGCCAGCGGGCGAAGTCCTGATCTGCCGGCCCTGGGAAGGTGAAGGCACTGCGCCGGCAAGGTTGCAGGCCAACAGCGGCCACACCGCATTGTTCGGCCACACGATCGGCCCAGGCACCCGCGGCATTGACCAGCCGCCGCGCCTGCAGGCGGCTGCCATCAGCCAGCTCAACCTGCCAAAGGCCGTCCAGGTACCAGGCCTGTATCAGTTCGGCGTTGCAGCGCAGTTCACCGCCAGCAGCGCGGTAACCGCGCAGAAAGCCTTGGTGCAGGGCATGCACATCGAGGTCCATTGCACCCGGCTCCAGCACGGCGCCGGCCAGGGTTTCACCACGCAGGCTCGGCACCAGGGCCTGGGCAGCGTCACGGTCGAGCAGGCTGACATCGGTGCCGTTGGCCAGGCTCTGAGCGTGGGTTTGCTCAAGCAGCTCGCGCTGCTCGACGCTGGCCACATACAGGCAGCCGCGCGGCTCCAGCAGCGGGTGTTCGCAGAAGCCCTGTGGCGGCGTTTCGTAGAAGGCCCGGCTGGCGCGTGTCAGCGCCTGGATCTGCGGGGTCCCGTAGGCTTCCATGAACATCGCCGCCGAACGCCCGGTGGAATGGTAGCCGGGTTGCAACTCGCGTTCGAGCATCAGCACCCGCTGCTGGCCGGCCAGGCGATAGCCCAGCGAAGCACCGGCAATACCGGCGCCGATGATGAGGGTGTCGTAGATCGAGGTCATGCACGCTCCCGTCAAGCTAATTATCATTTATGAGAATTCTAATATATGAGAATTTAGGAATACGCAAGTGCCCAAGGTAAGATGCCCGACCAACGCCGCATGCCGAGACCGCTGAATGCCCGCTGCCCTACCCCTGCTTGACCGCGCCGTAGTCGGCCAGCGCCTGCGCCAGGTGCGCAAGGCGCGCCAGATGACCCTCAAGCAATTGTCCGAAGCCAGTGGCGTGCCGCTGTCCACGTTGTCGAAGATGGAACTGGCGCAAGTGTCGGTCAGTTACGAAAAACTCGCGGCAGCCGCGCGTGCGTTGAATGTCGATATTGCCCAGCTGTTTCGCGCCAGCGGCTCGGTCAGCGCGCCGGTACCGGTGACGGTGGTGGTCGATTCGCTGCCGGCGGCGGCGGGCTATTCGACCGGCACCTATGATTATCACCCGATTGCCGGCGACTTTCCGGAACGGCGCATGACCCCTGCCTATGCCCGCATCATTGCCCGCGAACGCGGCCAGTTCGACGATTTTATTCGCCACCCGGGGCAGGAGTTTGCCCTGGTGTTGAGCGGGCGTGTGCGTATCGAATTCGAGACCGGTGAAGCGGTGAGTATCGGGCCGCAGGAAACGGCCTATTTCGACAGCCAGGTGGGGCACATCTACCTGTCGGAAAGCGACGATGGTGGTGATGCGCATGTGATGGTGGTGATGACTGATCGTTGAAATCGCAGGCTGACACAATTCGAGGCGGTGGATGGCACGGGCTACGCCCGTGTTCGCGGGTGAACCCGCTCCCACAGAGAGAGAATGCTCTACTCCCTCTGCGGTTATAACCTAATAACGAACAAGTCTATTTGGCTATAAAAAAATCTATATGCTGGCTGCATCCGATAACGGGCAAAGTTGGGCAGTCGAGTAGCGTATGGATGTAGGTTCTTTCGGTTTCACCATTGCTGGCCTGATCGTGGGTTTCATCGTCGGCATGACCGGCGTCGGTGGCGGCTCGCTGATGACCCCGATCCTGCTGTGGTTCGGCATCAGCCCGGCTACCGCTGTCGGTACTGACCTGCTCTATGCCGCCATCACCAAGGCCAGTGGCGTCTGGGTGCATGCGCGCAACAAGAACATCGACTGGAAGATCACCGGCCTGCTCAGCCTGGGTAGCGTGCCCGCCGCAGCGCTGACGCTGTGGTTCCTCAGCACGCTGCATACCGACACGTCTGCCCTGAACGGCATCATCAAGCAAGGCCTGGCGGTGGTGCTGATCCTGACCGCGCTGGCCATCCTGTTCAAATCGCGCCTGCAGGCTTTTGCCAACCGCCATGCCAGTGACCACTACCACCTCAGCGACCGCAGCCTGAACACCCTGACCGTGCTGACCGGCGTGGTACTGGGGGTGATGGTCACCCTGACCTCCATCGGTGCTGGTGCGCTGGGTACCGTGGCGCTGTTCCTGCTCTACCCGTTCCTGGTCACACGCCGCCTGGTCGGTACCGAAATTGCCCACGCCGTGCCGCTTACCCTGGTAGCAGGCCTGGGCCACGCCGGCATGGGCAACATGGACTGGTCGCTGCTGGGCTACCTGCTGTTGGGCTCGCTGCCGGGCATCTACCTGGGCAGCCACCTCACCGGGCGAATTTCTGACCGCGTGCTGCGCCCATGCCTGGCCGCCATGCTGCTGCTGATCGGCTACAAACTGGCGTTCTGACCTTCAGCCCAGGCGCAGGCGCCATTGCCCGGTAAAGCTCAGCTCCAGGCGTGACAGTGGCAACACATCGATACGCTGCCCGGCACTCATCGGGCAGCCCAGTACCTGCACCAGCACGGCACGCATGACCAGCGGATGGGTCACTGCCAGCCATTCCCCCGGCCTGTCGAAGGCCGCCAGCCAGGTAGCCATGCGCTTGCACAGCGCGGCGAACGACTCCCCCCCATGCACTGCATTGGCCGGATCCTGCAACCAGTCGGCCAACGCCTGGGGTTGCTCGGCTTGCAGCTGCTTCAACGCCATACCCTGCCAACGCCCCAGGTCGCAATCGGCCAATGCCGGCTCGACCTCTGCCAGCTCAGACAACCACGCTGCAGACTCGCGGGCCCGACGCTCTGGCGCCGTCAGCAGCCGCACACCTGGCAGATTGACAGTGGGCGGTTGTGACAGGGGCAGGATGCCATCGTCTACACGGTGCAGGTGTCCGGTCTTCTGGGCCCGGGTCAGGGCATGGCAGATCAAGGTCAGGCGAATGGCTTTCACCAAGGCTTTCTCGTGGTGGGCTGGGGCGCAAGGTTTAGCATGCCATGGTGATTTTGGCTGCAACAATGTCAATTGCCGACCGCCATTACGGCGATTGTTCGCCGTGCATTTAGCATTGCCTATACGATCGAGCGCCGCGCGGGCGGCGCTCGATCTCACAGGCCCTCAACATCTCAAGGCAAGCACCTGCAAGCCCTTACTGCTTAACTGACTGGCATTAGGGCAAGCCCGCTCCACAGGGTTGCAGATTGCCGCAACTTGCGCGCTATCTCAGATAACCTGCTGTATCACACCCCATATTGGCAGCGCCACAACCAGCCCCACCGCCAGCCTTGGCCAGTACGGCAGCAGCAGCACCAGCAGCATCCCTGCCAGCGACAGCACACCCAGCCAGGCCACCGGGCCCATGGCCCAGCCCCAGGCCTGGGCACACAGCACCAGGCTGACCAGCAGCGCCAGCCACCCGGCACCGCGTAAGCCGACCCGCAATGCACGTGGGCAGGCCCGGTTCCATACCTGCTTGTAATGCCGCTCCAGCCCTTGGCACAGCCCGAGCATGCCAGCGTAGGCAAACAACACGCCGCCTGTAACCCACATCATCATGCCTTGGCCTCCATCCGCCGCCCTGCCCTGGCCTTCTGCTGCGCCGGCTGCGCTTGCCGAACCCGCCAGGCCACCAGCCCAAGCAATACCCCCAGCACCAGCGCACACGCGGCAACCCCCAGGCGCATCGTGTCTTCCAGGCCGCCAAACGCACCCAGGCCAATGCACAGCAATGCCACCAACAGCAGTTGCTCGACCCAGGCCCGGCGTGCCGGGCGGATACCGGCATGCAGCAGCGCCAGCAGCCATACACCGAAGAATGCGCGCACCTCCCAGCTTTCCCGCTGCAGCAACTCCACCGGCAGCAGGCGACTGGCCCACAGCAGCCCCAGGCACGCCAGCAGCAAACCGCTGATGAAGCTGACGTTGCATACCTCGGCTACCCGGTACCAACGCCGCGCCGAAGCCTCGGCGCTGGCAGTGGCGTACTTGCGCCCGCGCTTGACGCAGAACAGCACCAGGCCGCTGGCGATCATCAGGCAACTGACCAGCCCGCAGATGAAGTACAGCCAGCGCATCGGGTAACCGCCGAACTGGGCAAAGTGCAAACCGACCATGACCCGCTGGGTCAGCGGCACCGCACGCCACGCTGGCACGTCGCTGAGCAGTTGCCCACTGACGCCATCGAAGACCATGGCCTGGCCCTTGGCCAGGGCAATGCGGTTGCCCAGTTCGGGGCGGATTTCGACACGCGCCGCGGCGGTGTTGGGGTTACGGATGTTCAAGCCGCCAATCGGCCCCAGGCGTGCCTCGGCCTGGGCCAGCAACGGTGCCACATCGACCAGCGCGGCGGGTTGCCGGGCCAGGCCGCGAGGTTGTTCCAGGCGGGCATTGCCCTGGGCCTGGAAGTAGGCGCGGGTGTCGCCGGCGAACAGGGCATCGACGCCTGCCGGGATGTAGATGAGCATGAAGATCACCAGGCCGGTGTAGGTGATCATCAGGTGGAACGGCAGCAACAGCACCGCGCTGGCGTTATGGAAATCCAGCCATGAACGCTGACCTTTGTTCGGCCGGAAGGTGAAGAACTCCTTGAAGATCTTCTTGTGGATGACAATGCCGGTCACCAGTGCCGCCAGCATCACCAGTGCCAGCGCGCCGACCACGAAAATGCCCCAGTTGCGCGGCAGGTCGAGGGTAAAGTGAAAGCGGAAAAAGAAATTGCCGCCGACGCTGTCACGCACGTCGATCGCCTCGCCGGTGCGAGGGTCGAGTTGCACACCCCCACCGTGGCGCCGTTCGCCAGTGGACACCCGCAGCCCGGGCGAACGCTCGTTCGGCAGGCTGATACCCCAGTTACCGGCTTGCGGCTCGTGGGCCTGCAGGTAGGCGACGGCGCGCTGGGCAGCATCGGCCTGGGTCACCTGGGTGGCCGGGATTTCCGGTTGCATCCAGTGATTGAGTTCCTTGTCGAACACCGCCAAGGTGCCCGTGACGAAGATGGCAAACAGCAGCCAGCCGAAAATCAGCCCGGCCCAGGTGTGCAGCCAGGCCATCGATTGGGTGAAGGTGTTCTTCATGCCAGCCACCCTAGCGCGTGTGGCCAGAAGCCGATCAGGCTCAGGGGTACGGCCAGCACCAGTGGCGCCCAGGCGCGCAGGGCATCACGGCTGGCGAAGGCCCAGAGTATGGCGGCGGTGTAAGCGATGAAGGCCGGCAGGGTCGCGACGATGACCGCGTCGCCGGCGGGCAGCGGCAGGATGCGGGCCAGGCAGGCACTGGCGGCGTAGCTGAGGGCATAGCCGCCGAGCAGGGCGGCGGCGCTGCGGGAAAGGATCTGCAGCCAGGCGGGGGCTTTGATCATCAGGGGCTCCTTGGCATGTACAGGGAGGGCATCTGGGGCTGCTTTGCAGCCCGATCGCGACACAAGGCCGCTCCTGCAGGGAGACGCGAATCGCCTGCAGGAGCGGCCTTGTGTCGCGATCGGGCCGCAAAGCGACCCACGCGCTATCAGAAGTTGATGTTCAGCGCAGCAAACACCGCCCTACCCGGCTGGTTATAGGTATTGGCCCCCGAGGTGCTGGCATTGCCGCCGCGCAGGATCTGCTTGTCGAACACGTTGTTCACCCCTACCCGCACGTCATAGTTGGCGTTGAACTTGTACCCGGCGCTCACGTCCACCAGGCCATAGGCCTCGACATCTTCCTGTGCGGTCTTGTCGTAGTCCTGCTCGGTGCGATAGTTGTAGGTCGGCGATTTCTGCTTGCCGAAATACGTGCCTGCCACCTGGAACGACAGCTGCTCGGTGGCACGCCAGTCAAGTGTGGTGTTGACGGTGTATTGCGGAATCACCGACAGCGGCTCGCCGGTCTCACGGTTGTCGTTGTCGAGCATCCAGGTCAGGTTGGTGTTCCAGTCCAGGGTCGGGCTCAGCTCGACGAAGAAGTTGCCTTCGATACCTTCCACCCGCGCCTTGCCGGCGTTGTCCCACTGGGTTACGCGGCTACCGGTGCCGATGGTGTACAGCACATCGGTATCACCGATGATCTTGTTCTTGTAGTCGTTGCGGAAGTAGGTGGCACTGGTGCGCCAGCTGCCGCGGTCGTACAGCAGGCCGACTTCCTTGTTGACGCTGATCTCGGGCTTGAGGTCGGCGTTGCCCTGCAGGTAGCAGCCACCGTTGTTGGTCTGCTGCACGCTGCAGCCGTTACCCCGGCTGTACAGCAGGTAATTGGGGTTGGACTGGTACAGGTTGGGCACCTTGTAGGCACGCGCAATGCCGCCCTTTACCGACAGTGCTTCGGTCAGCTTGTGCGACAGGTTGAGGCTGGGGCTGAAGTTGTCGCCGAAGGTTTCGTGATGGTCGAAACGCAGGCCAGGGGTAATGGTGGTATCACCGACAATGATATTGTCCTCGACGAACAGCGCATAGCTGCGCGCGGTCATCTTCGAGCTGCTGCGATCGAAACCGACCAGCCCGCCATTGCTGGTGGGGTCGGAGCTTTGCGGGCGCAGCGAACCTTGGTCATTGAGCGCTTCGTACAGGTATTCGCCGCCGAGGGTCAGCACATGCTCGGTGCCGCCCATGGCGAACGGCAGGTTCACTTCGCTGCTCAGGCGCGTGTTGCGCAGGCGCGACATGGCCCCGCCCTCGTCACTTGGCGCGCCTTCGGTACGCCCGGCCAGGCCCTCGTTGAGGCGCCAGTTGCGCACGTACTCGTAGGCCAGCGTGGTCTTGCTGGTACCCCAGGTGAAATCCCCCAGGTGGGTCAGGTCGTAGGTGCTGCGCTGCATCACGTTGGTTTCATGGCCGTACAGGCTGGAAACGAAGTCGACGTCACCGCCACCGTTGCTGTTCATGGTGTCGCCGGCAAAGATGTTGCCCTGGCGGCTGTAGCCGGCGCTGGCTTCAAGGCGATGCTCGTCGTTCAGCTTCCAGCTCAACAGGCCATTGATGTCCTTGTTGCGCACGCCTTCGCGACCCGCTACCAAGGCACTGGTGGCATGCCCGGCGTTGATGTCGAGGTCGTCGGCATCGGTCTTGGCCAGGCCGCCGTACAGGCGGAAACCGAGGTTGTCGGTAAGGCCGCCACCGAGGTTGAAGTTGGCCCGGCGGCTGGCGCCTTCGGCGCTGTCTTCGGGCAGTTGGGTGTACAGGCTGACGCTGCCTTTGAGCGCGTCGGTCGGGCGCTTGGTGATGATGTTGACCACCCCGCCCATGGCGCCGGAGCCATAGCGTGCCGCAGCCGGGCCACGCAGGATCTCGATACGCTCGACCGCCTCGGCCGGCACCCAGTTGGTTTCACCGCGGGTATCGCGGTCGCCGTTCCAGCCGTAGCGCACGGCGTTACGCGCGCTGGAAGGCTTGCCGTCGATGAGGATCAGGGTGTTTTCCGGGCCCATGCCGCGCAAGTCGATCTGGCGGTTGTTGCCACGGGCGCCACTGGCGCTGTTGCCGGTCAGGTTGACCCCGGGTTCGCGGCGGATGATGTCGGACAGGTCATTGGCCGGCGGGTGACGCTTGATGTCGTCGGCGGTGATGATCGACGAGCCCAGAGCCTGGCGCGCCTCGCGCTCGGCGGTGATCAGGGTGTCCTGGATCACCAGCGCGTTGTCGGCCACCGGTACTTCCAGCACCTCACCCGCACGCTGCTCCTCGGCCTCTGCCGCGGTGGCCATCATCGCCGGCGACGCCAGCGCGACGAACGCCAAGGCCAGGCTGTTGGGTGAAGTTCTGCACTGCATGGGTACATCTCCTGCGATTCATGAGCGAAAAGGCACATCCCTGTCGGAAACCGGGAGCCCTCGCCCACCGGCCCGCAAACACAGTTTGGTGGCCAACAGGGGTGGTAAATATAGGGATCCACAAATGAGAGTAAATCTTATTTACGAAGTTTACATGTTTGTAACGGAACTTTGCTGAAACGATCACTGTGGGAGCGGGTTTTCCGGCGATGGCTCGCACAGCGCCCCCTGCGGCTCAGTATGAGCAGAGCTACCAGCAACCGTTCGATACAACCTCATACTTTTTGATTCCAGACGAGCGAAGCAAAATCTATACGTCAAAGACGTAGGGATGCAGTATGCTGACGATTATCGAGGCACCACTTTTTTCAAGGCAATGGCCTGATTACTGGACTGAAGAAGAGCATGGCGCCTTCATGTCCTATCTTGCGAACGATCCTGATACCGGTTCGGTGATCCCCGGCTCAGGCGGATGCCGTAAGGTGCGCTGGAGCGTGGATGGCAAGGGTAAGCGAGGTGCAGTCCGTGTGATTTATACCGTCCAACTCGCCAATGGTGCTCTGGTTGTACTGCTTATCTACTGCAAGAGCGCCACTGAAAACATACCCGCGCACATTCTGCGCAAGATTGCGAAGGAGCTGAACCATGCCGCTGACTGAGAAAGAACTGATGCAGCGTGATGCCGGCCGGAACATCGGCGAAGAGTTGCTGGAATCCATACGTGACGTCAAAGCTGGCCGCCATGGCGCGGTGCGCCAGGTAGAGGTGACCGAAGCAGCCGAGGCACGTAGCAGAACCGGGCTTTCCCAGCACAGGTTTGCGGAGCTGTTGGGTGTTTCAGTACGTACGCTTCAAGAGTGGGAGCAAGGCCGGCGCGCACCATCGGGTGCCGCTCGGTCACTCCTACAAATTGCTGCTTCCCGCCCAGACGTGTTTCGCGAAGTACTCCAAAGCCTATAACACCACACGTAGCTGACTTGCCGCAGCAACGAACTGCTGCGATGGGCCCTGGCGATGTCGGCGCGTCTCGCGGCTGTCAACCAACCCGCCACAACCCCGCAACCTGGGTGGTGAAGCCTTCGCTCATCAACCCCCGGCGCATCGCCCACTCCGCAGCTGCCGGCACTGCCGCGCTGCGTAGTGTTCCCCGCCCCCAGCGCTGGTTGACGCCATCGATCACCGCCATGACCCGTTCCGCGCTTTGCGTTTGCTGAGCGCTGAACAGGTCGCCGGTGTACTCGCCGCGCTGGCACAGGTCCAGCAGCAGCACCTCCGCCTTGCTGTAGCGAAAGCCTTGTCGATAGACCCGCTCCAGCGCCTCCTGGGCCATGCGCGTGAGCAGGCGCAGGTCATCGGTGGGATAGGGCAACTGCACCAGCACACCATTGGCATAACGCGGCTCGTCCGGGTTGAACATGCCGGTACGGATGCTCACGCGCATGCGCCGGGCCAGCGAGCGCTGCTGACGCAGCTTTTCCGAGGCGCGCATCACGTAGGTGGCAACCGCTTCCTTGAGCGGCGCAAGCGCGGTCAGGCGTTGGCCGAACATGCGGCTGCAGCAGATTTCCTGGCGTGGCGGCTGCGCGTGCTCCAGTTGCAGGCACGACGTGCCCGCCAGCTCACGGGCGGTCTTTTCCACCACCACACTGAAGGTCTTGCGCAGCAGAGCGGGGTCTGCGCGGGACAGGTCCCAGGCAGTGCGAATGGCCATATCCCGCAGCTGCGCGGTAAGGCGCTTGCCGATGCCCCAGACTTCGGAGACATCACACTTTTTCAGCACCCAGTGGTACTTCACCGGGTCGCGCAGATCAACCACCCAGCCGCTGTGGCTGGCCCAGCGCTTGGCAGCATGGTTGGCCAGCTTGGCCAAGGTCTTGGTGCCTGCAATACCAACGCCGACCGGGATGCCAGTGTGCTTGAGCACCCGCTCGCGGATACAGCGACCGAGGTAGTCGAGGTCACCCGGCATGCCCGTGAGGTCGACAAAGGCTTCATCGATGGAGTACACCTCCAGCGCCGGGACCATGCCCTCGATCACCGTCATCACCCGCTGGCTCATGTCGCCGTACAACGCATAGTTGGAGGAAAACGCCACCACGCCGTGGCCCTGCAACAGCTCCTTTACCTGGTAATACGGCTGCCCCATTTTCACCAGCGGCTTGGCCTCGGCACTGCGGGCGATGATGCAGCCGTCATTGTTGCTGAGCACGACAATGGGCGTGCGCGACAGGTCGGGGCGGAACACGCGCTCGCAACTGGCGTAGAAACTGTTGCAGTCGATCAGGGCGAAGACAGGGGTCATGTGACAGAACTGCCCTCATGGCTGCGCACGCTGAAGGTCACCACGCCCCAGATTGTCAGGTCGTCACCCTCCATGATGTAGCGTGGTGCATAACGCGGGTTTTCCGAGCGCAGCACCACTTGCCCGGCGCTACGCTGCAGGCGCTTGCACAGCGGCTCGCCGTTGACCGCGGCAATGACGATATGGCCATGGCGCGCCTCTATCGAGCGGTCGACCAGCACCAGGTCGCCGTCGAAGATACCGGCTCCCTGCATGCTGTCGCCGTCTATCCTCACCAGGTACATGTGCGGTGCACGCAGGTTGAACAGCTCATCCAGTGAGATCGGCTGCTCCATATGGTCAGCTGCAGGTGACGGAAAGCCTGCCGGAACACGGAACAGGTAGCGCGGCACGGCAGCGCTGCCGCAGGTGATAGGACCCAGGATGGAAGTCATGACACGGCCTTGAAGGTAAACTGTATGAATATACAGTAAACGCTGTGCCGGGTATCCGGTCAATTTCGCCGTAAGAAATTTCGACAAGTGGGGGGCCATACCATGTGCGGACGCTTTGCCCAGTATCAGGGCCTGGCTGACTACCTGCGTGAACTGGACGCCGAACAGGACGTGATCAGCGGCTACGACAACGTGCCGATCGGCCGCTACAACGTCGCCCCTGGCAGCCGCGTGCTGATCCTGCACAATGCCGATGACGGCTTGCGCATCGACCCTTGCCATTGGGGGTGGGCGCCCTTCTGGGCCACCGGCAAACGCCCGCCACCGATCAACGCCCGGGTCGAGACAGTGACCACCGGCAAGTTTTTCAAGACACTGTGGCCGCAAGGGCGGGCGCTGGTCATGGCCGATGGCTGGTACGAATGGGTGCCTGACCCGCAAGATCCCAAGCGCAAGCAGCCCTACTTCATTCGCCTGAAAAGCCAGGCACCGATGTTCATGGCGGCACTGGCCGAAGTGCGCACAGGGCTGGCACCCAATGAAGGTGACGGCTTTGTGATCATTACAGCTGCCAGTGACGAAGGGATGGTCGATATCCACGACCGCCGGCCCCTGGTGCTGGGGCCGGCAGATGCGCGGGCATGGATCGACCCGGACCTGGCCGCCGAAGAGGCCGAGCGCCTGGCCCGGGAGCGCTGCCTGCCGGTAGAGGCGTTCGAGTGGTTTCCCGTGGCAAGGGATGTCGGCAATGTGCGCAATGAAGGGGCCGAATTGATTGTGCTGCTGGAATCGCCTTCAAGGCATGTACAAGATCTGTAGGAGCGGCCTTGTGTCGCGATGGGCTGCAAAGCAGCCCCGAGGTTTCAGCATGGAGGCATAAATTGCTGGGGGCTGCTTTGCAGCCCGTCGCGACGCAAGGCCGCTCCTACAAAAGCACGTGCTGGCCAGAAGCAACATGCAGGCACTAGGCTAGCGCGGCTTGCTGCTCCAGCAACGACCAACCGCCATGTCCATCCACCTCCAGCCGGTGAGTATGGAAACCCGCCAGCGTGCTGCGGTGCCCGACACTGACTACCAGCGCCCCCGGCAATTCCGTGCGCAGCAGCGAGTACAGGGCATGTTCGAGGCCCTCATCCATCGCCGAGGTGGACTCGTCGAGGAACACCACCTGCGGCTGGTTGAACAGCACCCGGGCGAAGGCCAGGCGCTGCTGCTCACCCACCGAAAGAATGTGCGACCAGTCGCAGCTGACGTCCAGGCGCTCGGCCAGGTGGGCCAGGTTGACCTGGCGCAACGCCTGCTGCATGCGCGCCTCATCCTCAGGCTTACCGGCTGCGGGGTAGGCAATGACTGTACGCAAGTCACCCAATGGCAAGTACGGGCGCTGCGACAGGAACAGTGCCTGATGGCCCGTCGGCCGCCGAACATCGCCTTCGGCATAGGGCCAAAGGCCCGCCAGCGCGCGCAGCAGCGTGGTCTTGCCGCTGCCCGATGGCCCTTTGATCAACAGCGCCTGGCCGGCGTGCAGGCTCAGGTCCAGGTCCGCGATCAGGGCGTGCCCATCCGGGCGCAGCACCTGCAGGCCGGCGATCTGCAGTGCATGAGGCTGGTCTTCTGTAAGCACCCGTGGCAACGCACTTGCCTGCTGGTTGGCATCGAGAAAACCAGTCAGACGGTCGAGGGTAGCCCGGTACTGGGCGAACGTATCGTACGACTCGCGGAAGAACGACAACGAATCCTGCACCTGGCCGAAGGCCTGGGAGGTTTGCATGACATCACCCAGCTTGATCGCCCCACTGAAGAAACGCGGCGCCTGCAGAATGAACGGGAACACCACGGCCACCTGGCTGATACCCAGGTTGAAGCCACTGAACTTGAGGTTTCGGAACACCAGCGCCCAGACATTCACGATCAGGGCAGCAAAGCGGCCCATCAAGGTACCCCGCTCGACCTGGGCTCCTTGGTAGAAAGCGATGTTCTCGGCATTCTCACGCAGGCGCATCAACGCGTAACGGAAGTTGGCAGTAAGTTTTTCGTTGAGGAAGTTCAGGCGAATCAACGGACGCCCCAGGCGGAACGCAATCCACGTGGCGACGATGACATACAGGTAGACGGCAAACACCATCGCCCTGGGGATCTCTACTCCGGCCACCGCCAACGGCGCCGACAGCCCCCAAAGGATGCCGGTGAAGGCTACCAGCGAGACCAGCGCGCTGACCGCGCCCAAGGCCAAGGTCACCGAATTGCTGACGAAAGCGTTGACATCCAGTTCGATACGCTGGTCGGGGTTGTCCACCGGCTCGGCGAGGAACTGGCCCCGGTAGTAGGCATCGCCGCGCATCCAGTCATGGGTCAGGCGCTCGGTCAGCCACACCCGCCATTGGATGCTGAATGCCTGGTTCACATAGAAGGTGAACAGCGAGCGCAGCACATGGATGGTGGCCAGCACCGCAAAGACCCCAAGCAGGTACCAGAACGCCACTTGGTCAAGGCCCTGCAAGGCGCTGTAGAAGCCGTTGTACCAAAACGAGAACAGCACGTTGAGGCGTACGGAGAACAGTGTCAGTACCAGCAGCAGGGCAAATACCAGTGCCGGCCGCCAACTGCGCCTGAAACTGAAATAAGGCCCGGCAAGCTGCCAGAACTGGCTACCCCAGCGGGTACAACGTACGGCCAGAATAGCGGCGGCGGTGAAGCCGACAAAGGTGATGAACGAGGCGATTGCCAGCCAACTCAGGCTCTCTTGCAGTGCCTGGTGCCAGTTCATGTCCATGGTGGGTATCCGTGCTGAGTATTTCCGCGAGCGTAGCATTGCCCTGCGATTCTTCAGGCATAGATGACACACGTTTCATGATGGAGTTGCGCGGTCAGTGTAGGAGCGGCTTTAGCCGCGAACACCGGCGAAGCCGGTGCCATCCACCGCGTCGCCTGCTTCGC
>NZ_JACVZC010000134.1 GCF_016658545.1 Pseudomonas sp. S37 | reverse complement strand
GTGCTCGGCCGCGGCCCGCCCCCCCCCCCCCCCCCCCCCCCCCACACAAGGCCGCTCCTACAATGGCAAGTATTCAGGCAGGGCTTAGCGGGTAACGGTACGCATGGTCACAAACTCTTCAGCCGCCGTCGGGTGCACGCCGATGGTTTCGTCGAACTGTTGCTTGGTCGCACCGGCTTTCAGGGCAATACCCAGGCCCTGGATGATCTCGCCGGCATCAGGCCCGACCATGTGGCAACCCAGCACCTTGTCGGTCTCGGCATCGACCACCAGCTTCATCAGGGTCTTTTCCTGAATGTCGGTCAAGGTCAGTTTCATCGCGCGGAAGCGGCTTTCGAACACCTGCACCTTGTGCCCGCCCTCCAGCGCCTGCTCTTCGGTCAGGCCCACGGTGCCGATTGGCGGCTGGCTGAACACGGCGGTCGGGATGTTCTGGTAGTCCACCGGGCGATACTGCTCCGGCTTGAACAGGCGCCGCGCCACGGCCATGCCTTCGGCCAGGGCTACCGGGGTCAGCTGCACACGGCCGATCACATCACCAATGGCCAGAATCGACGGCGCGGTGGTCTGGTACTGCTCGTCCACGCGGATGTAGCCGCGGGCATCCAGTTCGACACCGGTATTTTCCAGGCCCAGGTTGTCCAGCATCGGGCGCCGGCCAGTGGCATAGAACACGCAATCGGCGACCAGCTCGCGGCCGTCCTTGAGGGTGGCCTTCAGGCTGCCATCTTCAAGCTTGTCGATACGCTGGATGTCGGCATTGAACTGCAGGTCGAGGCCGCGTTTTTCCAGCTCTTCCTTCAGGTGGGTGCGCACCGAGCCATCGAAGCCGCGCAGGAACAGGTCGCCACGGTACAGCAGCGTGGTAGCCGCCCCCAGGCCCTGGAAGATACCGGCGAACTCGACCGCGATGTAGCCACCGCCCACTACCAGTACCCGACGCGGCAGGTCCTTGAGGTAGAAGGCTTCGTTGGAGGTGACAGCCAGTTCCTTGCCGGGAATGTCCGGCACCTGCGGCCAGCCACCGGTGGCGATGAGGATGTGCTCGGCGCTGTAACGCTGGCCGTCCACTTCCACTTCGTTGGCACCGGTCATGCGCGCGTGGCCCTGCAGCAGAGTTACCCCGCTGTTGACCAGCAGGTTGCGGTAGATGCCGTTGAGGCGCTCGATTTCGCGGTTCTTGTTGGCGATCAGCGTGCCCCAGTCGAAATGCCCTTCTTCCAGGGTCCAGCCGAAGCCCGCGGCCTGCTCCAGTTCGTCGGCGACATGCGCGCCGTACACCAGCAGCTTTTTCGGTACACAGCCGACGTTTACGCAGGTACCACCCAGGTAGCGGCTTTCAGCCACTGCCACTTTTGCGCCAAAACCGGCGGCAAAACGCGCGGCGCGCACACCGCCGGACCCGGCACCAATCACGAACAGATCAAAATCGTAGGCCATGTATTCACTCTCCTAGGCAGGCGCCCAGCATAACGCCGTTGGCCGTCGCAAACAAAAAAGCCACCCCGAGGGGTGGCTTTCAGGCCAGCAGGGCTTATCAGTAAGCCTTGCCAGTCTTGTAGTAATTCTCGAAGCAGAAGTTGGTCGCGTCGATGTAGCCTTCGGCGCCACCGCAGTCGAACCGCTTGCCCTTGAACTTGTAGGCAATTACGCAGCCATTCTGCGCCTGTTGCATCAGCGCGTCGGTGATCTGGATTTCGCCGCCCTTGCCTGGCGGGGTGTTCTTGATGATGTCGAAAATGTCCGGCGTCAGGATGTAGCGACCAATGATCGCCAGGTTCGACGGCGCATCTTCCGGTGCAGGCTTCTCGACCATGTTGGTAACCCGGAAGATATCATCACGGATCATGTCGCCGGCAATCACGCCGTACTTGTTGGTTTCCTGCGGGTCGACTTCCTGGATGGCGATGATCGAGCAGCGGAACTGGTTGTACAGCTTGACCATCTGGGTCAGTACGCCGTCACCTTCCGGGTTCACGCACAGGTCGTCCGCCAGCACCACGGCAAACGGCTCGTCGCCGATCAGCGGGCGGCCGGTGAGGATGGCGTGGCCCAGGCCTTTCATTTCGGTCTGGCGGGTGTACGAGAACGAGCACTCGTCGAGCAGGCGACGGATACCGACCAGGTATTTTTCCTTGTCGGTGCCCTTGATCTGGTTTTCCAGCTCGTAGCTGATGTCGAAGTGGTCTTCCAGGGCGCGCTTACCGCGACCGGTAACGATGGAGATCTCGCTCAGACCAGCATCCAATGCTTCTTCAACGCCATACTGGATCAGCGGCTTGTTGACCACCGGCAGCATTTCCTTGGGCATGGCTTTGGTAGCAGGCAGGAAGCGGGTGCCGTAGCCGGCTGCCGGGAACAAGCATTTCTTGATCATATACGTCCTTACAAAAGGCTAGGCCTATGGAATTCGGCGCAGTCTAATCAGGCGGCAGTCACCTTACAATGCCCCACCCCTGGCTGACCGATGGGAAGATAGAGATAACCCAGTGTAGATAGTTCCGGGGGATCGTAAATATTGCTGTCATACATGACCGTTGGATGACAGGAAGGTGAGCTTGCCTGTGCCGGCCTCTTCGCGGCTAAAGCCGCTCCACACAGGGATCGCCGCTGGTTCGAAACCTATGGTCATTCTGCGGGAGCGGGTTTACCCGCGAAAGGGCCGGCACAGGCATACATCAGCTGCCGGTACCCTGCCCGATCAACACCCCGTCAACCTGCTGCCCGTACAGGTTCACGCCATCATTGGCATGAAACTTCACCCGCGTCTTCTCGATCGACCCTTCCACCAGCCGCGGGTCCTGCGGCCGCTCATGGCGGTTGATCCACGCCGCCACGTCCCAGGCCTGCTGGTCGCTGAGGCTACCCGGCTTGCCCAGCGGCATGTTGTACTTGATGAACGACGCTGCCGTGTTGATACGGTGCATGCCGGCGCCCCAGTTGTAGGAGTCCTTGCCCCACAGCGGCGGCATCACGTAGTCACCCGCCACTTTCTGGCCTTCGCCATTGTCACCGTGGCAGATCGCGCACTGCTCCCGGTACACCTGCTGCCCACGCTTGAAGTCATAGCCGCCTTTGGGCTGCGCCACGTCCGGGTAGCCACGCCCGGCAATCTCTACAGCGGTGGGTGCCTTGGTCGACAGCCAGTACGAATACACTGCCAGCGCCGTCATCTGCGGGCTGTCGGCGGCCGGCGGCTTGCCGTTCATGCTGAACTGGAAACAGCCCTGGATACGCTCGGCGAAAGTGTTGACCTTGTCGTTTTTCTTGCGATAGGCCGGGTACATCGGGTAAGCGCCCCACAACGGCGCGGAATGTGCCATGCGCCCCTGGTCGAGGTGGCAGTTGCTGCAATTCATGCCATTGCCCACCGCCTCGGGCATCAACCGACGGGTGTCGACGAACAAGGCATGGCCTTCACGCACCATTTTGCCAAAGGCGTTGTCTGGCAACTCGCTTTCAGCAGGCGGCATGAACTGCGGCGCCGCCTGCACGCCGGGCACCTTCAACTGCGACTGGTCTTCCATGGCGATCGGCGCGGCCTGGGCGGTGCCCATGGCCAGCAGCAACAAGGCTGGAATCATCGGTTTCATGGCGTGACCTCCTGGCTGGCGGGGCGGGCGAAGAACGCGGCAACGGCCTTGATCTCGTCATCGGTCATGGCCTTGGCCACACCGACCATCAGCTGGTTGGGGTCATTGCTGCGGCTGCCGTCACGCCAGGCATTGAGCTGCGCCACCAGGTAGCTGGCCGGCTGGCCAGCCAACGGCGGGAAGTGCTCGCCAACCCCGCCGCCACCCGGCCCGTGGCATTGCACACAACCTGGAATGTGCCGGCTCCAGTCGCCGTACAGGGCCATGCGAGTGGTGGGGTCATCGGCGATTTGCTGGCGGCGCAGGTCACCAACCGGGTCTACCGGCAGGCTGGCCAGGTAAGCGCTGACGGCGTCGATTTCATCTTCGGTCAAGGCCTTGGCCAGCGGCTCCATCACCGCCTGCTTGCGGCTGCCACTGCGCCAGTCATGCAGTTGCTTGCGAAGGTAACCCGCCGGTAGCCCGGCCAGGCGCGGGAAGCCGGCAGCAGCAATACCCTTGCCGTCCGGGCCATGGCAGCCGAGGCACGCCATGGCGGCGGGGTTGGCCCCACCCTGGGTGAAGATTTTCTGGCCATCAGCGGCATACGCCACGGGCCAGGCCAGGATCAGCAGGCTGCCGATCACGACGCGACTCAACGGTGTCATCACGAATCTCCATTTCTTTTGTTATAAGCTTAGGCTTAAAAAACATAAGCAAATGGATACTAGCCCCGTAAGGGAAATCGCAACAACGCCAGGCCGGCCGATCAGATGGCCAATTGCCCGCTAACCGCCGTTTACTTGCCTCAGATCAACTTCCGGAGATGCATCGGGTAGCTGCCGTGCGCACATCGCCCAGGCGCAGCGGGAAATTGTTCAGCCGCTCGTACAGCTTGATGCTGCTGCCGCTGCCACGCTCATCAATGTCCACCAGCGCCGCCGGGCCGGCACCCGACGTCAGCTTTTGCGGCACGGTCAGGCGCAGGCCATCGCCGCGCTTTTCTTCCACCAGCGGGTCACGGCTGTCGGCAAGCTGTGCCTTGACGCAATCGGCATACTCGCGTGGGGTTTTACCGGAGATCACATCCAGGGTTGCATGCGATTGCTCCAGCTCGGAAACACTGACACAGCCACCCAGCACCAATGTCAACGCAGCCACCATCCACTTCATCTGTCACACCTCAACCTGTACGAACCCGGTTCGACCACGGCCAGGCGGTTTTGCTCCGTGCGTTGGCACAATTATCCACACCTGGCGATCAGCGCGGCAGTGTAACGGCACATCGTGGTATCGTTCGGCTTTGCAGATCCAAACCTTGCGGAGCATCACATGAAATTCGTACACCAGCGCGAGCACCTCAACGAGGACGACATCGTCGTCATCGAGTGCTCCCAGCGCTGCAACATCCGCCTGATGAACGACGCCAACTTCCGCAGCTTCAAGAACGGCGGCCGTCACACCTACCACGGCGGCCATTTCGAGAAGTTTCCGGCAAAGATCACCGTGCCCAGCACCGGCTTCTGGAACATCACCATCGATACCGTGACCACCCGCCCGATTTCGGTCACCCGCAAGCCAAGCCTGACCCACAAGATCAAGATCATCCGTCGTTCGTCGTCGAAACTCAGATAAGGCCACCATGACCCAGACCATCAAGTACGTCATCAAATACAAGCTCGACGGCGAGCGCCGCTGGGATTTCGCAATCATGCCCGATGCCTCGCAGGAACAAGCCCTGGAAGCCCTGCGCAAGATCCACGGCGAAGACGCCGACAAGATCAGCGACATCCAGGTCAGCAAGGCCCTGTAACAACCGCTGCATACCCCCGCCGTATCGTTCGCCCCGCGCAAGGAGAAACGCATGAGCCACTGGCCCGACCGCCGTATCCTCGACCTGCTGGGCATAGAACTGCCCATTCTGCAGGCGCCCATGGCGGGGGCGACCGGCTCGCCCATGGCCATTGCCGTGGGCCTGGCCGGCGGGCTGGGCGCCCTGCCCTGCGCCATGCTCAGCGGCGATCAGGTGCGCGCCGAAATTGCCGCATTCCGCGCTGGCTGCCCGGGGCGCCCGCTGAACCTGAACTTCTTCTGCCACCAGCCGCCAGCGCCCGATGCCGAGCGCGATGCCCGCTGGAAGCAGGCGTTGGAGCCTTACTATCGCGAAGTAGGTGCCGATTTCGCAGCGCCTACACCCGTCTCCAACCGCGCACCGTTCGACGAGCAAAGCTGCCAGTTGGTCGAGGCGCTGCGCCCGGAAGTGGTGAGCTTCCACTTTGGCCTGCCCGAGGCCGAGCTGTTGCAGCGGGTCAAGGCCAGTGGTGCCAAGGTGCTGTCCAGCGCCACTACCGTGGAAGAGGCCGTCTGGCTGGAGCGCAACGGCTGTGACGCGATCATCGCCATGGGTTATGAAGCAGGCGGCCATCGCGGCATGTTCCTCAGCGACGACATCACCAGCCAGATCGGCACCTTCGCCCTGGTGCCACAGGTGGCCGATGCAGTCAGCGTACCGGTGATTGCCGCCGGCGGCATTGGTGACCACCGCGGCCTGGTGGCGGCACTGGCCTTGGGCGCGTCTGCCGTGCAAATCGGCACGGCCTACCTGTTCTGCCCCGAGGCCAAGGTTTCGCCGGCGCATCGCCAGGCGCTGGACAGCGCCCCGGCCAGTGACACGGCGCTGACCAACCTGTTTACCGGTCGCCCGGCGCGTGGCATCAACAACCGCATCATGCGCGAGCTGGGCCCCATGAGCGCGCTGGCGCCACGCTTCCCGTTGGCGGGCGGGGCATTGATGCCGTTGCGGGCGATCACCGATCCGCAGGGTAGCAGTGACTTCAGTAACCTGTGGGCGGGGCAGGCGTTGCGGTTGGGGCGGCATTTGCCGGCTGGGGAGTTGACCCGGGAGA
The DNA here is from genome assembly GCF_016658545.1 of Pseudomonas sp. S37. Taxonomy (GTDB): domain Bacteria; phylum Pseudomonadota; class Gammaproteobacteria; order Pseudomonadales; family Pseudomonadaceae; genus Aquipseudomonas. Next base: position 9,171 of record NZ_JACVZC010000134.1, on the reverse strand, counting down.
TTGCCGCGAAGGCGCTGGGCGTGGCTGGCCGTTAGGCATCTTCATTTACAGGCCTGGCCTCTTCGCGGGTAAACCCGCTCCTACAAGATGATCACCGCCCGTTGTAGGAGCGGGTTTACCCGCGAAGAGGCCGGGCCTGCAACTACATCACCCAGCCCCTTCCCGGCAAATGGCCTATCGCTATATAGTTGAAGCTATAACGATAACCCCAAGGAGCTGTTTTCATGCGTATCCGCCCGTCTCACCTGGCCTTCACCGCCCTGGCCAGCCTGTTTGCCTTCAACACTGCCTGGGCCGACGAGGTTCAGGTCGCGGTCGCAGCGAACTTTACAGCACCGATCCAAGCCATTGCCAAGGACTTCGAGAAGGACACCGGCCACAAGCTGGTCGCCGCCTACGGCGCCACCGGGCAGTTCTATGCACAGATCAAGAACGGCGCACCGTTCGAAGTGTTCCTCGCCGCCGATGACACCACCCCGAAAAAGCTTGAAGAAGAAAAGGAAATCGTCCCCGGTTCGCGCTTTACCTACGCCATCGGCACCCTGGCCCTGTGGTCGGCCAAAGACGGCTATGTCGATGCCAAGGGTGACGTGCTGAAGCAAAACACGTTCAAGCACCTGTCCATCGCCAACCCGAAAGCGGCACCTTACGGCCTGGCTGCCACCCAGGTACTGGACAAGCTGAAGCTCACCGACGCCACCAAAGGCAAAATTGTCGAAGGCCAGAACATCACCCAGGCCTTCCAGTTTGTCTCCACCGGCAACGCCGAACTGGGCTTTGTCGCCCTGTCGCAAATCTACAAGGACGGCAAGGTAACCAATGGCTCGGCCTGGATCGTGCCGTCCAACCTGCACGACCCGATCCGCCAGGACGCGGTGATCCTCAACAAAGGCAAGGACAGTGCGGCCGCCAAAGCGCTGGTCGAATACCTCAAAGGCCCGAAAGCTGCAGCGGTGATCAAGTCCTACGGCTATGAAATCTGATGCCACTGGATGCCAGTGACCTGGGTGCAATCTGGCTGACCATCAAACTGGCCAGCCTGACCACCCTGATCCTGCTGATCATCGGTACCCCCATCGCCTGGTGGCTGGCGCGCACGCGCTCCTGGCTGCGTGGGCCGGTGGGCGCGGTGGTGGCGCTACCGCTTGTGCTGCCACCGACGGTGATCGGCTTCTATCTGCTGATCGCCCTCGGCCCGCACGGCTGGCTCGGCCAGGCTACCCAGGCCATGGGCTTGGGTACCGTGGTATTCAGCTTCACCGGCCTGGTGATCGGTTCGACCGTGTATTCCATGCCGTTCGTGGTCCAGCCGCTGCAGAACGCCTTTGGCGCCATTGGCCAGCGCCCGCTGGAAGTGGCGGCCACGCTGCGTGCCAGCCCCTGGGATACCTTCGTCCATGTAGTGCTGCCGTTGGCCCGCCCAGGCTTCATCACTGCCAGCATCCTCGGCTTCGCCCACACCGTGGGGGAATTCGGTGTGGTCCTGATGATTGGCGGCAACATCCCCGACAAGACCCGCGTGGTTTCGGTGCAGATCTTCGATCACGTCGAGGCCATGGAGTACGCGCAAGCGCACTGGCTGGCCGGTGCCATGCTGGTGTTCTCTTTCCTGGTGCTGCTCCTGCTGTACGCCGGACGCCGCGGCAAAGCTGGCTGGAGCTGAAATGACTGCATCGATAGTGGCGCGCCTGAAGCTGGCGCGCGACGATTTCACCCTGGACGTCGACCTGCACCTGCCCGGGCGCGGTATCAGCGCACTGTTCGGCCACTCCGGCTCCGGCAAGACCAGCTGCCTGCGCTGCCTGGCCGGGCTGGAGCGGGCCGCCAGCGCCTATATCGAGGTCAACGGCGAAGTCTGGGAAGACAGCAGCCGTGGCTACTTCCAGGCGCCACACCTGCGCCCGGTGGGATACGTATTCCAGGAGGCCAGCCTGTTCCCGCACCTGTCGGTGCGCGGCAACCTGGAGTTCGGCTGGTGCCGGGTGGCGGCCGCCGAACGCAAGGTCAGCCTGGACCAGGCCAGCCAGCTGCTGGGCATCGGCCACTTGCTGCAGCGCCGCCCGGCGACCTTGTCGGGTGGTGAAGCACAGCGTGTGGGCATTGCCCGTGCCCTGCTCAGCAGCCCACGGCTGTTGTTGATGGACGAGCCGCTGGCGGCGCTGGACGGGCCGCGCAAGCGCGAGATCCTGCCCTACCTGGAACGCCTGCACGACGAACTGGATATTCCGCTGGTGTATGTCAGCCATGCCCAGGATGAAGTGGCGCGGCTGGCCGACCACCTGGTGTTGCTTGAGCAAGGCCAGGCGGTCGCCAGCGGCCCGATCGGCGAAACCCTGGCGCGCCTCGACCTGTCACTGGCCGAAGGCGAGGATGCAGGCGTGGTGTTCGAAGGCATGGTGGTCGGGCACGACCCGCACTACGACCTGCTCGACCTGCGCCTGCCCGGGAGCAGCGGGCCGCTGCTGCGCATCGCCCACCCGGCGCATGTGATGGGCAGTACCTTGCGCGTCAAGGTGCAGGCCCGTGATGTCAGCCTGGCGCTGACGGCGGACAGCACTTCGAGCATCCTCAACCGCTTGCCGGTGCAGGTGCGCGAGAGCCGCCCGGCGGCCAACCCGGCGCATGTGCTGGTCAGCTTGGACGCGAGTGGCAATGCCCTGCTTGCACGCATCACCCGCTACTCGGCCGACCAGCTCGGCCTGCACCCTGGCCAGACGCTGTTCGCCCAGATCAAGTCGGTGGCCCTGCTGGGCTGAGCATCCTGGGCGTGGGCGTTGTCCATTGATCAGTGACCTGATCGAGGCCCGCCGCCCATGTCCGACTGCCCCCTGCCACGCAGCCTGCACTACGTTGACGACAGCCAGCCGGGCCTGACCCGGCGCCGCTGGCGCGAGCGCTTCATCTACCTGGATGCCGAAGGCCAACGGGTTCGCGATAAAGACACCCTCGCGCGCATCGCCGCGCTGGTGATTCCCCCGGCCTACACCGATGTGTGGATCTGCGCCGACCCGCAGGGCCACCTGCAGGCCACCGGCCGCGATGCCCGTGGCCGCAAGCAGTACCGCTACCACACGCAATGGCGTGAACTGCGCGACCAGCACAAGTACGGGCGCATGCTGGCCTTCGCCCAGGCCCTGCCAAAGCTGCGCAAGCAACTGGAAAGCCATCTGGCACGGCCAGGGCTAGACCGGGAAAAGGTCATGGCGCTGGTTGTGAGCCTGCTGGACCACACCCTGATCCGCATTGGCAACCAGCGTTACCTGCGCGACAACCAGTCGTATGGCCTGACCACCCTGCGCAACCGCCACGTGCAGGTCAAAGGCAGCAGCATTCGCTTCCAGTTCCGCGGCAAGCGCGGTGTCGAGCACAACGTCACCCTCAACGACCGGCGCCTGGCCAACCTGCTCAAGCGCTGCATGGAGCTGCCCGGGCAGGCGCTGTTCCAGTACCTGGATGACGACGGCCAGCGCCACAGCGTTGGCTCTGCCGAGGTCAACCAGTTCCTGCAGCAACTGACCGGCGCCGACTTCACCGCCAAGGACTACCGCACCTGGGCCGGCAGCAGCCTGGCACTGGAACTGCTAAGGCCGTTGGCCTGGGAACCGGAAACCGAAGCCAAACGCCAGGTCGCCACCATCGTTCGCCAGGTGGCCACCCGCCTGGGCAATACACCTGCCGTCTGCAGGCGCTGCTACATCCACCCGGCCGTTCTGGAACACTATGCCCTGGGCCGCCTGGCCGACTTACCGAAAAGCCGGGTGCGCAAAGGCCTGGACCCGGAAGAAGTGGCCTTGCTGCTATTTCTTCAGGCACTTGAGGAACAGGATGACCATTAAGCCTGTCTATTTAACCCATGATGCGAAGAAATTTCCCATTGAGCGCCAAGCGCCCTATTCTTGCCATCGAGCACCTTGGCCGACAAACCGCTGACGGTTTGCTTTGGCGCCTGCAAGTGAAGGCACGCAACAGAATTTTTCTGTCGGGGAATTACTATCCGCCGAAAGCGTCTTTAATGAGAAGGAAGAGGGACCCGCTCCCGCCGCTGTGGTAACTAGCCCTGCGGTCTTTTACATCACCAAGGAGAACTACATGCTGATACTCACCCGTAAGGTTGGCGAAAGTATCGTCATCAATGATGACATCAAAGTCACCATTCTGGGCGTCAAAGGGATGCAGGTGAGGATCGGTATCGATGCACCGAAAGATGTACAGGTCCATCGTGAAGAGATCTTCAAGCGTATCCAGGCAGGCAACCCGGCCCCGGAAAAGCACGACGACTCGCACTGAGCCCACCCCTCCCAGGGTGCATGGATGCGCTCGACCGCCAGCCTCAGGTGCTAAGTAACTGACGCACCTTGGCGATCATCTCGTCCATGTTGAAAGGCTTGTTGAAGATTGCGGCGAACAGGGCCGGGCATCCTTGGCTGGCCTGAGCGCCGCTCATTAAAATGACCGGCAGGTCTTCTAATGCCTGGTCTTTGCGCATGGCGAGCGCCAATTCCTGGCCGTTGAGCTTCGGCATCATGTAGTCGGTGATCACCAGTTGCACGCGCTTTTCCTTCAGCGCCTCCAGCGCTTTTTCGCCGTCGCTGGCCTTTTCCACCAGATAGCCTTCATCCTCCAGGGCCATAGCGAGGATATCGGCAATCAGGTACTCGTCATCGACGATCAGGATGGTATTCATTGGCCCGCCCGTCATCCGCTCCCCTGCGGCACAGGCGTCCCCGAGAGCACGCCACAGGCGCCTTCGAATGCCTTGCGCAGGGTAATGCCCTGCGGCCCGATCAGCAGCTCATGCAAGGCCGGGTCATGGTGGCTGTCACGCACCTTGAGAATCGACAGCATGCGCCGCAGTTGCGAGTCCAGTTCGACAAAGCGCATCAGCATGAGGTTGTCGACGATGCTCGACAGGTCCGGCGCCGGCGCGCTGATTTCCGAACCGAAGATATCGCGCATTTCCCAGGTCAGCATCACGCTGACATCGCGCGCACGCAGCTCACCGGCCAACGCCCGGAAAAACGCATTCAGCCGTGTCGGCTCAATGGCCAGGCGGCTGAACGCGCCAAGGCTGTCGATCAGCACGCGCTTGCTGCCTTGCGCCGCGACCCGCTCGAGCAGCCGCGCGCCAACCTGGTCAAGCAAGCCCTCGGTGGTCGGCTGCCAGCACAGTTGTAGGCTACCGGCCTGCTCCATCGCAGCAAAGTCGTAACCCAGCGACGCAGCCTTGCTGCGCAGGCGTTCCGGGGTTTCGTAAAAGCCGAAATGCAAGCCTGGCGCCTGCGGGGTGCTGGCCCCCAGAAACGCCAGGCCCAAGGATGTCTTGCCAATCCCTGAAGGGCCGATCAACAGGCTGACCGAACCTGTAGCCAGGCCACCACCCAGCATTTCATCGAACGTTGGCACACCACTGCTGATACGCGCCAAACTGCCGCTGCCCATCTGGCTGGGGTGGCTGAACAACGATTCCACACGCGGGTAGACGTGCATGCCGGCTGCGTCGATGAGGCATTCGTGGCGCCCCGACAACGCCGCACTGCCACGTGTCTTGCGCAGCTGGATATGGCGCACGGCACGGCTGCCGACCAGTTGCTCGCCCAACTCGATCACGCCGTCGACCATGGTGTGTTCCGGGCTGCCTTCATCCAGCCGGGCACTGGTCAGCAGCAGCACGGTACAGCCGGCGAAGGCCGCGTGGCCCTGCAGTTCGGAGACGAACTTCTTGGTATCCAGCGTGGTTTCTGCACGCACCCGGGCATTGAGCACGCCGTCGACGATCAACAGGCTTGCCTGCTGCCGGGCGATTTCTTGGCGCAGCAGCCGCACTACGGCATCCAGCCCCTCCTGTTCAAGGGTGTCGAAGGCACTGACAAACTGGATCTGATCGCCGACCAGCGCCGGGTCGAAGAACTCCAGGGTGGACAGGTACTGGAACAGTCGCTCATGCGACTCGCTCAGCAGGGTTGCCACCAGCACCCGCCCGCCTGTACGCACGTGGCCGCAGGCCAATTGGTTGGCGAGGATGGTCTTGCCGGCCCCCGGCGGGCCCTGGATGATATAGGAGGCACCGGCCACCAGGCCGCCCCTGAGTAACGCATCGAGCCCATCGATCCCCGTCACCAGCCGCCTGAGTACCTGTGCCATGTTGTCTACCTGTCGAGTGGGCTGTCCGTCTGGTCCTGATACATTGGCAAGTAAAGCTGCATGCAAGTTCCACGACCCGCTTCGCTTTCAACACAAATAGCGCCACCGCTCTGCTTGGCAAAGCCGTACACCTGGCTCAGGCCCAGGCCGGTGCCCTTGCCGAAGGCCTTGGTGGTGAAGAAGGGTTCGAAGATTCGCGGCAGCACCTCCGCGGGTATGCCTTCGCCGCTGTCTTCGACCGTGAAGCGCACAAAGCTGCCCTGCAAGCCTTCAATATCACCGTTCAACTCGACCACATCGACCGCCAGGCCGATCCGGCCATGCCCCGCTATGGCGTCGCGGGCATTGAACAACAGGTTGAGCAAGACCATCTGCAACTGCCCGGCATCCACCTCGATCAGCGGCAGGTCGGGTTGCAGCTGGACTTCCAGCACGACCGAACTGGGCAGCGCATGCTCCAGCAGGCCGCGGGTAGCGGTAACCAGGTCAGCCGGGGCAACGCTGGCCACATCGAGCTTGCGGTGGCGGGCGAAGCTGAGCAGCTGCTGGGTCAGTTCGGTGCCACGCTGCCCGGCATCGAGGATGTGTTGCAGCATGCGCTGGGCACGTACCGGGTCCTGGGTGCCAAGCGCCAGGCGTGCCGAGCTGATGATAATGGTCAGCATGTTGTTGAAGTCATGCGCCAGGCCACCGGTCAACTGGCCGAGCGCCTCAAGCTTCTGCGCCTGGAACAGCTGGGCGCGCACGGCATCCAGTTGCAGCGCCGATTCGCGGCGGTCGGTGATGTCGCGGGTCACCTTGGCCAGGCCGATGATCTGGCCCTGGTCGTCGCGGATCACATCCAGCGCCGCCAAGGCCCAGAACTGCGTACCGTCGTTGCGCACCCGCCAGCCTTCGTCCTGCGCCACGCCCTGCTCCAGCGCCTGGCGCAACAGGCGCTCGGGGCGGCCGTCAGCGCAGTCCTGGGGGGTGAAGAACAACGAGAAATGCCGGCCGATCACTTCATCGGCACGGTAACCCTTGATCCGTTGCGCGCCAGCGTTCCACGACACCACATGGCCAGTAGGGTCAAGCATGTAGATGGCGTAGTCCACCACCGACTGAACCAATTGTTCATAGCGGTGGGCGGGCATGACGGGGTGATCGAGACAGTCAGCTGAAACCATGCAAACTCCACCGCTACCGCAGGAGGGACGAAATGAGCGTAGCGTACCCATCCATGAGCAAGCGCGCGACAACGAGCGGTCAGTTTTCCGGTTCGACCAGCACGGGGCTGATACGCCGCGGCATGGCCACTTTCAGCAACCACAAGCCGACCAGCATGATCAGGCAACCTCCGGCCAGGGCCATAAGGCGCTGCTGCTGCGAATGCTCGGCATCAAACCCCAGCAGCAGCAGGTAGCCGCCCAGGCTGATGAGGCTGATATAGAGGAATGCACCCAACACAACCACCTGCAGAAACAGCAGCCGCCAGAATAACCGTGGGCGCACGACACGCTCGTCAGCTCGAGCCTGAGTCATCACTGAACACTCTTGGATCCAATAAACAGGCAACAGTGGCGTAATGACAGCAAGGTGTCAATTGCCCATTCGATCGACCCTTCATTCTGTTGATCATAGGTGCTGGAGTTGACTCAACTATAACAATGGGTTATAAAGCGCGCTTGATTGCGAAGCCCTTCTGCTTAGAAGCGAGCTGGTCGTTGTGACCCCTTCAAGCGTGCGAGTGTGGTGGAATTGGTATACACAGCAGACTTAAAATCTGTCGGCGTGAGCCTTGCGGGTTCGAGTCCCGCCACTCGCACCAAACTTCTCTGAAAAGGCGCCCTTGCGGCGCCTTTTTGCTGCCTGGCGGCAATATCTTGCGCAACTGCTAAAGTGGAGCGTGAACCCGTCCACTGGAACGCCGCCATGCGCTACTCCCTGTTCGATGGTCAACGCGACATCATTATCCTGCTTGCCCGCGTGCTGCTGATGATCCTTTTCGTCTTGTCTGGCTGGGCCAAGCTGACCGGCTTCGATGGCACGGTCGGCTACATGGCGTCGCTGGGCGCCCCTGCCCCGATGCTGGCAGCCGCGATTGCCGTGCTGATGGAGTTCGTGGTCGGCATCCTGCTGATTCTTGGCTTCTACACCCGGCCGCTGGCGTTTCTGTTCGCGCTGTTCGTGCTGGGCACGGCGCTGCTCGGCCACCCGTTCTGGAACATGGTCGACCCCGAGCGCAGCGCCAACATGACCCAGTTCCTGAAGAACATGGCCATTATGGGTGGCTTGCTGCTACTGGCCGTGAGCGGCCCGGGGCGCTTCTCGGTGGACGGGCGCTGAGTCAGTCGTCGCAGTCATCGAACCAGGCTGGGTGATCACGCTCCTCTTTATCGAGGCCGTCATCGAGGTCATCCAGCGTTTCCTCGTCTTCCTCCACGTCATCCTCGGCGCCTTGGGCATCCGCCTCGGGCTCCATGTCGTCATAGAGAAATTCGTGGTCAAGCAGGTGATCGTGCTCGGGTTCGTGCAGGTCGTCTTCGTCGCGCATGCTGGCTCCTGGGGTGATGGCAGGCCTGTATAGGCTGATCAGGGTGCCGGGTCAATGCGTTGTTGCTTAATCCTGGGTTAATGGATCGAGTGCAGTCTGCAGGCTCTCCCTTCAAACGTTGTTTGCCCGCCTTTCTGGCGGGCTTTTTTTGCCTGCTTTTTATATGCCTGGCGCTTGTCGCAACATTTTTATCGCCTGTGAGATCGAGCACCACCCATGACAACCTGGTGACCTCAGCTTCACGAAATGCCGACATACGCATGGGCACACTGACCCTGCTCCGTACGTTCTTGCAGCCCGCCGCATCCTTGCCGCGGGCTTTTCTTTTGCCACCGGTTTCTGTGAGCTGCATTGCAGCCCCTGCGGGAGCAACTGTCTTGTTCAAAATTTGAAGGCTCGCGCAATCTCTGTGGGAGCGGGCGCGCCCGCGAAACAGACGACGCAGTGGATGGCACCGGCGTTGCCGGTGTTCGCGGGCCTGCCCGCTCCCACAGGGA
>NZ_JACVZC010000133.1 GCF_016658545.1 Pseudomonas sp. S37 | reverse complement strand
CCGTAATCGGTGTCCGGAAAAACTTGACCAGAACAAACCCGCTCCCACAGGACTTCCACCGGATCTGAAATCTGTGGAATACCTGTGTGAGCGGGTTTACCCGCGAAGAGGCCGGCACACGCAACACATATCTTCAGCCCAACCGATACTCCGGCAACCCCGCCAACCCTTCCTTCAGGTAATCCACCAAGCGCCGCACTTTCGGCGACAAATGCCGCTGTTGCGGATACAGCGCCCAAACCGCGGTATTAGGTGGCTGATGCCCCTCCAGCAGCGACACCAGCGCACCGCTGTGCAGGTGCTCCAGCACGTAATAGTCCGGCAACTGGCACAAGCCGATCCCCAGCAACGCCGCATCCAGCACCGCCTGCCCGCTGTTGCAGCGCCAGTTGCCCTGCACCCGCTGGCTGATCTCGCGGCCGTCCTGCTGCAGCGCCCACAAGTCCGAACTGCCTACCAGGCAATTGTGCCGCGCCAGCTCCGACAGGCTGTGCGGCCGCCCATAACGTTCCAGATACGCCGGCGAGGCGCACAGGTACATGCGCCGTGGCGCCAGGCGGGTCGCCACCAGCCGCGAGTCGGCCAACCGGCCGAGGCGGATGGCCAGGTCCATGCCTTCGTGCAGCAGGTCGAGGGTGTGGTTGCTCAGTTCCACATCCACCCGCAACTGCGGGTACAACGCCATGAACCGCGTTACCAGCGGCACGATGAACCGCTCGCCATAAGCCACCGCACAGGTCATGCGCAGCAGGCCCTTGGGCTCGCTGGCCAGGTCGCCCATGGCACGCAAGGCTTCCTCGCGGCCATCCTGAAGGCGCTGGCAATGCTGCAGAAAAGTCTGCCCGGCTTCGCTCAATGTCACCCGGCGAGTACTGCGGTAAAGCAGGCGCGTTTGCAGGCGCTCCTCCAGCCGGGCGATCTGCCGGCTGATATGCGACGAAGACACCCCCAGGCGTTCAGCGGCAGCGGTGAACTGGCCCGACTCGGCAACGGCGACGAATTCATCAATGCCTTCCCAGCGGCTGCTCATTGATTATCCCTGTGTAGCAATAATGTTTTGTCTTTGGCCTGATTATTCACCAAAAGGTACTGAATTACACTGTCAGCCTGAATCGACACTCTGTCTGGAGACCTTTGATGATCAAGTCCCGTGCTGCTGTAGCCTTCGAAGCCAAGAAACCCCTGGAAATCGTCGAAGTCGACGTGGCCATGCCCAAGGCAGGTGAAGTGCTGCTGCGCGTGGTCGCCAGCGGTGTCTGCCACACCGACGCCTACACCCTGTCCGGTGCCGATCCGGAAGGCATCTTCCCGTCGATCCTCGGCCACGAGGGCGGTGCAATCGTCGAAGCGGTAGGCGAGGGCGTGACTTCGGTGGCCGTGGGTGACCACGTGATCCCGCTGTACACCCCGGAATGCGGCAAGTGCAAGTTCTGCCTGTCGGGCAAGACCAACCTGTGCCAGGCCATCCGCGCTACCCAGGGCAAGGGCCTGATGCCGGACGGCACCACGCGCTTCTCCTACAAGGGGCAGCAGCTGTTCCACTACATGGGCACCTCGACCTTCTCCGAGTACACCGTCCTGCCGGAAATTTCGGTGGCCAAGATCCAGAAAGAAGCACCGCTGGAAAAGGTCTGTCTGCTGGGCTGCGGCGTTACCACCGGCATCGGTGCGGTGCTCAACACCGCCAAGGTCAAGCCGGGTGACACCGTGGCCATCTTCGGCCTCGGCGGCATCGGCCTGTCGGCCGTGATCGGTGCGGTAAAGGCCAAGGCCGCGCGCATCATCGCCATCGACATCAACCCGGCCAAGTTCGAGATCGCCCGCCAGCTGGGTGCCACCGACTGCATCAACCCGAAAGACTACGACCGCCCGATCCAGGAAGTGATCGTCGACCTCACCGACGGTGGCGTGGACTTCTCCTTCGAGTGCATCGGCAACGTGCAACTGATGCGCGCCGCCCTGGAGTGCTGCCACAAGGGCTGGGGTGAGTCGGTGATCATCGGTGTGGCCGGTGCCGGCCAGGAAATCGCTACCCGCCCGTTCCAGCTGGTGACTGGCCGCGTCTGGCGTGGTTCGGCGTTCGGCGGCGTACGTGGCCGCAGCGAGCTGCCAAGCTACGTGGAAATGTCCGAGAAGGGCGAGATTCCGCTGGATACCTTCATCACCCACACCATGGGCCTGGAAGACATCAACAAGGCTTTCGACCTGATGCATGAAGGCAAGAGCATCCGCAGCGTAATCCACTTCTGAGGTACGCCATGAGCCTGGATAACATCTCCTGCCAGAAAAGCTTCGGCGGCTGGCACAAGCGTTACCGGCATCACTCCAAGGTGCTGGGTTGCGACATGGTGTTTGCCGTTTACCTGCCACCGCAGGCCGAGCAGGGCGAGAAGCTGCCGGTGCTGTACTGGCTGAGCGGCCTGACCTGCACCGACGAGAACTTCATGCAGAAGGCCGGCGCCCAGCGCCTGGCCGCCGAGCTGGGGCTGATCATCGTCGCCCCCGACACCAGCCCGCGTGGCGAGCAGGTGCCGGGCGACCCTGACGGCGCCTGGGACTTTGGCCTGGGTGCCGGCTTCTACCTCAACGCCACCCAGCAACCCTGGGCCCAGCACTACCGCATGCACGACTATGTGGTGCAGGAGTTGCCGGCACTGATCGAGGCGCACTTCCCGGCCTCGGCCGAGCGCAGCATCAGCGGCCATTCCATGGGTGGGCATGGTGCGTTGGTGTGCGCCTTGCGCAACCCGGGGCGTTATAGCTCGGTGTCGGCGTTCTCGCCGATCAGCAACCCGATGGATTGCCCATGGGGCGAGAAGGCCTTCAGCCGTTACCTGGGTGAAGACCGTGCACGCTGGCGCGAGTGGGATGCCAGCGTGCTGCTGGCCGAAACCCCTGCTGGCGAGTGCCCACCGTTGCTGGTGGACCAGGGCGACCGTGATGACTTCCTCGAGAAGCAGCTCAAGCCCGAAGCGCTGGAGCAGGCTGCACGCAAAGGCGGCCATGAGCTGACCCTGCGCCTGCAGCCTGGTTATGACCACAGCTACTACTTCATCGCCAGCTTCATCGAAGAGCACCTGCGCCACCATGCGGTGGCGCTGGGGCGGGTGTAGGGCATAGCATTTTCGGTGCCTGTGAAATCGAGCGCCGCCCGCGCGGCGCTCGGTCTCCCAGGCGCAGATAATCTTGCGGTAATCACCCCAGCCCCAATGGCAGCCAAAGCAGGTAGAATCACGCCCTGACAAATTCAGGGCGTTTTCTTATGCGTATTGGCCACGGCTACGATGTGCACCGTTTCTGCGACGGTGATTTCATTACCTTGGGCGGGGTGCGTATCCCGCACAAATTCGGCCTGCTGGCCCACTCCGACGGCGATGTGCTGCTGCACGCCCTGAGCGATGCCTTGCTTGGCGCGGCTGCGCTGGGTGACATCGGCAAGCATTTCCCAGACACCGACCCGCAATTCAAGGGCGCAGACAGCCGCGTGCTGCTGCGTCACGTGGTCGCTGTCGTCAAGGCCAAGGGCTGGAAGGTCGGCAACGTCGACGCCACCATCGTCGCCCAGGCGCCGAAAATGGCTCCGCACATCGAAACCATGCGCCAGCTGATCGCCGAAGACCTGCAGGTTGAGCTCGACCAGGTCAACGTCAAGGCCACCACCACCGAGAAACTGGGCTTCTGTGGCCGCGAGGAGGGTATTGCCGTGCATTCGGTCGCCCTGCTGCTGCCAGCATGACTGAACTGGAACTGCTGGGCCCGCGCGCATCGGGCGAAGTACTGGGCACCGCCGTCCTCAAGGCAGTGGCTGAAGACTTCCAGGTCGACGAAGTGCTCGACATCCCGCTGTCGGGCCAGGGTGAGCACCTGTGGCTGTGGGTCGAAAAGCGTGACCTGAACACCGAAGAGGCCGCACGCCGCCTGGCCCGCGCCGCTGGCGTGCCGGTGCGCAGCATAAGCTACGCCGGGCTCAAGGACCGCCAGGCGCTGACCCGCCAGTGGTTCAGCCTGCACCTGCCAGGCAAGGCCGACCCGGACCTGTCGCGTGCCGAGGACGCCACCCTGCGTGTGCTCAAGCAGGTGCGTCACCAGCGCAAGCTGCAACGTGGCGCGCATTCGGCCAATGGCTTCACACTGCGCCTGACAGCCCTGGCCGCCGATCACCAGGCACTGGATGCGCGCCTGGCGCAGCTCAAGCAACACGGTGTGCCCAACTATTTCGGCACCCAGCGTTTCGGCCACGGCGGTGGCAACGTCCACGACGCCCTCGATTGGGCCGCACGCAAGGCGTTGCCCGAGCAGCGCAACGTGCGTTCGCGGCTGCTGTCGGCCGGGCGCAGCTACCTGTTCAACCAGGTGCTGGCGGCACGTGTCGCCGAAGGCAGTTGGAACCGTGCCCAGGTCGGTGACCTGCTGGCGTTCACCGACAGCCGCAGCTTCTTCCCGGCAGGCGAGGCGGAATGTGCCGACCCGCGCCTGGCCATTCTCGACCTGCACCCGACCGGCCCGATGTGGGGCGAGGGTGCATCGCCTGCTGCCGGCGCCACGGCGCAGTTGGAAAACACCGTCGGCGCACGCCAGGCGGCACTTTGCCAGTGGCTGGCCCAGACGGGCATGGATCACGAACGGCGCATTCTGCGGCTCCCTATTGGCGGCCTTACGTGGCATTATCCCGAGCCTGATATCCTGCAACTGGAATTCGTCCTGCCGGCCGGATGCTTCGCCACCGTGGTGGTGCGTGAAGTCGTGGATCTGGTGTCGGCAGGGCAGACGGACAGCCCATGCGTATTCTGATTTCGAACGACGACGGTGTTACCGCACCCGGCCTCGCCGCGCTGCACGCTGCGCTGGCGGATTACGCCGAGTGCGCGGTAATTGCCCCTGAACAAGACAAGAGCGGTGCCAGCAGTTCGCTGACGCTGGACCGGCCACTGCACCCGCAGACCTTGGCCAATGGTTTCATCAGCCTCAACGGCACGCCGACCGATTGTGTGCACCTGGGGCTCAATGGGCTGTTGCCGCATACGCCGGACATGGTCGTGTCGGGGATCAACCTCGGCGCCAACCTGGGTGACGACGTGCTGTATTCGGGCACGGTTGCCGCAGCGCTTGAGGGTCGCTTCCTTGGTGGCACCTCGCTGGCGTTTTCGTTGTTGTCGCGCCTGCCGGACAACCTGCCGACGGCGGCCCACATCGCCCGTCGCCTGGTCGAGGCACAATCGCGCCTGGCATTGCCGCCACGCACCGTACTCAACGTCAACATCCCCAACCTGCCACTGGAGCACATCCGCGGCATCCAGCTTACCCGCCTCGGGCACCGGGCGCGGGCGGCGGCGCCGACCAAGGTGGTCAACCCGCGTGGCAAGGAAGGCTACTGGATCGCCGTGGCAGGTGATGCCGAGGATGGCGGCCCGGGTACCGACTTCCATGCGGTGATGCAAGGTTACGTCTCGATCACCCCGCTGCAGCTCGACCGCACCTTCAGTGATGCCTTCGAGCAGCTCGACGGTTGGCTGGAGGGCCTGCTCTGATGCGCGAGGACGATATGCTGCGGCGCGGCATCGGCATGACCTCCCAACGTACCCGGGAGCGTCTTATCCAGCGCCTGTGCGAAGAGGGCGTGTCGAACACCAAGGTGCTCGATGTGATCCGTCGTACGCCGCGCCACCTGTTCGTCGACGAGGCGCTGGCACACCGCGCCTATGAAGACACCGCGCTGCCCATCGGCCATAACCAGACCATCTCGCAGCCGTTCATGGTTGCCCACATGAGCGAGCTGCTGCTCGAAGCCGGGCCATTGGACAAGGTGCTGGAGATCGGTACCGGTTCCGGCTACCAGACGGCGATCCTGGCCCAGCTGGTAGAGCGGGTGTTCTCGGTGGAGCGTATCAAGGTGCTGCAGGACCGGGCCAAGGAGCGCCTGGTGGAGCTGAACCTGCGCAACGTGGTGTTCCGCTGGGGCGACGGTTGCGAGGGTTGGCCTGCGCTGGCGCCTTACAACGGCATCATCGTCACTGCCGTGGCGCCGGAGGTGCCGCAGGCGTTGCTCGACCAGTTGGCCCCCGGTGGCCGTATGGTCATCCCGGTAGGGCCGGCGGGTGAAGCGCAGCAACTGATGCTGATCGTACGCGAGGAACATGGATTCTCCCGTCGCGTGCTGGGTGCCGTGCGCTTCGTGCCGTTGCTCAATGGGCCGTTGGCCTGAACTGTGCCGCTTTGAGCCGGGCGGTATTTTTGCACCGCCGGCGAATTCTTGCTGCATCGCCCTGTCTATCTGGCGGGGCGAAGCGTTAGCGCAACCGCGGCTTTGCAACAGCCTTTTGCATCAGCCTGCCAATACCGGCTGGCTTGGTTATAATTGCAACAATATTGCATTTCTTGTCTTCATATCGTTTTTCGGCACCATGAGGGGAGCGCGGGTGGGTCACACAGTCATTCGGCAGCGCAAGGATGGGTCGGGTTTCAAGCTTCTGGTGATTGCATTGGCCATGGGCACGCTTCTGGTGGGTTGCTCGAGCACCAGCAGCACCAGCGCGCGGGTGGTCGACCGCAACAACAGCGCACCCAAGCGCCCGGCGGTGACGTCGGGGCAATACATCGTCAAGCCTGGCGATACCCTGTTCTCCATCGCCTTCCGCTATGGCTGGGACTACAAGGAACTGGCCGCACGCAATGGCATCGCGGCGCCTTACACCATCCGCCCGGGCCAAGCGATTCGTTTCAGCAGCGGCTCCGGCAGCAGTACCACGGTGGTGTCCAGCCCGTCCTCTTCAAGCCGCACCACGGTCACGCGGCGGCCTGTAGGCAGCACTGTCACCACGCCTGCCAGCACCAGCAAACCGGCCACGCCGGCTGCGTCCACCAGCGCCCCGGTGGCTGCGACCGTGCCGGCCGCAGAGCGCGCGGTAGGCGGCTGGACCTGGCCCGCCAACGGCGTGCTGATTGGAAAATTTGCTTCAAACGGTAGTTTGAATAAAGGCATTGATATCGCCGGTGATTTGGGACAGCCTGTTTTTGCTGCGTCTGATGGTGCGGTGGTTTACGCCGGGAGTGGTTTAAGGGGCTACGGCGAGCTGATCATCATCAAGCACAGCGATACCTACGTCAGTGCCTACGGCCATAACCGCAGGCTGTTGGTTCGGGAGGGGCAGCAGGTCAAGGCAGGGCAGTCGATTGCTGAAATGGGGTCTACGGGCACTGATCGGGTGAAGCTGCATTTCGAGATTCGCCGCCAGGGTAAACCCGTCGATCCGCTCCAGTTCCTGCCACGTCGTTGACCGTTGTACCCGGCCTGTTCCTGTGATGTAGAGGGGACAGGCTCAAGCGCTGCCAGGGATAAAGGTGCCGCTCGAGTCTGAGTTCGAACTCAGCAAAGGACTATAACAATGGCTCTCAGTAAAGAAGTGCCGGAGTTTGACATCGACGATGACGTCCTCCTGATGGAGACGGGTATCGTTTTGGAAACGGATGTGGTGTCAGACGAACCTGCTGTATCTTCGGTTCGGACGAGGGCCAAGTCGGGCTCTTCGCTCAAGCAACACAAGTATATCGATTACAGCCGGGCGCTCGATGCCACCCAGTTGTATCTCAACGAGATCGGCTTCTCGCCGCTGCTGTCGCCGGAAGAGGAAGTGCACTTTGCGCGCTTGTCGCAAAAGGGCGACCCTGCCGGCCGCAAGCGCATGATCGAAAGCAACCTGCGCCTGGTTGTGAAAATTGCCCGTCGTTACGTGAACCGTGGCCTGTCGCTGCTCGACCTGATCGAGGAGGGCAACCTGGGGCTGATCCGTGCGGTCGAGAAGTTCGACCCGGAGCGTGGTTTCCGTTTCTCGACCTATGCGACCTGGTGGATTCGCCAGACCATCGAACGGGCGATCATGAACCAGACCCGCACCATTCGCCTGCCCATTCACGTGGTCAAGGAACTGAACGTCTACTTGCGCGCTGCCCGCGAGCTGACCCAGAAACTGGACCACGAACCCTCGCCGGAAGAAATCGCCACCTTGCTGGAAAAACCCGTCGCCGAAGTCAAGCGCATGCTCGGCCTGAACGAGCGGGTGTCTTCGGTGGACGTGTCGCTCGGCCCGGACTCGGACAAGACCCTGCTCGACACCCTGACCGACGACCGCCCGACCGACCCGTGCGAGCTGCTGCAGGATGACGACCTGTCGCAGAGCATCGACCAGTGGCTGGGGGAGTTGACCGACAAGCAGCGTGAAGTGGTAGTACGCCGCTTTGGCCTGCGCGGGCATGAGAGCAGCACCCTGGAGGATGTTGGCCTGGAGATCGGCCTGACCCGTGAGCGGGTGCGGCAGATCCAGGTGGAAGGGCTCAAGCGCTTGCGTGAGATTCTGGAGAAGAATGGCCTGTCCAGTGAGTCGTTGTTTCAGTAGCGAAGGCTGAAATGCAAAACGCCCCGATAACCTCGGGGCGTTTTTGTATGTGGCGAAAAGTGATGTTCCATTTGGGATTGTCGGGCGCGCGGTGCGCCCCTTTCGCGACACAAGGCCGCTCCCACAGGTATTGCATCGCCTGTGGATACACCACTTTCTTGTGGGAGCGGCCTTGCGTCGCGATGGGCTGCAAAGCAGCCCCCAAAATCTGCCCGGCAACACATATGTCGAATGTGTACCGCGCTACCCCAGTAACATCGCGTGTAAGCCTTTGCTTACTTGTTTTGTAAGCTATCTATGCAATCTTCAGTAAATCAATGTCGTTTCCAGATACTGCATTTTCACAACTCATTGAAAAGCATGGTGTATTCGGCCGTGAGCAAATGTGTCCCTGGCAATACCCTGTAAGGTCCGGCGCTTGCCCGCCCGGCTGAACCCGCTAGTATTCGAACTGTGCACAGGGACATGCACAGGCTTTCAGGACGAAGGCCAGGGACATCGCAAGAAGCGATTTCATCAGGACGATGTTTGGGACAAGCAGGGACTACGGAAAAAAATGTGGGCGGGTCAAACCGCCCCTTTTTTTTGCCCGCGTTTTTTGCCCACAGAAAACAAAAAAAGGCCCCGAGGGGCCTTTTTCGCGTCCGGGCGCTATCAGCGCTCCAGGTCGGCAATCTTGCCCGTCTTGCCATCCCACTCTTCAGCGTCCGGCAGGGCGTCTTTACGCTCGGTGATGTTCGGCCAGACTTCCGCCAGTTCGGCGTTCAGCTCGATGAAGTTCTCCATGCCCGAAGGCACTTCGTCTTCCGAGAAGATAGCTTGCGCTGGGCACTCCGGTTCGCACAGGGCGCAGTCGATGCACTCGTCCGGGTGGATGACCAGGAAGTTCGGGCCTTCGTAGAAGCAGTCCACCGGACAGACTTCCACGCAGTCGGTGTATTTGCATTTGATGCAGTTGTCGGTGACGACGAAGGTCATTTCTAATTCTCTCCTCAGGCGACGGCGGCGGCCCTTCCTCTCAGGGCCGCGCGGTTTACGGGTATGTGGCTGCAGGCCAGGCTAATAACCTGCAGCACCAGCAAACCGCGGCGGATTCTACCAGCTTGTAATGGGCGCCGTTATAACAGGTTCTTTAGTTGATATAGCATTTCGATAGCTTGACGCGGGGTCATGTCGTCCAGCTGCAGTTTGCCCAGCTTCTCGATGGCCGGGTGTGGCAGGCTGGCGAACAAGTCGCTCTGGTGCGGCACCTGTGGCGCGTCCTTGGCTTTTGGGGCCGAGGGTTGCTCATGGGGCAGGCTGGTGGTTTCCAGCCGCCCAAGGTGTTCGCGGGCACGCTGTATCACCACGGTTGGCACGCCGGCCAGTTGCGCCACGGCCAGGCCGTAACTCTGGCTGGCAGGGCCAGGCAGTACGTGGTGCAGGAACACGATACGTTCGTTGTGCTCGGTGGCGTTCAGGTGCACGTTGGCCACCAGCGGCTCGCTTTCCGGCAGTACGGTAAGCTCGAAGTAGTGGGTGGCGAACAGCGTGTAGGCGCGCAGCTGGGCCAGGCGCTCGGCGGCGGCCCAGGCCAGCGACAGGCCGTCGAAGGTACTGGTGCCACGCCCCACTTCGTCCATCAGCACCAGGCTGCGGTCGGTGGCGTTGTGCAGGATGTTGGCGGTTTCGCTCATCTCGACCATGAAGGTGGAGCGCCCGCCGGCCAGGTCATCGCTGGAGCCGATACGGGTGAAGATGCGGTCGACCAGCGACAGCTCGCAACTGGCCGCCGGCACGAAGCTGCCGATATGGGCCAGCAGCACGATCAGGGCCGTCTGGCGCATGTAAGTGGACTTACCACCCATGTTCGGGCCGGTAATGATCAGCATGCGGGTGCTGTTGTCCAGGCCCAGGTCATTGGCTACGAACGGCGTGGTCAGTACTTGTTCCACTACCGGGTGGCGGCCTTGCTCGATGCGCAGGCAAGGCTCGTCGACGAAGCGCGGGCAGTTCAGGTCAAGGTTCAGCGCGCGCTCGGCCAGGTTACTGAGCACGTCAAGTTCGGCCAGGGCGGCTGCGCTGTCCTGCAGCGGCGCCAGGTGGCTGATAAGGGTTTCCAGCAGGGCGTCGTAGAGCATTTTCTCGCGAGCCAGGGCACGGCTCTTGGCCGACAGTGCCTTGTCCTCGAACGCCTTCAGCTCCGGGGTGATGAAGCGCTCGGCGCCTTTCAGGGTCTGGCGGCGGATGTAGTCGCCCGGTGCCTGCTCGGCCTGCTTGGTCGGCAGTTCGATGAAGTAGCCATGCACGCGGTTGTAGCCGACCTTGAGGTTGGCCAGGCCGGTGCGGGCCTTTTCACGGGCTTCCAGGTCGATCAGGAACTGGCCGGCGTTTTCGCTGATCGCCAGCAGGTCGTCCAGTTCGTTGTCGTAACCGGCCTTGAGCACGCCGCCATCGCGGATCACCGCCGGCGGGTTGTCGATGATCGCCCGCTCCAGCAGGCTGGCCAGTTCCGGATAGGTGCCGGTGATGGCAGCCAGGCGCGCCAGGTGCGGCGCCTCCAGCTCGGTCATGGCGTTTTGCAGTTCGGGCAGCGCACCCAGGGCGTCGCGCAGGCGCGCCAGGTCACGCGGGCGGGCATTGCGCAGGCCTATACGGGCGAGGATACGCTCGATGTCGCCAATTTCTTTCAGCTGCGGCTGCAGCTTTTCGAAACGGTAGCCGTCGAGCAGGCAGCGGATCGAGTCCTGACGTGCCTGCAGCACCTTCAGGTCGCGCAGCGGGCGGTTCAGCCAGCGGCTCAGCAGGCGGCTGGCCATGGCGGTCTGGCAGCGGTCGACCACCGATTGCAGGGTGTTGTCGCGCCCACCGGCCAGGTTCACGTCCAGTTCCAGGTTGCGCCGGCTGGCGCCGTCGAGGATGACCGTGTCGTCCAGGCGCTCATGGCGCAGGCTGCGCAGGTGCGGCAGGGCGGTGCGCTGGGTTTCCTTGGCGTAGGTCAGCAGGCAGCCGGCGGCGCCGATGGCCAGGGTCAGCTTGTCGCAACCGAAGCCTTTGAGGTCTTTGGTCGCAAACTGCTGGCACAGGGCCTTGCGCGCCGAATCGCGGTCGAAGTCCCACGGCGCGCGGCGGCGCGCGCCCGGGCGCTTCTCGGCCGGCAGGTCGCGTGGCCAGTCGTCGGGGATCAACAGTTCTACCGGGTTCAGGCGCTCGAGTTCGGCCAGCAGGTTTTCCCAGCCCTTGATCTCCTGCACGCTGAAGTTGCCGCTGGTGATGTCCAGCACGGCCAGGCCGAACAGGCGCTCGTCACCGAGCAGCGCGGCAATCAGGTTGTCGCGGCGCTCGTCGAGCAGCGCCTCGTCGCTGACCGTGCCGGGGGTGATGATGCGCACCACCTGGCGTTCCACCGGGCCCTTGCTGGTGGCGGGGTCGCCAACCTGCTCGCAGATCACCACCGACTCGCCGAGCTTGACCAGCTTGGCCAGGTAGCCTTCCAGCGAATGGAACGGAATCCCGCACATGGGGATGGACTGGCCGGCCGACTGGCCGCGCGCGGTCAGGGTGATGTCCAGCAGTTTCGCGGCTTTTTTCGCATCTTCGTAGAAGATTTCGTAGAAGTCGCCCATGCGGTAGAACATCAGCTGGTCCGGGTGCTGGTTCTTCAGCTTCCAGTACTGCTGCATCATCGGGGTGTGTGCGGAGAGATCAGACATTCAGGGCCTTACAGCGGGTGATCTGGTTGGCGAGGGTAAACCGGCAATGGTACAGGCTTTTTCCGTGAGATGCAGGCGCAGGCTATGGGGCATGTGCGCGCAGCCCGGCGGGCAATGGTGGAGCTGAAACGCGTTACCCACTAGAATGCGCGGCCCTCGACGAACGCCACCAGCCGTGACCTGCACGATGAATGTGTCCAGCCCTGTCCCCCATGTAAAGCAACAGCTGATCTACCTCCTTTATGGCGAGCGCCGGATCTATCAGCTGGAGGCCAAGCTCAGCATCCTCACTGCCCTGGCGCGTTGCAAACCGGCGGAGTTGCCGGTTATCCGCGTGCTCACCGACCAGCCACAGGCCTTTGTCGGTTGGCCGGTGGAAGTGATCACCCTGGATGAACAGACCCTGCAGGCCTGGACCGGTGAAGGTGGTTACACCCACCGGCGCAAGGCCTGCGCCATTGCCCAGGCCGGGCAGTGGGCGGACAAGACCGTGTTCATCGATACCGACACGGTGTTCTTGCAGTCGCCGCTCAAGCTGTTCAGCCAGGTCGATGCCGGGCAGTTCCTGGTGGACGAGGTGGAGGCGAACTGGGCCGAGGCTTCGGGCAGCAACGATTACCTGCGTTTCAGTGCCGGGCTGGCCGAGGCGGGCAATGCCCCGGCTGATGATTTGCGGTTGTGCAACAGCGGTGTCATGGGCTTTACCCGCTGTAATGTGGGTATTGCCGAGCGGGCCATCCCGCGTATCGATGCGTGGGCTCCCTACGCCTGTGACCTGCACACCATCGAGCAGATCGCCTTTTCCTTCGAGCTGCACGGGGCGAAGGTCAATGAAGCGCGTGGCGTGATCAGCCATTATTTTGCGATGAAGCAGTACGTGCATGCCGTGCTGGAGATTTTCTTTGCCCGGCATGGCGAGCATTTCCATTCGAAAATGCCGGGCCTGGCCCTGAAGGTGCCGGCGCATCGCCCGGTGCCGTCGTGGCCGGCGCGGCTTTCGGTGAAGTGGAGCCTCAAGGGGGTGCCGAAGGAGTTGCGAGGTATCGGCCGCAAGCTGCTGTACGGCAGTGTCATGAACAATGACGACTACCAGCGCGCGTGCAAGGTGATCTGGTGGCGTTCGGCAATCGAAGACATGTGCAAGCTGGACGGTTTTGCCTGGAACGAGGAATGGCCTGAAGGGCTGCCGCGCCTCGGCCGGCGCGACGAGCGTGCGTTCAGCGAAATTGCCCGGGGCAGCCTGCAGGTTTCCTGAGCCAGGGCGTGGGCAGGGTGATAGGGTAGAGGGCCGCTTTCAAGGAGCCCCGCCATGGACCCGATCACCACGCTTGCCGCCCGCCTGGGTGAGCACCTGCGCCGCTTCAATGCGCAGGTGACCACCGCCGAATCCTGCACGGGCGGTGGCATTGCCGAAGCTATCACCCGCATACCCGGCAGTTCGGCCTGGTTCGAGGCCGGTTACATCACCTACTCCAACGCCCAGAAAACCCGCCAGCTGGGGGTGCCCGAGGCGTTGTTCGGCCAGGTGGGAGCGGTTAGCCAGGAAGTGGTCGAGGCCATGGTCCGTGGTGCCCAGGCGGCCAGCGGGGCGCGCTTTGCCGTGGCAGTGAGCGGCGTGGCCGGGCCGGACGGTGGTTCCCCGGCCAAGCCGGTAGGCACCGTGTGGTTGGCCTGGGGCGACGGCAAGCGGGTGTTCAGCGAGCGGCGGCAGTTCGACGGTGACCGCGAGGCGGTGCGCCGACAGACGGTGATCGCCGCGTTAGACGGCTTGTTACAGCTTGGTGCCGAGTAAATCGACGACAGGGGTTTGCGCGAGCGCCTGCCTGTGGAATAATACTGGCTACTTATACAGGTATTGCGGCCGTCAGGGCCACGTCGAACACGTGAGGATTTCAATGGACGACAACAAGAAGCGCGCCTTGGCTGCGGCCCTGGGTCAGATCGAACGTCAATTCGGTAAAGGCGCGGTCATGCGCATGGGTGACCAGGAGCGTCAAGGCATCCCGGCCATCTCCACCGGCTCCCTGGGTCTGGACATCGCCCTGGGCATTGGCGGTCTGCCGAAAGGCCGTATCGTCGAGATCTACGGCCCGGAATCGTCGGGTAAGACCACGCTGACCCTGTCGGTCATCGCCGAAGCCCAGAAAAACGGCGCCACCTGCGCCTTCGTCGACGCCGAGCACGCCCTCGATCCTGAATACGCCGGCAAGCTGGGTGTCAACGTTGATGACCTGCTGGTTTCGCAGCCGGACACTGGCGAGCAAGCCCTGGAAATCACCGACATGCTGGTGCGTTCCAACGCGGTTGACGTGATCATCGTCGACTCCGTGGCTGCCCTGGTACCGAAGGCCGAGATCGAAGGCGAAATGGGTGACATGCACGTGGGCCTGCAGGCTCGCCTGATGTCCCAGGCGCTGCGCAAGATCACCGGTAACATCAAGAATGCCAACTGCCTGGTCATCTTCATCAACCAGATCCGTATGAAGATCGGCGTGATGTTCGGTAGCCCGGAAACCACCACCGGTGGTAACGCCCTGAAGTTCTACGCCTCGGTACGTCTGGACATCCGCCGTACTGGCGCCGTCAAGGAAGGCGACGAGGTGGTCGGTAGCGAAACCCGCGTCAAGATCGTCAAGAACAAGGTCTCGCCTCCGTTCCGCCAGGCTGAGTTCCAGATCCTCTACGGCAAGGGTATCTACCGTAACGGCGAGATCATCGACCTGGGTGTTTCTCAGGGGCTGGTCGAGAAGTCCGGTGCCTGGTACGCCTACCAGGGCAACAAGATCGGCCAAGGTAAAGCCAACGCTGCCAAGTACCTGGCTGAGAACCCGGCGATTGGTGCCGAGATCGAGAAGCAGATCCGTGACAAGCTGTTGAAGTCCGGTGCTGTCGCTGAGGCCGGCAAGGCTGCTGCGGCTGAGGCCAATGCAGACGACGTGGCTGACGCTGAAGCCGGTTATTGATTGCGCGGTAGATAGCTGAACATGTCCGCCGTACTCGACACCCCCGTCGCCATCCGGCGGACAGCCATGGACCTGCTTGCGCGACGTGAGCATGGTCGCGTCGAGCTGACGCGCAAGTTGCGTCAGCGCGGCGCTTTGGATGAGCTGATCGAGCCTGAGCTCGACCGGCTCACCGAAGAAGGGCTGCTGAGTGAAGCCCGTTACCTGGAAAGCTTCATCCGCTACCGTTCCGGCTCTGGCTATGGCCCCGCGCGTATTCGCGAAGAGCTTGGTCAGCGCGGGTTGGCGCGTGATGACATTGAGCAGGCGCTACGCGAGAGCGAGGTGGACTGGGGCGAACGCCTACGTGATGTATGGCAGCGCAAGTTTGCCGGGCAACGCCCACAAGACCCGCGCAGCCGTGCCCAGCAGACCCGCTTCCTGGCTTACCGGGGCTTCCCCATGGATATGATCGGCCGCTTGCTCAGTGGGCGCGATCTCGACGATTATTGAAGCTACCAACACCACCCTCCGCGCTGGTTTCTTCGCGGGCACGCCCGCTCCCACAGGTATTGCACTGGCTTCAGGCTCACACCATACCTGTAGGAGCGGCTTCAGCCGCGAACACCGGCAAAGCCGGTGCCATCCAC
>NZ_JACVZC010000132.1 GCF_016658545.1 Pseudomonas sp. S37 | reverse complement strand
CTTTAGCCGCGAAGCGCCGCGCGGGCGGCGCTCGATCTCACAGGCGCTGAAAACACATCGGCGAACACCCGGCGGCGCTCGACCTCACCCCCCACACCACTCAAGACGAACTCAAGAGCTCTCCCGCACCATCAACTCGAAGCCCAGGTCCTGCTGCGCATTGGCCACCCGCTTGCCATCCAGCAACGCCAGCAATGCCTGTGCAGCACCCCGCCCAACGGCGGCTCGTGGCGTGCGGATAGAGGTCAGCCGGGGCACCATGTGCGCCGAGGCCGGCAGGTCGTTGAAGCCGACCATCGCCACCTGCCGGGGTACTTCAACCCCTTGGCGCAACGCCTGCAGCACCGCGCCCTGGGCCAGGTCGTCATTACAGAAGAAGATGCCATCCACATCCGGCGCCTGCGCCATCAGCTGACTGAACAGCATGCTGCCCAAGGCAATCGACGAAGGCTCCGGCGCCAGTACCTCCAGCTCGGTGGCCTGCATACCGGCCTCGGCCAACGCCTGGCGGAAGCCCTCGGCACGCTGCATTACCCGCGGGTCGAGCTGCGCAGCAATGAACGCCAGGCGCTTGCGACCACGCTCGATCAGGTGTCGGGCGGCGGCGCGACCGGCCTGCTGCTGCGAGAAGCCGACCGACAACGCCCCAGGCTCGCCGTTGAGCTCCATCATGTGCACACACGGCACGCCGCTGGCGGCCAGCATTTGCCGCGCCGCGTCGCTGCGCTCGAAACCGGTCAGCAACATGCCGCAGGGCTGGTAGGCCAGGTAGTTGCGGATCAGGTTCTCTTCTTCGGCAAGGTCGTAGTGGTAGTTGCCGATCAGCACTTCGAGCCCACGCGGGCGCATGACCTCGTGGATGGCTTCCAGAGTGTCGATGAACAGCTGGTTGGACAGCGACGGGATCAACACCACCACCGACTGGCTGCGTGCCGAAGCCAGCGCACGGGCCGCCGGGTTGGCCACATAGCCCAGGTTCGCCGCAGCGGCGATGACCTTTTCCACCAGCTCCGGCGCAACCGTGCTGACCCCGCGCAAGGCGCGCGAAGCGGTAATCGGGGAAACCCCGGAAAGCCTGGCGACTTCAGCCAGGGTGGGACGACCTGTAGTACGGGAGCCGGTGCGGGACATGGATGTTGTAATTTTACTACTTGCAAGGAGAGGGAACGGCCACTAAGGTAGCGCTGTCTCAGGACGCAGGCAATGTAATCTTTGGTAGCAGCCACCACGCGCTCGCCACCAGGCGTCCATACTGCGTAAGGACAAGACCAATAACACCGGGGAGGTGGCTGTTCGTCGGCGACGAGACAGCGCTATCTCACCCCGCAGGAGGTACTGATGAATTCTCCCCTGTCCGCCATCGTGGTGATGGGCGTGGCCGGTTGCGGCAAAAGCTGCATCGGCGCCGCCATTGCTGCCACAAGCGGCGGCCGCCTGATCGAAGGCGACGCTTTCCACCCTGCCGAAAACATCCGCAAGATGAGCGCTGGCATTCCCCTGGACGACAGCGACCGTGCCGGTTGGCTGGTGCGCCTGGGCGAAGAACTGCAAACCATCAGCCAGGCTGGCGAGCGCCCGATCCTGACCTGCTCGGCACTCAAGCGCCGCTACCGCGATACCCTGCGCGAGGCCATGCCCGGGCTGGTATTCGTGTTCCTCGAACTGACCCCTGCCGAGGCCGAAAAGCGCGTACTGGCCCGCCCGGGGCACTTCATGCCGGCCAGCCTGATCGACAGCCAGTTCGCAGCCTTGGAGTCGCCACGCGGCGAACCACTGACCCTGGCGCTGGACGCAACCCAGCCCATCGACGCCTTGGCTGCAGCGGTGGACCGCTGGCTAAAGCACTACGGTGAGCAGGGCCTGGCGCAAACCGCCTGACCTCGGCGGTTTTCCGGTTCACCAAAGACAGCGCTACCCCGACCCGCCAACGCGGGCAAAGTTCCAAAAAGCTCCGCCCAAAACAACGATAAGACCGAGGCCTTAAAACCATGTTCGGACTGGCTACTGATACCTTCCTGCTGCTCGACGCGCTGGTTACCATCGTCGGGCTGATCCTGCTGATCACCCATTTCAAGGTTCACCCTTTCGTCGCCCTCACCCTTGCGGCCGGTTTCCTCGGCCTGACCTCCGGCATGCCGGTAGCCAAAGTCATGAAATCGTTCCAGGACGGCTTTGGCGGCGTGCTCGGCTTTGTCGGTATCGTGCTCGCCTTGGGCACCATGCTCGGCAAGCTGATGGCCGACTCTGGCGGTGCCGACCAGATCGCACAAACCCTGATCCGTGCGTTCGGCAAGAAGAACGTGCATTGGGCGATGATGTTCGCCGCTTTCCTGGTGGGCATTCCGCTGTTCTTCGAAATCGGCTTCGTGCTGCTGATTCCGCTGGTGTTCATCGTCGCCCGGCGCTCCGGGGTATCGCTGGTGAAAATCGGTATTCCGCTGCTGGCGGGCCTGTCTGTGGTGCACGGCCTGGTGCCGCCACACCCGGGCCCGTTGCTGGCGATTGGCATTTTCCACGCCGACATTGGCAAGACCATCTTCTATGGCCTGATCGTGGCGCTGCCAACCGCGATCATCGCCGGCCCGCTGTTCGGTAACTTCATTTCCCGCTACATCCCGGGCAACCCCTCGCAGGAGTTGATGGACCAGATCGCCAAGGAGTCCGACCAGGGCAACTTGCCGAGCTTCAGCATCACCCTGATCACCGTGCTGCTGCCGGTGGCATTGATGCTGCTGAAAACCTTCGCCGACGTGGTGCTGCCCGCCGAGCACATCGTGCGCCAGTGGATGGACCTGATCGGCCACCCGATCACTGCCCTGCTCGCTGCCCTGCTGCTGGCCTTCTATACCTTTGGCTCGGCCCGTGGCTTCAACCGCCAGCAGATCATGAAAATGCTCGACCAGAGCCTGGCGCCGACCGCCGCCATCGTACTGATCGTCGGTGCTGGCGGTGGTTTCAAGCAGATGCTGGTGGACACTGGCGTGGGCAACGTGATCGGGCAGATGGCCGTGCAGGCCGAAATTTCGCCGATCATGCTGGCGTGGCTGGTAGCCGCAGTGATCCGCATCGCCACCGGCTCGGCCACGGTCGCGACCATTACCGGCGCGGGCATCGTTGCACCGGTGATCGACCTGGTGCCAGGGGTGAACCGTGAGCTGCTGGTGCTGGCCACCGGTGCCGGCTCGCTGATCCTGTCGCACGTGAACGATGCCGGCTTCTGGCTGGTGAAGCAGTACTTCAACATGACCGTGGCAGAAACCTTCAAGACCTGGAGCATGATGGAGACCATTCTTTCGGTGGTCGGCATAATCTTCATCATGTTGCTGTCGATGGTGGTGTGACCGTTGATCGGGGTGATGGCACCTTGACGTTTCGGGTGGGGCCGAAGGGAAGTATGAGCCCTACCCGACGCAATGGAGACTGCCATGACCCGCTCAAGCATCCTGTTGATTGCCCTGCTCGCCTCACCGCTGGCACTGGCCGCTGGCACCGGCCCCACCTACCCCGACGACCCGCACAGTAGCGCGCCGCAGCCCGGCGCGGACAGCACCCTGAACCCGATCGAGAAACCCATGCCACGCGACACCGACCCGCGCCTGAAGGGCAACGACCCGGACAGCCCGCCAGCGGAGCAGAATGACGACCGTGACCTGCCGGGGATGGATGGCAGCGGTTCGGAGGGGGTTGGGCGGCAAGGTGATAGCGGCACGAGCACCGGCAACCCCTGACCACACCGTTGAACCTGCAAAATGATGCATTGCCTGTGGGAGCGGCTTTAGCCGCGAAGAACCCAACACAGTGTATGGCACCGGCTGCGCCGGTGTTCGCGGCTGAAGCCGCTCCCACAGTGTTCCTGCTAATTCAATGAGTTATGTGCAGTTCTGTGGGGGCGGGTTATCCGCTCCATTCAAAAGGGGTGACCGACAATCACCACTGTCGTTTGTCAGGCCGCGTCAGCCCCAGCTTCTCGATGCGGTACCGCAGCATGTCCCGCGACAACCCGAGCATGCGCGCCGACTTGGTTACATTCCAATCCGTACGGTCCAGGGTCTTGCACACCAGGTCGCGCTCCATGTCCGGCAGGCTGGTGCCTGGCTCCGGTTCATGCCGCGGCATTTCATACACGGTCGCGGTCGGCTGAGCCACCAGCGGCTCATCTACCAAGGTCAAACACAGGTTCAACTGGTGCGCCTGCACCACCTCGTTCGGTGCCAGCAAGACCGTCTGCTCCAGCATGTTACGCAGTTCGCGCACATTGCCGGGCCAGCTGTAACCGAGCATCAGGCTTTCCGCCTCGGCAGAAAAACGCAGGTTCGGCTTGCCATAACGCCGGCCATGGTGGGCCAGGAAGTGCCGCGCCAGCAGCAACACGTCCTGCCCGCGCGCATACAGGCGCGGCACCTTCAGCGCAATGATGCGCAGGCGGAAGAACAGGTCGCGGCGGAACTTGCCCTGCTGCACCATCTGTTCCAGGTTGCAGTTGGTGGCACTGATCACCCGCAGGTCGACCTTGCGCTCCTTCACTGCTCCTATGCGGCGGATGCTGCGGTCTTCCAGCAGTTTGAGCAGCTTGGCCTGCAGCACCAGGTCCATCTCGCCGATCTCGTCAAGAAACAGCGTGCCCCCATCGGCAGCCTCCACCAGGCCCACCCGGCGCTCCTTGGCATCGGTAAAGGCACCCTTTTCGTGACCAAACAGTTCGGCTTCCAGCAGGTTGGCCGGGATCGAGGCGCAGTTGAACTCGATAAACGGCCCTTTGCTGCGCGAGCCGTCAAAATGCAGGGCACGCGCCACCAACTCCTTGCCAGTACCGGTTTCGCCTTCTACCAGCACCGGTGGCAGGTCGTCACTGGCCATGCGCCGCTCGGCATCGAGCACCTGGCGCAAGGTGTGCTTGAGGGTGAGCATCGCCGGCGACTCGCCGATCAGCGCCTGCAACCCGGACTTCTGCGCCTCGCGCTCCTGGTAGAACGACAGCGTACGCTCCATGCGCTCTGCCGCCAGGGCCTTGTCCAGGGTCAGCTTGAGCTCGGCCAGCACTACCGGTTTGGTCAGGTAATGGAAGGCGCCCTCCTTCATCGCCTGCACGGCATCTTCGACGTTGCCGTAGCCGGTCATCATGATCACTTTCAGCTCCGGCGCCTGCGCCACCAGGGTGCGCAGCAGGTCGTGCCCGCTCATGCCCGGCAGCGAGTTGTCGGTCAGCACCGCATCGGGCTGGGCCCGCTTGATCTGCTCCAGCGCCAGTTCCGCGCTGTGGCACACGGTGACCTCGTAGCCCTTGAGGCTGAGGTAGGTACGAATGTTGTCGGCAAGGATTTCATCATCCTCGACTACCAGGATGCTGTGCTCCATGGTCCCCTCCCGCTGCGATATTGAATGTAAGGCTGACGCGGGTTCCTTCCTCTTCGCGGCTGCTCAGGCTGACCGAGCCGCCAAAACGTTCCATGATGCGTTTGACCAGGGCCAGGCCTACACCGAGGCCACCCTGCTTGGTCGTGAAGAACGGCTTGAACACCATCCGTTCCTGCTGTTGGCTCATGCCCTTGCCGGTGTCGGTAAGCACGAACTCGGCACGCAGGCCCTCTTGCACAATAACCTGGGCATTGAGCGTGCCGCCCGAAGGCATGGCCTCCAGGGCATTGGAAAACAGGCTGTTCAGAATCTGCGTAAGCTGCAACGGCTGGCTGGCCACCCACTGCATGTCAGGCCCTTCGAAATGAAAGCGCACGCCATTGCGTTCAAGCTGCTGGGTAAAGGCCAGGTGGGTGTCCTCGATGGCTGCCACCAGGTCCACTGCCTCGGGCTCGTCGCTGACCGGGCGCAACGACACCAGCAGGTCGCGCACCCAGCGTGACATGCGGTCGACCTGGCTGATGATGTCGGTGATGTTCTTCTGCGCGGCGGGGTTGGCGATTTCCTGGGCCAGTTCGGCGCTGGAGCGGATGTTGGCCAGCGGGTTGCGCAGGCTGTGGGCGACCGCCGAGGACATCTCGCCCAGCGCCACGTAGGTTTCGCTGGCCACCAGCCTGTCCTGCTGCAGGCGCAGCATGTGCGCCGCCCGGCGCACGATCCAGAACAAGCCAAAGTAGATCAGCGCACCGCCGACCAGGGTCGAAGCCCAGATCAGCACATAGCCACGCTGAATGCGACGGATCAGGTCCTGTGGTTCTTTGTAGATTTCCACCATGGCCAGCACCTGCTCGCCCTGGCTGTCGAACAGCGGGATGTAGTTCTCGATGAACAGGTAGGTGGGTTCACGCAGGAATTTCTGCTCTTCGCGGTCATCCTCGGCCTTGTGATAGCTGGCCGATACAGCCTTGCGTGAACGGAAGGCGCGGTCCAGGTCGCCATCGGCTTCGATACGCTTGCCGATCAATTGCGGGTTGGTGGACCAGATAATGCTGCGGTCGCGGGCATAGACGTTGGCCAGCAAGGTGTCCGGCAGGTGCTCGACATGGTCGAGGAATTCCACCCGGGTCGATTCGGCCAGTTGCGGGGTGAACTGCAGGTGCTGCAGGTCCAGGCGCGGATCGAGCAGCTCACCCATGGTGGTGCCCGGCGGCAATTGCGAGTGGCGCACCTCGGCCTGGGCCATGGCCTGGATGAACTGTGCGGTGAGCATGGCATCGCGCTGCACGCTGTCGCGCACCACGAAACGGGTCGACACGTAACCCAGCCCACCGGCTACCGAGGCAATGATCAACAGGCTGATGACCGAAAACCAGCGCAGCAGGTTGAATTCACGCAATGGAACGGCAAGACCGCTGGCGGTCGCGCTGGCCTTGTCGGGCACTTCGTTTTCCAGCATCTGCATCGCGTGGTTCCCGCGCAGGGCGTCCGTTCAGAACTGCATCAAGGCCAACCGCAAGCGGCAGTTGACAGCAATCCACCTGGGCAGCCGCAGCTGCCATTTGTCGCGTATTGCGCTCCACAGATCACACTGCAAAAACTTAGCCACTCAAATACATGAATTAACAATCCATTGTTTTTCAGTGCGTTATCGCATTCTTTTAAAAATACCTTGAGGAAACTGCCCCACATTTGGGTAATTCCCACCCAACATGATGCAAATCTATATATATCAACAAGTTACGGCCCACTCTTAATCACAGCGATGAAGATCCAGCCAGGCGGAACGTTAACGAGACCCGCGTGCCGTGGCCTTCGCTGCTACTGAGCCGGACCGTGCCACCGAAGCGCTCCATGATACGTTTCACCAGCACCAGCCCCACGCCGAGCCCGCCTTGCTTGGTAGTGAAGAACGGCCTGAAGGCCATCCGCTGCTGCTCTTCGTTCATCCCCTTGCCGTTATCCGACAGGCGCAGGGTGAAGCAGCGCCGATTGTGGCGCACCACCTCGACACGCAGCCGGCCACCCTGCTCCATCGACTCCAGGGCGTTGGCGATCAGGCTGCTGAACACCTGGCGCAGTAACGCCGGATGCCCCAGTACCTGCACAGCCGGTAACGGTTGCAGGTCGAGGGTTACCCCGCCGCGTGCCAGTGGCACTGCGTAGGTCTGCAGGCATTCCTGCAATGCCTGGGGCACGTCCACCGCTACGGCTTCATCGTTCAGCGGGCGCAGCGACTGCAGCATCTGGCGGATCCACAGCGACATGCGGTCGACCTGGCTGATGATGTCGTTGACCTGGCGTTGTGCCGGGCCTTCATCGAACGCCTGGGCCAGCTCTGCACTGGAGCGGATACTGGCCAGCGGGTTGCGCAAGCTGTGGGCCACCGCCGATGACACTTCACCCAGTGCCACGTAGGTTTCGCTGTTGATCAGGCGCTTCTGCTGTACCTTCAGCAACCGTGCGGCGCGGTGCATGATGCCGTACAGGCCGACATACACCAGCGCAGCGCCGACGGTGATTGCCAGCCAGATCAGGATCAACCCATGTTCGATACGCACGATCAGGTCATGGGGTTCTTTGTAGATCTCGACCATGGCCGTGACGTGCTCACCCTCGGCGTCGAACAGCGGTATGTAGTTTTCGATGAACAGCTGCTCGGGCGGCGTGATGAACTTCTGTTCGGCGCGGGCCTGTTCGAAGTTATGGTAGCTGGCCGAGACCCGCATCTTGTACTCGAACGCCCGGTCCAGGTCGTCGTCGCCCTCGATCAGTTTGCCGATCAGCGCCGGGTTGCTGGACCAGATCACGGTGCGGTCCGGGGCATAGATGTTGGCCAGCAGCATGTCGGGCAAGTGGGCGATATGGTCGAGGAATTCGCCCCGTGCCTTGCGCCTGGCATCCGGGTCGACATCGGGCAGGTTCGCGCGGTCGGTACGCGGGTCGAGCAGTTCGCCCATGGTACGCACATTGGGGATCGAAACATGGCGCACTTCGGCGTCAGCAATCGAAGTGATGAACTGCGCCGTAAGCAAGGCATCGCGCTCGACGCTTTCGTCGATGATGAAGCGGCTGGAAATCAGCCCCAGCCCGGCGGCCACCGAAAGGATGATGGCCAGGCTGACCCAGGCATACCAGCGCAGCAGGTTGAACGGCTTGCGCGGAGCGGCCAGCTCGCTACCGGCAGGCACGTCAATAGCGTCGGAACGAGGGGCGAGGTCCATGGCGGACTCCACAGCTGGGCACCTTCAGAAGGTTATAGCCCAGAGATGGGGAAACCATAGTGCTAAATTGATGGCATCCGCCGAAGGGTATTCTTTCGGCTACTTTGCGCCCTTCCAAAACTCAAAGACTCCCCATCCCTGTGGGAGCGGGTTCACCCGCGAACACCGGCGCAGCCGGTGCCCTGCATCGCGCCGGTTTCTTCGCGGGTTAACCCGCTCCCACAGGGGGCTCGACTTGCCCCAGAAAGGGTTAGACTCCACAGCAGCATCACAGCGGCGAATCATCCGCCAATCCCTGCAGCTTGCGGTACTCGCGCAGCACCGTGGGCACATAGCGCCGGGTCTCGGCAAATGGCGGTACCGCGCCACGCCGCAGCACGGCGTCCGGGCCGGCGTTGTAGGCGGCTACGGCCAGGGTGATGTCATTGTCGAACAGGGTAAGCATCTGTTTGATGTAGCGTGCCCCGCCCTGCACATTGTCTTCTGGGTCGAGGCGGTCTTCCACGCCCATTTCGCGGGCGGTATCCGGCATCAATTGCATCAACCCCACCGCCCCCGCCCGGGAGCGGGCCTTGGGGTTGTAGCCAGACTCGGCCTTGATCAGCGCATGCAACAGCGCCGGTGGCACATTGTGGATTCGTGCTGCCGTGGCAACCACTTCGGCGTACGGCCGGCCAGTGATCATCTGCGCATTGACCGGCCCGCCCTGGGCCAGCGGTTCGTTGATCACTTTCTGATAATGCCGCCCGGGTCGATGAACGTTGGTCAGTACGTAGCCACCCTTGGCATCGATCGAGATGTACACATCGGCCTGGGCAATACTTGCCGCCAGCCAGAGCAAACCAAGGATGAGTCCACGCATGTCGGTCGCCTCTTCGTCGTGGCCCCCGATGTGGGGGAAATGCCCCGGAAAACCCGAGGACCATGACCACGACGCAAGCACTGTGCCGCTTCCTGTGCCGCATGGCGCAAGGGCCCGAGGCAGACGTGCACGGCTGTTGCATGGTGCATGGCAACGCGTGTCCCCATGCACTGGAGGGCTTCACCATGCAGCGCAGAACCAACCCGCAACGTGGCTTCACCCTGCTCGAGCTTCTGGTGGTACTGGTGGTGCTCGGCCTGCTGGCCGGTATCGTCGCGCCCAAGTACTTCAGCCAGCTGGGCCGCTCCGAGGCCAAGGTGGCGCGGGCGCAGATCGAGGGGCTGAGCAAGGCCCTGGACCTGTACCGCCTGGAGGTCGGCCACTATCCCAACAGTGAACAAGGCCTGCAGGCTTTGGTGATCGCCCCCAGCGGCGAAGCTCGCTGGACCGGGCCGTATCTGCAGAAGGCCGTGCCGCAAGACCCGTGGGGCCGCCCGTACATCTACCGGCAGCCTGGCGAGAACGGCGGCGAATACGACCTGCTGTCGATGGGCAAGGACGGCCAGCCCGGCGGCGATGGCGAAAACGCCGAAATCACCAGCTGGCAGTAAGGAGAGCGGCCATGCGCTACAGCCTCAAGGCCCTGGGTAGGCAGGGTGTGGTGCAAATGCAGATCGACGCCGAGGACGCCGAGCAGGCGCGCCGCCAGGCCGAAGACCAGGGCCTGCGCGTGCTCAGCCTGCGCGGCAGCGGCGGCGCCTTGCGCGGTATGGCCTGGCGCCGCGAGGCGGCGTTCGACCTGGTGTTGTTCAGCCAGGAGCTGTCGACCTTGCTCAATGCCGGCCTGCCCCTGATCGACGCGCTGGAAAGCCTGGCAGAGAAAGCCCCTGCGCCAGCAACGCGCAAGGTGCTGGCCGAGCTGGTCCGCCAGCTGTACGAAGGCCGCTCGCTGTCCCAGGCCCTGGGCCAGCAACCGCGGGTTTTCCCGCCGCTGTACGTAGCGCTGGTGCAGTCCAGTGAACGCACCGGGGCGCTGGGTGATGCACTCGCCCGCTACATCAGCTACCGCCAGCGCCTGGACCTGGTCCGGCAGAAGCTGGTGGGTGCGTCGGTGTACCCGTTGTTGCTGTTGCTGGTGGGCGGTGGCGTGGTGCTGTTTCTGCTTGGCTATGTGGTGCCGCGCTTCAGCCAGGTGTTCGAAGGCATGGGCACCGAATTACCCTGGCTGTCTCGGGTACTGATGCAGATCGGCCTGTTCCTGCATGCCGAGCAACTGCCATTGGCGCTGGGCAGCGTTGGCGGGGTCACGGCGCTGTGGCTGCTGCGCCGCCACCCACGGGTACGGCACTGGGCGTCCTGCCAGTTGCGGCGCCTGCCGGCACTGCACCAGCGCCTGATGATGTACGAGCTGGCGCGCTTCTACCGGTCGCTGGGTATTCTGCTGCAAGGCGGCATTCCCATCCTTACCGCCATGGGCATGGCCCGTGGCCTGCTCGGCAGTGCAGCGGCACAGGGCCTGGCGCAAGCCAGCCAGCGGGTCGGCGAAGGCCTGCCGCTGTCCGATGCGCTGGAAGCCGGGCAACTGGTCACACCGGTGTCGCTACGCCTGCTGCGGGCCGGCGAACAGTCCGGCAACCTGGGCGAGATGCTGGAGCGCTGCGCCGACTTCCACGACCAGGAAATCGGTCGCTGGGTGGAATGGTTCGTCAAACTGTTTGAACCGTTGCTGATGACGTTCATCGGCCTACTGATTGGCCTGATCGTGATCCTCATGTACATGCCGATCTTCGAACTGGCCTCAAGCATTCACTGAATCGCCAGGCCCAGGCTTTCCCGCAGGGTAGTGCCTTCGTAGGCGGTGCGGTACACCCCGCGCTCCTGCAGCAACGGCACCACCTGCTCGGTAAAGCGGCGGAACTGCCCTGGGTGGCCGATGTAGATATTGAAGCCATCCAGCGCCCGTGCTTCGAACCACTCGGCCATTTTCGCCGCTACCGTCGCTGCCGAG
This sequence comes from Pseudomonas sp. S37, assembly GCF_016658545.1. GTDB lineage: Bacteria > Pseudomonadota > Gammaproteobacteria > Pseudomonadales > Pseudomonadaceae > Aquipseudomonas. The sequence goes on along the minus strand of NZ_JACVZC010000132.1, from coordinate 4,661 downwards.
CCGACAAAGGCACCCGGCCGCAACTGGCGGCCGAACTCCACCGCCTGGCGCAAGCTGAAGCCCTGTTCTCGCGCCTGGTCGGCAATGCGCTTGGCGTTGGTGAAGAAGCTGCTGCGCGCATGCTCCAGGCTTTCCTGGGGGAACGGTGCGTCAAGGTCGTACTGGCTGAAGTCGTGCCAGCCGAAGTTGCGCCCGAATTCCTTCAGCGCCAGTTCGAAGCTGTGGTCCTGCTGGTGATAATGGCGTTCGATCTCGCGGGCGTGTTCATCGGTGTCACCGACGTAAATCTCAGCCCCTGGTAGCACCAGCAGTTGCTCGGGGTCACGCCCCAAGCGCGCGGCACGGCCCTTCACATCACGGTAGAACGCCTGGCCCTGCCCGATGCTGGCGGCATGGGTAAAGATCACATCCGCCGTGGCCGCCCCCAGTTCGCGCCCTTGCACCGAGTCGCCGGCCTGGAAGATCACCGGCTGGCCCTGAGGTGAACGCTGGATGTTCAAAGGCCCCACCACCGAAAAGTGCTCGCCCTTGTGGTTCAGCGCGTGCATGCGGCTGGGGTCGAGGAACTGCCCGGTGGCCCGGTTGCGCGGGAACGCGCCGTCTTCATAGGACTGCCACAGGCCTTGCACAACCGCCACGTGCTCCTGGGCACGGGCATAACGGGTGTCGTAGTCGTAGTGCTCGTCGCGGCCATAGTTGCCGGCCGTGCCGGCATCACCACTGGTAACCACGTTCCAGCCGGCGCGGCCCTTGCTTATCAGGTCCAGCGAGGCCAGGCGCCGGGCCACGTTGAAGGGCTCGTTGTAGGAGGTGGTCAAGGTGCCGACCAGGCCGATATGGCGGGTGGTTACTGCCAGTGCCGAGAGCAGGGTCAGTGGCTCCAGGCGGTTAAGGTAGTGGGACGGCGAGCCGGGGGTGATGTACTGGCTGTCGACGATGAACATCAGGTCGAACAGCGCTGCCTCGGCCTGGCGGGCGATGTCGATGTACCAGTCGATGTTGACGCTGGCGTCTGCCGGCAGCTCCGGGTCGAGCCACAGGTTGTGCCGGCCGGGGCCGCCGCAGCCCATGGTCAGGGCGCCGAGTTTGATCTTGCGGGTGGTCATGGGAATTCCTCGAGGATGATGGTGCCTGTGCTGGCCTCTTCGCGGGTAAACCCGCTCCTACAACGATCGCAATGGCTTCCACGTTCCTTGTAGGAGCGGGTTCACCCGCGAATAGGCCTGTACAGGAAAACTCAATGCTCGAACGCCGCCGCGAACGAGGTATCGAACAGGCTCGCCGCCGGGTAAGCCTTGATCAGCCCCAGCCCGGCAAAAAAGTCCACGGTCTTCTGCGCCTCCACGATCACCTGCGGGTCCAACGGCGCCACATCGGTACGCGCACGGGCAAACCAGGCGCGGGCTATGTCGCGGTCGGCCCGGGTGCGCTTGGCCCAGGCATCGGCATAGGCTTCGGTATGCGCCGGGTCGTTCAGGGTCCAGTCCCGGGCCTTTTTCAGGCGCTGGAGAAAGTCGCTGATCTGTGCCCGCTTGGCCTCCACTGCCTTGGCATTGGCCACCACAAAGCTCTGAGCCGGAATCAGCCCTTCGGCAGTTGCCAACACCCGCGCCCCTTGGCGCTCCTGCTGGGTAACGTAAGGTTCCCAGGTGGCAATCACGTCCACCGAACCCCCATCCAGCGCATGCGAGGCGTCCAGCGCACTGAGGTAACGCAACTCCAGGGCATCACGCGGCACGGCGGCCTTGTCCAGCGCGCTGAACAGCAACTGCTGGCTCCATGAGCCCTTCCAGATCGCCGCACGTTTGCCGCGCAAGTCTTCCAGGCTGTGAATGTTCGAGTCCTTGCGCGCCAGAATGGCCACGCCATCGAGGTTCTGCCGGCTGACCGCGATCACCTTGATCGGCGCGCCCAAGGCGCCCAGGAACAACGGTGGGGCATCGCCCAGCAGGCCAATATCCAGGCTACCCACGTTCAGCGCCTCGGCCACCGGTGAGCCTGCCGTGAACTGCTTCCATTCCAGGGTATACGGCAGGTCGTCGAGCACACCGGCCGCCTCCATCACGGCACGGGCATTGAAGCTCTGGTCGCCGACCACCAGGGTTTGTGCAGCGGCGGCCAGGCTGAGGGTGCTGGCCAGCACACCGGCGGCCAGTTGCTTGAGGTATCGCACGTTCGTCTCCAGGTACCGTCGGGTACATAAGGCCGATCCGCGCGTGCGGTCTCGTAGGTTGTGCATCTATTTGAAAACAGATCGGCACATCTGTAAATGCATTTTATGCATATTAGCTTATGCATATTTTTACTTATGAGAATATTCAGTGTGTTTGCTAGGGTTAAGTGAAACCGTCAGCCGAGCCTGAACCATGAGCCACCCCCTACGCTTCGAGCGCTTGCGCCATTTCATCGATGCGCTATCACAACTGCTGGACAAGGAAACCGACGAAGCCACGCTTCTGGACCACGGCCAGGGCCTGCTGCGCAGCCTGGTCGCGCATGACGACTGGCTGCCTGAAGCACTGGCCCAGCCGGACCCGGCCCGCTACCAGCAATACCTGTTGCACTGCGATTCGCGCCAGCGCTTTTCCATCGTCAGTTTCGTCTGGGGCCCCGGCCAGCAGACGCCGATCCACGACCACCGGGTGTGGGGCCTGATCGGCATGCTGCGCGGCGCCGAATACTCGCAAGGCTTTGCCCGTAGCGAGCAAGGCGCCTTGCTGCCAGCGGGCCGACCAGTGCGTATCGAGCCTGGCCATGTCGAGGCGGTTTCGCCGCGCGTTGGTGATATTCACCAGGTCAGCAATGCTTTTGACGACCGGGTGTCGATCAGCATTCACGTGTACGGCGCCAACATCGGCGCGGTCAGCCGGGCAGTGTACCTGCCCGATGGCACCGAGAAACCGTTCATTTCCGGCTATTCCAACAGCCTATTGCCCAACATCTGGGACCTGTCCAAAGAGAACCCTGCCCCATGAGCACCTTTGCTACCCGCTCCTACCACGATATTCGCCGGGCCCTGCTGGCCCATGAAGAACTGGCGCTGATCGATGTGCGCGAAGAAGACCCGTTCGCCCAGGACCACCCCTTGTTTGCCGCCAATATCCCGTTGTCGAAACTGGAGCTGGAGGTGTTCGCCCGCGTGCCGCGGCGTGACACCGCCATCACCGTGTATGACGACGGCGAAGGCCTGGCAGGCCAGGCAGCCAAGCGCCTGCTGGCCCTGGGCTACAGCAATGTCGCCTTGCTCGAAGGCGGCCTGGCCGGCTGGCGCACAGCCGGTGGTGAACTGTTCCGCGACGTCAACGTGCCAAGCAAGGCGTTTGGCGAGCTGGTCGAAAGTGTGCGCCACACCCCGTCGCTGGCCGCCGAGCAGGTGCAGGCCCTGCTGGATGCCAAGGCCGACGTGGTGGTGCTGGATGCGCGCCGCTTCGACGAGTACCAGACCATGAGTATTCCGGGCGGCATCAGTGTGCCGGGGGCCGAGCTGGTGTTGCGGGTAGCCGAGCTGGCACCCGACCCGGCCACCCAGGTGATCGTCAACTGCGCCGGGCGTACCCGCAGCATCATCGGCACCCAGTCGCTGATCAATGCCGGCATCCCTAACCCGGTGGCGGCCCTGCGCAACGGCACCATTGGCTGGACCCTGGCCGGGCAAACCCTGGCCCACGGTCAGGCGCACCGTTTCAGTGCCGTCACCGGCAGCACCCAAGCCGATGCCGCAACGCGTGCGCGCCAGGTTGCCGACCGCGCTGGCGTGGTGCGGCTAGAGCGTGAAGGCCTGGCTGCCTGGCAGGCCGATGCCAGCCGCACCACCTATGTGTTCGATGTACGCACGCCTGAGGAATTTGCCCAAGGCCACCTGCCAGGCAGCCGCAGCGTCCCCGGCGGGCAACTGGTGCAGGAAACCGACCATGTCGCCAGCGTGCGCGGGGCGCGCATCGTGCTGGTGGACGACGATGGCGTACGGGCCAACATGAGTGCGTCGTGGCTGGCACAACTGGGCTGGCAGGTGGCGGTACTGGATGGCCTGGCGGTGGCAGACTTCAGCACAGCCGGTGAGTGGCAGGCGCCGCAGCCGGCGTTGCCGGCGGTAACCGAGATCGGCGTCGAGCAACTGGCGACCTGGCTGCAGGCGCCAGGCACGGTGGTGCTGGATTTCACCAGCAGTGCCAACTATGTGAAACAGCATATACCCGGGGCGCACTGGGCTATTCGTGCGCAATTGCCGCAAGTGCTGGAAAAACTGCCGGTTGCCGAGCGCTATGTGTTGACCTGTGGCAGCAGCTTGCTGGCCCGTTTTGCGGCGGTGGATTTGCAGGCGCTTACGCAAACCCCGGTGTATGTGCTGGAGGGTGGCACGGCGCGCTGGATTGCTGCGGGCCAGGATTTGCAGAATGGGGAGACGCACCTGGCCGTGCCGCGCACCGACCGCTATCGCCGGCCATATGAAGGCACGGATAACCCACGTGAGGCCATGCAGGGGTATCTGGATTGGGAATTCGGCCTGATTGCCCAGTTGGAGCGGGATGGGACGCATGGGTTCAGGGTGCTGGGCTGAGGAAGCTTGTTAGGGCATCCAGGTGCATGCCTTGGGATTTGAGGTGGTGCACAGATCGAGCGCCGCCCGCGCGGCGCTTCGCGGCTAAAGCCGCTCCTACGTT
>NZ_JACVZC010000131.1 GCF_016658545.1 Pseudomonas sp. S37 | reverse complement strand
TTTCTCCCCCCGCCCATCCGTTCCCCTGTGTACATCCCCGGCCGCCAACCGCTGCCCGCCCACGTTCGCGGAGCAGCCGGCACGCCCCAACAGACACTGGCAGGAACACCCCATGACGGACGCCTTCGAACTCCCGCTCTCGCTGGTCCAGGCCCTGGCGCAACGCGCCGCGCAGACCCCGGACAAGATCGCCCTGCGCTTTCTCGCCGACGCCCCCGGCGAGCAGGCCGTGCTCAGCTACCGGGACCTCGACCAGCGTGCGCGCACCATCGCTGCGGCCTTGCAGGCGCGCGCCAGCTTTGGTGACCGTGCCGTGTTGCTGTTCCCCAGTGGGCCAGACTACGTGGCGGCGTTCTTCGGCTGCCTGTATGCCGGGGTGATCGCGGTGCCAGCCTACCCGCCAGAGTCCGCCCGCCAGCACCACCAGGAGCGTTTGCTGTCGATCATCGCCGACGCCGAGCCGCGCCTGCTGCTGACCGTGGCGGCGTTGCACGGCAACCTGCAGGGCCTGGAAGCCCTGGCAGCGGACAACGCGCCCGAGCTGCTGGCCGTGGACGGCCTGGACCCGCTGCTGGCCGCGAACTGGCGTGAGCCGGCGCTCAAGGGCGAAGACATCGCTTTCCTGCAGTACACCTCCGGCTCCACCGCGCTGCCCAAAGGCGTGCAGGTCAGCCATGGCAACCTGGTGGCCAACGAGCAACTGATCCGCTGTGGCTTCGGCATCGACCTCAACCCTGACGATGTGATCGTCAGCTGGCTGCCGCTGTACCACGACATGGGCCTGATCGGCGGCCTGCTGCAGCCGATCTTCAGCGGCGTGCCCTGCGTGCTGATGTCGCCGGGTTACTTCCTGGCCCGGCCGCTGCGCTGGTTGCAGGCCATCAGCGAGTACGGCGGCACCATCAGCGGCGGCCCGGACTTCGCCTACCGTTTGTGCAGCGAACGGGTCAGCGAGGCTTCGCTGGCGGGGCTCGACCTGAGCCGCTGGCGCGTGGCCTATTCCGGCTCCGAGCCGATCCGCCAGGACAGCCTGGCCACCTTCGCCGACAAGTTCCAGGCCTGTGGCTTTGACCCGCAGAGCTTCTTCGCCAGCTACGGCCTGGCCGAAGCCACCCTGTTCGTCAGCGGCAGCCGCCGCGGCCAGGGCATCCCGGCGCTGGAGCTGGATGCCGAAGCCTTCGCCGCCAACCGCGCCGAGCCCGGCAAAGGCAGCGTGCTGATGAGTTGTGGCTACCCGCAACCCGGGCATGCGGTACGCATTGTCGAGCCGCAACAGCTGCACGTGCTGGGCGACAACCAGGTCGGCGAAATCTGGGCCGGTGGCCCGAGCATCGCACTGGGTTACTGGCGCAACCCCGAAGCCAGCGCCCGTACCTTCGTCGAAATGGACGGCCAGACCTGGCTGCGCACCGGCGACCTGGGCTTCATGCGCGACGGCGAGGTGTTCGTCACCGGGCGCCTGAAAGACATGCTGATCGTACGCGGGCAGAACCTGTACCCGCAGGACCTGGAAAAAACCCTCGAACGCGAAGTGGAGGTGCTGCGCAAAGGCCGGGTGGCGGTGTTTGCCGTGGAGCACCAGGGCGAGGAGGGCATCGGCGTGGCGGTGGAGATCAGCCGCAACGTGCAGAAAACCATCCAGCCCCAGGCGCTGATCAAGACCCTGCGCCAGGTGATTGCCGACGCCTGCCGCCAGGCGCCAGCGGTGGTTCTGCTGCTGAACCCGGGCGCACTGCCGAAAACCTCTAGCGGCAAGCTGCAGCGCTCGGCCTGTCGGCTGCGCATGGACGATGGCAGCCTGGATTGCTATGCCCGTTTCCCTGACGCAAGCGAGGCCGTTGCCGCAGAGGCAGCAAGCGATGAATTGCCGGCGCGCATCGCCGCCGTGTGGCGCGACATCCTCAAGGTCAGCGCAGTGGCGGCAGACGACCACTTCCTGCTGCTGGGTGGCAACTCCATCGCGGCTACCCAGGCCACCGCGCGCCTGGCCGATGAGCTGGGCATCAACCTGAGCCAGCGCACCTTGTTCGAAGCCCCGGTGCTGGCCGACTACAGCAATGCCGTGGCCGCAATACTCGCCGAAGGCGGTGCACAGGCGGCGGCCATTGCCACCCTCGAACGCGGCCAGGCGCTGCCCCAGTCGCTGGCGCAAAACCGCCTGTGGTTGCTGTGGCAGCTGCAACCGCAATCGGCGGCCTACAACATTCCGGCCGGCCTGCACCTGCGTGGCGAGCTGGATGAAACTGCCCTGGAAGCTGCATTCCAGGAATTGGTAGCGCGCCACGAATCACTGCGTACCGTGTTCAGTGAAGAGGGCGGCCAGGCGCTGCAGCGCGTGCTGGCGCAGCAGCCTTTCAACCTGGTCCGCCTGAACCTCGAAGGCCAGGCGCCGGAACAGGTCACCGCCCAGCGTGAAGCCGAGGCCCGCCAGCCGTTCGATCTGACCCAAGGCCCCCTGCTGCGCGTGACCCTGGCTCGACTGGACGATGAAGACCACCAGCTGTGGGTGACCCTGCACCACATCGTGGCCGATGGCTGGTCGCTGAACATCCTGCTCGACGAGTTCGCCAAACTGTACGCGGCCCACTGCCAAGGCCTGCAGGCCAACCTGGCAGCGCTGCCACTGGGTTACGCCGACTACGGGAACTGGCAGCGCCAGTGGCTGGCCGACGGCGAAGCCGAGCGCCAACTGGACTACTGGAAGGCTCAGCTGGGCGATGAGCTGCCGGTACTCGACCTGTGTACCGACCACCCACGTGCCAGCCAGCGCGAGCACAGCGCCGCGCGTTTCAACCTGAAGGTGCCCGCTACCCTCAGTGACGCGCTCAAGGGCCTGGCCCGCGAGCAGCAGGCCAGCCTGTTCATGGTCCTGCTGGCCGGTTGGCAGGCATTGCTGCAACGCTACAGCGGCCAGGCCGATATCCGCGTCGGCGTGCCCAACGCCAACCGCCCGCGCCTGGAAACCCAGGGCATGGTCGGCTTCTTCATCAACACCCAGGTGCTGCGTGCGCAGCTCGATGGCCGCCTGCCGTTTACCCAGCTGCTGGCCCAGGTGCGGCAGGCCACGCTGCAGGCCCAGGCCAACCAGGACCTGCCGTTTGAACAACTGGTCGAAGCCCTGCCCGAAGCCCGCGAACAGGGCCTGTTCCAGGTCATGTTCAACCACCAGCAGCGCGACCTGTCGGCGCTGCGCCGCCTGCCCGGTCTGCTGGCCGAGGAACTGCCGTGGCACAGCCGCGAAGCCAAGTTCGACTTGCAGTTGCACAGCGAAGAAGACCACCAGGGCCGCCTGAGCCTGGCCTTCGACTATGCCAGCGAACTGTTCGATGCCAGCACCATCAAGCGCCTGGCCGGCCACCTGTTGGCGCTGCTGGAGCAAGTGTGCGCTGCGCCGCAACGAGCGTTGGGCGAAGTGCAATTGCTCGACGAGGCGGGCCGCGCACAGCTGCTGGGCTGGGGCCAGGCAGCGACCGCCGCGCCGCAGCAGTTGCTGGTCGAGCAACTCAACGAGCAGGCACGCCTGACCCCGCAGCGCACCGCGCTGGTGTGGGAGGGTGGCAGCCTGGATTACGCCGAGCTGCACCAGCAGGCCAACCGCCTGGCCCACTACCTGCGCGACAAGGGCGTCGGCCCCGACACCTGCGTGGCGATCGCCATCGAGCGCTCGCCGCAACTGCTGGTCGGCCTGCTGGCCATTCTCAAGGCTGGTGGCGCCTATGTGCCGCTGGACGTCGATTACCCCGCCGAGCGCCTGGCCTACATGCTCGCCGACTGCAACGCCGGCCTGCTGCTGAGCCACAGCAGCCTGCTGGGCAAGCTGCCGCAGGTCGACGGCGTCAGCGCCATCGCCCTCGACCAGTTGCACCTGGACAGCTGGCCCAGCCATGCCCCTGGCCTGCACCTGCACGGCGACAACCTGGCCTATGTGATCTACACCTCCGGCTCCACCGGCCAACCCAAAGGCGTGGGCAATACCCATGCGGCGCTGGCCGAGCGCCTGCAGTGGATGCAGGCCACCTATGCACTGAACGACAGTGACGTACTGATGCAGAAGGCGCCGATCAGCTTCGACGTGTCGGTGTGGGAGTGCTTCTGGCCATTGATCACCGGCTGCAAGCTGGTACTGGCCGGCCCCGGTGAGCACCGTGACCCGCAGCGTATCGCCGAGCTGGTCCAGGCCCATGCTGTGACCACGCTGCATTTCGTGCCGCCGTTGTTGCAGGTGTTCGTCCAGGAGCCGCAGGCGGCTGCCTGTAGCAGCCTGCGCCGGTTGTTCTCGGGTGGCGAAGCGTTGTCTGCCGCACTGCGTGACCGCGTGCTGCAACTGCTGCCGCAGGTGCAACTGCACAACCGTTACGGCCCGACCGAAACCGCCATCAACGTCGCCCACTGGCACTGCCAGGCCACGGACGGCGAGCGCTCGCCCATCGGCCGCCCGCTGGGCAATGTGTTGTGCCGCGTGCTTGACGACGAGCTTGAACTCACCGCCCCGGGCGTGCCGGGCGAGCTGTACCTCGGCGGCGCGGGCCTGGCCCGTGGCTACCTGGGGCGCCCAGGCCTCACCGCCGAGCGTTTCGTGCCCCAGGCCGACGGCAATGGCCAACGCCTGTACCGCAGTGGCGACCGTGCCCGTTGGCAGGTACAGCTGCAAGCGCTGGAGTACCTCGGCCGCCTTGACCAGCAGGTGAAGGTGCGAGGCTTTCGCGTCGAACCCGAAGAAGTCCAGGCGTGCCTGTTGGCGCAGGCCGGTGTCGAACAGGCACTGGTGCTGATCCACAAGGACGCCGTTGGCGCGCAACTGGTCGGCTACTACAGCGGCAGTGCCCAGCCGGAAGCCTTGTTGGCGGTGCTGGGTGAACATTTGCCGACGTACATGGTGCCGGCGCAACTCATCCCGCTGGCGCACATGCCACTGGGCCCTAGCGGCAAGGTCGACCGCAAGGCGCTGCCGGCCCCGGTGTGGCAGCAGCGTGAGCACGTCGAGCCGCAAAGCGAACTGCAACAGCAGGTCGCCGCCATCTGGCGCGAAGTGCTGAACCTGCCGCGCGTCGGCTTGCAGGACGATTTCTTCGCCCTCGGCGGCCATTCGTTGCTGGCCACACAGATTGTTTCCCGCAGCCGCCAGGCCTGCGACGTCGAGCTGCCACTCAAGGCGCTGTTCGAAGCCAGCGAGCTGGGCGCCTTCTGCGCCGAGATCGCGCGTATCCGCGCTGCCGGCGAACGCAACCTGCAAGGCGAAATCACCCGCGTCGACCGCCGCCAGGCGGTGCCGCTGTCGTACTCGCAGCAGCGCATGTGGTTCCTTTGGCAAATGGAGCCAGACAGCCCGGCGTACAACGTCGGCGGCATGGCGCGCCTGCGCGGCACCCTGCATGTGGACGCCTTCGAGCGCGCGCTGCAGGCGCTGATCGTGCGCCACGAAACCCTGCGCACCACCTTCCCCAGCATTGACGGTGTGCCGTACCAATGTGTGGCCGAAGACAGCGGCCTGCACCTGGACTGGCAGGACTTCAGTGCATTGCCTGCCGATGCCCGCCAGCAACGCTTGCAACAACTGGCCGACGACCAGGCGCACCAGCCATTCGACCTGGAGCGCGGCCCGCTGCTGCGCGCCTGCCTGGTCAAGGCCGACGAGCGCGAGCACTTCTTTGTCCTCACCCTGCACCACATCGTCACCGAAGGCTGGGCCATGGACATCTTCGCCCGCGAACTGGGCGAGCTCTACGAAGCCTTCGTTGATGACCGCGAGTCGCCGCTGGCGCCGCTGCCGGTGCAGTACCTGGACTACAGCGTGTGGCAACGGCAATGGCTGGAAAGCGGCGAGGGCGCCCGCCAGCTGGCCTACTGGAAAGACCGCCTGGGCGATGAACACCCGGTATTGGCCTTGCCCGCCGATCGCCCGCGCCCGGCCGTGCAGAGCCACCGTGGCGAGCTGTACCGCTTCGAACTCGACCCGGCGCTGGTCGAGCGCGTGCATGCCTTCAACAGCCAGCGTGGCCTGACCCTGTTCATGACCATGACCGCCACCCTGGCCGCCTTGTTGCACCGCTACAGCGGCCAGCGCGACCTGCGCATCGGCGCGCCGGTGGCCAACCGCATCCGCCCGGAAAGCGAAGGCCTGATCGGCGCCTTCCTCAACACCCAGGTGCTGCGCTGCGAGCTGGACGGGCAAATGACCGCCAGCGCCCTGCTGGAGCAGATGCGCCAGGCCGCCATCGAGGGCCAGTCGCACCAGGACCTGCCGTTCGACCAACTGGTGGAGGCCCTGCAGCCGCCCCGCAGCAGCGCCTACAACCCGCTGTTCCAGGTGATGTGCAACGTGCAGCGCTGGGCCTTCCAGCAAAGCCGCACGCTGGCCGGCATGCAGGTGGATTATCTGGTCAACGACGCCAGCGCCACCAAGTTCGACCTGTACCTGGAGGTGACCGACCTGGACGGCCGCCTGGGCTGCTGCCTGACCTACAGCCGCGACCTGTTCGACGAACCGCGCATCGCCCGCATGGCCGAGCACTGGCAACAACTGCTGGTCGGCCTGCTCGACAACCCGCAACAGCGCCTGTGTGAGCTGCCGATGCTGGGCAGCGCCGAGCAGCAGGTGCTGGTCGGCCAGTTGCAGGGCGCGCACGATTTCGACCTCGACCAGACCCTGCACGGCCTGTTTGCGGCCCAGGCCGCACGCACGCCGCAGGCGGGTGCGCTGACCTTTGCCGGCCAGCACATGACCTACGCCGAACTCGACCAGCAGGCCAACCGCCTGGCCCGCGCCCTGCGCGAGCGCGGTGTCGGCCCGCAGGTGCGGGTGGGCCTGGCGCTGGAGCGTTCGCTGGAAATGGTCGTCGGCCTGCTGGCCATTCTCAAGGCTGGCGGCGCCTATGTGCCGCTGGACCCTGAGTACCCGCTCGACCGACTGCGCTACATGATCGAAGACAGCCGCATCGGCCTGCTGCTGAGCCAGCGCACGTTGCTGCAAACCCTGGGCGAGCTGCCCGAGGGCGTGGCGCGCTGGAGCCTGGAAGACGACGCCGCCAGCCTGTCGGCCTACAGCGATGCGCCGCTGGACAACCTCAGCCTGCCGCAACATCAGGCGTACCTGATCTACACCTCCGGTTCCACCGGCAAGCCCAAGGGCGTGGTGGTCAGCCATGGCGAGTTCGCCATGCACTGCCAGGCGGTGATCGCCGAATTCGGCATGCGCAGCGACGACTGCGAACTGCACTTCTATTCGATCAACTTCGACGCCGCCAGCGAGCGCCTGTGGGTACCGCTGCTGTGCGGTGCCCGGGTGGTGCTGCGTGCCCAGGGGCAGTGGGGTGCCGAGGAAATCTGCCAGCTGGTGCGTGAGCAGCAGGTGAGCATCCTGGGCTTTACCCCCAGCTACGGCAGCCAACTGGCGCAGTACCTGGGCGGGCAGGGTGAACAACTGCCGGTGCGCCTGGTGATCACCGGTGGTGAAGCATTGACCGGCGAGCACCTGCAGCGCATTCGCCAGGCCTTTGCCCCACAGCAGTTCTTTAACGCCTATGGCCCGACCGAGACAGTGGTCATGCCGTTGGCCTGCCTGGCGCCCGACGTGCTCCCGGCGGAACTTGGCAGCGTGCCGATCGGCCGCGTCATCGGCAGCCGCACGGCCTACATCCTTGATGAAGACCTGGCCCTGTTGCCACAAGGTGGCATCGGTGAACTGTATGTCGGCGGTGCCGGCCTGGCCCAGGGTTACCACGACCGCCCAGGCCTCAGCGCCGAGCGCTTTGTCGCCGACCCGTTCAGTGCCGCAGGCGGGCGCCTGTACCGCACCGGCGACCTGGTGCGCCTGGGTACCGATGGCCTGGTGGAGTACGTCGGGCGCGCCGACCAGCAGGTGAAAATTCGTGGCTTCCGCATTGAGCTGGGCGAAATCGAGAGCCGCCTGCAGGCGCATGCCGATGTCGACGAAGCCGTGGTACTCGCCCTTGACCTGCCCGGCGGCAAGCAACTGGTGGGCTACCTGGTGTGCCAGCAGGCCGCAGCCGACAGCGCGGCGCAAAGCCTGTTGCGCGAGGCGGTGAAAGCCGATGCCCGCCAGCACCTGCCGGACTACATGGTGCCTGCGCACCTGGTGCTGCTCGACAGCCTGCCGCTGATGGGCAACGGCAAGCTCGACCGCCGCGCACTGCCGCTGCCGGACCTTGAGCAGGCACGCCAGCAATACCAGGCCCCAGGCAATGAAGTGGAAGCACAGCTGGCGCAGATCTGGCGCGACGTGCTCAACGTTGCCCGGGTGGGTGTGCAGGACAACTTCTTTGAGCTGGGCGGCGACTCGATCCTGTCGATCCAGGTGGTCAGCCGCGCCCGTCAGGCGGGCTTGCAGTTTACCCCGCGTGACCTGTTCCAGCACCAGACCATTCAGACCCTGGCGGCGGTGGTACGGCACAGCGAGGCCGCCAGCAGCATCGACCAGGGCCTGCGCCACGGCCAGGTCGGCCTGACGCCGATCCAGCACTGGTTCTTCGACAGCGAAGTGCCACAGCCGCAACACTGGAACCAGGCTGTGCTGCTGGAGGCGCGTCAGCCGCTGGATGAAGCGGTGCTGGAGAAAGCCCTGTCGGCGCTTGTGCAGCACCACGACAGCCTGCGCCTGCGCTTTGCCGAGGCTGCTGGCCGCTGGCAGGCCACGTATGCCCAGCCGGGCGTCGAACAACTGTTGTGGGCCGCCACCGTCGCCGACTTTGCCGATTGCCAGGCGTTGTACAGCGATGTGCAACGCAGCCTCGACCTGCAACAGGGCCCGCTGCTGCGTGCCTTGCTGGTGGCTGACGGGCAGGGCGGCCAGCGTTTGTTGCTGGCGATTCACCACCTGGTGGTCGATGGCGTGTCGTGGCGGGTACTGCTGGAGGACCTGCAGGCGCTGTACCGCGGCCAGCCGCTGCCGGCCAAGACCCACGCCATGGGTGACTGGGCTGCGCGCCTGGCCAGCTATGCCGGCAGTGATTCGCTGCGCGACGAACTGGGCTGGTGGCAAGGGCAGTTGGGGGGTGTGCGCCGCGAACTGCCGTGCGACCATCCGCAGGGCAGCAACCTGCACCGCCATGCCCGCACCCTGGCCATCGGCCTGGACACAGAACAGACCCGGCAGTTGCTGCAACAGGCCCCGGCGGCCTACCACACCCAGGTCAACGACCTGCTGCTGACCGCGCTGGCGCGGGCCGTGTGCCGCTGGAGCGGTGACGAAGCGGTGCTGGTGCAACTCGAAGGCCACGGCCGCGACGGGTTGTTCGAAGACATGGACCTGACCCGCAGCGTGGGCTGGTTCACCAATGCCTATCCACTGAGCCTGCGCCCGCTGCCAGGGGATGACGATGCCGCGCGGGGCGGTTCGATCAAGCGCATCAAGGAGCACCTGCGCCAAGTGCCGCACAAAGGCCTGGGTTACGGCGTATTGCGCTACCTGGCCGACAATGCCGGGCGCGAGCAGATGGCGGCCTTGCCGCAAGCGCGCATTACCTTCAACTACCTGGGCCAGTTCGACCAGCAGTTCGACAGCGCGGCCTTATTCGAGCCGCTGGATGCCCCGGCCGGCCTGGCGCATGACCTTGATGCGCCGCTGCCCAACTGGCTGAGCGTCGATGGCCAGGTGTATGGCGGTGCCCTGCAACTGCGCTGGGCCTTCAGTGCCGAACGCTATGACCAACAGACCATCGCCAACCTGGCCGAAGCTTACCGCCAGGAGCTGCTGGCGCTGGTCGCGCATTGCCTGGCCGAGGGCAATGGCAGCTTCACCCCGTCGGACTTCCCGCTGGCGCACCTGACCCAGGAGCAGATTGACGCATTGCCGGTACCGGCTGCGCAGATCGAGGACGTCTACCCGCTGACGCCGATGCAGGAGGGCATGCTGCTGCACACCCTGCTGGAGCCGGGCACCGGCCTGTACTACATGCAGGACCGCTACCGCATCAACAGCGCGCTCGACCCCGAGCGCTTCGCCCAGGCCTGGCAGGCGGTGGTGGCACGCCACGAAGCACTGCGCGCCTCGTTCAGCTGGAACAGCGGCGAAGCGATGCTGCAGATCATTCACAAACCGGGCACCCTGGCGGTCGACTACCAGGACTGGCGCGAGCTTGCCGACGATGCCCAGGAGCAACGCTTGCAAGCCTTGCACAAGCAGGAGCGCGAGGCCGGCTTTGCCTTGCTCAGCGAGGCACCGTTCCACCTGCGGCTGGTGCGCGTGGCTGACGAGCGCTACTGGTTCATGATGAGCAACCACCACATCCTGATCGATGCCTGGTGCCGTTCGTTGCTGATGAACGACTTCTTCGAGGTTTACCAGGCGCTCGGCGAAGGCCGCCAGGCGCAGTTGCCGGTGCCGCCGCGCTATCGCGATTACATCGGCTGGCTGCAACGCCAGGGCCTGGACGATGCGCGGGCCTGGTGGCAGGCCAACCTGGCCGGTTTCGAGCGCGCCACGGCGATCCCCAGCGACCGCCCGTTGCGGCATGACCACGCCGGCAGCGGCATGGTCGTCGGCGATTGCTACACCCGCCTGGAGGTCAGCGAAGGCGTGCGCCTGCGTGAACTGGCCCAGGCCCACCAGCTGACCGTCAACACCTTTGCCCAAGCGGCCTGGGCGCTGGTGCTGGCACGCTACAGTGGCGACCGCGACGTGGCCTTTGGCGTGACCGTGGCCGGGCGCCCGGTGAGCATGCCGCAGATGCAGCGCACCGTTGGCCTGTTCATCAACAGCGTTGCCCTGCGCGTGCAGTTGCCGCTGGCCGGTGAGCGCTGCAGCGTGCGCCAGTGGTTGCAAGGCCTGTTGCAAAGCAACATGGAGCTGCGCGAGTACGAGTACCTGCCGCTGGTGGCGATCCAGGAATGCAGCGAGCTGCCCAAGGGCCAGCCGCTGTTCGACAGCTTGTTCGTGTTCGAGAACGCACCGGTGGAAACCGCAGTGCTCGACCATGCGCAGCACCTGAACGCCAGCTCGGATTCCGGCCGTACCCACACCAACTTCCCGCTGACCGCGGTGTGCTACCCGGGCGATGACCTGGGCCTGCACCTGTCGTTCGACCAGCGCTACTTCGACTACCCGACCGTCGAGCGCCTGCTGGCCGAGTTCAAGCGCCTGTTGCTGGCGCTGGTGCAGGGCTTTGATGGCGAAGTGGGTGAACTGCCGCTACTCGGCGCCGAAGAGCAGCGCTTCCTGCTGGAAGACTGCAACCGCACCGCGCGGGCTTACCCGCTGGAGCAAAGCTACGTTGCGCAGTTCGAGGCGCAGGTAGCGGCACATCCGCAGCGCACCGTGGCCCGCTGCCTGGAAGCCGCCTATGACTACGCAGGCCTGAACCTGGCGGCCAACCGCCTGGGCCATGCGCTGATTGCGGCGGGGGTAAGCGTGGACCAGCCGGTGGCACTGCTGGCCGAGCGCGGCTTGCCGCTGCTGGGCATGATCGTCGGCAGCTTCAAGGCCGGCGCCGGCTACCTGCCACTGGACCCGGGCCTGCCAGCGGCGCGGCTGCAAAGCATCATCCAGCTCAGCCGCACGCCGGTGCTGGTGTGCAGCGCCGCCTGTGCCGAGCAGGGGCGGCAGTTGCTGGCTGAGCTGGAAACCGCGGCAGCGCCGCAGTTGCTGGTGTGGGAAGACATCCAGGCCGCTGCGCTTGCCAGCCATAACCCAGGTATCTACAGCGGCCCGGATAACCTTGCCTACGTGATCTACACCTCAGGCTCCACGGGCCTGCCCAAAGGGGTGATGGTCGAGCAGCGCGGCATGCTCAACAACCAGCTGAGCAAGCTGCCGTACCTGGCGCTGGGCGAGCAGGACGTGATCGCCCAGACCGCCTCGCAGAGCTTCGACATTTCCGTGTGGCAGTTCCTGGCCGCGCCGCTGTTCGGGGCCAAGGTGGAGATCGTGCCGAATGCCATCGCCCACGATCCGCAGGGCCTGCTGGCCCACGTGCAAACCACCGGCATTACCGTGCTGGAAAGCGTGCCGTCGCTGATCCAGGGCATGCTGGCCAGCGACCATCAGGCCCTCGACGGCCTGCGCTGGATGCTGCCGACCGGCGAGGCCATGCCACCGGAGCTGGCGGCGCAATGGCTGCAGCGTTACCCGCAGATTGGCTTGGTCAATGCCTACGGCCCAGCGGAGTGTTCGGATGACGTGGCGTTCTTCCGCGTCGATGCCGCCTCCACCCAAGGCAGCTACCTGCCGATCGGCACGCCGACCGACAACAACCGCCTGTACCTGTTCGACGAGCAGCAGATGCTGGTGCCGCTGGGCGCGGTGGGTGAGTTGTGCGTCGCTGGCACGGGGGTTGGCCGTGGTTATGTCGGTGACCCGGTGCGCACGGCGCTGGCGTTCATCCCGCACCCATACGGTGCGCCGGGCGAGCGCCTGTACCGCACCGGTGACCTGGCGCGGCAGCGCCCGGATGGCGTGCTGGAGTATGTCGGGCGCATCGACCACCAGGTGAAGATTCGCGGTTACCGTATCGAGCTGGGCGAGATCGAAGCCCGCCTGCACGAACAGGTGGAAATCCGCGATGCTGCCGTGGGTGTGCAGGAGGGCGTCAACGGCAAGCACCTGGTCGGTTACCTGGTGGCGCACCAGGGCGTCAGTGCCGATGCTGCCTTGCTGGAGCAGGTCAAGCAGCGCCTGCGTGCCGAGTTGCCGGAGTACATGGTGCCGCTGCACTGGGGCTGGTTCGACAGCCTGCCGCACAACGCCAACGGCAAGCTCGACCGCAAGGCCCTGCCGGCCATCGAAATTGGCGGCCAGCACAGCCAGGCCTACCAGGCGCCACGCAATGAGCTGGAGGAGGTGTTGGCGGATATCTGGGCCGATGTGCTCAAGGCCGAGCGGGTCGGTGTGCACGACAACTTCTTCGAGCTGGGCGGGCATTCGCTGCTGGCCACGCAGATCGCCTCGCGGGTGCAGAAGCAATTGCAGTTGAACGTGCCGTTGCGGGCGATGTTCGAGTGCAGCACGGTGGAGGAGCTGGCGGTATATGTGCAGGGGCTGCAGGGCAGTGCGCTGGATGACGACAAGGTCGACCGGCTGAGTGACCTGATGGCCGAGCTGGAGGGGTTGTGACCTGAGTTGATGGGTTGCCAGTACCGGCCCTTTCGCGGGTGAACCCGCTCCCACAGGTACCGCGCCGCTCTCAAGGCCGGTGCAATACCTGTGGGAGCGGGTTCACCCGCGAAGAGGCCGGTAAAGGCAACCCATAGCTCAGCGCTTGCCCAGAATCTTGCCCAACATCTCCGGCCGCGGTGCCCCCTGCTGGCTCTGCAGCTGGCCTTGCTCATCCTGGTAGAAGATCGCCGGGGTCGCCTGCAAACCCATCTCTTCCATCAATGCCATGTTCGCCGCCAGCTTCTGCTGCACGGCGTCCGGCACCTTGTCCAGCGCCTTCAGGGTACTGGCCTTGCCAGCCTTTTCATGCTGCTGCAGGGCCTTGGCCGGGTCTTTCGCCGCCAACAGCGCTGCCGACTTGCCCGGGCTGTCCTCGC
This sequence comes from Pseudomonas sp. S37, assembly GCF_016658545.1. Lineage (GTDB taxonomy): Bacteria > Pseudomonadota > Gammaproteobacteria > Pseudomonadales > Pseudomonadaceae > Aquipseudomonas. The sequence continues at coordinate 3,194 of NZ_JACVZC010000131.1, read as the reverse complement.
GGATGATGCCTACCATGATATGGCGCAACTGCACCTTGCCCGACTCCACCCACGGCCGCGCCTGTTCCCAGAACATGTTGCAGTACGGGCAGTTGGGGTCGCTGAACAGGTACACCTTGCGCGGCGCGTCAGCCTTGCCGTCGGCGATCCACGCGGTTTTCTCCATCTTCGCCCAGATTTCCTTGCTCATCGGCGCATACACCAGCTTTTCCAGCGGCTCGGCGCTCAAATCCTTGCCCTGTTCATCGAACAGGCTGCCGACCAGCACGTGCTTGCCGTCGGGGGTCAGGTACAGGGCCAGGGCGTTGTTCTGGTACTCGGCGGCATAACCGCGCAGGCCGTCAGGGGCGTCAAAGCTGCCTTTGATCACAGCCCCCTTGGCTTGCAGTTGTTGAACCGCCTTGGGCAGTTCTTCGGCCTGCAGGGCAGGGGCGGCCAGCAGGGCCAGGGACAGGGGCAGCAGTGCAGTCAATCGCATGTCAGTTTCCTTGTGCGGCAGGGGCGGGCGCAATGGCCCGGTCGAAAGGTTCCAGGGCGTGGCGCAGGCTGGCCCGGGACAGCTCGCCGAGGTGGCTGCCGACCAGCCGCCCGTCGGCGTCGTAGAACAGCGTGGTGGGCAGGGCCATGGAGCCGACGCGCTGGGCCAGCAGGCCGGTGCCATCGAATAGCACGTGGGTCAGGCTCAAGCCGGTGGTGGCGAGGAAGGTGCTGACGTTTTCCGGAGTCTCGCCCTGGTTGACGAACAGAAAGGTCACGTGTGGGTACTCGCCTTGCGCCTGCTGCAGCACCGGCATTTCGCGGCGGCAGGGCGGGCACCAGGTGGCCCAGACGTTGATCACCAGCGGCTTGCCGCGGTAGCTGTGCAGCGCCACCGGTTGGCCGCCAGCATTGCGCAGGCTCAGTTCGGGCAGCTCGGTACCCTTGCTGTACAGGTGCCCGCCAAGGCTGGCCAGGCCCCAGAACAGCGCGCCGCTGAACAGCGCCCAGCCCAGCGGGCGACGCAGGCCAGGTTGGCGCCAGCCTTGCCACAGGGCAGCGAGCACGATGCCCGCCAGGCCCGACCAGAACAGGAAGCCGCCATCGCGGATGTCGATGATCTGCAGCGGGTCGCCCTGGTACATCGGCCAGTAGGCCAGCACGAAGCCTGCGCGGGCGCACAGCAGGCCGATCAGGAACAGGTTGAACAGGGCCGACTCCGGGCTTTCGCCGCCACGCCGGGCGACCCACCAGCCGACCACGCTGGCGATCACCAAGGCGGTGAGCATCAGCAAGTGGTTGAGGGCCATGGTCAGTGGCCCGAGGGTTACGGTGAGCATCAGCCTTGGCTCCTGGTCTGGGCCCAGTGTTGCTGGAACGCGGCCGCATCCACTTCACCGGTGATGCGCCGCGCGCGGCGTTCTTCGCCTTCCGGGCCGATCCAGATGATGCTGGGCGGGCCGGGTACCTGGTAACGCAGCAGCAGGGCCTTGCTGGCCGGGCTGTCGGCGGTCACGTCCAGGCGTAGCAGGTGCACACCGGCCAGGCCGGCCTGCACGTCGCTGCGGGCGAATACCTGTTTTTCCATGACCTTGCACGACACGCACCAGTCGGCATAGTAGTCGAGCATCACCCACTGGCCACGGGCCTTGGCTGCATCCAGTTCACGTTGCAGGTCTTCGGGGCGGCTGACGGTGACGAAACTGTCTTCGGCGTGCTGGCTGGCGACCGGAGCGCCGGCGCCACCGGCGAACGGGCGCAGCGGCTGCCACAGGTCGTCACCTCCGGCTGCTGCACCGACCAGCAACAAGCCGCCCCACAGCGCGCCCAGCAGTGGCACCGCACGCAGCGCCGGCAGCCGTTGCAGGGCCGGCCACGACGCCCAGGCCAGGGCGATCAACCAGGCGCCGCTCAGCGCCAGCAGCAACGCGGCGGGCAGCAGGCTGCGCAGGGTGTACAGCGCCATGGCCAGGAACACGAAGCCGAACACGGCCTTGACCCGGTTCATCCAGGCGCCCGGGCGTGGCAGGTAGCGGTTACCCAGGGTGACCAGCAACAGCAGCGGCACGCCCATGCCCAGGCCCAGGCTGAACAGTACCAGCGCACCCTGCACCACGTCGCCGCTCTGGGCGATGTACAGCAATGCGCCGGCCAGCGGCGCGGTCATGCACGGCCCCATGAGCAGGCCGGACAACGCGCCGAGCAGCGCCGCGCCATACAGGTTGCCGCCACGGGTACCTTGCCCGGCGCGGTCCAGGCGGTCGCGCAGGGCGGTAGGCAGTTGCAGTTCGAAGGCGCCGAACATGGGCAGTGCCAGCAGCACGAACAACCCTGCCAGGCTGCCCAGCAGCCAGGGTTGCTGCAGCCATGCCTGCAGGCTGGCGCCCAGCAGCGCGGCGACCACGCCGAGGGCGGCGTACACCAGGGCCATGCTCAGCACGTAGACCCCGGCCAGCACCCAGCCACGGCGGGCGCTGACGCCATTACCCAGCACCAGCCCGGCAAGGATCGGCAGCATCGGCAGCGAGCACGGGGTAAAGGCCAGCAGCAGGCCAAGGCCGAAGAACGCCAGCAGGCTCCAGGCCAGGTGGCCCTGTTGCAGGTCGCTGGCAAGGGCCTGGTCGCTGGCTTGCTCGGCGGCCGGCGCTACGCTGCCGCCCAGGTCGATCGAGGTGGTTTGTGGCGGGTAGCACAGGCCGGCATCGGCGCAGCCCTGCCAGCCCAGGCGCAACTGGCCCTGGGCGTTGGCCGGCAGCAGCAGTTCGAGCTGTTCGCGGTACACCGCGCTGTCGCCGAAGAACTCGTCGTGGTGATTGAGCGCCGGGGGCAGTTGCGGGTGTTGCTCGGGCGGCAGGCCGTCGAATTTCAGGCGCTTCTGGTACAGGTAGTAGCCCGGCTTGATCTGGAAGTACAGGCGCATCTGGCCATCGGCCTGGCGCTCGTGGGTAAGCACGAAGGCCTGGTTCACCGGCAGGAAATCGGGTTTGACGTCGAACGGGTTGGCCTGCAACGGGCCGGCCAGAAGTAGTGTCAGGAAGAGCAGGAGGACGCGCATGTCTTCGCCTTGGCAGATCTAGGAATGGGGCCATGCTGGATGGGGTTGATTAAATGAAGGTTAACGCGGGTTTTTGGGGTTGGGAGGCGGGTGTTCGTCGGGGGATTCGCGCGCGACCGCCTTTGGCGCACGCCACGATATCGCGTCGTACAAACAAGGCGGT
>NZ_JACVZC010000130.1 GCF_016658545.1 Pseudomonas sp. S37 | reverse complement strand
GCCCATCGCGACGCAAGGCCGCTCCTACAGGTTCTGTGCCTGCCTTGAAGGCGATGCAGGCCATGTGGGAGCGGCTTTAGCCGCGAAGAAACCAACGCGGCGCATGGCACGGGCTTCGCCCGTGTTCGCGGGTAAACCCGCTCCCACAGTGAACCCTGCAAACCGTTGATACAGCGGCAAGGCTTCAGTAGTCGAAACGGTCCACCGCCCGGCGGCGTTCGTTATCGTCGCGCCGGTCGTAGATGGCCGTGGTCTGAATGTTGGCGTGGTGTGCCAGCTTCTGCGCAATCGACAGGTCATGCTCTTCGATCACCCGGGTAATGAAGGCCCGGCGGAAGTCGTGCGGCATGATCTTCACCCCCACCTGCGCACCACGTTGGCGAGCAATGTAGTAGATGGCATGCTTGGTGATGCGCGCCCGGGTGATGTGGCTGCCGCGGCGGATGCGGTTGAACAGGAACGGGTCGTCTTCGGCGCCCGCCGGCAGATCCTGTCGGCGCAGGTCGAGCCATGCCTGCAACTTTTCGAATGCCCAGGGTGGTGCGTACTTGACCAATTGATGGTTGCCCTTGCCCACCACCTGCAGGCTGCGGGCCTCGAAATCGACCTGCTCAAGGTTGATGTCGACCGACTCCGACTTGCGCATGCCAGTGCCATACAGCAAGGCAATGATCGCCGCGTCGCGCACGCCTTGTGGGCGCGGGTCGGCCGCGCACACGTCCATCAACTCGCGAATCAGGCTGCGCCGCAGGTTACGCCCGGGTGGCAGGCGAGTACCGGTGGCCGGCTTGACCTCGCGAATGCGCAATAGCTGCTCATGGTCGATCAGGCCTTGGCGCCAGGCCTCGTTCATCACCCCGCGAATGGCGTTGACGTACAGCGACGAGCTGTTAGGCGCGTAACCGTCAGCACGCAGGGCCGCCACCAGGGCGATCACGTGGCCGGGCTCGAGCCGATGCCAGGGCACGTCGACGATATTGCAGTCGACAAAGCCCAGCCGGTCGGCGGCGTCCTGAAGGATGTAGCGCATGGTCTGCTGGCTGGAGGGGGCCAGGCGGGCCATGTACTGCAGCAATGGATTTTTCGAGAGGTCGGACAAAGCGTGAATCCTGTAGCGAAGCGTTGGCCGACAGCGCAGCAGGCCAACCCTGAAGCAAGTTAAAACGACATACAAGCAAGTCTGAATGACCACATGGTGCGCATGTCATTCAGACCCAGAGAAGTGCCATCACCTTGATATTCAAGGGCTTTGCAATTGGCACGAATCGTGATCTTAACCCAATTGAAGCCTTCTGAACGAACCAAGGACTGCCCATGCTCGTGCAACCCGTCGCTTCACGTCCACGCCAGGCTGTCTGGGGCCTGGGTTTTCGTCCGTTCTTCCTGGGCGGCAGCCTGTTTGCGCTGCTCGCCCTGCTGCTTTGGGCCGGGGTGTTGGCCGGGGCGTTGGCGCCGACGCCGGCTGGCGGCATGCTGGCCTGGCACCGTCATGAGATGCTCTTCGGTTTTGCCGCCGCCATCATCGCCGGTTTCCTGCTGACCGCCGTGCAGAACTGGAGCGGTATCCCTGGCCTGAGCGGGCGCGCGCTGCAGGGCCTGTTCCTGCTCTGGCTGCTGGGCCGCGCAAGCTGGTTTCTGCCGCTCCCGGGCAGTTTGCTGGCGCTGGTCGAGGGCAGTTTCCTGCCACTGGTCGCCCTGGCCTTGGCACGGCCGATCGTGCAAAGGCGCCTGCGTAACAACTACCCGATCGTCGGCCTGGTGCTGTTGATTGCCGCCTGCCAGTGGCTGACCCTGGCCGGCTGGCTGCGGCAGGACGAACTGTGGCAGCGCCGCGGGGTGTTTGCCGGGTTGTGGCTGGTGGCCGCGATGATGACGGTGCTGGGTGGCCGGGTAATCCCGATGTTTACCCGCCGGGGGCTGGGCAATATGAGCGCTGCCCCGCCCCGGCCGTGGCTGGACCGGGCATGCTTGCTGCTCAGCGTGGCAGTGCCACTGGCCTTTGCCACGGGGCTGGGCGATTCACCGCACACAGGCCTGGCAGTGCTGTTTTTTGCCCTGTTCGCCCTGCACGCCGCACGCTTGGTGCTGTGGCACGACCGTGGCCTGTGGCGCGTGCCGCTGCTGTGGTCGCTGCACCTGGCTTATGCCTGGATCGCCCTCGCCTGCCTGGGCATGGCGCTGTGGCACGCCGGAATGGCGGTGAACCCGAGCCTGGTGACCCATGCGCTGACCGTTGGCGCCATGGGCGGGCTGATCCTGGCGATGATGGCGCGGGTGAGCCTCGGGCACACCGGTCGGCCACTGCAGGTGCCGGCCAGCATTGCCTGGGCGTTTGCCCTGATGCAAATGGCGAGTGTGGCGCGGGTGATCCTGCCGCTGTTCACACCGCTGGGAGTGAGCCTTGCAGCGTTGTGCTGGAGCCTGGCGCTGCTGCTGTTTTTGCGCCATTACCTTCCGATCCTGCTGCGGCCACGGGCGGATGGCATGCCTGGGTAACCGCTCTACCCCTGACCAGTAGACGCGGTCCCTTGTGGGAGCGCGTCTACCGGTCAGAGGCAATGCTCGGCCGCCGGCCACCACCCCGGGAACATCTGCTGCACCCGGGGCTCGGCAAAGCGTTCATCGATCAGCACCAATACACCACGGTCCTGATCCCCCCGGATCACCCGGCCCGCCGCCTGGATCACCTTGCGCACCCCCGGGTAGAGATAGGCGTAGTCGAACCCGGCACCAAACTGCCGCCCCAGGCGCTGCTTGAATTGCTCGTTGACCGGGTTGACCTGGGGCAGCCCGAGGGTAGCGACGAAAGCACCGATCAACCGTGTACCCGGCAAATCCACACCTTCGCCGAACGCGCCGCCCAACACAGCGAAACCGACACCTCGGCCATCAGCAACGAAGCGATCCAGAAACGCCTGCCGTGCGGCCTCGTCCATGCCGGGCGCCTGCGCCCACAGCGGTATCTGCGCATACCGCTCGGCCAGCAGCGCGGCCACCTGCTGCAGGTATTCAAAGCTGCTGAAGAACGCCAGATAGTTGCCTGGCATCTGTTGGTACTGCCGGGCAATCAGTTCGACAATTGGCGCCAGCGAAGCCTGGCGCTGCTGGTATCGTGTGGACACCTGCCCGGCAATGCGCACCTCCAGTTGCTCCGCACGAAACGGCGCGGCCACTTCCAGCCAGGCGGTATCGGCTGGCATGCCCAGCAGGTCGCGGTAGAAATGCGGCGGGCTCAGCGTGGCAGAAAACAGCGTCACACTGCGCGCCGCCCGCATACGCGGCGCAAGCAGCCGCGCCGGTGTGACATTGCGCAGGCACAATGTGGCCAGCCGCCGATTGCGTGGGCCCTGGCGCTGGCTGATATCGAACAGGAAATGCTCATCGAACAGCTCGGCAACCCGGCTGAACTGCAAGGCCTGATAGAAGAACTGCAGCACCTGCGGGTCGATGTGCGCGGGTGACTGGTTCATCTGTTCCTGGATCAGCCCGATGCACTGCTGCAACGCACGCAGCAGGCCTTCGGGCAGCGACTCGCTGGCCTGGTATGGCGCCCGCTGTTCCTTGTAAAGGGCGTTCCACTGCCGGTTCAGGCGGTCCAGTGCGCTGACCAGCCCCTGCGGTTTGCTCTGGCGCAGGGCCAGCAACTGGCCCTGGTCGAGGCTGGCGCTGTACATGCCGCGCCCCCGCTCGACCAGGTTGTGGGCTTCATCAACCAGCACCGCAACGCGCCACTGGTTGAGTTGAGCCAAGCCGAACAGCAAGGCGTGAGCATCGAAGTAGTAGTTGTAGTCGGCGACCAGCACGTCGGCCCAGCGCGCCATTTCCTGGCCCAGGTAGTACGGGCATACCTGATGCGCCAGGGCCACGTCGCGCAGGTTGGCGCGGTCGAGCAACGGCACTGCTGCCGCGGCCTCGCGCGCTGCCGGCAAGCGGTCGTAGAAGCCAGCGGCCAAGGGGCAGGACTCGCCATGGCAGGCTTTGTCCGGGTACTCGCAGGCCTTGTCGCGGGCGATCAGCTCCAGCGTGCGCAAGGCGGGCTGCGGCGTGGCATCGGTGATCTGGCGCACGGCATCGAGGGCGAGTGCCCGGCCTGGGGTCTTGGCCGTGAGAAAGTACACCTTGTCCAGTTGCTGCGGCACCATGGCTTTGAGCAACGGGAACAAGGTGCCGAGTGTCTTGCCAATGCCGGTGCTGGCCTGGGCCATCAGGCAACGGCCGGTGCTCACCGCCTTGTACAGGGTTTCGGCCAGTTGCCGCTGGCCCTGCCGGAACTGCGAGTAAGGAAAGCTCAGCGCCTGCAGGCCTTGGTCGCGCTCGGCCAAACGGCGTTGCTGAAACTGCGCCCACCCCAGAAAGCGCTGGCACTGGGTTTCAAAGAAGCGCTGCAGTTCAACCGCCGTGCAGTGCTCGCTGAACAAGGTCTGGCTATCGCTATCGACATCCAGGTACACCAGCGTTACTTCGATGGCCGGCAGCTGGCGCGCCTGGCACATCAGCCAGCCATAGACCTTGGCCTGCGCCCAGTGCAACTGACGGTGATTGGCCGGCTGCCGCGCCAGGTCGCCGCGGTGGGTCTTGATTTCTTCCAGCCGGTTGCCGGCGGGGTCGTAACCATCAGCCCGGCCGCGCACCCGCAGCGTTTCGAACTGGCCTTCGAGGCTGATCTCGGACTCGTAGCCCGCCGCTCGCCGAGCCACCACCCGCTGATGCCCCTCGATACCCTCCTGGGCGGTGGGCGATGGCGTGAAGCGCAGGTCCAGGTCGCCGACCTTGGCGCTGAACTCGCACAAGGCCCGTACCGCCACGCTGTAGCTCAAGGCGTTTCGCTCCAGCGCACATGGCACACCGCGACTGGCAGGCCATGTTCCCGGCAGAATGCCAGCCAGCGCAGCTGGTTGTCCTGCAGGCGATCACCGGGGCCCTTGACCTCGACCATGCGATAGCGCCCCTGCTCGGGCCAGAACTGGATCAGGTCGGGCATGCCTGCGCGGTTGCTGCGAATGTCCTGCAACAGGCGCAGGAAGCACTGTTTCAGCTGGGCGGCCGGCAGGCAGGCCAAGGCCTGGGTCAGCAGTGCTTCACTGAGCATGGGCCAGAAAACGAATGGCGACTGGAGGCCCAGCTTGGCTGCGTAGCAGTCGAGAATCGCCTGGCGGTGGCTGCCATCGTCCAGCCGCCCGAGGCATTGCTCGAACAGCGCACTGCGCCGTAGCAGGAAGTCGCTGTCGTGCAGGTCCTGTGGCGCGGCCTGGAACGGGTTGAAAAACGCCCCTGGCACAGGCGCGAAAATCGCCTCCCAGCACAGCAGGCCAAACAGGCTGTTGAACAAGGTGTTCTCTACGTAATGCGCCTGGCCGCCCTCGTGCAGCAGGTGCTGGCGCACCGCTTCCTCCACCCCCAGCGCGGCCTGCTCACGGGGTAACTCCAACTCGATCAGCTCCAGCGGCGCGACACGCTGGCGCCGCTGTGGCGGGCCGCCGAGCTTGCGCGCCAGGCGCGGCAACATGCGCTCCAGTGCCTGCACCTCCAGCGCATTGGCCGGTGCTTCGGCCAGCTGCAACGCCAGTGCATGGGCCTGGGGCCACTGTTCGCTGCGCTCCAGTACCCGCACCTGGCGGATACGCGCCTGGGCATGGTTGCACTGTGCGTACACAGCCATGGCCCGGTCCCAGTCACCCAGGCGCTCGCATTGCTGGCCCAGGGCAAATTGCAGGCGCGCACGACGCCGGGCCAGCCATGGGTTGTCACTGTGAAGGGTTTGCATCACGGCAAGGATCGACTCCGGATCGTCGCCCTGCTCCAGCCGCTCGGTGCACTGGTGCAGGGCCATGGCCAGGTCGAGATCGGCGCGTTGCTGCAAGGCACGTGAATCGGGGCTGAACGGCACTTGCTCGTAACGCAGCAGGCCCAGGTCGGCGAGAACAAAGTCGGACCAGTCCTGGTACAGGTTGCCGAAGAACAGCAGGCGCATGCGGTCGCACAGGGGTTGCAGGCACCATTGCAGGATGCGCACTTCGCTGTCGGGAAACCAGTCGGCCAGAGAACGGGCGGCCAGTTGCAAGGGTTGCAGCTGGGCCAACAGGTCATGCTTGGCGGCGCGCGGGCGGCTCAGTTGCGCCGTGAAGCAGCGAGCCAGTTCGTCCTTGCGCAGCAAGGCGAACAGCTGTTCCAGTGCCAGTTGCTCGGGTTCGCGCACCCAACCGAGCGCCCTTAGCGGTTGCAGGGCCAGGGCGGTGTCGCCTATTTCGGCATAGTTCAGCCGGTCACTGCGAAACAGCTCGCCTTTGCGCATGACCATGCGCACCAGCAACGCCTGGGCTGGCGCTTGCAGTTGGCTGAAGGTGTGGATGAAGGCCAGCTCCTGCTCGTCGAGCAGGTCTGCGTAGCGCTGTTCGACCCATAGCAGTACCTGGCGGAAATTGTGCAGGTAGTAGAACGGGTCGTCGACGGAATGGGCGATCACGGGTTGGGGTCAGGTTGCGGGAACAGACACTGGTTATACATACAGACCAGCGTGCCTGACAAGAGCCGTGGGTCAGCTCGATTCAACTGCCTTGTGCAAAAGGCACAAGCCTGCACTGTTCAATGTAGGAGCGGCTTTAGCCGCGAACACCGGCGCAGCCGGTGCCATGCACCGCGTCGCCTGATTCGCGGGTAAACCCGCTCCCACAGATCCCTGCCAAATCAATGAGTTATGTGTTGTTCTATCAGAGCAGCAGCGGTCAAGCCCTGGCCAACTCCCCCGCCTCGACCCTGGCACTGCCGATCGGTGCCTGCAGCAGCAGGAAATACGCCACCGCCGAGCACAACGCCACCCCGGCACTGATCATGAACGCCGTGGTGAACGACCCCGAGTACTGGATGCTGAAACCGGTCGCGATCGGCGCCACGGAGCCGGCGATATAACCGCCGAAGTTCTGGATCGAACCAAACGACGCCACGCGCTGGCTGTCGACGATGGTGTTGACGATCATCCACGCCGTGGCACTGGCCATGTTGATGCTGAACAACGCCAGGCACAGCAGGATGATGCAACCGGTCAGGCCGGTAACGAACGACAGCGGCAAGGTGAACAGTGCCGCCAGCACCAGGCCGGTGATAACGCTGAACTTGCGGCTGCCCAGCACGCTCAGGCCGCGCTTGACCAGCCAGTCGCAGAAGCGCCCCGCCACGATCGTGCCCGCTGCGCCAAAGCCGTAGGCCAGCGACACCACCCAGGCGGTCTTGTACAGGTCCAGGCCGTGCTCACGCTCGAAGTAGCCCGGCAGCCACGTCAGGTGCAGCCAGAGCATGTAGATCACGCCCATGAAACCCAGCACCGCACCCCAGGTGCTGCGGTGCTTGAACAGGTCGAGCCAGCCAGCAAAATACGAGGCTTTCGGTGCTTGCGCTGCTGCCGGGGCAGGCTGCTCGCTGGGCAACGGCTTGCCCTCGGCAGCCAGTTCCGCCAGGTAGCGTGCCTTGCTCTTGTAGAAGCTCAACCAGCACACAGCCAGCACCATGCCGATCACGCCGGTGATGATGAACATACCGCGCCAGCCGAAGTTGACCATGAACAGGGTCAGCAAGGGCGGTGCCAGGCATGGGCCCAGACAGGTCGAGGACCAGACCACCCCGGTCGGGGTGCCGCGCTCGTTGGCATCGAACCATTCCGACAGGGCTTTGGCCGCCGAGGGGAACATCGGCGCCTCGCCAATGCCCAGCAGTACCCGCAGGCCCATGAAACCGGCAAAGCTGCTGACCATGCCGAACGCCGCCTGGGCGACCGACCAGCCGAGCAACGAGGCACCCAGGGCGATCTTGCTGCCCAGGCGGTCGATGATCATGCCCATGGGCAGCTGGGCGAAAGCATAGGCAATGGAAAACGCCGACAACAGAATGCCCATCTGCGACGGGCTGATCATCATGTCTTTCTGGATCGAGGTGTTGGCGATCGACAGTGCACTACGGTCCAGGTAGTTGACGATGCCGATCAGTAGCAGGAACACAACGGTAATGCGCTGGTACTTCTTCATAGGGTTCATGTGTCGACCTTTATTATTATTGTTGCCGCGCTGTCAGCGCCTTGGCGATCCCTCGGTGATGCTGCGCCCCCTCCCTGGCGCAGCGTGTCGTTTACGTTCGCCGCGCGTTAGCGGCCACCTCAAGCAGCCCGCGCTGGCCGAGGTTGTCGATCAGCGCGCGCAGGCCGAACTGCCACTGCGGTGCCTGGTCGCTGGTGGTTACGCGGTTGCACAGGGTACCCAGTTGCGGGTTGCTGATGCTCACGACATCGCCGGGTTTGTGAGTGAAACCGTTGCCGGGCTGGTCGCGGTCCTGCTTGGGCGCAAACAGGGTACCGAGGAACAGCACCAGGCCGTCGGGGTATTGGTGGTTTTCGTTGACCGTCTGCTGTACCAGGTCTTGCGGGTCGCGGCTGATCTGGCGCATGGAGCTGCGCCCGGCGAGGATGAAACCGTCCTCGCCTTCGACCCGCAGGTCCACCTCGGCCGTGCGCACATCGTCCAGGCTGAAGCTTTCGTCAAACAGCCGCAGCAGTGGGCCCAGGGCCGTGGAGGCATTGTTGTCCTTGGCCTTGGACAGCAGCAAGGCGCTGCGCCCTTCGAAGTCACGCAGGTTGACGTCGTTACCGAGCATCGCCCCTTTGATGCTGCCATCGCTGGACACCGCCAGTACCACTTCCGGTTCCGGGTTGTTCCAGCTGGACTTGGGGTGGATGCCGATGTCGGCGCCGTGGCCTACCGCCGACAGCGGTTGTGCCTTGGTGAACACTTCGGCATCCGGGCCAATGCCCACTTCCAGATACTGTGACCACAGGCCCTGCTCCACCAGCACCTTGCGCAGCGCTTCGGCCTGGGCCGAGCCCGGCACGATCTGCGACAGGTCGGCGCCAATGCGGCTGGCCAAGGTGTCACGGATGGCATCGGCCTTGGCCGGGTCGCCCTTGGCCTGCTCTTCGACCACCCGCTCCAGCAAACTGGTGGCGAAGGTCACGCCAGCGGCCTTGACTGCCTGCAGGTCGATGGGGGCCAACAGCCATGGCTGATGCGGGTCGCGCTGGGCCGGGTCACTGTTACCCAGCAATGCCGGCAACGCGATCAGCGGTGCACCGAGCGGCAAGGCGCGCAGGTAGGCCACCGGCTCGGCGACTTCCAGCAGGGCCGAAACCGTCGCCACATGCTGACTGATGTCGTAGACCGCGCCGGCCTTGACCAGCACTACCGCCGGCCCCTGGCCTGGCAGCCAGACCCGCCCTACCCAACTGCCGTTGTCGAACACGCTGGCATCATGGCTCAGCGACAGGGGTTGATTGGCATTCGATCGATCAATCATCGGTGTACCCTTACTGTGCATCATTGGGAAAGTGTCGGCAGGTGCAACTGCCCAGCCAGGCGGTCCAGGTCGGCCACCAGTTGTGGCGCAAGGCTTGCGCCCTGCTCCAGGGCCTGACGGCGGAGCGCCAGGCCTGCCTGCCCGGGCAGGCGCACCGGGCGCGTGGGGTCGAGCGGGCGGCTGGCGAGCACCAGTCGGCCGAGGAAACTGGTCTCGTCGGTGAACGCTTGCAAGCCACCGAAGAAGCGAGGGTCTATCACCACGGCCGTGGCCGAGGCGCCCCACTGGTCAGGGGTATCCTTGCGGCCATGGCCGGCCAGCCCGGAAGTCAGCGCTTCGACCAACAGCGCCAAGGCAAAGCCTTTGTGGCCAAAGGCCTGGCCACCCAAGGGCAGGATGCTGCCTTGCGGCTGGGTAAAGAAGTCGCCCGGATTGTCGCTCAATTGCCCGTCCTTGCTCACCAGCACCGGGTGTGGCAGCCGGCTGCCGGCATCGCGGCACTGGCCGACCAGCCCGAGGGTGACGGTGGACATGCTGACGTCGAGCAGGATCGGCTCGCCCTGGGTCGGGATGCCGGCCGCGATCGGGTTGGGGGTGTACACCGGGTCGATGCCGCCATGGGCACAGACCAAGCCCACCGACGGGTCCGAGGAATACACCAGGGCCACCAGGCCCTGGTCGGTATAGGGTTTGAGGTAAGCGGCCAGGCAGCCGATATGGGCAGCGCGGCGTACCACGGCGATACCGATACCCTGCGCCGTCGCGCCTTTTGCTGCGCAGTCCAGGGCACGGCTGACACAGTACGGCCCAAGCACGTAGTGGCCGTCGAACAGGCTGGAAATGCCACTGTCCGAGACCTGTTCCAGCGCTTGCGCACTGGCTTTGACCTGGCCGCTGAGCATGCCATCGATGTAGCGGCTGACCAGGTTCAGGCCATGGGTACGGTGACCAAGCAGTTCGCCTTCGAGCAGTACCCGGGTCACGGCCTGGGCGACTTCGGCATCAGCACCGGCTTTGGTGAACAGTTGCTCGACAAAGGCGCTGAGCGCTTGCACGTTATAGCGTGGGGTTTGAGTCATTGCAGTTGCCTCGAAAAGGGACGGGAGCGCTCGATCAGGTCACGGCACCGATCTGCCACGGCACGAACTCGTTCTGCCCATAACCATGCTGCTCGCTCTTGCTACGCGCGCCGGAGGCAATGCGCAGCATCTGTTCGAAGATGTAGGCGCCACGCTCCTCGATGCTGGTGGAGCCGTCCGCTATCCCCCCACAGTTGACGTCCATGTCCTCTTGCTGGTGCTCGAACACCCGGTTGTTGGTCGCAAGCTTTATCGACGGCGCCGGGGCGCAGCCGTAGGCAGAGCCACGGCCGGTGGTGAAGGCGATCAGGTTGGCCCCGCCGGCCACTTGGCCAGTAGCCGAGACCGGGTCGTAGCCGGGCGTGTCCATGAACACCAGGCCTTGGGCCCGTACCGCTTCGGCGTACTGGTACACATCGACCAGGTTGCTGGAGCCTGCCTTGGCCACCGCCCCCAGCGATTTTTCGAGGATGGTGGTCAAACCCCCGGCCTTGTTGCCGGCCGAGGGGTTATTGTTCAGTTCAGCGTTCATGCGCTGGCAGTAGTCCTCCCACCAGCGGATACGGGCTACCAGCTTCTCGCCTACCTCGCGGCTGACTGCGCGGCGCGTCAGCAAATGCTCGGCACCGTAGATCTCGGGGGTTTCAGAGAGAATCGCGGTACCGCCGGCCGCTACCAGGCGGTCAACGGCATTGCCCAGTGCCGGGTTGGCGGTGATCCCCGAGTAGCCATCGGAGCCACCGCACTGCAAGCCGACCACCAGGTGCCGGGCGCTGACTGGCTGGCGTTGGGCCTGGTTGGCCTCGGCCAGCAGCGCCTTGACCTGTTCGATACCGGCAGCGATGGTTTTCGAGGTCCCGCCGATGCCCTGGATGGTGAACGCGCGCAGTTGCGCACTGGCCTGCAGGCCCTGGGTTTCCAGCAGGCTTTCGATCTGGTTGGTTTCACAGCCCAGGCCAATGATCAGCACCGCGGCGAAGTTGGGGTGTACGGCATACCCGGCCAGGGTGCGGCGCAACAGGCCCAGGGCCTCGCCGCTGGGGTCGACGGCGCAGCCGGCGCCGTGGGTCAGGGCCACTACGCCGTCGATGTTCGGGTAGTCGGCCAGGGCCTCGGGGTGGATGTCGCGGCGGAAATGGTCGGCTACCGCGCGGGCCACGGTTGCCGAGCAGTTCACCGAGGTGAGGATGCCGATGTAGTTGCGGGTGGCGACCCGGCCATCGGCGCGCACGATGCCCTGGAACTGCGCGGTGCTGCTCGGCTGGTTGCGGGTATCGACCCCGAAGGCGTAGTCACGGGCGAAGTCGCCCATCTGTACGTTGTGCACATGCACGTGGTCGCCGGCTTCGATAGCTTGCGAGGCAAAACCGATGATCTGGCCGTAACGGCGCAGCGGTTGGCCCTGCTCGACACGTTCGGTGGCGAGTTTGTGGCCCGAGGGGATTGGCTGGCGCACGGTAATCGCCTCGTTCTCCAGGCGCAGGCCTTGCGCCAGGGCCTGGCGGGCGATGAGGACATTGTCCAGCGGGTTGAGGCGGATGACGGCAGGGTCACCTGACTTGGCAATCAGTTGCATGGGACCTCTCAGGGCGGTGCTTCTTGTTATGGCTGTCGCCACTGTAAGAAGCCTTGCGCTGGATTCCCAATGAGATGATCAGATCGAGCGATAACCTGGCGTTATCGCAAGGAGGCATCATCATTCAATCATCGATCGCCCAGAATTGGACACCACCTTCTGTAGGAGATCGCTCAGCCCTTTACGCTGCGCTGTCGCGCAGAGAACTGAGATCGCAAGCGGTCCGCATACCCTGTGGGAGCGGCTTTAGCCGCGAAGAATCCAACGCGGTGCATGGCACCGGCTGCGCCGGTGTTCGCGGCTAAAGCCGCTCCCACAATGTCCCTGCTAGTTCAATGAGTTATGTGCAGTTTTGTGAGAGCGGCGCTGGCTGGACTGTTTCTATCATTGCGCTGCCCTGCGGCGCTGCGCGCCTTCCAGCAAAATCTCGACAAATGCCCGGGCCGAGGCGCTCAGCGGCTCATCCTTGCGAGTGACCACACCGTACTCCAGCGCCGGCACATGCAACGGGCT
Organism: Pseudomonas sp. S37; assembly: GCF_016658545.1. Classification (GTDB taxonomy): domain Bacteria; phylum Pseudomonadota; class Gammaproteobacteria; order Pseudomonadales; family Pseudomonadaceae; genus Aquipseudomonas. The sequence goes on along the minus strand of NZ_JACVZC010000130.1, from coordinate 4,814 downwards.
GCGCAGCTCCTTGAACTGCCCGCTGGCCAGCTGCGCGGCAACCATCGAGCGCGGCAACATAGCGATCATCGGCGCCGACTGCAGCAACTGCAGGAACATCGGCATGGAGATGGTTTCCACGCTGTCGGCCGGCGTGGCGATACCGGCCACCCGGAACGCTTGCTCCAGGCGGTTGCGGATCGGGGTACCAACCGGGTACAGCACCCACGGCCAGTCGCCCAGGACGTCCAGCGGTGTGCTGTCGAGCCGGTTGAGCGGGTGCTCGCTGTTGACCACCAAGCTGAACGGCTCAGGCTCCAGCGGCTGGAAGTCGAACAGCTGGCTGAAACGCTCTTCGGTAAAACGGCCAATCATGATGTCCAGCTTGCTCTGCTCAAGCATGGCCAGCAGGTGGTCACTGGAATGCTCCACCACTTCGATCGACAGCAGCGGGCTACGCGCCTTGATCGCAGCGATGGCCTGTGGCAGTACCAATGCAGTCGCGGCAAAGATCCCGCCCACGCGGATAAAGCCGTGGCCGCCGTTGCGCAGCCGGTTGACCTGGTCGACGAACTGTTGCGACTCGGCCAGCGCGCTTTGGGCATAACGCACCACGTATTCACCCAGTTCGGTGGGCGGCATGCTGCGCGGCAGGCGCTCGAACAGGGCAAAGCCGAACTGTTGCTCAAGGTCGCGCAGCATCTTGCTCAGGGCTGGCTGGCTGAGGTTCATGCGGGTGGCGGTAGCATGCATGTTGCGCGTGCGCGCCAGGGTGTCGATCAGCACCAGGTGCTTGTAGCGGATCCAGTTGCAAAAACTGGAGTGGGTCATGTCCGGCGGCATACGCGCAGGGCCTCATGCAGGGTGGAAGTCATTGTGCCCGCAAGTAGCGCAGCAAGGTATCGAGGGCGACCGAGTTGGGCCGTGAACGCAAGGTCAGCACGCCGAGGTTGGCCATGGCCAGTGGCAGTTCCACCGGCAGGATGGCGACCATGCCATAGCGGGCATAATGCTCGGCCACATCATTGGGCACCACGGCAATCATTTCGGAGGCCTCGAGCATGGCGGTGGTTGCCAGGATCGAAGCGGTTTCGACAATGTCCAGCGACTGCACCATGCCGCCAGCCTGCAAGGCGCTTTCGACACGGCGGCGCATCGGGCTGCCGATGGGGTGCAGGATCCAGGTCTGGCTCACCAGGTCGGCCAGCTGCAGGCTCACGGCGGCAGCCAAGGGGTGGCCAGCGCGGGCAATCACGCGCATCTGCTCACCGCCTTCGAACAGCTCGATATTCAGCTCCTGGCTGTCACTCTGGTCGGGCAGGCGCCCTACCACCATGTCGAAGTCGCCCCGCAGCAAGGCCGGTAGCAAGGTATCGCTGGTACCGACTTCCAGCGAAATACGCACCTTGGGGTGGTCGCGCTTGTAAGCCAACACCGCCTTGGTCAATACGCTGGGTACCGGGCCCATGACGCTGCCCACCCGCACCAGGCCCTGGGCCCCGCGCGCCAGCTCGGCGATCTGCGCCTGGGCATGCTCGAACTCGTGCAAGGCGTTCTGCGCATAGCGGATCATCACCTCGCCATACAGCGTGGCTTGCATGCCCCGTGGCAGGCGCTCGAACAAGCGCACACCCAGACGTTCCTCAAGCTGCTGCAGCAACAGGCTGGCCGCCGGCTGGGTGGTGTGCATCGCGGCGGCGGCGCGGCGCAGGCTGCCGAATTCGCCCAAGGCGTTGAGCAGCGTGATCTGCCGGCTGGAGATCTTGAGTGCACCCAGGCTGGCGGGCGTCTGGGCGCTATCGGGCGACAAGCGAGACATATCGAATCCGGTATCGCTGATTAAGATTTGGCGATTATGCCTGTATCGCTCGACAACCTACAGTCGGTGCTCCCAGTGCTTGAACAGAACAAGAGCCGACCATGAGCATACGTATTACCCACCTGAGCGTTCGTGACATCCGTTTCCCCACTTCACTGTCGCTGGACGGCTCCGATGCCATGAACAGCGCCCCGGACTACTCGGCGGCCTATGTGGTACTGCACACCGACAGCGAAACCCTCGAAGGCCACGGCCTGACCTTCACCATCGGCCGCGGCAACGAGATCTGCGCCGCAGCGGTGCAGTCGCTGGCACCGCTGATCGTTGGCCTCAGCCTTGAAGAAATCATCGCCGACATGGGTGCGTTCTGGCATCGCTTTACCGTCAGCGACAGCCAGTTGCGCTGGCTGGGCCCGGAAAAGGGCGTGATCCACCTGGCCACGGCGGCCATCATCAACGCCGTGTGGGACCTGTGGGCCAAGCACGAGGGCAAGCCGGTCTGGAAGCTGCTGGCCGACATGACGCCCGAACAACTGGTGCGCTGCCTGGACTTCAGTTACGTCACCGACGTGCTTACCCCTGAAGAAGCCGTTGCCCTGCTGCGCCGCCAGGCGCCAGGCAAGGCGCAACGCGAAGCACAGATGCTGCACGAAGGTTACCCCGGTTACACCACGGCGCCGGGCTGGCTGGGCTATAGCGAAGAAAAGATGCGCAAACTGGCCCGCGAAGCAGTGGCAGAAGGATGGACCCACATCAAGCAGAAGATCGGTGCCAACCTGGAAGAGGACATCCGCCGCGCCAGCATCCTACGCGACGAAATCGGCTGGGAGCGCACCCTGATGATGGATGCCAACCAGGTATGGGGCGTAGAAGAATCGGTAGCCAACATGCGCCGCCTGGCCGCCTTCGCGCCGCTGTGGATCGAAGAACCGACCAGCCCCGATGACATCCTCGGCCACGCCAGCATTCGTCAGCGCATCGCGCCGATTGGCGTGGCTACCGGTGAACACTGCCACAACCGGGTGATGTTCAAGCAGATGTTCCAGGCTGGAGCGCTGGACTTCTGCCAGCTGGACGCCGCCCGCTTGGGTGGCCTGAACGAGGTACTGATCGTGCTGCTGATGGCCGCCAAGTACGACGTGCCGGTGTGCCCGCACGGCGGTGGCGTCGGCCTGTGCGAGTATGTGCAGAACATCGCCCTGTTCGATTACATCGCGGTGTCTGCCTCGCTGCACAACCGGGTGCTGGAGTACGTCGACCACCTGCACGAGCACTTCATCGACCCGGTGGTGATCCGCCGTGGCCGCTACATGCCGCCGCAACGCCCGGGTTACAGCATCGAGATGCATGCCGAAACCCTGGAGCGCTATCAGTACCCCAATGGCGCAGTGTGGCTCGACATCAACCGTACCTGATCGACACAACGGGGTGTGCCGCCATGGCGCGGCGCACCACCAGCACTTTTCACGGGGAAAAAAACAATGACAACCCTCACCCGTGCAGCGGCCTCGGCCCCTGCCGCCAGCACCGAGCAGCGCCTGAACGGCCTGCTACTACGCAAACTCATGCCATTGCTCATCGTCGTCTACGTGATGAGCTTTCTTGACCGTACCAATATCGCCCTGGCGAAGGCCAGCATGGGCATCGACCTGGGCCTGTCGGCGGCGGCCTACGGCCTGGGCGCAGGTCTGTTCTTCCTCACCTACGCCCTGGCAGAAGTGCCGAGCAACCTGATCATGCACCGGGTGGGTGCGCGCTTCTGGATCACCCGCATCATGATTACCTGGGGCTTGCTCTCGGCAGGCATGGCCTTCGTTCAGGGTGAAACCTCGTTCTACATCATGCGCCTGCTGCTAGGGGTGGCTGAAGCTGGCCTGTTCCCCGGCGTAATGCTGTACCTGACCTACTGGTTCGACCGTGAACAGCGCGCCCGTGCCACCGGTTATTTCCTGCTGGGTGTATGCCTGGCCAATATCCTCAGCGGGCCGCTGGGCGGCGCCCTGCTGGAAATGGACGGGGTATTGGGCTGGCATGGCTGGCAGTGGCTGTTCGTGCTCGAAGGCCTGCCGGCCGTGGCCCTGGCCTTCGTGGTCTGGAAGAAGCTGCCAGACGGCCCCGCTTCGGCGCCCTGGCTGTCAGCTGCCGACGCCCAGGACATCGAACGCCGGCTAGCCGCCGAGCGGGCCGCGGCACCGCAGCAGAGCAGCCTGGGGCAGATGTTCCGCGACCGGCAGATCTGGCTGGCGATCGTGGTGTACTTCGTGCACCAGATCACCATCTACACGGTGATTTTCTTCCTGCCGGGCATCATTGGCACCTACGCGGCGCTGTCGCCGTTCCAGGTCGGCCTGCTGACTGCCGTACCGTGGATTGCCGCCGCCATCGGTGCCGCCACCTTCCCGCGCCTGGCCACCTCACCGCGTCGCTGCCGCACCTTGCTGTTCTTCGGCTTGCTGACCATGGCGGCCGGGCTGCTGCTGGCATCACTGGCCAACTCGTTCATTGGCCTGATCGGGTTTTCCCTGACTGCGCTGATGCTGTTCGTGGTGCAGTCGATCATCTTCGTCTTCCCCTCCAGCCGCCTGAGCGGTAGTGCATTGGCAGCGGGCCTGGCCTTTGTCACTACCTGCGGCCTGTTTGGTGGTTTCGTCGGGCCGTCGGTAATGGGGTTGATCGAGCAGACCACCGGCAGCACGCGCAATGGCTTGTGGATCATTGCAGCATTGCTGGTAGTTGCGGCACTGGTCAGCACCCGCTTGCGCCAGGGGCAGGAACAAGGGCAGCGCTAATATTGGCAGGCGCTCCGCGTACCCTGTGGGAGCGAGCCCGCCCGCGAAGAGTCCAAATCGGTGCATTGCACCGGCTGCGCCGGTGTTCGCGGGCTCGCCCTAATGCCGGTCAGTTAAGACTGCCGGGGCTGCTTTGTAGCCCTTTCGCGACGCAAGGCCGCTCCCACATAGCCTGGATCGCCTTCAAGGCAGGCACAGAACCTGTAGGAGCGGGGGGGGGGGGGGGG
>NZ_JACVZC010000012.1 GCF_016658545.1 Pseudomonas sp. S37 | reverse complement strand
CCCCCCCCCCCCCCCCCCCCCCCCCCCCCCCCCCCGCTCCTACAAGGATTGCGCTGGATGCAGGGGCCGCACAATCCTGCAGGTGGCCGCTCAACCCTGCTGGCAACCCTCACCCATGGCACGGTACTGGATGGTATGCACCTGGCCCTGGTGGTCTTCATAGGTCATGGTTGCAGGTACCACTTCGCAGACATTGGGGATGGTCGACAGGTTGATCACCCGTTTGATATCGAGGTTCATCGAGTAGTCGTACTGCTGGGCCACAGGCTGGCTGGAGACGGGTTTGGCCTCATCGGCGAGGGCGAACGAGGACATACCGACCAATGCAAGAATCAGTAATGGTTTCATATGGGTTTGCCTTTTGAGCATTCAAGCCGATCGATTGACTTCTGATGCCGTCATTGGCTGGGAGAAGTTGCCATCTACGGTGAAGATGGCACGAAGTACCGATCCCGCTTCGTACTGCCAGGGGGGATGAATAAAAGTCTACTCCCGGCCAGCAATAGTTGAACCCCGAACTCGGATATTCACCCTTGCCGGAATTGCAACAATCTGCGACAAAATGGCCGCAAATCATCAGGCCAGAGCCTCTGGTCAGCTATCAGGGTAGGACGCGTCATTACAGAAAATTCATCTTGTTCGAAGCTGTCGGACACAGAACGCCGGCTGCTGGACCACTTTTACCGCCAGCACGGCTCGCGCATGCGTGCCGCAAGTGACGCCGAACTGTGGGTAGCCCGCCGCCCGGGCATCATTGCCGGGCTAAGCCTGAGCAAGGTAGGCGAAGGTTTCTGGCTGACCGGCCTGTTCGTCGACCCGCAGCATCGCGGCCTAGGGGTAGCCGGGCAACTGGTCAAGGCGGCGCTGGCGCAGACTGATGGCCCAACCTGGCTGTTCTGCCACCCGGACCTGGCGCCCTTCTACCAGCGCCTGGGGTTCGACCAGGCCCAGCATTTGCCAGAAGCCCTGGCTGGCCGCCTGCAACGCTACCAGCGCAGCAAGCGCCTGCTAGCCCTGCAGCACGGTCAGTCGTCGCTGACTTCCAGCCCCGGGAACAGCACCTCGGTGTAGCCGAACTTGGCGAAGTCCTGGATACGCGACGGGTACAGGCGGCCGATCAGGTGGTCGCACTCATGCTGCACCACCCGGGCATGGAAGCCGTCGGCAAAGCGGCTGATCGGGATGCCCTGCGGGTCGATGCCTTCGTAGCAGATATGCTTGAAGCGCGGCACCACGCCACGCAAACCGGGCACCGACAGGCAGCCCTCCCAACCGTCCTCGACCTCGCTGGAGGTCGGCGTGATGACCGGGTTCAGCAGGATGGTCTGCGGCACCGCCTCGGCATCCGGGTAGCGCTCGCTGCGTTCGAAGCCGAAGATCACCAGTTGCAGGTCGATGCCGATTTGCGGCGCGGCCAGGCCAACGCCGCCAACGTGGCGCATGGTTTCGAACATGTCGTCGATCAGTTGCTGCAGTTCGGCACTGCCGAGCATGTGCTCGGGTACGGGCGGGGCGATGCGCAACAGGCGTTCATCGCCCATCTTGAGGATGTCACGGATCATCTGGGGTTCGGCTCGGAAGGTTGCGGCTCGCTCGAAGCCGGGTGCTCATGGCCCAGCACAGTAATGGTGTCCGGGGCCTTGTGCTCACCGAAATCCTTTTCGCCCGGGTTTTTGCCCTCGGCTGACATGTGCTCGATCACTGCATTCATTTCGGCGCCAAGCAGCAGCACGGCGGCCGAGATATAGAAATACAGCAACAGCACGATGATTGCACCAATGCTGCCGTACATGGCGTTGTAGTCGGCAAAGGTCTTCACGTAGTAGGCAAAACCCAGCGAGGCGACGATCCATACCACCACCGCCAGCACCGAGCCTGGGGTGATGAAGCGAAACTTCTGTTTTACATCAGGCATCACGTAGTAGATCAACGCCACCGCCACCATCAACAGGATGACGATTACCGGCCAGCGCAGGATGGTCCACAAGGTGACGATGAACTCCTGCATGCCGACCTGGGCGGCGATCCACTCCATTACCTGCGGGCCCAGCACCATCAGCGCGGCGGCCGCCAGCAGCATGCCGGCCAGGCCTACGGTGTAGAAGATCGACAGCGGAATACGCTTCCATACCGGCCGGCCTTCAGCCACGTCGTAGGCGGCGTTCATCGCGCTCATCATCAGGCGCACGCCGGCAGATGCCGTCCACAGGGCGATGACGATACCGACTGACAGCAGCCCGCCCTTGGACTGTTGCAGCTGGTCGATAACCGGGTTGACCTGCTCCAGGGCCTGCGGTGGCAGCACCAGCTCCGATTGCAGGCGCAACCAGGAGAAGAAGTCTGGCAGGTGCAGGAAGCCGATCAGGGCGATCAGGAACAGCAGGAAGGGGAATAGCGAGAACAGCGCCTGGTAAGCCAGGGCCGAGGCATAAGTGGACATTTCGTCGTCAAGGAATTCCTTGACGGTACGTACCAGCACGCGGTGCAGGGGCAAGCCGCGCAGGTCGGGGAAAATCATAGCGTCTCCTTTCGCCGCTTGATCGTTACAACAGGCAAGTTTAATAGACCATGCCGATGCTGTGCTGCTCCCGGCCATTTGCAGAATATTCTTACGACAGTGAGGGCCTCTTCGCGGGTGAACCCGCTCCTACATTGGCCGGCGTACACTGCCCGATGCAGGAGCGGCTTCAGCCGCGAAGAGGCCGGCGCAGGCCACCTCAAATCAAGGCTTCTTCACCGCATCCTTCACATTGCCCTTGATCTGCTGCGCCTCACCTTTCAGCTCCTGCGCCTTGCCCTCGGCCCGCAGCTTGTCGTTGTCGGTCACCTTGCCGACACCCTGTTTCACGTTGCCGATTGCTTCGTTGGCCAGGCCTTTCGCTTTGTCTTTGGTACCGCTCATGGCAAAACTCCTGCAAATGGAGACACGTGAACCGTGTCGACAGAAGGTGGACCCAACGCCTTCGCCAGGAGTTTCAACGGATTTTCCAACCACAAGCCGAACGGTAAAACTGCGGGCGAATACCGCACCAAATCACCCTGACCGCCCTACGCAGCCAGCACCACTGCCCTAGAATCCCCCGCAAACGTCCGCCCGAAGCAGGCTGGCACTCCATAAGAACAATGTCTTCCGGATACCCGCACCCATGCGTCTGATGCCTGCGCTGGTGGCCTTGCTGCCACTGCTCCCCCTGCCCGCCCTGGCCGCCGCACCGGCCAGCCCCGAAACCCTGCGTGTCGAGCGCTACAGCGACGACGGCCAGCCCGGTTCGTTACGCTGGGCCATCGAAACCAGCAACCAGAACCCCGGCCACTACCGCATCGACATTGCGGCGGTCGGCAAAGCGCCCTACGTCATCCGCCCCAATCGCGCGTTGCCGGAAATCAAAGGCCCGGTCAGCATTACCGGCCTGCCTTGGGCCCACGACGGCCAATACATCGCCATCGACGGTTCGGCCTACATCAAGGACCAGGGTGTACGTACCTGCCCCGGCGCCCTGCCCGGCCAGTTCGGCACCAACGTGCGCACCACCACCAACCCTGGGCTGGTACTGCGTGACACCCAGGGCGTGCACCTGAGTGGCCTGGAGGTGCGTAACTTCTGCATCGGCATCCTGGTCAACCGCGCCAGTAACAACGTTATCGAAGACAACCGCATCGTCGCCAACAAGGGCGGTGCCGGCATCATGCTGACCGGCGACGACGGCGCCGGTAACCCCACCGCCACCACCACGAACAACAACAAGGTGCTGCGCAACCAGTTGATCGACAACGGCGATGGCCTGGAGCTGACCCGCGGTGCGGCATTCAACCTGGTGGCCGACAACCTGTTCCGCTCCACCGCAGCCAACCCCGAGCCCTCGCAAGGCATCGAGATTCTGCTGGGCAACGACAACAGCGTGGTGCGCAACCGCTTCGAGAACTACTCCGACGGCCTGCAGATCAACTGGGGCAAGCGCAACTACCTGGCGGCCAACACCTTCAGCGGCAACTCGATTGGTGTCAGCGTCACCGGCGAAGGCAACATCCTCGACGGCAACTTGATCCACGGCAACCGTATCGGCGTGGCCCTGCGCCCGGAGCCGGAGGTGACTGCCACGCGCCTGAGCGGCAACCGTATCTGGGGTAACAGCCAGGATATCCGGCGTTGCGAGGCAGGCGGTTCATGCGTACCCGACCAGCGCACCGGCGCCATCGTGTTTGGCGTGCCGGCCCAGGCGCATGCATTGTATGTAGGGTCGCGCGGGGTCGGGGCGGATTTGCCGAAGAAAGACCAGGCGATTATCTGTGATGGCAAGGGCGAGCCGAAGCCGTGCCAGCCGCTGCCCAACCATGATCAGCAGGCGCCAAAACTGGTTGCGCTGGATGGCAATGTGCTGCGCGGCGAGGTGCAGGGGCCGGCGTCGGGCCTGTTGCGGGTGGAGTTTTTCGGTAATGCCGAGGCGGATGGGACGGAAGCCGAGCAGTACCTTGGGGAAGTGCTGGTGAACAGCGATTCGCAGGGGCAGGCGCGGTTTGCGCAGGTGCTGGAGAATATGGGTGGGTTGCGCAGTTTTACTGCGACTGTGACAACTGCTGATGGGGCGACTTCCGAGTTGAGCCTGCCGGTTCGTCGGTGAGGCTACTTGCCTCTTCGCGGGTAAACCCGCTCCTACATTGGTATGTGCATTCTCTGTGGGAGCGGGTTTACCCGCGAAGAGGCCGGAACAGGTAAAGCAGATGGCAAACCTTGCCCCACTACCCGCCACCCCTCACAATGCAGGCCTTCATAGCGTCAACCCGCAGGAACCTGCATGAAACTCGACAAACCCGCCGCCATCGCCCGGCGTAACGAAGCACTGGCCCGCCCGGTGCTGAACAGCAGCAACACCCTGTTCGCCATCCTGGACAACAAACGCAACCTGTGGTGGTTCGAGGTGCCGGTGGCGTTGCTGGGCAAGGGCCAGGCCGACTGGGTCAACCTGCTGCTGCACACCCCTGAAAGCGATGAGCTGCAGCACCTGAAGGTGCCCACCAACTTCCTCAAGGCCCACCTGGAGCAGATGGAAGTGCGCAAGCCCGGCAAGCGCCGCTCGACCATCAGCCTGGCCCTCAGCGCCGACCGCGACTCGCTGCTGCGCGACACCCGTCCGGGTGGCGAGCAGCTGGACTTCCGCAACTTCGTACAGGCGTAAGGCCGTCAGGCCTTTTCGATCCGGTCGTCATGGATGACGATCAGGCCCTGCTTGAACAGGCCGCCAATGGCCTTCTTGAAGTTGCCCTTGCTGACGTTGAACAGCTTGCTGATCAGCGCCGGGTCGCTTTTGTCACACACGCCCAGCACCCCACCTTCGGCTTCCAGGCGCGCCATGATCTGCGCTTGCAGGCTGTCGGCCAGGGCCGCACCGACCGGCTGCAGGCTGAGGGCGATCTTGCCGTCGTGGCGCAGCTCCTTGATGAAGCCCTTCTCGTGCATGCCCGAACGCAGGAACTTGAACACCTCGTTCTTATGGATCAGGCCCCAGTGGCGGTTGTTGATGATGGCCTTGAAGCCCATCGGCGTTTCGCCTGCCACCAGCAACTCGACCGGCTGGCCCACCTTGTAGTCGGCCGGGGCAACGTCCAGGTAACGGTCCAGGCGCGAAGTGGCGGTGATCCGGCGGGTGCGCTTGTCGAGGTAGACATGCACCACGCAGTAGTCGCCGATCTTCAGCTGCCGCGCTTCTTCCGAGTACGGCATCAGCAGGTCCTTGGACAGGCCCCAGTCGAGGAAGATGCCGGCACCGTTGATGTCCTTGACCTTGAGGCTGGCAAACTCGCCAACCTGCACCTTGGGCTTCTCGGTGGTGGCGATCAGCTGGTCTTCGCTGTCCAGGTAGATGAACACGTTCAGCCAGTCATCGACTTCGGTCTCGGCGTTTTTCGGGATGTAGCGCCCGGGCAGCAGGATCTCGCCATCGGCGCCGCCGTCCAGGTACAGACCGAAGTCCACGTGTTTCACGATTTGCAAACTGTTGTAACGCCCAAGCAGAGCCATTTCCGATGATCCTCAAGACAAGGGGGCTATTTTCCGGATAGACACGGGGTGGTGTCAAAGCTTCCGGACGGTTGCCCCCTGATTGAGTGGTTGAGGGCTATGGGTTAGAAATCGTAGCGCACACTCAGGTTGGCGTTACGTGGGGTACCGTAATGACCATAGCTGCCCCCCATGCCGGAATAGTACTTTTCATCGAATAGGTTATCGACATTGACCGCGGCACTGAGGTGATCGTTGACTTGGTAACGTGCCATCAAGCTGGCAACCGTGTAGTCAGCCTGATTGATTCTGCTTTGGTAGCGTGAAAAATACAGAGAAGAACTGGAGTTCCAGTCCACACCGGCGCCCAAGGTCAGTTTGTCCCACTCGCCTGGCAACCGGTAGGTCGTCCAGAAGCGGAAAGTGTCCATTGGTAACTGACTGGTCAGCCGATTGCCATCTGCGTCTTCTGTCCGGGTGTGGCTGTATCCGAGCTGGGCATTCCAGCCAGGCAGGATCTCACCTGCCACCTCAAGGTCAATACCTTTTGTTTCTGCGCCGCTGACAGCTTTGTAGTAATCACGGGTAGAGCCCGTGGGATTACTGGGATCTACGAGAACGCTGCCCGCAACCTCCGGCACATTATCAAGTTGGGTCAGAAAAATGGCTGTGCTTGCGTTGAGTCGACCGCCGAAGAATTCGCCTTTCCAGCCGAGCTCATAGTTAGAACCGACTTGAGGCTCAATGGCGCTACCGGACTCGTCCAATGCATCGTTAGGTTTGAATATATCGGTGTAGCTGATGTAGATCGATTGCTCAGGGGTAATGTCGTAAACGACACCGGCATACGGGGTCAGTTCACCGCGACGACGCAAATTGTATTTACTGACGAAGCCGGCCCCATTGTTGTATACGAGATCGTAGTTATAGTGGTAGTCGGTGAGGCGGGCGCCCAGGACGACATGAAGATCGTCTGTTGGATTGAGTCGCGTCGCAATGAAATAGCCACTTTGGCGGCTCTTGATATCGAAATCCATCTTGAAAGTGAGCGGAACTTTGTCGATGCGATTTTTCCAGTTATTGTAGTCGAACGCATCAATAAACCCTGAATGACCAGCATGGGTATTGGAGTAATCGGTATAATTGAAACCAGCAATAAGTTCATGCGAGCGGCCAAGCAATTCAAACGGCCCCTGGACATTAATGTCTATACCTTTCTGAACCTGATCGGCGTCGATATCGGTGCGTTCTGCAGAAGCGATACCATCAGGCTTCAAATAAGCTGTGCCACTGGAGCTATCCAGCGTAGTGTTATCCACATCCCTTTTGGTTTTCATGTAATTGGTCACGACACGTAATTGCCAGTCATTTTCCAAGGCTTGCTCAAGCGTCGCTGTATAGTTCGTAGTATCGAATTTTTCATATCCCCAGCGCGCACCCGAGCCCGTTGACCGGGAGTAGTTGGCAGCCTGGCCATTAGTAAAGAGCAGCGGAGCCCCAGGCGCACCAGTAGCTTTATACTTTTGATTATCAACACTGAAGCGCAACAAGGTACTGTCTGTAAGGTCACCTTCGATGACGCCGTAGAAGATATCCCTATCCTGTTTTTACCAATCCATGAATGTGTGGTTATCCTGCTTGGCAGCGACAATACGGCCACGCAATGTGCTTGATTCATTCAAAGGCCCAGACACATCAGCCTCAGAGCGGTAGTAGTCCCACGAACCAACGTTGGCTTTTACGTAAGACTTGAATTCTCCTGTTGGCTTTTTACGTATCAAGTTGACAACACCGCTGGGGTCGCCAACGCCAGTCATGAGTCCGGTCGCGCCACGAACGATTTCGACCCGATCATATAAGGCCATGTCCAAAAGCGTGGCCGGCATATTACGGGTAATATTTTCCTGAACCGTCGTCACACCATCAAACTGGTAGGTATTGATGGCGCTGCCGCGAGAATAGATGTTGTAACGCTCACCGCCATCCTGAGTCATGGTGATCCCAGGCGTATGCTTGAGCACATCCGTCATACTTGTGAGGTGTTGATCATCCATCCGCTGCCGCGTCACCACCGTAATCGTCTGCGGCGTCTCCCGAATCGACAGGTTCATCTTGGTCGCCGTACTGGTCGACCCGGTCGTATACGACCCGGTCCCCTCCGTCGTGGCCCCCAGGCCCGAGGCATTGATGCTGGTCGCACCCAGTTCAAGCGCACCCTCTGAAGCCCTTGGCAACAACACATAATTACCATTGTCCGCAGCCATCACCTGCAGTTCACTCCCTGCCAGCAGGCGGGCAAAACCTTGCTCGACACTGTAACTGCCCTGCAACCCTGGGCTGTGCTTGCCCTGGGTCAGTTCGGACTCGAACGACAACACCACCCCGGCATCGCTGGCAAAGCGGCTGAGCACTGCGCCCAGCGGGCCGGCAGCGATGGCGTAGCTGCGCGTGGCTTCGGCGGCACGGGCCTGGCCGGCGAGGCTGAGTGGCTGGATTACACCGGCCTGCAACAGCAACGCAGCACTGAACATGGCAACGACGAGGGGTTTTCTGGGGTAGGCGTGGGGGGTAACGCGGCGCTGCATGGGGGGCTCCTTCAAAGGCCTGTGGTGGCGGTTTGCAGGAGGGGTCGGGTGAAATTGGAAAACCGACAATGCAAACGAGAAATATTTTTAAAAATCCTGGTGCCCAGACGCGGTCACGCTCTTTTGTGGTATCAACTGTCTTGTTCAAAATCTGAAAGCTTGCGCAATCTCTGTGGGAGCGGCTTTAGCCGCGAACACCGGCGCAGCCGGTGCCATGCACCTCGTTAGATTCTTCGCGGCTAAAGCCGCACACAGGGGATGCGGAGCGCTTGCGAACTCAGTTTTCTGCGCGACAGCGCAGCCCCCTCAGGCCAGTGGCCGCACCCGCACCCAGAACCTTGTGCGGGTCTCGATGCGCACCGGTAACGCCTGTGCAATCGCTTGCAGCGCCCGTGCGGTATCGTCCAACGGGAAGGCGCCGGACAAGCGCAACTGCGCCACCTCACGGGCACATTCGATAAAGCCCGGGCGATAACGCTGCAGTTCGTCCAGCACTTGGGCCAACGGCCAGTTGTCGATCACCAGCCGGCCATTGACCCACTCGTCGCGGTTGGGGTCGAGCAGCTGCGGTGCAGGTAACGGCCCTGCACCAAAACGCAGGCTCATGCCCGCCTCCACCCGCAACGGCTCGGTATCTGCCCGGTTGCGCACGGCAACGGCATGTTCCAGCACATCCAGTTCGGTCTGCCCGTCCAGTTGGCGCACGACGAAGCGCGTGCCCAGTGCACGCATCTCGCCCTGCTGGCTGCGCACCCTGAGTGGCCGGGCATCCTTGGCCGTGGTCACCATGATCTCCCCGGCACGCAGGACGATCAGGCGCTGCTGCTGGTCATAACGAACATCCACGGCACTGGCCGTGTTCAACGTGAGCTGCGTGCCATCCGCCAACCGCAACTGCCGCCGTTCACCGGTAGCCGTGCGCACATCGGCCAGCCACAGCGGCGTTTGCCGGTAACCGGTCCAGGCCAAACCCGACACGCCGAGGCCCAGCACCAGCCCCTTGAGCACGGTGCGCCGCCCCGCCAGCGGCGGCTCCACCGCCAAGGTGCGTTGCGCCACCGTCGCCGGCACGCTGCGCAGTTCGCTGTGGAAGGCCTCCAGGCGCTGCCAGGCCCATTGGTGTACCGGGTCGCCCTGGTGCCAGGCCTGCCAGCGTTGGTACAGCGCCGGGTAATCGGCCCCCGCGCTCAGCTGCGCATGCCATTGCGCGGCATCACGCAGCGCCTGGCGTTGCCGCGCCGGGGTCACAGCTCGGCATCCAGCGCAAACAGCAGGCACTGCTCGGTAGCCTTGGCGATGTACTTGGTCACTGAACTGACCGAAACCCCCAGGCGCTCGGCGATCTCGGCGTAGCTCAAACCTTCAAGGTGCGACAAGAACAGCGCCTGGCGCACCTTGTGGTTGAGGCCGTCGAGCATCGCGTCCAGCTGCAGCAGCGTTTCCAGCAGCAGCAAACGCTGCTCGGGGGAGACCTCCAGCAACTCCGGCTGCTGGGCCAGGGTTTCCATGTACGCCTGTTCCAGCGAGCGCCGGCGCAGGTGGTCGACCATCACCCGCTTGGCCACCGTCGCCAGAAAATGGCGCGGCTCGCGCAACGGGTGGGCCACCGTGCTGGCAATCAGCCGTACGAAGGTGTCATGGGTCAGGTCTGCCGCCCGCTCGCGGTCGCCCAGGCGCCGGCGCAGCCAGCCTTGCAACCAGCCGCTGTGGTCGCGGTACAGGCAGTGCATGTCATCGTGCGGTGCAGGCGGGACCTTGTACACGCAATCATCCTTGTAACGATGCAGATAAGAATTAGTCGCAATAATAGTGAGATTGCCGATGGAAGGAAACAGCCACTGCAACACTGCGGTGGAACCGGGCGGCTACCCTTACGTCTACCGATTGGCCGCCAACGCAAGGAACAGCACATGCCACTCCGCCTGTCCAAAGCCCTGCTTATCGCCATCGCCTTTGCCCTGGCCCTCACCGCCTGCAACCGCATGGACCTGGCCTACCGCAACCTCGACCACCTGGTACCGTGGTCGCTGGGTGATTACCTGGACATGAACCGCCAGCAGAAAACCCTGCTCGACGACCGCCTGAAGCAACACCTGGCCTGGCATTGCAAGACCCAGCTGCCCGGCTACCTCGACTGGCTGGACCGGGTACGCGGCATGGTCGCCGACGACCAGGTTACCGACCAGGCCCTGCAGCAACGTACCCGCGAAGCCCGCCAGGCGATTGGCGTGGTGGCCGAGGCAATCACCCCATCGGCCGCCGAGTTGCTGCGCGGCATGAGCGATAGCCAGGTGGCGGAAATGCGCGAGGCGTTTCGCGAAGACATCAGCGAGCGGCAGAAAAAGTATGTGGAAACCCCGCTGGCCAAGCAGATCACCCGCCGCAGCGAGCGCATGGAAAAACGCCTGACGCCGTGGTTTGGCGAGCTGACCCCGGTGCAGAAGCAACGGGTAGAAGCCTGGTCCACAGCGCTGGGCGACCAGAACCGGGAATGGATCGCCAACCGCGCCCACTGGCAGCAGCAACTGCTGCTGGCGATGAACCAGCGCAATGACGCCAGCTTCGAGCCACGCCTGGCGACGTTGTTGCAGCGCAAGGAGAGCTTGTGGACCCCGGAGTACCGGGCGGCGTATCAGAATACCGAGCAGCAGGCGCGCAGTTTGCTGGTGGACCTGGTGCAGCAGAGTACTCCGCAGCAGCGGCGGTTTTTGCAGGAGCGGCTGGGTAAAGTGCGTACCGATTTCAGTGAGTTGAAGTGTTTGAAGGGGTGATGGTGTAGGCAGGCCTGGCCTCTTCGCGGGTAAACCCGCTCCTACACGGATCGCGTAACCCTTGTAGGAGCGGGTTTACCCGCGAATACGCCAGGCCTGGAAAAAACACAATTACCGCCCCTTGCGCCGATACGGAAACACATCAATCACCTTCCCCTCACGTATCGCCGCCTGCAGCCCCTTCCAGTAATCCGCGTCATACAACTCCCCATGCAAACGGCTGAACAACCGCCGCTGGCCCATATCGGCAAACAAAAACGGCGGAAACTCTTCGGGGAACACATCATGCGGCCCGATCGAGTACCACGGCTCGCCCGACATTTCGTCCTCCGGGTAACGCGGTGGCGGGATATGGCGGAAATTCACCTCGGTCAGGAAGCTGATTTCGTCATAGTCATAAAACACCACCCGGCCATGGCGGGTAACGCCAAAGTTCTTCAGCAACATGTCGCCGGGGAAGATATTCGCCGCTGCCAGCTGCTTGATGGCCAGGCCGTAATCCTCCAGCGCTTCCAGCACCTGGCCCTCGCTGGCATGCTCCAGGTACAGGTTCAAGGGGGTCATGCGCCGCTCGGTCCAGCAGTGGCGGATCAGCACCGTGTCCCCCTCCAGTGCCACGGTCGACGGCGCCACTTCCAGCAATTCAGCCAGGCACTCCGGCTCGAACTTGCTGCGCGGAAAACGAAAGTCGGCAAACTCCTGGGTGTCGGCCATGCGCCCTACCCGGTCGACGCTTTTCACCAGCCGGTACTTGTCGATCACAGTCGCGCGGTCAACGGTTTTCGACGGTGAAAAGCGGTCCTTGATGATCTTGAACACGGTGTTGAAGCCCGGCAGGGTGAACACGCTCATGACCATGCCGCGCACCCCTGGCGCCATGACGAAACAGTCGTCACTGCTGGCCAGGTGGTTGATCAGGGCGCGGTAGAACTCCGACTTGCCTTGCTTGTAGAAGCCGATCGAGGTGTACAGTTCGGCAATGTGCTTGCCCGGCAGGATGCGCTTGAGAAAGTTGACGAACTCGGCTGGCACCGGCACATCGGCCATGAAGTACGAGCGCGTGAACGAGAAAATGATCGACACCTCGGCCTCGTCGGTAATCAACGCATCGGCCTCGATGCCGTGACCCTCGCGGTGCAGCAGGGGAATCACCAGGGGCCACTGCTCGTCGCTGTTGTACAGGCGCCCGACCAGGTAAGCGCCCTTGTTGCGGTACAGCACCGGCACGAACAGTTCCACGGCCAGGGCCGGGTCCTTGCACACCCAGTCGGGCAGGCATTCGCGCAGTTGCTCTTCCAGGCGCGCCAGGTCCCCTTCCAGGTCGCCATAGGGCACATCGAACGGGTAATCGGCGAAGATCGCCCGCAACATGCCCCTCACGCTACCGGCAAGCGCGTAGGTCCGGGTTTGCGCGGCGCGCTCACGGCCGCGCATGGACGGCCGGGTAGTGTGGATGAACATGCAGCCGTCGCTGATCAGGTCGTGGCTGAACAGGCTGCAGAACAGCGAGTTGTACCAGGTCTCGGCCAGCTCGTCGTCCAGCCGCGGGTCGATCAGGTGGATGTAGGCGTTTTTCACCAGCGGCCACTGTTCCACGTCCAGCAGCACCTCTGCCGCAAACGCCTGGCGCAGCCAGCCGTTGACCTCGGCGACCTTTTCTTCATAGAGGTTGATGCGGGCAGCGGCGGCCTGCTGGATGTCCTGCCAGCGCGCCCGCTCGAAGCGCTGGCGGGCACCGAGGGTGATGCGCTGGAAGTGGTCGCGGTAGTCGTCGAAGCCAGCGAGGATGGTGCGGGCGATTTCGACTGCGGGCCAGGGTTGGGGCATGCCGGAAGCCTCGATGGGGGTGAGTTACAGAGCTTAGTCGGCCTGTTCGAATTGCGGCGCCTGTGCTGGCCCCTTCGCGGGTAAACCCGCTCCTACAACGGTACGCGCGCTCTTTGTAGGAGCGGGTTTACCCGCGAAGGGGCCAGCACAGGTTTACACCGCAAGAAAGCACAAGAATCCCCCCGCCCCCTGGCGTACACTCGCGCCCCTGCCCTGCCTCCGGAGACCGTTGTGACCCCCATCGCCCTAGCCCGCCTGCTGACCCTTGCCGCCGTCTGGGGGGCGAGCTTCCTGTTCATGCGCATCATCGCCCCCGAGCTGGGCACAGTGCCGACCGCATTCTTCCGCGTGTCCATTGCCTGCCTCGGCCTGATCGCGCTGCTCGCCGCCGCCCGCGTGCGCTGGGATTTCCAGGGCAAGCTCGGCGCCTGCCTGGTGCTGGGCATGATCAACTCCGGCATCCCCGCCACCTTCTACTCGGTGGCCGCTCAAGTACTGCCCGCCGGCTACTCGGCAATCTTCAACGCCACTACCCCGCTGATGGGCGTGCTGATCGGTGCCCTGTTCTTCCGCGAGGCCATGACCCTGCCCAAGCTCGGCGGTATCTTCCTTGGCCTGTTCGGTGTCGGCATCCTCAGCGGTGCCGGCCCGGTCGCCTTCGATACGGCGCTGGTGCAAGGGGCCCTGGCCTGCCTGGCAGCCACCACCTGCTACGGCTTTGCCGGTTTCCTCGCACGGCGCTGGGTCAGCGGCCTGGACAGCCGGCTATCGGCCTTGGGCAGCATGCTCGGCGCCACATTGCTGATGACCCCGCTGTTCGCCTGGAGCGCCCTCACCCAGCCACCGGCGAGCTGGGGCGGCTGGCAGGTGTGGTTGTCGCTGCTGGGCCTGGGCCTGCTGTGCACCGCCTTCGCCTATATTCTGTATTTCCGCCTGCTGGCCGAAATCGGCCCGGTAAAAGCCAGCACCGTTACCTTCCTGATCCCGGTATTCGGCGTAGTGTGGGGGGCGTGGTTGCTAGACGAGCCGCTGTCGATGGCGCACCTGTACGGCGGCTTGCTGATTGGCGCGGCGTTGTGGCTGGTGCTGCGCCCGGCGCGCAACTGAAGCGGGAGGTGTAATGGACAACACGTACAAGAAGGTCCTGTTCCGCCTGGAACAGGACGAGAATGGCTACCCACCGGCCTCGGTGGAGGGCCTGTGGGCCAAGGCGGTGGCAGGCGGCTATGCCGTCGACAACATTCCGTTTCATGTCTACGGCATTGCCCCGGGCGATGTAATCGCCACCCGCGAAGAGGCCGGCGAAACCTGGTTTGCCGAACTGCGCCAGAGTGGCGGCAGCTCGGTGTTCCGGATTGTCGTGAGGCCACCGGAAACCCTGGACCAGGTCCGCGCCGCCTTGCAGGACTTCGGCTGCGCCTGCGAAACCGAGCCGGCAGTGAAGATGCTGGCCGTCGAAGTGCCGCCGCAGCGCTCACTCGACACCCTGCTCTACTACCTGCTCACCCAGCGCGAAGCCGGCCTGCTGGACTTCGAGGAGGGCGTATTGCGCCACGCCATCCCCGAAGAGTTCCGCTAAGGCTTACGCCTCGGCCAAACGGGTGGCGGGTTTGCGAAACACGAACAGCAGGCCCACCACGATCAGCCCCATGCCCAGCAGGCTGAGCGGCGCCAGGCGGTTACCGAAGATGAGGAAATCCATCACGGCGGTTACTGCCGGCACCAGGTAGAACAGGCTGGTGACATTGACCAGGTTGCCTTTGGCGATCAGCCGGTACAGCAGCAAGGTCGCCAGCAGCGAGACCACCAGGCCCATCCACAGCAACGCACCGACAAAGCCGCCGGTCCACTGCACCTGCAGCGGCTGCAGCGGTGCGAACAGCGCGCACATGGCAAAGCCGGCCAGGTATTGCAGCGGCAGCGTGCCCATGGGGTTGTCGGTGATGCGCTTCTGCAGGATCGAGCCGAAGGTCATGCTGGCCAGCGCCAGCAGGGCGAACAGCATGCCCGCCAGCGACACCCCGCCCAGGTTGATGCCCTGGTAGACCACCATGATCAGGCCGCTCAAGCCCAGCCCCAGGCCAAACAGTCGGCTCCAGGAACGCTGGCGCTCCATCAGCACCACGGTAAGGATCGGTTGCACCCCCATCACCGTGGCCATGATGCCCGGGGTGACATGGGTGTTAAGCGCCAGCAGGTAGAAGATCTGGTAGGCACCGAGCAGTACGCAGCCGGTACCCAGGGCCCGCAGGATGGCCCCGCGACTGCGCGGCCAGCGCAGCCCCAGCAGCGGGCCGATCAGCAACAGGCCGGCCAGGGCCAATGCCGAGCGCAACAGCAGGAAGGCGAACGGGCTGGCATGCGCCAGGCCCAGCTTGGAGACGATCGCCCCGCTGCTCCACAGCAGGACGAACAGGCTGGTGGTGGCCGCCGAGGCCACGGATGCTTTGCTAAAAACGGACATGTATTGCCACCTGATAGTAGGCGAATAAGCCAAACGGACGGCGTGCGCTTCAGCGAGGGAAGTAGCCGACCGTGTTCAGTAGGTTGCGTGTGCGAAGGGATGCGGCCAAAGGCCGATCAGCCCAGCACGACCACGCAAGGAGGCGGAGCTACGCCGCCTACAACGCCACTGACAGGTGGTGGGTAGTGACTGATCATGGCCGGCTGCTGGCTGCCACGCACGACAATGCCCGCGACTGGCGCGATGGCAAAGCATGTGGTGGAAGGGGTGGTCGGCATGATCAGGTCGGTCTTCAAAGAAGAGAAGTGTTTCGGAATATAGCGGTGAATCTAGTGTTGGGCAATAGCCTGTTCGGACCTCTTCGCGTGCACGCCCGAGAAGAGGCCCGGGCTGCGATCAGAACAACCAGCGATACAGCAGATACGCCACCACCACCGCCAGCACCGGCCGCAGCACGCGGTAGGCCTTGGGGTTGGCGCGTTTGAACTGCTTCACGTGGGTGCTGATCTTGTTGCTGAAGCGCTTGCTCCAGGCATACGCCTGGTTGATCCCGCCCACGCGCTCGTCATCGGTGTTCTGCGGCGCGGTGGCGCGGCCGAGGAAGGCGCTGACCTTGCGGTTGATGCGGGTCATCAGCGGGCTGATCAGCGGCCGTTCGATGTCGCAGAACAGGATCACCCGGGTCACGTCGGTCTCGTTCTTTACCCAGTGCACGTAGGTTTCGTCGAACATCACGTCTTCACCGTCACGCCAGGCGTATTGCTCACCGTCGACGTAAATGCGGCAGGCATCGGAGTTCGGCGTGGACAAGCCCAGGTGATAGCGCAGGGAACCGGCGAACGGGTCGCGGTGCGGGTTCAGGTGGCTGCCACCGGGCAACAGGGCAAACATCGCGCCCTTGACGTTGGGGATGCTGCTGACCAGCTCGACCGTGCGCGGGCACAGGGCTTCGGCCGAAGGCAGCGGCTTGTCGTACCATTTCAGGTAAAAGCGCTTCCAGCCCTTCTTGAAGAACGAACCAAAGCCGGCGTCGTTGTCCTTTTCGGCAGCGCGAATATAGCCCTCGTCGAACAGGCGCATGGCCTCTTCGCGGATTTCCTGCCAGTTGTCTTTCAGCACGTCCAGCTCGGGGAAGCGCTGGCGGTCCAGGTAAGGCTTGGACGGCACGCCGGAAAACAGGTACATCAAGGCGTTATAGGGGGCGAACAACGCCGAATGGTTGACGAACTGGCGCAACACCGGCAGGCGCGCCTTGCCGCGCAGGTGCACGAACAGCACGCTGCCGAAAAACACCAGCAAGACACCCGCCTTGGCTGCAAAGGATAAGGTCATGCGTCACTCCTTGGGGAAGAGACAGGGCTGCGCGGCCTGCTCTCCTGAAAATCATCCTGCCATCATAAACCGATCCCGCCGCGGTACAAACAACCCGGGCGGGATCGCATTCATGAAGATTTTGCAATAAACCAGGCCGCCGAACATTGCGCCGAATCAGCGGCAAGGCTGATTACTGCTGGTTTTCCTGCTCGCTGAACAGGTCGCTGAACAACATGCTCGACAGGTAGCGCTCGCCCGAATCGGGCAGGATTACGACGATGGTCTTACCTTGCATTTCCGGCTTTTCTGCCAGCCGCACGGCTGCGGCCATGGCCGCACCACAGGAAATGCCGCACAGAATGCCCTCCTCCTGCATCAGGCGAATGGCCATGGCCTTGGACTCTTCGTCGGTCACAGTCACTACCTGGTCGACAATCGACAAGTCGAGGTTTTTCGGCACAAAGCCGGCTCCGATACCCTGGATCTTGTGCGGGCTTGGCGCAAGTTCTTCACCGGCCAGGGTCTGGGTAATCAGTGGCGACGCGACCGGCTCCACGGCCACCGAAGTGATCGCCTTGCCTTGGGTATGCTTGATGTACCGCGACACACCGGTGATGGTACCGCCGGTGCCCACGCCTGCGACCAGCACATCGACCGCGCCGTCGGTGTCGTTCCAGATTTCCGGGCCGGTGGTTTTTTCGTGGATGGCCGGGTTGGCCGGGTTTTCGAACTGGCCCGGCAGGAAGTACTGCGCCGGGTCGGAGGCGACGATTTCGTTGGCCTTTTCGATCGCCCCCTTCATGCCCTTGGCCGGCTCGGTCAGCACCAGTTCGGCGCCCAGCGCCTTCAGCACCTTGCGCCGCTCCAGGCTCATCGAGGCGGGCATGGTCAACATCAACTTGTAGCCGCGGGCGGCGGCGACAAAGGCCAGGCCGATGCCGGTGTTGCCCGAGGTGGGCTCGACAATGGTCATGCCCGGCTTGAGCTTGCCGCTGCTTTCGGCCTCCCAGACCATGTTCGCGCCAATGCGGCACTTGACCGAGTAACCCGGGTTACGCCCTTCGATCTTGGCCAGGATGGTCACGCCGCGCGGCGCGATGCGGTTGATCTGCACCAGCGGCGTGTTGCCGATGGAGTGGGCATTGTCTGCAAAGATACGGCTCATGGCAGGGGTCCTTGGCATGAAAACAAGCAGGGAAAGACCTCAAGGGTAAGCCTCGGCCAGTGGCCAGTAAAGCCTGTTCGAACTCGGCCGGGCGCAATGCGGTCAACCGCACATCCCGCATTGGAGACACCCCGATGAGAGCCCGTTATCGCTGGCCGCTGATCGGCCTGGCCAGCCTGGTGGTGGTGCTGGTGGCACTGCACCTGGCCCTGCCCTACCTGGTGCGCGACTACCTCAACGACAAACTGGCCGACATGGGCGACTACCGCGGCCAGGTGGCCGACGTAGACCTGGCCTGGTGGCGTGGGGCGTACAAGATCAACGGGCTGAAGATCATCAAGACCAGCGGCAAGGTGCCGGTGCCGCTGCTCGACGCACCGCTGATCGACCTGTCGGTGAGCTGGCATTCGCTGCTTTACGACAAGGCCGTTGTGGCCAAGGTGACCTTCGTGCGCCCCGAGCTGAACTTTGTCGACGGCGGCAGCAAGCAGGCCTCGCAGACCGGCCAGGGCACCGACTGGCGCCAGCAACTGGACAAGCTGCTGCCGATTACCCTCAACGAAGTGCACATCGAAGACGGCACCCTGACCTTTCGCAACTTCAACTCCAAGCCGCCGGTCGACCTCAAGGCCACCCGGCTGGACGCCGATATCCGCAACCTGACCAATGTGCGCGACCAGAAGGGCCGGCGCGATGCCAGCTTCGAGGGCACTGCCCTGATAGCCGGCGATGCCAAGGTGGAAAGCCGCGCCACGTTCGACCCGTTCAGCGATTTCGATGACTTCGAGTTCCGCCTGCGCGCCACCGGCATCGAGCTGCGCCAGCTGAACGACTTCGCCAGCGCCTATGGCAAGTTCGATTTCAATGCCGGGCACGGCGATGTGGTGATCGAAGCGCAGGCAGAGAATGGCCGGCTGAACGGCTACATCAAGCCGCTGCTGCGCGATGTGGATGTGTTCGACTGGCAACAGGACGTGCAGGAAAAGGACAAAGGCTTCTTCCGCTCGGTGTGGGAAGCACTGGTGGGCGCTACCGAGACAGTGTTGAAGAACCAGCCGAAAAACCAGTTCGCCACCCGGGTGGAGCTCAGTGGCAGCGTGCACAAGCAGAACATCAGCGCCTTCGAGGCGTTTTTGCAGATCCTGCGCAACGGGTTTATCCAGGCGTTCAATGCGCGTTATGAGCAACCGGCGCCGAAGTCTGACTGAGCGGGCGTGACGGGGCATTCAGGGACTGAATACCCGGTCTGCGTTTGCAGCCGCTTGGGCCCGCGTTATAGTCGGTAACAAATCCAGATTATGTGCTGCCTGTTCAGGCCCTTTCGCGGGTGAACCCGCTCCTACACAGGGATCGCAATCCCCTTGTAGGAGCGGGTTCACCCGCGAAAGGGCCCGAACAGGCTTACAACAGAGGACAGCCCCCATGAAGTTCGAAGGCACCCGCGACTACGTCGCCACAGACGACCTGAAACTGGCAGTAAACGCGGCCATCACCCTCGAACGCCCGCTGTTGGTCAAGGGCGAGCCCGGCACCGGCAAGACCATGCTGGCCGAGCAGCTGGCAGCTTCGTTCGGCGCGCGCCTGATCACCTGGCACATCAAGTCCACCACCAAGGCCCACCAGGGCCTCTACGAGTACGACGCGGTCAGCCGCCTGCGCGACTCGCAGCTGGGCGTGGACAAGGTCCACGATGTGCGCAACTACCTGAAGAAAGGCAAGTTGTGGGAAGCCTTCGAGGCTGAAGAGCGGGTCATCCTGCTGATCGACGAAATCGACAAGGCCGACATCGAGTTCCCCAACGACCTGCTGCAGGAACTCGACAAGATGGAGTTCTACGTCTACGAAATCGACGAGACCATCAAGGCCAGGCAGCGCCCGATCATCATCATTACCTCGAACAACGAAAAGGAGCTGCCGGACGCCTTCCTGCGCCGCTGCTTCTTCCACTACATCGCCTTCCCCGACCGCGGCACCCTGCAGCAGATCGTCGACGTGCACTACCCGAACATCAGCCAGTCGCTGGTCAGCGAGGCGCTGGACGTGTTCTTCGACGTGCGCAAGGTGCCGGGCCTGAAGAAAAAGCCGTCCACCTCCGAGCTGGTCGACTGGCTCAAGCTGCTGATGGCCGACAACATCGGCGAAGCGGTGCTGCGCGAACGCGACCCGACCAAGGCCATCCCGCCGCTGGCCGGTGCGCTGGTGAAGAACGAGCAGGACGTGCAACTGCTTGAGCGCCTGGCCTTCATGAGCCGGCGCGGCAACCGCTGACAGGAGCCGGGCCATGCTGCTCAACCTGTTCAATGAAATGCGTGCGGCCAAGGTGCCGGTGTCGGTGCGTGAACTGCTCGACCTGCACCACGCCCTGCAAAAGCACGTGGTGTTCGCCGACATGGACGAGTTCTATTACCTCGCCCGCGCCATCCTGGTGAAGGATGAACGCCACTTCGACAAGTTCGACCGGGCCTTCGCCGCCTACTTCAAGGGCCTGGAAAACCTCGACCGGCACATCGAGGCGCTGATCCCGGAAGACTGGCTGCGCAAGGAGTTCGAGCGCTCGCTGACGGACGAAGAGCGCGCACAGATCCAGTCGCTGGGCGGCCTGGACAAGCTGATCGAGGCATTCAAGAAACGCCTCGAAGAGCAAAAGGAACGCCACGCCGGCGGCAACAAGTGGATCGGTACCGGCGGCACCAGCCCGTTCGGCTCGGGCGGCTTCAACCCCGAGGGCATCCGGGTTGGCGAAGCCGGCAAGCGCCAGGGCAAGGCGGTGAAGGTGTGGGACCAGCGCGAGTACAAGAACCTCGACGACCAGGTTGAACTGGGCACGCGCAACATCAAGCTGGCGTTGCGCCGGCTGCGCAAGTTCGCCCGTGAAGGCGCCGCCGAAGAGCTGGACATCGACGGCACCATCGACCACACCGCGCGCGACGCCGGGCTGCTGAACATCCAAATGCGCCCCGAGCGGCGCAATACGGTGAAACTGCTGTTGCTGTTCGACATCGGCGGTTCGATGGATGCCCACATCAAGGTCTGCGAAGAACTGTTCTCGGCCTGCAAGACCGAGTTCAAGCACCTGGAGTATTACTACTTCCACAACTGCGTGTACGAGTCGGTGTGGAAGAACAACCTGCGCCGCACCTCGGAGCGGTTTTCCACCTTCGACCTGCTGCACAAGTATGGCGACGACTACAAAGTGATCTTCGTCGGCGATGCGGCCATGGCGCCCTACGAGATCACCCAGCCCGGCGGCAGCGTGGAGCACTGGAACGAAGAGGCCGGGTATGTGTGGATACAGCGCTTCATGGAGAAATTCAGGAAGATCATCTGGATCAACCCCTATCCGAAACAGGCTTGGGACTACACCGCGTCGACCCATCTGGTGCGGGATTTGATCGAGGACAAGATGTATCCGCTGACCTTGCAGGGGTTGGAGGAAGGGATGCGGTACCTGTCCAAGTGAGGGGGCCTGTCCCGGCCTATTCGCGGGTAAACCCGCTCCCACAGGGACAGTGATATTCCTGTGGGAGCGGGTTCACCCGCGAATAGGCCAGCAGCCCTACAACCAACGCTGCAGGTAAAGCTGCTGCTCCCGCCACGCCTCATCCTGCACCACCGCCCTGAAGCTCACCCGCGCCCCCGGCATGCACTGCGCGAGCTGCGCCAATGCCAACGGCGTCAACGCCCCCAGCCGCGGATAACCACCAATGGTCTGCCGATCATTGAGCAACACGATCGGTTGCCCATCCGGCGGCACCTGCACCGCCCCCAACGGAATCCCTTCGGAAATCATCGGCACGCCCTGGTAGACCAACTGCGGCCCCAGCAGGCGGATGCCCATGCGGTCGGCCCGGCTGTCCAGCGTCCAGTCACTGTTGAATGCCTCAAACAGGCTGGTACCGCTGAAATCGCCGATCTGCGCGCCCATCACCAGGTCGAGCACGGGCTTCTGGTCATAGCGCGGGCGCAACGCATCCGGTACTTCACGAAGGCTTGCCGGAGTACCCGCGAAAGCCAGCACCTGGCCTTTACCAAGCGCAGCCCCCTGGCCATCGATACCGCCCAGCGCTTCCCGCACAACCGTGGCACAACTGCCCAGTACATCCTCACCCAGAAACCCGCCAGGTGCCGCCAGATATGCGCGCACGCCTTGCTTCGGCTGCTTCAGGGTCAACCGCTGCCCCTTGGCCAGGGCAAAGCTGCGCCATGGCGCCAACGGCTGATCATCCACCCGCGCGTCCAGGTCGGCACCGGCCAGCGCCAGCACACAATCCTGCTCTGCCACCACACTGAAGCCACCCAGCGCCACCTCGACCACCGGCGCACCCAACGGGTTATCCAGCAGCCAGTTGGCCCAGTGCATGGCCACCCAGTCCAGCGCCCCGCCCTGGGTCACGCCCAGGTGGCGCACGCCGAAACGCCCGGCATCCTGCAACTGGCACAGCGGGGTGCTGGCCTCGATCTGCAACTGCTTCATCCTTGCGCCTCCACATCACCACCCAGGGCCAGGAATTCGCTGCGCGAAACCGCCACGAAACGCACCCGGTCACCGGGTTGCAATAGGCTGTAACCCTCACGTTCATGGTCGAACAAACGCACCGGGGTACGCCCGATCAGGTTCCAGCCACCCGGCGACACCGCCGGGTAGGCCGCCGTCTGCCGTTCGGCAATACCCACACTACCCGCCGCCACCCGCTTGCGCGGCGTGCTTAGGCGCGGGCTGGCCAGGCGTTCGTCAACCAGGCCCATGAAACCGAAACCAGGGGCAAAGCCCAAGGCGAATACCGGGTACTCACGCTCACTGTGCAAACGGATTACCTCGGCCTCGCTCAAGCCGCTGCGGGCTGCCAGCACCGGCAGTTCCGGGCCGACACTGGCGTCGTACCACACCGGGATCTCGTGGCGACGGCCACCACTGCCGGTGTCTGGTTGCAAACCGTCCAGCGCCTGGACGATCAACACCCTCGCCTCGCTTGGCGCCAGGTCGAACTGCACCATCAGCGTGGTGTAGGACGGCACCAGGTCCAGCAAGTGCTCGCCGAACGCCGCCCGCAGGCGCTGGCTGGCGGCGAGCATCCACGGCATGTTGGCCTCGTCGATACGCTCGAACAGGCGCACCATCAGGCTGTCGATGGCTACCACTTCGATGCACGGCTTCATCGCGCCTCCAGCGCATTGAGGGCCTGACGAATCTGCCGCACCGCGGCCACCGAACTGTCGTTGTCGCCATGCACGCACAGGGTGCTGGCCGCCAGCTTCAAGGCACTGCCGTCGTCCGCCACCAGCGTGTCGCCACGGGCCAGGCGCACGGCCTGCTCCACCACCAGCGCCGGGTCGTGGTGCACCGCGCCGGGCAGCCGCCGCGAAACCAGGTGGCCGCTGGCGGTATAGGCGCGGTCAGCGAACGCCTCGAACCACAGCGGCACACCGATTTCATCGCCCAGCGCCTGGGCGGCGCGGTTATCAGCGGTGGCCATCAGCATAAGCGGCAGGTTGCTGTCGTAGGCTGCAACCGCTTCCAGCACGGCACGCAGCTTGAGCGGGTCGGCCATCATGTCGTTGTACAGCGCGCCATGCGGCTTCACGTAGGCTACGCGCCCTCCCAGCACCTTGCAGATGCCGTCCAGCGCACCGATCTGGTAGTGCAGCAGGTCACGGATTTCTTCCGCGCTGCAGGCCATGGAGCGGCGGCCGAAACCGACCAGGTCCGGGTAGGCCGGGTGCGCGCCGATGGTTACCCCGTGTTCCAGCGCCAGCGCCACGGTGCGGCGCATGATACCGGGGTCGCCAGCGTGGTAGCCACAGGCGATGTTGGCGCAATCGATGTAGGGCATGACCTCGGCATCCAGGCCCATGCGCCAGCTGCCGAAACTCTCGCCCATGTCGCAATTGAGTAGCAGGCGTTCCACCACGCGGCCTCCGTTGTTGTTATCCATATGCCTACCTTACCGCGCCTGCAGATGCTTGCCGCAAGGCTTGCGGCCAACATGTCTCACGCAGATCCTGTAGTCAAACTCGGTCGAGTGACTGTGCATAGTACTCCTGCAAGCACAGCTTGATACGCAGCAGAATGACGCGCGGCACAACGAGCGGAAATATTTGCTATCAATTGTCACCATAAAGATCAGAAGCGTCCTACATACATCCGTCCTTTGCGCACTTTAGCTTTTGCACCTTCACTGACAGGGAGTTGTAGATATGGCTTTTCATGGATATATGACAATGACGGGCAGGCAGCAAGGGCTGATCTCAGCGGGCTGCTCCACAACTGAATCCATTGGTAACCGATGCCAGAGTGCCCACCGCGATGAAATCATGGTGCTTTCGTTCAGCCATAGCCTTGCCAGCCTGGGCAATACCATGGCTGCAACTCATCGGCCTATTCTGATTACAAAGCATGTTGACAAATCGACGCCTCTACTCGCCCAAGCATTGACAAACCGCGAGATCGTAGAGTGCAAGATCAACTTTTTCCGCAGAAACAAAAATAGCGAGCATGAGCACTATTTTCAAATAACTCTATCCGATGGGTTACTTGTGGACCATCGCATCGAGATGCCGCACTCCATCCTGCTCAACGACCAAGACCCACAGGAGTACCTTGCCATTCGCTATGGATTCATCGGCTGGCATCATCTGGGAGCAAATACCAGTGGCTACGCGAACTGGGGCGAGGGCTTGTGAAGCCGCTTGACAGCAATACACTCGCCAACTCCACCGAAATATCCGCAGTCAATGACATGGCAAATCGCTTGACGCTATATGCACGCCACATCGGGGTGCAATGCTTGAGTGACGAGCGGCTTCGGGCCAAGTTTACCCAGGAAATATCACGTACGGGGCAGGCAATCGTTAATGCGGTTCAAGATGGCCGGCTATCGCCTGAGGAAGCGAAAAAATCACTAGGCTCTGTACGAAAAGTCTTGAGACGCAGGGGCAGGCAAGGCGAAAACAGCCGAGGAAGCGGAGTGTACTGGAGTACATGAGCATTCCGAGGCTGTTTTCAACGCAGCATGGACAAGTATCAAGGCTTTTCGTACAGAGCCTAACAAGGGAACATTCGCTCCTTTTTGAACAAGCACTAGAATATAGCAAGCTTGTTGCAGGCGTTGCCGCCGGAGTACTCCAGATAGGTACCGGGGTTGCGGTGTGCAAATTGTCGCTTGGACTGGGCTGCGCGCTTGGGGGGCTACCACTGATACTCCATGGTGCCAACAACATTTACGAAAACGGGCGTAATATCGTTACCAGGCGAAGTGACACCATTGGCCCAGTACGTAAAGGCTACCAAAAAATAGCCGAAATATCGGGTGGACGCGCATCTCAAGGCAACATTGGGTACGGCGCTGTAGATATAGGTCTGTCAGCATTCGGCATGAGCCGTATGATCCTGAAAACCGGCACATGGCGACTTTTTCGTTACATCGAAGCAGACAAAATTCGGGCTTACAGGGAGATGGGGAAAGGTTCGATTATGTTTGAGGTCGGAATAGACATGATGACGGGTGAGCAAATTCTGGTTGAATGGGAAAAGCAATGAATCCCCTGTCTTTCTCAATTATGATCATAGGCAGCGTAGCCACTGCATTCATATTACGACACCTGTGTTCCGGACGACATCTGGGCTATTCGCTGCTCTCTATCTGCTTTGCCTACAACATCTTCTTCATAACGTATTATATGAGAGCAATTGAACAATCCTACTTCTTGTTTTTTGGCTATCAACCACTCTTACTGAAGTCAAATCCAGCTTTGGGATGGATGACTCTAATTGGAATTTTCCTGCATTGCGGCGCGATGCCCAGCAAGCGAGAGCCAGGAAGAAAATGGCGCTAATCCTATTAGCGCGAAACTGGCGTGAACAGCTAGCCACATGCGCGGCAGAACTCAGCGCCAGCTCTCTTTCACCACCCGGCGCCGCCCACCGAGGATCACCCAACCAATCCCCAGCAACACGCTCTCGACCACAAACGCCAGCACAAACCCTGCGCCAACACCCCAGCCAACCGCCTCGGGCACCAGCAGAATCTGGTAGCTGTAGCCGTTCAGGGTTTCTTCGCGCAGCTGCGGGTCGGCCTGCACCAGCACATGCCATGTGCGCTCGGCCCATGGCCCTTGCAGTGCCTGCCATTCGTTTTCCAGCAGTTCGTTGCGGATCATCAGGCTTGCGATGCTGTTGGCATCACTGTTGAACACCGGGTCGTCACTGCTGCGATAGTGCCGCAGCAACGCCTGCAGGTCGCCATTGAAGAAGCGTTCGGCCGTTTGCCGGAAGCCATCCAGCGCCTCGCGCGACTCGAATAGGTGTGCCTCGACCCGCTGGCTGTAGTCCTTGACCAGCCCCGGGACCTGGATACCGGCCAGCAGGCCGAAGGTGAACAGCAGCAACCGCAGGTAACTTCTGAACATGCAGCGTCCTTAGCTCTGGCCGTGCGCTGTGCACTCTCCGTGCCGCCACAAGGCCCATTGACCCGGCTCGTAGCGGTGCCAGGTCTCGTTCTCGGTCAGGGCCTCGGTGGCAATCACCGTGACCACGTCGTTGGGGGTGGTTTCGGTATGAAAATCGACGATCAGGTCGACATCCTTCAAGCGCGCCGCACCAAACGGTGCACGCCGGGTAATGTGCACCAGCTTGGTCGAACAGAAGCAGAACAACCAGTCACCGTCGCTGAGCATGCAGTTGAACACGCCCTGGCCACGGTAGCCGGCACAGGCTTCGACCAGCACCGGCAGCAGCTGTTCCACCGGCACCGGCTCGGGGAAGGCGCTACGGATGCGGTTGAGCAGGTCGCAGAAAGCCGCTTCGCTGTCGGTGTCGCCCACCGGCCGGTAGAAACTCGCCAGGCCCTTGAACTCGCCCAGCTGGCCGTTGTGCGCGAAGCACCAGTTGCGGCCCCACATTTCCCGCACGAACGGGTGGGTGTTGGACAGGCACACCTTGCCGACGTTGGCCTGGCGAATGTGACCAATGACCACTTCGCTCTTGATCGGGTAGCGCTGCACCAGGTTGGCTACTTCCGACTCGCTGCTGGCCGCCGGGTCCTGGAACAGGCGCAGGCCGCGCCCCTCGTAGAAGCCGATACCCCAGCCGTCACGGTGAGGGCCGGTGCGGCCACCGCGCTGCATCAGGCCGGTGAAGCTGAAGACGATGTCGGTAGGGACGTTGGCACTCATGCCCAACAGTTCGCACATGGCTGGGTCTCCGCTTACAGACGGGGCTCGACCCGGCCATTGCCACGCGGGGCGGCGGGCGGCGGGTCGTCACGGTAACGGTCGCTGCGCTCGGCGGCCAGTGGCGCCTGGGCGCCGAACTGGTCATCTTCGGCCAGCTGACGCTGGGCGGCGGCTTCAGCCTGCGCACGGCGCTCGCGGGCGCGCTTTTCCAGCGGCCAGCGCAGCAGCACGAAGAGGAAATACAGGGCAAAGGCGATCAGGCCATACATGGCAAAGTCGGACACCGCGCGCCAGGCGTTGTTGCCGACCTTGAAGGCGACATCCAGGGCGGTGATGGCGATGGCCGGGGCAAAGCTTTCCTTGACCGGGTCGACAATGGTCGGGGTCAGCAGCAGCACCGCCAGCAGCACCCGCAGCGGTTCGCGCAGCCAGCGCCACATCCAGCCGGTGAGCTTGAAGCCCACCAGGAGGCAGCCCAGGGCCGCAACCGCGTACAGGCCCCAGGCGAAGGTGTAGTCGTTCTCGATCATGGTGTTCGTGCAAGCCAGGCAAAGAGTTGCCTATGATAAACACTTTTCCGGGCTGTAGGAGCGGGTTTACCCGCGAAGAGGCCAGCACAGGCAACCCCAACCAAGAGACCCTCAATGCCAACCAAGCCCCAACCCCCGATTGCCCACGCCGACCAGGCCGCCGACCCGTACGCCTGGCTGCAACAACGCGACACCCCCGGGGTACTCGCCTACCTGCAAGCCGAAAACACCTACCAGGAAGCTTGCCTGGCCAACCAGGCACAACTGCGCGAGCAGCTGTTCGAAGAGATCAAGGGCCGCATCCAGGAAACCGACCTGTCGTTGCCATCACCCTGGGGCCCGTACCTGTATTACACCCGCACCACTGCCGGCGACGAGTACCCGCGCCACTACCGCTGCCCGCGCCCGGCCGACGACTCCAACACGGTCGATGAAAGCCAGGAACAGTTGCTGCTCGACCCCAACGCCCTGGCCAACGGCGGTTTTCTTTCGCTTGGCGCGTTCAACGTCAGCCCCGACCACCGCCTGCTGGCCTACAGCCTCGATACCAGTGGCGACGAGGTCTACAGCCTGTACGTCAAGGACCTGGCCAGCGGCAACGTCACTGCCCTGCCCTTCGATGACTGCGACGGCAGCCTGACCTGGGCCAACGACAGCCAGACGCTGTTCTTCGCCGAACTGGACGACACCCACCGGCCATGGCGCCTGCGCCGCCATACCCTGGGCAGTGCCGGCGCACAGACCGTGTTCGAAGAGCCCGACGGGCGCTTCTTCCTGCATTGCTACCGCACCAGCTCCGAGCGCCAGCTGGTGCTGCTGCTGAACAGCAAGACCACCAGCGAAGCCTGGGTACTCGACGCGCAAACCCCGCAGGCGCCCTTCGTCTGCCTGGCGCCGCGGGTCGAAGGCCACGAATACTTCCCCGACCACGGCCAGCTCGACGGCGAGTGGCGTTGGTTTATCCGCACCAACCAGGACGGCATCAACTTCGCCCTGTATCACGCCCCGGTGGCGCCGGTGCCCAGCCGTGAACAATGGCAAGTGCTGGTGGCGCACCGTGACGCGATCATGCTCGAAGGCCTCAGCCTGAATGCCGGCGCGCTGACCCTGAGCCTGCGCGAAGGCGGCCTGCCGATCATCGAAGTGCGCCCGCAAGGCCTGCCGGGCTACCGCGTCGAGCTGCCGGATGCGGCCTACAGCCTGTATGTGCAAGACAGCCTGGAGTTCGCCAGCCCACGCCTGCGCCTGCGTTACGAAGCCCTCAACCGCCCGGCCCAGGTACGCCAGCTGGAGCTGGCCACAGGCGCCCAGGCCGTACTTAAGCAAACCCCGGTTCTGGGTGCGTTCGATGCCGACGACTATGTCAGCGAGCGCCTGTGGGCCACAGCCGCCGATGGCACCCAGGTACCGATCAGCCTGGTGCGCCGCCGCCAGGACCTGGGCCAGACCGTGCCGCTGTACCTGTATGGCTACGGCGCCTATGGCGAAAGCCTCGACCCGTGGTTCTCGCATGCGCGCCTGAGCCTGCTGCAGCGCGGCGTAGCCTTTGCCATCGCCCATGTACGGGGTGGCGGCGAACTGGGCGAAGCGTGGTACCGCGCCGGCAAGCAGGCGCACAAACACAATACCTTCAGCGACTTCATCGCCTGTGCCGAGCACCTGATCGCCGAGGGCGTGACCGGCGCCGATCGGCTGGCGATCAGTGGTGGCAGCGCTGGCGGCCTGTTGATTGGCGCGGTGCTCAACCTGCGCCCCGAGCTGTTCCGCTGTGCGATTGCCGAAGTGCCGTTCGTCGACGTGCTCAACACCATGCTCGACCCCGAGCTGCCGTTGACCGTGACCGAGTACGACGAATGGGGCAACCCTGAGGAGCCGGAGGTGTACGCGCGGATCAAGGCTTATGCGCCCTACGAGAACGTGAAGGCACAGGCCTACCCGGCGATGCTGGTGGTGGCGGGCTACAACGACAGCCGCGTGCAGTACTGGGAAGCGGCCAAGTGGGTGGCGCGGCTGCGCACGCTGAAGACTGACGGCAACTTGCTGCTGCTCAAGACCGAGATGGGCGCCGGGCATGGCGGGATGAGCGGGCGGTATCAGGGGTTGAAGGATGTGGCGCTGGAGTATGCGTTCGTGTTTGGCGAATTAGGGGTGGCGTAAAATCCAGCGTTGAATACCCGCGCCGCCCCCTGTGGGAGCGGGTTTACCCGCGAAGAAGACACCGCGGTGGATGGCACGGGCTTCGCCCGTGTTCGCGGGTGAACCCGCTCCCACAGGGACCACGGGCCTCCAACAGAAGCCGGTGCAGGCTGGCTTTATTCAATCATCATCCACCACCGGCTTCGCCGGCTCCGGCCGCAACCCGGGCAATGGCTGGTCCTTCGGCGGCCCCGGCACCGGCATCGGTGGCAACAACGGCGCCCCCGGCTGGCTGTCATAAGCCTTGGGCGGCGTACTCGGGGTTATCTGCGGGTATGGCGTAGGCGTAGGCGTACCCGGCGCACCGGGCACCGGCGTGGTCAGCCGGGGTGGCGTGCTGGCGGCTTCGGCCATGGGCAGGCCGGCCATGACCAGCGCGGCGAGGATCGCATGAAACATCAGCAACCTCCTGTCGGGAACCTTCCTACAGGCTACGCCTAAATCAAAGCTTTCGCCTGTCCGCCTGCCCTGCAAGCGCGCTAGACTCAATGGCATAACCGTCACTTGCCTGATCAGAACAAAGGAAACACCCATGAGTTCCACCTCTTCCGCCGCCGCCACCGCGCGCCTGGACCGCATCCTTGCCGATGCCAAGCGCGACAAGGAAATGGGCTACCGCGACAAGGCCCTGAGAATGTACCCGCACGTATGCGGCCGCTGCGCCCGCGAGTTCGCCGGCAAGCGCCTGAGCGAGCTGACCGTGCACCACCGTGACCACAACCACGACAACAACCCGCAGGACGGCTCCAACTGGGAGCTGCTGTGCCTGTACTGCCACGACAACGAGCACTCGCGCTACACCGACCAGCAGTACTTCAGCGAAGGCTCCACCAGCACCCCGAGCATCGCCAAGGCCACCCACAACCCGTTCGCTGCGTTGGCCGGCATGCTGAAGAAAGACTGACCATCGATTCGCCCCCCGCTGCTACCGGGCAGCCCGTATAATCGCGCTTTTTTCGCGAAGGGCCCCGGTACGTGGCAAACAAACGATACAGCTGCATCGGCCTGTTCAACCCCAAGTCCCCAGAAAACGTCGGCTCGGTAATGCGCGCCGCGGGCTGCTATGGCGTCAATTCGGTGTTTTACACCGGCAAACGGTACGAACGCGCGCGTGACTTCGTCACCGACACCAAGCGCGTGCACTACGACATCCCGCTGATCGGCATCGACGACCTGCAACGTATCGTTCCGCTGGGCTGCACGCCGGTGGCGGTGGAGCTGGTGGAAGGGGCGCGGCCATTGCCGGAGTACACCCACCCGGACCGGGCCATCTACATCTTCGGGCCGGAGGATGGTTCGCTGAGCGAAGAGGTGCGGGGGTGGTGTGAAGAGACGATCTACATACCGACCGAGGGTTGCATGAACCTGGCGGCGACGGTGAATGTGGTGCTATATGACCGGATGGCCAAGGGGCTGAATACCCGGTCGGGGCCCAAGTTCAAGTAATAAAAAGGCCGCCATTGTGGTAGCAGGGCCGGCCTCTTCGCGGCGGTTCGACGCCTCGATGAACCCGCTCCCACAAGTAACGCACAACCATCAAGGCAGTGGAGATCCTGTGGGAGCGGGTTCACCCGCGAAAGGGCCAGCCCTGCAAACACAGGGCGGCCAGGTGCCGAACTCCGTCAGAACAGCACCGGTCTTGCTCAGATCACGAAGCGTTGATCCAGATGGTCTTCAGCTCCGTGTATTGGTCATGGGCCCAGATGGACTTGTCGCGCCCACCAAAGCCAGACTCCTTGTAGCCCCCGAACGGCGTGGTCACATCCCCCTCACCGAAGCAGTTGACCGTTACCACGCCCGCGCGGATTTCACGCGACAGGCGCAGCGCATTGCGCAGGCTGCCGGTGTAAGCCGAAGCGGCCAGGCCGTAAACGGTATCGTTGGCCAGCTCGATCGCTTCGTCGATGGTCTCGAAGCTGGTCACGCTCAGCACCGGGCCAAAGATTTCCTCGACGAACAGTTTGTTGTCGCGGCCAACGTTGTCGACGATGGTCGGCTGCACGAACACGCCTTCTTCGGTTTCGCCGCCCTGAACGATGCTGAGTTTCTGCTCGGCAGCATATTCCAGATACGACTTGACCTTCTCGAAGTGCGACTTGCTGACCATCGCGCCCAGGCGGTTGTCCGGGTCCAGCGGGTCGCCCAGCTTCCAGTCCTTCAGGTGCTTGGCGATCAGGCCCAGCAACTCGTCCTTGACGTCCTTGTGCACGATCAGGCGCGACGAGGCGGAGCAGTTCTCGCCCATGTTCCAGAACGCACCGGCGGTGACGAACTGGGCCACTTCGTCGAGGTCTTCACAGTCGTTCATGACCACGGCCGGGTTCTTGCCACCCAGCTCCAAAACGATGCGCTTGAGGTTGGACTCGGCAGCGTATTTCAGGAACAGGCGACCGGTGTCGGTGGAACCGGTGAAGCTGACCATCGGGATGTCCATGTGGCGGCCGATGGCCTCACCCACTTCGCGGCCACCACCAGGCACCAGGTTGAACACGCCAGCCGGAATGCCGGCCTCGTGGGCCAGTTCGGCCACGCGCAGGGCGCTGAGGGTGGTTTCCTTGGCTGGCTTGACCACGATCGAGCAACCGGCGGCCAGCGACGGGGCGATCTTCCAGGCCAGCATCAGCAGCGGGAAGTTCCACGGCAGTACCAGGCCGACCACGCCGATGGCTTCACGCACCACCATGGTCACGGCAGCGTTGCCGGTCGGGGCGGTGGCGTCGTAGATCTTGTCGATCAGCTCGGCGTGCCAGCGGATGGTGTGGATGGTTTCCGGCACGTCGACGGTCTGGCACTCGCTGACCGGCTTGCCGCTGTCCAGCGCTTCCAGCACCGCCAGCTCGTGGGCGTTGTCTTCCAGCAGCTGGGCGAACTTCTGCAGCACGTGCTTGCGGTCATTCGGCTGCATCTTCGACCAGGTGCCTTCTTCGAACACACGCTTGGCCGCGGCCACGGCCACGTTGACGTCATTGACGTCGCAGGCGGCGACCTCGGCCAGCTGCTTGCCGGTGGCCGGGTTGGTGGTGACGAAGGTGCGACCGGAGATGGCGTCGCGGAACTCACCGTCGATGAACGCCTGGGTGCGCAGTTGCAGTTCGGCGGCGATGGCCGCGTATTGTTCCTTGCTCAGCAATTCAGCCATTTTTCCGGCCTCCTTATTGGATCTGGGCGATGGTGGCTTTCAGCTCGGTGACCACGCGCTTGAGTTCTTGCTTCTCGGCGTCATCCAGGTCGTACAGCGGCTTGCGCACGCCACCGGTCTTCAGGCCGTTCAGGGCCACGCCGTTCTTGATCGCCTGAACGAACTTGCCACCTTCGAGGAAGTCCATCAGCGGCATCATGGCGCTCATGATCTTGCGGCCTTTGTCGAAGTTCTTCTCGATCACGCAGGCCTCATACAAGGCTACGTGCTCGCGCGGGATGAAGTTGGAGCCGGCGCAGACCCAGCTCTGGGCGCCCCAGGCGAAGAACTCCAGGGCCTGATCGTCCCAGCCGCACGACAACTGGATGTTCGGGCGCTGGATGGCCAGGCGGTGCAGCTGGGCCATGTCACCGGAGCTTTCCTTGATGGCGACGATGTTCTTCACGTCGGCAACGGCGTCGAAGAACTCCTCGCCCATGCTCACGCTCATGCGGCCCGGGTAGTTGTAGAGCATGATCGGCAGGCCGGCGGCGGCGTCGACGGCTTTGACGTGCAGGGCGATTTCCTGCTGGGTCGGCAACGCGTACGGTGGGGTACCGACCAGCAGCGCGTCAGCCTTGATTTCCTTGGCATGCTGGGCGAACGCCACGGCATCTTCGGTGCGGATGCCACCGGTGCCGACGATCAGCGGCAGGCGGCCATTGAGCACGTCCTTGGCCTGGGCAGCCAGCTCGATGCGCTCCTGGGTGGTGTGGGCGTAGTACTCGCCGGTGGAGCCGCCAATGATGACGCCGTGGATCTTCGACTCGACCAGGTATTCGAGGACCTCGGCGAACGCCGCCTTGTCGATCGAGCCGTCCGCAGCCAGCGGGGTGATTGCCGGGGTATAGATGCCTTGGAATTTCACGGTAGGTTCTCCAGTGCGTTGCTCAGTGTGGTATAGCCCGCAGCAGCGTCGCTGCGGTGGGTTGTTTGGGTTCAGCTCAGCGATGCCGCTTGTTGCAGGTTCAGCGAACGGGTTTCCGGTGCCAGCGCGACCGAGAAGGCCAGGCCGACGAAGGTCACGGCGGCGGCGGCATACATGGTTGCGCCGATGCCGTAGCTATCCAGGGCGATGGGCACCAGCCAGGTGCCGACGGCTGCGCCGATACGCGACATCGAGGTGCCCACGCCCACCGCGCCAGCGCGGATCTCGGTGGGGAACAGTTCGTTGGGGTAGACCAGCTGCAGCACCTGGGCGCCGCCGATGAACAGCGCGTAGGCGCCGAACAGGGCGAGGATGAGCATCTCGTTGCCGTTGCTGAAGGCGCCCAGGCCCAGCAGTGCCAGCCCCGACCAGAAGAAGCTGTGCAGCAGTGTGGTACGGCGGCCAATGGTGTTCAGCAGGCGGGTGCCGATGATGCAACCGACCACGAACAGGCAAGTGATGGCGACCGAACCGATGGCTGCCCAGTCCCCTTTCAGGTTGAGCGCACCCAACACCTTCGGGGCGAAAGCGTAGACGGCGAACACCGGGATCACCGAGCAGGTCCAGAACATGGTGACGAACAGCATGCGTTTGCCGTAGCCGGAGTGCAGCAGGCTAATGAACGACAGCTTGCGCGACTTGGGCTCTTCCGGCAGGTTGCTCAGCGAGAAGCCATTGCCGTACACGCGCTTGATCACCTGCTCGGCTTCAGCCGAACGGCCTTTGCTGATCAGCCAGCGTGGCGATTCCGGGGTACCCAGGCGAATGGCGAACAGCAGCGCGCCAATCACCGCGGCACTGGCCAGCACCAGGCGCCAGGCATCGTCACCGCCGTGGCGCAGGATGGCTTCACCGACCATGTAGGCGGTGGCCGCACCGGCGAACCACAGCACGGTCAGGGTGGCCAGGCGTGGGCCACGGTTTTTCTTGGGCAGGAACTCCACCAGCAGCGAAGTGGCCACCGGGTACTCGATGCCCACCGCAATGCCGATGGCAAAGCGCAGCAGGAACAGGGCCAGCGCCGACTCCACCCAGAACTGCGCCACCGAGGCCAGGATAAACAGGGTCGGGCCGACGAAGAACACGCGCTTGCGGCCGAAACGGTCGGTCAGCCAACCGCCGAAGAAGCCACCGAAGAAAATCCCGATCAGCGCCGAGGCGGCAATCATGCCCTGCCAGAAACTGGTCAGGCTCAGGCCCGCGGACATCTGCACCATGGCCACGCCGATGATGCTCAGTACATAACCGTCGACGAACGAGCCGCCACCGGAACGCAGGGTCAGCAACTGGTGAAAGTTGTTGATCGGTACTTCTTCAATCGAAACATTCGGACTTGTCATTATTGTTCCTACCACGTCTGCTACATGCACAAATTCAAGGCGAGCGTGCCCGCGAAACTGAAAACACTGTTCAGCCCCGGGTACCCGGTAATTACTACCGGCCGTCAATTTCAGGCTGCGTGAGCCCGTGCCGGCGTTATCGACGCCGACCTTTCTGTTCTATGCCTATTGCCTGTTATCGATCAGCTTTCTTTGCCAGCGCGGAACTGCCCCCACATCAGGTTGGCGTTCAGGCCCAGGGAAACCAGGGGCTGCGGCGGGTTTGCGCAAGGCCCGGGGGCATTGAGCAGGAATTCGATCAGTTCGTTCTTGTCACCGGCCAGCCAGTCGGCCAGCAACTTGCCGGTGACCGTGCCCCGGGTAACGCCCAAGCCGTTGCAGCACAGTGCGCCGACCACATTGGGCGCCAACTTGCCAAAGAAGCCCATGTGGTTGCGCGACAATGCCAGTGCACCGCCCCAGGTGTATTCGAAGTTCACCCCGGGCAACATCGGGAAACGCCGGGCGAACGATTCGCGGTGGCGCTCGACAAATCGCTCCAGGTACTTGCGGTTGCTGCGCCCGTCGGGGTTGTAGCTGAAACTGTTGCGGATCAGCAGGCGGTTGTCGACGGTGCGGCGCATGGTGGTGCCGAACGGGTCGGCAGGGATCACGCCCCAGTACGGCTTGCCGCCCAGGCGCGCCTGCTCTTCCTCGGTCAGCGGGCGGGTGATACTGCCGTAGGTGAACACCGGCAGCATGCGGCCCTTGAGGAAGCCGAAGCTCATGCCAAAGGCATTGGTCGTGAGCACCAGCTTGTCGGCGGTAATCGAACCGTTGGCGTGGCGCAACACGACCTTGTCACCGTACTCGACGTCGGTGATCGGCGTGTGCTCGTACAGCGAAACATTGCTCGGCAGGCTGTCGGCCAGGCCTTTGACCAGTGCCGAGGGCTGCAGCAAAGCGGTGCCAGGGGTGAACAGGCCCTTGCGGTAGAAGTGCGTGCCGATGTGGTCTGGCAGATCGCGGCCTTCGATCACTTCGTAAGGCTGGCCAAGCTTGTCCAGGCCACGGCGATAGGCATCCAGCACGGCAATGCCACGGTCTTCGATGGCCGCCTGGTATTTGCCGCAGTGGCGGAACTGGCACTCGATGTCGTAGCGTTCGATCAGTTCCTTCAGGTACGACTGGCCGCCCAGGTTGAGCTTGAGCACGGTCTTGGCGATGTCGATGTCGCCAATGTAGTCCTCGGCGCCGATGTCGTGCGGCAGGTCGATGGCAAAGCCGGCGTTGCGCCCGGAGGTGCCAAAGCCGACCTCCTGCGCCTCGATCAGCACGATCTCGTCATCCGGAAAGTTCGTTGCCAGCTGCCGCGCAGCGGCCAGGCCGGTAAAGCCGGCGCCGACCACTACCCAACGCGCCTGGCTGTGACCATTGTGGGCCGGCCTTGGCGTGCGGGGCTTGCTCAGGTGATACCAGCCACAGGTGGCATCATCGGCAGGTAACGAACTTATTCTTGTCATGTCACTAACCTGGATCTTGTTGTTTGACGAGTGGTCAGCGCCAGTGGCCCGACCGGGGTATTTCATATCTGGATCGGTACATCCAGCCCTTGCGGTGCGGCGTACTCAGCCATGCGCCGACGCGACAGTTCCATGTGTTCACGCGCCAACTGGCCAGCGGTGGGCGCATCACGGCGCTCGATGGCTTCGATCATCTGCTCGTGCTGTTCGCAGGCGATCTCGAGGTCGCGCTGCATGTCGTCGGTGGTCGGGTGGCGGTAGAAAATCTTGCCCAGGCGGGTATGGTCGATCAGCAGCCGGCGCAGGCTTGGCATCAGGTAATCGTTGTGCGCCATCTTGCCGATTTCGAGGTGGAAGGCGTCGTTGTAGAGCACGCGGTTTTCCACGTCGCGCTCTTCGATGGCCTGGCGGAATTTAGCCTGGATGGCCTTGAGCACTTCGATTTCATCGGCACTGGCGTAGGTGGCGGCCAGCTGGGTGGTGGCCACGTAGATAAGCGGCGCGGCAACGTAGAAGCTGTGCAGCGACTCGTGGTTCATGGCGGCGACGCGTGGCGCGCGGTTGGCTTCCAGTTCGATGTAGCCTTCGGCTGCGATCTGGCGCAGCAGCTCACGGACCGGGGGGCGCGAAAGGCCAAATTCGTCGCACAGGGCCAGTTCGTCCACCACCGCGCCCGGGGCCAGTTCCATGCTGAGGATCCGGCGGCGCAGTGCTTCGGCAAGGACGGCTTTGCGGTCCTGCGGCACTTCAGCGATGAGTGGTTGAGCACTGGCTTTCATGGCGGCCTTCTTTGTTGTCATAGAGCTATGTCTACTATTTGTATAACGACTATATGGCACTGTTAGACAATGTGTCTACAGCATTTTCGATGAACGGTGAAATCTGCCTGGGCCTTTGTTTTTAGGGGGTTCAAGAGGGCCCAAAGGTGGAATTAAACACCCTGGGGGCTGCATTGCCAAACCGGACAGGTAATTATCCAGATCAGACAAATGGGCAAAATGTGCCGGCCTCTTCGCGGGTGAACCCGCTCCCACAGGGACCGCACAAACAAAAAAGCCACCTGCAGGCAGATGGCTTTCTTTCAATCACGCATATCCCATTACGCGGTCGCCAGCGCCTCCCGCCGCGCATGCCGCCTGCTGGTAATCACCCCCAGCGCCAGGATCACCAGCGCCAACGCCAAGGTCAGCGACACTTCCATACGGTGCTTGGGCATGACAAACATGGTGCCCAGGGCAAAGATGATGAAACCGATCACTGCATAGGTCAGCCAGGGATACAGCCACATCTTGAAGGCAATCTCCACGTTCTGCCGCTGCAGGATGGCGCGCATGCGCAGTTGCGAGAAGGCAATCGCCAGGTACACCAGCAAGGCAATCGACCCGGAGCTGGCCAGCAGGAAGGCAAACACCTCGGCCGGGGCAAAGTAGTTGACGATGGTTGCCAGCATGCCGATCAGCGTGCTGCCGATCACCGCCGCACGCGGCACGCCTACCTTGGAGGTGCGCTGGATGAAGCCCGGCGCATCACCCCGCTTGCTCAGCGAGTAAAGCATCCGCGACGAAATGTAGATCGACGAGTTCAGGCAACTGGCTACTGCCACCAGCACCACCATGTCCACCAGCAGCTTGGCGTAAGGGATGTGCATGATTTCCAGTGCGCGCTGGTACGAGCCCTGCACCGGCAGCAGTGGGTCGTTCCATGGCACCACCGAGATGATCACGAAGATCGACAGCAGGTAGAACACGCTGATGCGCCAGATCACCGAGCGGGTGGCCTTGGCGATGTTGCGCGCCGGGTCTTTCGACTCGGAGGCGGCGATGGTCACCGCTTCGGTACCCAGGTAGCTGAACATGGTGGTAAGCAAGGCGCCGATGATCGCCGTCCAGCCATTGGGCATGAAGCCGCCCTCCTGCTGCAGCAGCAGTGGCAGACCACTGACTTCACGACCCGGCAGCACCCCGGCCAACGCCGCTGCGCCCAAGGCGATGAAGGCAACGATGGCGATGACCTTGAGCATGGCGAACCAGAACTCGAATTCGCCGTACTTGGCCACGCTGAACAGGTTGGTGGCGGTCAGCAGCACGGTCATGCTCAGGGCGAAGAACCAGGCATCGATGTGCGGGAACCAGTTGTTGAGCACCACGCCGGCGGCAATGGCTTCGATGGGAATCACCAGCACCCAGAACCACCAGTACAACCAGCCGATGGTAAAGCCGGCCCAACGACCGATGGCGCGGTCGGCGTAGGTGGAGAACGAGCCGGTATCGGGGCTGGCGACCGCCATTTCCCCGAGCATGCGCATGACCAGCACCACCAGCGCACCTGCCAGTGCGTAGGCGACGATGGCCGAAGGGC
The DNA here is from genome assembly GCF_016658545.1 of Pseudomonas sp. S37. GTDB lineage: Bacteria > Pseudomonadota > Gammaproteobacteria > Pseudomonadales > Pseudomonadaceae > Aquipseudomonas. The sequence continues at coordinate 40,591 of NZ_JACVZC010000012.1, read as the reverse complement.
CGGCCGCCGCGATGGCGTGCCCGGAGCCGATGAACAACCCGGCACCGATCACCCCGGCGATGGACAGCATGGTCACATGGCGTTGCTTGAAGCCTTGCGCCAGCTGATTGCCGGCGCCACTCGCGCTTGTCATTGTCATCCTGATCCCTGCTTTTGTTTTCTTTGTGGGGGGACGTGAAGCTCCTGGATCGAAACCCAGCGTGGATGAGCTTCGCGCCCGGTCACGGTACGCCAGCGAGGGGGCACTCAAGTTGCCTGAATCCGCCACGGACTTGACCATAGATGACATTGGCAGCGCTGAAAGCTGCATGGCAGAGCCCTGAAGGCGACATGAGTTGCCGCTGGGCGACCTGAATGAACGCGGGCGGCGCGCTGCGGGTCAGCTGCTTACATTTCACATGGAGGGGTTGTCATGCTCGATATCCATTCCGCTGCGTCGTCGCAGCACAATGTCCAGGGTCTGGAGCGGGTCAGTTCGTTGGCGGGGGGCGCGCTGATGTTCAGCAAGGGGCTGCGCCATGGCGGCCTGGTCGGATTGCTGCAGATGGTGGTGGGCGGGCTGGCCGTGGCGCGTGGGGTCAGCGGGCATTGCTCGACCAAGGCCTGGTGGCAGCGGCATCGCCGGGAGTATCAGCGGTTGCGGTTGGATATCGAGCGTAGTGCGGCGGAGCTGGAGGCGTTGAAGGCCAGCGCCAAGGCGGCGACGCGCGGGGTGACGGTGACGGGCAAGGATCCGTTGGCTGGCGGTTGATTAATGCATTGCCTGTGCTGGCCCTATCGCCGGCAAGCCTCCCACAGGTCGCTGATGGCTGCAGGGACATCACTGGCCTGTGCCGGCCTTTTCGCGGGTAAACCCGCTCCCACAGGGCGCTCATGGCTGCAGGGATATCACTGGCCTGTGCGGGCCTATTCGCGGGTAAACCCGCTCCTACAACGGGCGGTGATTGCCCTGTAGGAGCGGGTTTACCCGCGAAGAGGCCGGCACAGGCGATAGAGATGTCTAACGCAACGCCTTGCTCTGCAACACCTCGGACCGCCGCCCCAGCACATTCTCGCTGATCTGCACGAACTCTTCGGTGCTCACGCTCGGCAAGCGCATCAACCCGCGCACCACATCGTCCAGCGAGCGCTTGGCCTGGGTGTGAATGCGGATTTCCTTGTCCAGCGCCTGCAGCAGCATCACTCCACGGGCCACCTGGGCCGGGGTGGCGCGCTCGCCCTTGAGCCGGGTGACCTTGGCGCCCTGCTTGCTCAGGCGCGCCTGCCAGGCCTGGTAGCGGTCATCGCTCACCCCGCCGGAACGGCGCAACAACTCACTGGCGTAATAGTCGGTCAGGCTTTCCACCAGCCAGTCACTGTTGTCACGCCCACGAATCTGCGCAAACAACTGCACCACTTCACGCAACAACGGGCTGCTGCCGTTCTCGCTGACCATCGGCCGAGCACTGTGCAGGTACAACGAGCCCTGCGCCGCCATCGCTCCGCGCCACATGCCGTCACGTGCGCCCACCAGCAAAAGCTTCGGCGGGTTGCGCGGGAATACCGCCTGCAACTGCGGCCAGACGAAGGTGAGCAAGGTCAGGCTGTCCATGCGCCGCATGCCCTGCCCCACCGGCGCGGCCACGGTCACGTCGGTTTCGCCCAGGCGGGCGCGGCGGCTGCCCAAGTCACCGGCGAGCATCCAGCCAGTAGGGCGGTCGAACAGGCGCGATACATTGTCGATGCGGAACTTGTCCTTGCCGACGCGCGGCCAGGACGTCTCGATGCTCTTCCAGCCCTCCGGCAGGTCGAATGCCAGGCGCGCCACCAGCTCGGTCCCATCCTGCTGGTCGAGGCGTGCGGGCGGCACCAACTGGTCGCCCAGGAACAGCGCCCAGTGCGGGGTGATACGCGACGAAAACGCGCCGCTGGCAAGCTTCTGGTCCAGCAGCACGCGGTAGCTTAGGCTGGTCTTGCCGGCCGCAGGCTGCCATACCCCGCGCTGACCTTTCAGTTGCCATTGGCCATCGGCCTGGAAGCCGCTGTAGGCCCCGGCCTTGCCCAGGTCGAAGTCAAGGCTGCGCACCGCGCTGCCGTCAGCCAAGGTCAGGCGAACTTCCGCCTGGCCGCTGGCAGGCAGCAGGCGCACTTCGTAGTCGAGATTGACCTTTTTCGCCCAGGCGGGCGCACTGGCCATCAGGCCCAACAGCAACAACAGCTGGCAACGCATACAGAAACTCCTTGTTTCCCCGTGGCAGCGGGCCGCGCCGGTCAGCTGGCGCGGAAAATCAGGTGGTCTTCCCAGTCGTCTTCGTGCACATCCTGCTCCCTGAGCATACGCCCCGCCTGGGAAATGCGCTGTTCATGGACCTGCTGGCGATCGCCGCAGACCAGGTGATGCCAGGCAGGCAGGTCCTTGCCCTCACTGACCAGGCGGTAACCGCAGGTGCTCGGCAGCCAGGTAAACTGGTCAGCCTTGCCCGGGGTGAGCTGGATGCAGTCTGGCACCTGGGCGAAGCGGTTGGGGTAGTCGCTGCACTGGCAGGTTTGCAGGTCCAGCAACTTGCAGGCAATGCGCGTGTAGTAAACGCTGTTGTCGTCCTCGTCCTCGAGCTTTTGCAGGCAGCACAGGCCGCAGCCGTCGCACAGCGACTCCCACTCTTGCGGGTTGAGTTGTTCGAGGGTCTTGCGCCGCCAGAACGGCGCGTTTTCAGCGATCATTACACGGGTTTCCTGCATTCATCTTGAGGCCACGGCGCGCGGCGGCGCCAGTCTAGAGCCTGGCCTTCGGCAAAGCCAGACCGCTTGTCAGTCGCGACGGGACGCAGTAGCGTGCGCGTTTCCCGTCCTTTTGCAGGAGCCGCCATGAGCGCCAACCCCCGCATTGCCGATTACGCCATCAACGAGCAGTTCATCAACCGCTGGTCGCCACGCGCCTTCACCGCCGAGCCGATCAGCGAAGAGACCCTGCTGAGCTTCCTGGAAGCCGCCCGCTGGGCACCGTCGGCGTACAACTCGCAGCCTTGGCGCTTCCTGTATGCCCGCCGTGATACGCCGAGCTGGGAGCGTTACCTGAGCCTGCTGGTGCCGTTCAACCGCAGCTGGGCGCAACAGGCGTCGGCGCTGGTGATGGTGATCTCCAAGACCACCTTCGGCGCCCCGGGTGCCACCGAAGAAAAACCGGCGCTGTGGCACACCTTCGACACCGGCTCCGCCTGGGGGCACCTGGCCCTGCAGGCCAGCATCAGTGGCTGGCATACCCACGGCATGGCCGGTTTCGACCAGGAGCTGGCACGTCAGGAGTTGAAGATTCCTGAAGGCTATGTGCTGCATGCCATGGTGGCGATCGGCAAGCTGGGTGACAAGGCCAGCCTGGACGAAGCGCTGCAGTCGCGTGAAGTGCCTAGCCCGCGCAAGCCGCTGAGTGAGCTGGCGGCTGAGGGTGATTTCAGCCTGTAAGCCTTGTGTCGTCTGTACCGGCCTCTTCGCGGGTAAACCCGCTCCTACAAGGGGATCACCACCCGATGTAGGAGCGGGTTCACCCGCGAAGAGGCCCGTACAAGCACTACAAATCAATAACCCCGGGCGAAGTCGACTTCACCACGCATCCCCTGCCCTGCTTCATACGCCCGCACATTCTCGACAAACAACCGCACCATCGCCGCTGGCGAGGTGGGCGCCGAGCTGTGCCCGGTCAGCAGCAAGCCCCAGGCCGTCCAGAACGGGTGCTGCTTGGGCAGCGGCTCCTGCCGGCACACATCGATCACTGCCCCGGCCAGATGGCCCTCTTTCAGCGCCTCTACCAAGTCAGCATCCACCACTGCCGCGCCACGCCCGGCATTGATGAACAGCGCCGTAGGCTGGAAGCACTTGAACAGCGCCGTGTCGTACAGGTCGTGGGTAGCCGGGGTATCCGGCAGCAGGTTGAGCACGTAGTCGACCTGGCCAACCATGCGCGGCAGGTCGGCCAGCGCCGCCACTTCGACGAACGGTGCCTGTTCACGGGCGCTGCTGGCAACTCCGTACAGCACCACGCCAAACGGCTGCAGGAACTCGGCCACGCGCTGGCCGATGTCGCCGGTGCCCACGATCAGCACCTTGCGCCCTTCCAGGGTGCGCCCCGGGCGGTCGTCCCAGCGCCGCTCGACCTGGCTGACCAGGCGCGACAGCACCTCGCGCTCATGGCCTAGCAGGTAGGTAAGCATGTATTCGGCCATCACCTGGCCAAAGATACCCACCGCACGGGTCAGGCGGTAATCACGCGGCAAGCCGTCGGCCAGCAACGGCGTGATGCCGGCCCAGGTCGACTGTACCCACTCGGGCTTGTGGCCCTGGCGCAGCAAGCTCGCCAGCAGGTCTGGCTGGCCCAGCCACACCGGGCACCGGGGTGCCTGGCGGGCCAGTTCGGCCGAGTCGCCACTGGTCAGGATTTCCACTTCAGGCGCGGCTGCGCGCAAAAGCTCGGCGTAGCGGGCATGGTCATGCTCGGCAATCAGTACGCGCATGATCAGGCCGGGTCGTTACGGCGCAGCAGCTCTTCGGGCAGGTGCTCGATGTAGTCGTCATCCGGCGGCGGCATCTGCAGGTGATAGCCCTGGTTGTCGAGGTTTTCCAGCACCTTGGTGATGTCTTCGCGGGCCAGCTTGCGCTCGGGGCTGAGCACCAGGTCGAAGGCGTGCACTGGGGTGCCGAAGAACGGCAGCAGGCCTTCGGGCACGCGCTCCAGGCCATCGGCCTTGAGCACGTACAGGTACATTTCGTTCTTGCGGGGGCTCTTGTAAATCGAGCAAATGCGTTTCATCGGGTTTCTCCAGCGCCTGCAAGGCTGTCCAGCAGGGCCTGGCCCATGCGCTCACGGCGCCAGCCGCGCAGCGAATCGGGCAATTGATAAGGGCCATTGGGGTAGCCGCTCTTGAGCAGCGCCTCCAGGGCTTTCTTGCGCAGCATCAGCTCGGGGGCAATGCCCAGGCGCTCGCCTTCGGCCTGGCCGATGGCGCGCAGCTGCTTGAGGATGCCGGCGGCTTCGATCGGCAGCGGCTCGGGCAAAGGCGCTGGCCACTGCTCGGGCGGCAGGCTGGCGGCGCGCTTGATCAGCTGGATCAGGTACTCACCGTCCTGACGAATGGTGCGCGGGTGCATCTCGTCGATCTTGGCCAGTGCCGACAGGTTGTTCGGCTGGCCCTTGGCCATGGGCCACAGCGAGTGCTCCTTGAGGATGCGGTTGCGCGGCACATCGCGGCTGCGCGCTTCACGCTCACGCCAGGCGCACAGCTCGCGCAGTACTGCCAGTTGCTGCGGGGCCAGCTTCCAGGCCAGCTTGACGTCGCGGTACAGGCTTTCGGGTTCGACTTCGCGGCGCAAGGCGGCCACCAGCTCGGCACCGTCCTCCAGCACCCAGGCGTACTTGTCGTCACTCAGGCGCGGGCGCAGCGCGGTGAACAGCTCGGCGAGGTGCACGGCATCCTCGGCAGCGTAGCTGACCTGGGTTTCCGATAGCGGGCGCTGCAACCAGTCGGAGCGGGTTTCACCCTTGGGCAGCTCGATGCCCAGCACTTCCTGCACCAGGCGCGAATAGCCCATGGAGAAGCCCAGGTTCAGGTAACCGGCGGCCAGCTGGGTGTCGAACAGCGGTTGGGGCAGCTTGCCGGTCAGGCGCAGCAGCACCTCGAGGTCTTCGCTGCAGGCGTGCAGCACCTTGACCACGCCGCTGTCTTCCAGCAGGTCGGCCAACGGTTGCCAGTTGCCGATCAGCAACGGGTCGATCAGGAAGGCCCGCTGGCCGTCGCCGATCTGGATCAGCCCGGCTTTCGGGTAAAAGGTGTCGACCCGCATGAATTCGGTATCGACGGCGACAAAGGGCAGCTGGTGCCAGTCGCGGCAGTGTTCGGCCAGGCTCTGGTCGTCACGGATCCAGTGAATTTCGATGGCCACAAGGCTCTCCCACTAACATTGGCGCGCAGTATATACGGCGCGGGCACTGCTGGTGAAACCCGGGCCATCCTTGATATCGATCAATGGTGCAGTTTGTGAGGCGTCAGCGCTTGGCCGCCAGCCAGGGGCGGCAGCTGGCGAACATATCCAGCGACTGCTGGTAGACCTCGGTGTGCACCTGCAGCAGGCCGAGCATCGAGTGGAACAGGTTGTCCTGCGACAGCGGGGCATCGCCGAGCTTGGCCAGGCAGTCGGTATCGACGCCGAAGTCCTCCTTGTAGCTGTCGGAGAACCAGGTCAGCAGCGGTACGTGTTTCTGTTGCTCAGGGGCGATGGCGTACGGTGTGCCGTGCAGGAACAGGTTGTACTCACCCAGCGACTCGCCATGGTCGGACAGGTAGATCATCGCCGTGTCGACCTTGTCCTGCTTGCTGCGCAAGGTATCGATCAGCGAAGCCAGCACTTTGTCGGTATAGGCCAGGGTGTTGTCGTAGCCGTTGATGATCTCTTCTTCACTGCACTGGTTCAGCGCGTTGCTCTTGCATACCGGGGTGAAACGTTCGCCGCCGTTGGGGTAGCGTTTGAAGTACTCGGGGCCGTGGCTGCCCATCTGGTGCAGCACCAGCACGGTGTCCTTGTCGAGGTTGTCGATCAGTTCGTCCAGGCCCTGCAGCAGGATCTGGTCATGGCATTCGCCATTGGCGCACAGCTGCGGGTCCTTGAGGTTGCTGACATCAATGAACTGCACGCGGTCGCAGGTGCCCTTGCAGCCCGACTGGTTGTCGCGCCACTGCACGGCCAGGCCGGCACGCTGGAGGATATCCAGCAGCCCTTCACGGTTTTTCGCCACCCGGGCATCGTAGTCCTTGCGCTTCATGCCGGAGAACATGCACGGCACCGACACGGCTGTTTCAGTGCCGCACGAGTGCACATCGGAGAACGCCAGCAGGCCCTGTTCCTTGGCCAGGTTCGGTGTGGTATCGCGGTCATAGCCCAGCACGCCAAAGTGGTCTGCCCGGGCACTTTCACCCACCACCAGCACGGTCAGCGACTTGCGCTCGTGTTTTTGCCAGGCGGCATCGCGCTTGGCATCTTCGCCGTAAAGCTGGAACGGGCGCGACGCCGTACCGACGCGCTCACTGACATAACCAATGGAGGCGCCGACGATATTGCTCGGGGTAAGCATCAGGCGCAGTTCGTGGTGATTGCGAAACAGCGACGACAGCCCTTGATAGTTGACCAGCGCCACCGAGCCAAGCGCCACCACGCAGGCGCCACTGACCACCAGCTTGCCGAGCAACTCGCGGTGCCAGCGGCGATAGGCGATAGGCGCCTTCCACAAAAGCACCGAAGGCAATACACCCAGTAGCAAGATATAGGCGGCAAACTTGAACGACATCAGGTCACGCACTTCCGCAACATTGGTCTCGGCCATATTACGGAACATGCCGGCATCAATAAGTACGCCGTACTGGTTCATGAAGTAAGCCACGCCCGCGCCACTCATGAACAACACAATGAGCAACGGTTTCAATACATAGCGGAAGGCAAAAAAGGTGAGGACCAGATTGAAGGCGAACAGCATCAGCACGGCAAACGCCAGGCTCAGCCACAGCCCCGACAGCCCGGGGGGCACAACCTCTTGCAGGTGTTCCCAGAGGAACATGTTGAAGCCGATCAGCAGGTAAAGGCTGGCCAGCAGCGTGACCCATTCAGTCCGCAGGGATTTGAAGTTGAGCATCAGCGTTCGCAATCAAGAGTGATTATCAACCCCCAGGCCGGATGGCACCGTGGGAAAGTTGGGCGAACTCTAGAAAGTGCGTCATCAATTTTTTGTGAAAAAGTCGGTAGCAATTTCGTGAACAGGCGTCTTTTATCAAATACGTGAAAGCCGTTCAGCTGCCATTCAGCCAGGCAGCCGTCACCAGGCTACGCAAAGACGGCTATCCTCAGAGGTCAGGACCTTACCGACAACCCCTGACAGAGGTGAAGAAATGCCAGTTCCGCATGATCTGCTCGCTGACCTGCACGTTACCGCTGATGCATTCCAGGCGCTCATGGACAAGGACCAGGCGCTGCATTCGCTGCACAAGGAATACAACGCCAAGGACAAAGAGGTGGTCGCCGCCGAAGGCAACGGCACCTACGACGAGGCCGTCAACCAGCTGCGCAGGGAGCGCTTGCTGATCAAGGACAAGATCGAACGGATCATTCATCCGCCCAAATCCTGATGGAAATGTATTGAATTCACTGGCCTCTTCGCGGGTGAACCCGCTCCTACATCGGACCGCGTACCTTGTAGGAGCGGGTTCACCCGCGAATAGGCCAGCAGCCCTTACACAGCAATCAAAGCCTGCAACGCCCCATCCAGGTCCTCGACCAGGTCGCGGTAATCCTCGATCCCCACCGACAACCGCAGCAGGTTCTCGCTGATCCCCATCACGCCTTTCTGCTCCGGGCTCAGCGAGCAGTGCGACATGCTCCACGAGTGGTTGATCATGCTCTCCACGCCACCCAGCGAGTCGGCCAGTACAAAGATCTGCAGCGCCTCTACCAGGCGGTTGAGCGCGGCGCGGTCGCCTTTCACCTTCATCGCCACCACCGCCCCGCCACTGCGCATCTGGCGTTTGCACAGCTCATGTTGCGGGTGGCTCTCCAGCCCCGGGTAATACACCTGCTCGACCTGCGCGTGGCCCTCGAGGAAGCGTGCTACCTGCAGGGCATTGCTGCACTGGCGCTCCATGCGTACATCCAGGGTTTTCAGGCCACGCAGGGCCAGGTAGCAGTCGAACGGCCCCTGTACCGCACCAATCGCCATGCTGATGCGGCGCAGGCGCGCCAGCAGCGCATCGTTGGCCGCCACTACCACGCCACCGGTGAGGTCGGAGTGGCCGCCGATGTACTTGCTGGCCGAGTGCATCACCAGGTCAACGCCCAGGGTGATCGGGCGCTGGTTCCAGGGCGAGCAGAAGGTATTGTCGATGCAGGTGAGAATGCCGCGCGCCTTGGCCAGGTCGCACACGGCCTTGATGTCGACGAGGTGCAGCAACGGGTTGGTCGGCGACTCGATCCAGATCAGCTGGGTTTCTGGCTTGATCGCGGCAGCCACGGCGTCGAGGTCGTTGAGGTCGACATAGGTGGTGGTCAGGCCCGAAGTGCGGCTGCGGTAGTCTTCCATGATGCGGAAGGTGCCGCCGTACACGCCGTTCATCACCACCACGTGGGCATCCTTGGGCAGCAGTTCCAGCACCGTGGCAGTGGCATTCACCCCCGAGGCGCAGGCGACCGCACCCACGCCCTCTTCCAGCGCGGCGACACAGGTTTCATAGGCATGCCGGGTGGGGTTGCCGACGCGGCTGTAGGAGTACTCCGGCTTGTCGTCCAGGCTGCGCTTGGTGAACGAGCTGGCGGTGACGATGGCCGGGAAAATGGCGTTGTCGGCAACGCTGAACTGCTCGCCGGCGTGGATGGTACGGGTGGCGAAATTGCGCGGCTTGTCGGACATGGTCAGGCCCATTGGCAGAATGAAAGCCGCCACTATGGCACAAGCCAAATCTTCTGGGCTTGGGGTAATCTGTGAAATATTTTTCCGGCACGGCCAACGCGCGATATGGACAGTTTCGACCAGCACATTCTTACCCTGCTTCAGCGCGATGCCTCGATTTCGCTGAAAGACCTGGCCGAGGCCGTCAACCTGTCTACCACGCCGTGCTGGAAGCGGGTCAAGCGCCTGGAGGAGGACGGCTACATTGTTGGCCGTGTCGCCCTGCTCGACCCGGAGAAGCTGGGGTTGGGGCTTACCGTGTTCGTCCAGCTCAAGACCCAGCGCCACGACAGCGCCTGGCTGGAGCAGTTTGCCGCGACCGTGACCGGGTTCGAGGAAGTGATGGAGTTCTACCGCATGTCGGGGGACTGGGACTATATGCTGCGGGTGGTGGTGAGGGATATTGCGGCGTATGACCGGTTTTACAAAAAGCTGATTACCAGCACCGATGGGCTGTCGAACATTACCTCCAGCTTTGCCATGGAGCAGATGAAGTACACCACGGCTTACCCGGTGAACCGTGCCTGAATAGGTGCTGGATTCTTCGCGGGCTCGCCCGCTCCCACAGGTTCACCAAAACCTTGAGGACTGTGGAGTCCCTGTGGGAGCGGGTTTACCCGCGAAGAGGCCAGCACAGGCAACCCATCAATCCGAAGCCAGCACCGCCGCAATGCGGTTCCCGGCCTTGGCCTTCTCCACCTTGATCGCCACAAACTTCGAGGTCGGGGTATAGGTGCCCTCGCCATAACTCTCCAGCGGCACCAGCGGGTTGGTCTCCGGGTAATACGCCGCCGCCTGCCCTTCCGGCACGTCATACGCCACCAGGCGGAACCCCGACACCCGCCGCTCCACACCATCCTCCCACAGCGACACCAGGTCCACCTGCTCGCCCGGCTCGAAGCCCAGGCGGCGAATGTCGGCCTCGTTGACGAACACCACTTCACGCAGGCCGAACACCCCGCGGTAACGGTCGTCCAGGCCATACAGCGTGGTGTTGTACTGATCGTGCGAACGCAGGGTTTGCAGGATCAGGTCAGGCTTGTCGCCACGGGCCAACACCTTGGCGTTGACCAATTCCTCGGGCAGCGCGTGGGGCATGAAGCGGGCTTTGCCCGTGGCCGTGCGGAAGTTGCGGTCGGCCGCGTTGTTGCCCAGGTGGAAACCGCCCGGGCTGTTCAAGCGCTCATTGAAGCCGGTGAAGCCAGGAATGACGTCGGAAATCATGTCGCGAATACGGTTGTAATCGGCCACCGCATACTCCCAGTCGATCGGCTGGTTGCCCAGCGTGGCCTTGGCCATGCCGGCGATGATCCACGGCTCCGAGCGCATGTGTGGCGAGCGTGGGCGCAACTGGCCGTTGGAAATGTGCACCATGCTGAAGGTGTCTTCCACGGTCACACCTTGCGGCCCTTCGCTTTGCAGGTCGATTTCGGTACGGCCCAGGCACGGCAGAATCAGCGCATCGCGGCCCGTGACCAGGTGCGAGCGGTTGAGCTTGGTGGAAATCTGCACGGTCAGCGCGCAGTTCTGCAGCGCCGCATGGGTGCGCGGGGTGTCCGGGGTGGCCTGGGCAAAGTTGCCGCCCAGGGCGACGAACACCTTGGCCCGCCCTTCTTCCATGGCCTTGATCGCCAGTACCGCGTTATGCCCGTGGGCCCGCGGCACACGGAACTGGAAGCGTTTTTCGATGGCATCGAGCAGGGCCGCCTTGGGTTTCTCGTCGATACCCATGGTGCGGTCGCCCTGAACGTTGCTGTGGCCGCGCACGGGCGACAGGCCGGCGCCTGGCTTGCCGACGTTGCCGCGCAACAGTTGCAGGTTGACGATTTCCTGCACGGTCGGCACCGAATGGCGGTGCTGGGTGACGCCCATGGCCCAGCACATGATGACCCGCTCGGCCTTGCGGTACATGCGCGCAGCCAGCTCGATCTCGGCCAGGGTCAAGCCCGACTGCTTGACGATATGCTCCCAGGGGGTAGCGTCCACCGCCGCCAGGTAGTCATCGAGGCCACTGGTGTGCTCGGCGATGAAGGCATGGTCAAACACCGCTGGCTCGCCCTTGGCCTGGGCCTCACGCTCCCACTGCAACAGGAACTTGGCAATGCCGCGCATGGCCGCCATGTCGCCACCCAAAGCCGGGCGGAAGTAGGCGCTGGAGGTTGGCTCGGAGCCGTTGCTGAGCATCTCGAACGGGTGCTGCGGGTGCTGGAAGCGCTCCAGGCCACGCTCTTTCAGCGGGTTGAAGCACACCACCTGGGCACCGCGCTTGACCGCCTCGCGCAGCGGTTCGAGCATGCGCGGGTGGTTGGTGCCAGGGTTCTGGCCGATGACGAAGATCGCGTCGGCCAGCTCCAGGTCGTGGAACACCACGGTACCCTTGCCCACCCCGAGTGTTTCCGACATGCCCGCACCGCTGGCCTCGTGGCACATGTTCGAGCAATCGGGGAAGTTGTTGGTGCCGTAGGCGCGCACGAACAGCTGGTAGAGGAATGCCGCCTCGTTGCTGGCCCGGCCCGAGGTGTAGAACTCGGCCTCATCCGGCGACTGCAGCGCACGCAGGTGCTTGGCAACCAGCTCGAAGGCCTCTTGCCAGGTGGTTTCCACATAGTGGTCGGTGGCTGCGTCGTAGCGCATCGGGTGCGTAAGGCGGCCCTGGTATTCGAGCCAGTAGTCGGTCTGGTCTTTCAGCGCACTTACACTGTATTTGGCGAAGAACGCCGGGTCTACCGAACGGCCGGTGGCCTCCCAGTTGACCGCCTTGGCGCCGTTTTCGCAGAACTTGACCATGTCGCTTTCCGGCGACTCGCCCCAGGCGCAGCCGGGGCAGTCGAAGCCGCCGTTCTGGTTGGTCTTGAGCATGGCCCGCAGGTTCTTGAAGGCGTTCTCGCTGCCCAGCCAGCTCTTGGTCACGCTTTTCAGCGCGCCCCAGCCGGCGGCGGCGCCTTTGTAGTCCCTGATGTGTTCGTCCTGGCTCATGCGATGAATCCTCACGCTTCGATGCTTTTATCCAGCGTATGGAGCGGGGGGTGGGGGCGTCCAATCGAAAGATCTTACGGCGTGATAGGCGGTTTCGATCATGGGCTGGAACCGTGTCGCGGCCTTCGCGGGCGCGCCCGCTCCCACAGGTACAGCGCAGCTTTCAAAACCTGTGTAATCCTCGGTGGGAGCGGGTTTACCCGCGAATGCAGCAACCCGATACCCGCTTGGAAACACAGGGCCTGCAGCCTTGATAGAGGCCATCGATCAAGCAGTCGGACAAAGCAATTTGACGCCCCTGCCCCCAGGTTATAGCTTGGAGTTGTGTCCCAACCCCTTCGAGATTCGAGCGCGAACGTGGAACAGAACAGCCGGGCCCTGATCGACGGCTTCAACCGGAAAATCGACTACCTGCGGATGTCGGTCACAGACCGCTGCGACTTCCGCTGCGTGTACTGCATGGCCGAAGACATGCAGTTTTTGCCGCGCCAGCAGATCCTCAGCCTCGAAGAACTGTTCCAGGTGGCCGAGCGCTTTGTTGCCCTCGGCACCCGCAAGATCCGCCTGACCGGTGGCGAGCCGCTGGTACGCCAGGGCATCGTCGAGCTGTGCGGTCGCATCGCCGCCCTGCCCGGCCTGCGCGAACTGTGCATGACCAGCAACGGCTCGCAACTCGGGCGCCTGGCCCAACCGCTGTTCGACGCGGGCGTTACCCGGCTGAACATCAGCCTCGACAGCCTGGACGCCGAGCGCTTCAAGCAACTGACCCGCACCGGCGACCTGCACCAGGTCATTGCCGGCATCGACGCGGCGCGGCGGGCCGGCTTCAAACGCACCAAGCTCAATTGCGTGGTACTCAAGGGCCGCAACGACCACGAACTGGTCGACCTGGTGCGCTTTGCCATCGACCGCGAGCTGGACATCACCTTTATCGAAGAAATGCCCCTGGGTGTGATAAGCGAGCACGAGCGCGGCGAGTCGTTCTGCTCCAGCGATGAAGTACGTGGGCTGTTGGCCGAACAGTTCACCCTGGTCGAGTCGACCGAATCCTCGCAGGGCCCGGCCCGTTACTGGCGCCTGGCCGAAGCGGCCAACACCCGGGTCGGCTTCATTTCGCCGCACAGCCACAACTTCTGCGCCACCTGCAACCGCGTGCGCCTCACCGTTGAAGGGCGCCTGCTGCTGTGCCTGGGCAACGAGCACTCGGTCGACCTCAAACACGTGCTGCGCGCCCACCCGGGCAACACCGAACGCCTGGAAAAGGCCATCCGCGACTCCCTGCACCTCAAGCCTTACCGCCACCACTTCGAAGTCGGTGGTGAGGTGCAGATCCTGCGCTTCATGAACATGACCGGCGGCTAAGCAGCCGTCTCTGGAATTCCATGATCGTCCACCCCAACCCCGATGTACTGCGTGTGCTGTTCACCCTCAAAGGGTCGATCGTCAAGCGCATCGCCCTGCGCTGCCTGATGGTCACCCTGCTGGCCGCGCTGATCGTGCTGGTGGAGCGGCATTACCCGGCGTTTTTCTACCCGGTCAGCGCCACGCCATTCACCTTGCTGGGCCTGTCGCTGTCGATCTTCATGAGCTTTCGCAACAACGCCTGTTATGACCGTTGGTGGGAAGGGCGCAAGGCCTGGGGCAAGCTGATTATCGAAACCCGCTCGTTCGTGCGTGAAAGCGTGGTGATCGGCGATGAAAAACTGCGTGCCGAGTTGCTGCGCAGCCTGTGCGGGTTTGCCCATGCGCTGAATGCGCGTTTGCGCAATGAATGTGAAATGCGCGCGGCCAAGCCCTGGCTGGCGGAAGACAGCAAGGTCAGCGCGCACAATGTGTGTGATGGCATCCTGCAAGAGATTGGCGCGCACTGTTCGCAACTGGCTGCGCAGCAACACATCAGCGATTGGCGCTACAGCCTGCTGGAGCAGCGGCTGGTGGGCCTGACCGAAGTGCAGGCTACCTGCGAGCGGATCAAGGGCACACCGCTGCCCTTCCCCTATACGCTGTTGCTGCACCGCACCATCTATATCTTCTGCATTCTGCTGCCGTTTGCTCTGGCCGAGCCGCTGGGCTGGCTGGCGCCGCTGTTCACTACCATCGTGGGTTACACGTTCTTCGGGCTGGATGCGATTGGTAATGAGCTGGAAGATCCGTTCGGGCGGGATGAGAATGATTTGCCGACCGATGCCATGGTGCGGACCGTGGAGCGGGATGTGCTGGCGGGGTTGGGGGAACAGCAGTTGCCGCCGGCGTTGTTGCCGGTGGGGTATGTGTTGAGTTGAGCGATTGTGGGTGCCTGTGCTGGCCTCTTCGCGGGTAAACCCGCTCCTACAAGGTACAGCGCAAGGCTTGAAACCGGTGGGGTCGTTGTAGGAGCGGGTTCACCCGCGAAGAGGCCAGCACAGGAGAAAACTCAGCCGCGGCTGGAGCAAGCCTCGATCGGCAACAGGTGCTTGACGAAGTTGCACGGCCGGTGCCGCGCATCCAGCTGCTCCGCCAAAATCCCTTCCCACGCCGTACGGCAAGCCCCGGTAGACCCCGGCAGGCAGCACACCAACGTACGGTTGGACAGCCCGGCCAGCGCCCGGCTCTGCACGGTCGAGGTGCCGATGTCCAGAATCGACAATGCCCGGAACAGCTCACCAAAGCCATCGATGCGTTTCTCCAGCAGGCACTCGACCGCCTCCGGCGTGCTGTCACGCCCGGTAAAGCCGGTACCGCCGGTGATCAGCACCACCTGCACCTGCTCATCGGCAATCCAGGTGGCCACCTGGGCGCGGATCTTGTACAGGTCGTCCTTGAGCAGCGCCCGCGCCACCAGGCGGTGGCCGACCTCTACCGAACGGCTGGCCAGCAGTTCACCGGAAGTATCGTTGTCGTAGGTGCGGGTGTCGCTGACAGTCAGCACGGCGATGTTCAGCGGTACGAAGACCGCATCAGGTTGGACGCGCACGTTTGAAGCTCCTTGAATGGCATTATCGCCACGCTAGAGGCATGCCCCCGGGGCGTCCAATCGATATGGCGTACCGGCCGATCAATGACATCTATCGCAGACGTAGGTTAAGGTCTGCACAACCAGACGCCAGGCATTTCCATGGACATCAAGCAGCTCAAGTTCCTCATCGCCCTCGACCAGACCCGCCATTTCGGCCAGGCGGCGGCGCTGTGCCACATCACCCAGCCGACGCTGTCCATGCGCCTGCGCAACCTGGAAGATGAACTGGACCTGGTGCTGGTCAAGCGTGGCCAGCGCTTCGAAGGTTTTACCGAGGCCGGCGAGCGCATCCTGGCCTGGGCGCGCACCCTGCTCGCCGCCCACGACGGCCTGCAGGCCGAGGCGGCCAGCTGCCGTGGCCAGGTGGTCGGCAGCCTGCGCCTGGGCACGGTACCGCTGGCCAGTTTCAACCCCATGCACCTGCTGCTGCCGCTGCGCGAGAAATACCCCGAGCTGCACTTCCAGCTGAGCTCGCTGAGTTCGGAGCAGGTCATCGACGGGCTCAGCCGCAACCAGCTCGACCTGGGTATCTGCTACCTGGACCAGGTCAATACCAGCTTCTTCGAAGTGATCGAACTGGGCACCACCACCATGGGCCTGCTGCACGACACCCGGCATTTCCAGTTTGCCGGCGACACCCTGCGCTGGGACGAGCTGAGCGACATTCCGCTGGGGCTGCTGAGCAAAGGCATGCACTACCGCCAGTCGCTGGACCTGAGCTTCCGCAGCCGTGGCCTGGAGCCCAATTCGGTACTGGAAAGTGACTCGAGCTTCCAACTGATCCAGGCCATCAACACCGGCATGTGCTGCGCGATCATGCCGCTGGGCTGCGGCCTGGAAGACCTCAGCGAGCACCTGCGCATCCTGCCGGTGGCCGACGCTGCCATCCACAGCCAGGTGGGTTTGCTGCTGCGCCGCAGCGAGCCGCGTTCGGCGATTGCCGAGCAGTGTTTTGCCGAGGCGCGCGTGTTGTTCGCCAGAGCCTGAGCACGTTGCCAGCAATTTAGAAGTTTCCCACAAACAACTCAGAAGTTTCGCTAACGACAGGTCAGATTAAGCGCCTTTATCATCGTCGTTTCATCGGACCTGTGGGCCTGCGACGTGTATGGCAGGCCTGCTTACATCGTTAAAGGAGCTGACATGAGCACTTCAACCAACCTGGCCTCATCGTTCTGGAGCGTAGAAAACCTGGCGCCCGTGGCCGGCATCGTCGGGCCCATACTGCTGGTGCTGCTGCTGTGCTTTATCTACCGGCGAGCTGGGTCTTTGTATTTTCTCAGAGATCTCATCTGGCGGATCTTCGGTGGCACCACTGAATTCGACCAGCACTCGCAGTTGAACAGGCTGCGCAAGGAACTGAGAGAAATCGAGTTCTTTCGCTATGAGTTCAACATTCCCGCCAACAACCTTCACGAGGCCAGTCTGGCCCATCGCTGGATCGTCGACAACGGCTTCGCGCCCGGCGATGTGAGCCGCAGCCGTGCTTATATAGACTGGAGTGATTTCAACGCGCCCAAGTTTGCTAATGCGCGGTTCTCCCGGGGTCGCTTCAAGGGGTTCATAATCCTGTTAATCGTAATTTTCGCGATGATTGCCCCCTTGCCGATGGCCAACCAGTCGGAGTACATGATGGTGAGGCTGAAAAATGACAAGGAGTCTCCTGCCTTCTACCTATCGCAACAGGACATCAAGTTCGAAATGTGGTTTCCGGATGAAAAGCTGACAGTGGACCAGTGCCGGTCTTCGGAAAGCCTGGCGCCCTTTACCCGCTACATGCAGGAAAAAAAGCTCGACATCATTTGCTCGTTCTTCATGCAACCCGATTACGCAGCCCAAGTTGAAAAGGGTGTGAAGGGCCAGCGTGCACTGCTGACAGGTTTGGCCGCCATACTGTTCCTCGGCCTGCTGCTGACCGTTCTGAAGCTGTCGCGGATGGAACGCGCCCGAGACCTGTATAACAGCTGGCAAGCAAAAGCCGCTTCACGTGCGGCAACTGCACCTACAGCACCGTCGCCTGCCGATACTGCCTCGGTGTAAAACCGGTCAGTTGCTTGAACTGGCGGCTGAAGGCGCTGTGGTCGGTGTAGCCGCAGCACATTGCCACTTCGGTGATCGGCAGTTCCGAATGCAGCAGGCGGTGGGCGTGTTCCAGGCGAGCCTTGTGAATCATCTGCCGCGGCGTGAGGTGGAATACCCGCTTGCAGTAGCGCTCCAGCTGGGCCACGGAAATGCCGGCGATGCGGGTCAGCTCGCCCATGCTGATCGGCTGGTGAAAATGCTGGCGGATGTGTTCGTCCACCGCCGCCAGGCGCTGGTAGGCGGGGTGGCTGTCGGCGGCTGACTGCAGGTCGACCGAGATACCGACCAGGCCGATGATTTCGCCCAGCGGGTTGTACAGTGGGCGCTTGTGGGTCAGGCACCAGCCGGGCTCGCGGCTGCCGTACAGGTGCAGCTCCAGCTGGTCTTCGAGTACCAGCCCTTCCTTGAGCACACGACGGTCCTGTTCGGTGTAACCGGGGCCCAGCTGTGCCGGGAACACTTCGGCGCTGGTCTTGCCCAGCAGCGGTTGCAGGCGCTTGAGGCCGCAGCGCTGGACCAAGGTGTTGTTGGCCAGCACGTAGCGGGCGGCCGGGTCCTTGATGAAGATCGCGGCGTTGGGGATGGCGTCGAGGATTGGCAGCAGCAGCGATACGCCGGCCAGCAGGGCTTCCAGGGTGGCCGGGCGGTGCTGGTCGAGGGACTGGTAGAGGGTTGCCAAGGGGGTGTCTGTCATCTGCTCGATCTCGGTTTATTGTGCCGGCCTCTTCGCGGGTAAACCCGCTCCCACAGGGAACCGCATAGCCCTCACGACTTGTGGAATGCCTGTGGGAGCGGGTTCACCCGCGAAAGGGCCGGCACTACCAACGCATTTCTCAAGCCCTTGTCCGGTGTGGCTTTCAGGCTATCCGCCCCCCATCCACCCCGCCACTGCTTTTTCGCAACTGTGCCGATTTCGTCATCCCCCTTGCAGAAAACCATCAAGAACCGCCGCCCCGATCGGTCCACTCTATGCCCCACGCAAGCCGCCCAAGTCCTACAAGAGCGCGGCCCAAAAAGCCGCATCTCGTGACATCAGACCTGCCTATCCAATAACCAACAAAAAGGCGAACCCATGTCAGGCAAATTCAAGAAACAGTTATCACTGCTGGACCTCACCTTCATCGGCCTGGGGGCCATCTTCGGCTCTGGCTGGTTGTTCGCCGCCAGCCACGTTTCGGCCATCGCCGGCCCGGCCGGTATCCTCTCCTGGTTCCTTGGCGGCTTCGCCGTCCTGCTGCTGGGCATCGTCTACTGCGAACTGGGCGCCGCCCTGCCGCGTGCCGGTGGCGTGGTGCGCTACCCGGTTTACTCGCACGGCCCGCTACTCGGCTACCTGATGGGCTTTATCACCCTGATCGCCTTTTCCAGCCTGATCGCCATCGAAGTGGTCGCCTCGCGCCAATACGCCGCCGCCTGGTTCCCAGGGCTGACCAAGGCCGGCTCCAGCGACCCGACCGTGCTTGGCTGGCTGGTGCAGTTCGCCTTGCTGGGGCTGTTCTTCTTCCTCAACTACCGCAGCGTTAAAACCTTCGCCAAGGCCAACAACCTGGTCAGCGTGTTCAAGTTCATCGTGCCGCTGCTGGTGATCGGCGTGCTGTTCACTTTCTTCAAGCCAGAAAACTTCACCGTGCAGGGCTTTGCTCCGTTCGGCCTGTCCGGCGTAGAAATGGCTGTGTCGGCCGGTGGCATCATCTTCGCCTACCTGGGCCTGACGCCGATCATTTCGGTGGCCAGCGAGGTGAAGAACCCGCAGCGCACCATCCCGATTGCGCTGATCCTGTCGGTGCTGCTGTCCACCGCCATCTATGCCCTGCTGCAACTGGCCTTCCTGGGCAGCGTGCCGACCGAAATGCTGGCCAACGGCTGGGCCAGCGTGACCAAGGAACTGGCCCTGCCCTACCGTGATATCGCCCTGGCCCTGGGTGTGGGCTGGCTGGCCTACCTGGTGGTGGCCGACGCGGTGATCTCGCCCAGCGGCTGCGGCAACATCTACATGAACGCTACCCCGCGCGTTGTTTATGGCTGGGCGCAGACCGGCACCTTCTTCAAGTACTTCACCCGCATCGACGCCGAGTCCGGCATCCCGCGCCCTGCGCTGTGGCTCACCTTCGGCCTGTCGGTGTTCTGGACCCTGCCTTTCCCGTCGTGGGAAGCACTGATCAACGTGGTGTCCGCCGCCCTGGTGCTGAGCTACGCCGTGGCCCCGGTCAGCGTCGCCGCCCTGCGCCGCAACGCCCCCGACATGCCGCGCCCGTTCCGGGTCAAGGGCATGGGCGTGCTCGGCCCGCTGTCGTTCATCATCGCCGCGCTGATCGTGTACTGGTCGGGCTGGAACACCGTGTCGTGGCTGCTGGCCCTGCAGATCGTAATGTTCGTGCTTTACCTGCTGTGCGGCCGCTTCGTACCTACCCAGCACCTGTCGCTGGCCCAGCAAGTACGCTCGTCGGCGTGGCTGATCGGCTTCTACGCGGTGACCATCCTGCTGTCGTGGCTGGGCAGCTTCGGTGGCCTTGGGGTGCTCGGCCACCCGTTCGACACCGTGGCGGTGGCTGTTTGTGCCCTGGGCATCTACTACTGGGGTGCCGCCACCGGTGTGCCTGCCCACCTGGTGCGCCTGGAAGGCGAGGACGAAAGCGAAGCCTCTGCTGAAACCTATACCGGCCGCCCTGCCGCCGTCGCCTCCTGATCTTTTACGCAAGGGACAAGCCCATGAAACAGATTCACGTCATCGACTCCCACACTGGCGGCGAACCCACCCGCCTGGTGATGAAGGGCTTCCCGCAACTGCATGGCCGCAGCATGGCCGAGCAACGTGACGAACTGCGCGAACTGCACGACCAATGGCGCCGCGCCTGCCTGCTGGAACCGCGCGGCAACGATGTGCTGGTCGGCGCGCTGTACTGCCCGCCGGTGTCGGCCGATGCCACCTGCGGGGTGATCTTCTTCAACAACGCCGGCTACCTGAACATGTGCGGCCACGGCACCATCGGCCTGGTCGCCTCGCTGCAGCACCTGGGCCTGATCACCGCGGGGGTGCACAAGATCGATACACCGGTCGGCCAGGTCAGCGCGACCCTGCATGAAGACGGCGCCATCACCGTCGGCAACGTGCCGTCCTACCGCTACCGCCAGCAGGTGGCAGTGGAGGTGCCCGGCCACGGCGTGGTGCGCGGCGACATCGCCTGGGGCGGCAACTGGTTCTTCCTGGTTGCCGAACACGGCCAGCGCATCGAACTGGATAACCGCGAGGCGCTGACCGAATACACCTGGGCCATGCTCAAGGCCCTCGAAGCCCAAGGCATTACCGGCGAGAACGGCGCGCCCATCGACCACGTCGAGCTGTTTGCCGACGACGCCAACGCCGACAGCCGCAACTTCGTGATGTGCCCCGGCAAGGCCTACGACCGCTCGCCCTGCGGCACCGGCACCAGCGCCAAGCTGGCCTGCCTGGCCGCCGACGGCAAGCTTGCCGAAGGCCAGACCTGGGTGCAGGCCAGCATCACCGGCAGCCAGTTCCAGGGCCGCTACGAGCGCGACGGCGAACGCATTCGCCCATTCATCACCGGCCGCGCCTACATGACTGCCGACAGCACCTTGCTGATCGACGAACAGGACCCGTTCGCCTGGGGCATCTGAGCCCCGGCTTTTCTACCCAACCGATTTTCGCCAGGAGTGACAACAATGACCAACAACATCTTCACCGGCACCATGCCCGCCCTGATGACCCCGTGCACCGCCGAGCGCAAGCCGGACTTCGACGCCCTGGTGCGCAAGGGCCGCGAACTGATCGAGGCTGGCATGAGCGCGGTGGTGTACTGCGGCTCGATGGGCGACTGGCCGCTGCTGACCGAGGCCGAGCGCCAGGAAGGTGTGGCGCGCCTGGTCGCCGCCGGCATCCCGACCATCGTCGGCACCGGCGCGGTGAACACCCGTGAAGCCGTTTCGCACGCCGCCCACGCCGCCAAGGTTGGCGCCGCCGGCCTGATGGTCATCCCCCGCGTACTCAGCCGCGGCGCCTCGCTGATCGCCCAGAAGCACCACTTCTCGGCCATCCTCGCCGCAGCGCCGAAGCTGCCGGCGGTGATCTACAACAGCCCTTACTACGGCTTCGCCACCCGCGCCGACCTGTTCTTCGAACTGCGCAGCGCGTTCCCCAACCTGATCGGCTTCAAGGAGTTTGGCGGCGGTGCCGACCTGCGCTACGCCGCCGAGCACATCACCTCCAAGGACGATGACGTGACCCTGATGGTCGGCGTCGACACCCAGGTGGTGCATGGCTTCGTCAACTGCAACGCCACCGGCGCCATCACCGGCATCGGCAACGCCCTGCCACGCGAAGTGCTGCAGCTGGTAAGCCTGAGCAAACAGGCAGCCAAGGGCGACGCCCGCGCCCGCCGCCTGGCGCGCGAGCTGGAAGCGGCGCTGGCGGTGCTGTCGTCGTTCGATGAAGGCTGCGACCTGGTGCTGTACTACAAGCACCTGATGGTGCTGAACGGTGATACCGAGTACAGCCTGCACTTCAACGAGACCGACGCACTGACGGATGCCCAGCGCAACTATGCCGAGCAGCAGTACGGGCTGTTCCGCAGCTGGTATGCCAGCTGGTCGGCTGAGCAGAACCTGGCCTGATCACCTGCTTCGAGGCAGAACCGCTGCCCCTGTGGGAGCGGGTTCACCCGCGAACACCGGCAAAGCCGGTGCCAGGCACCGAGTCGCCTGATTCGCGGGTGAACCCGCTCCCACAGGGTAACCAGCACACCCTTGCTATTGCATGTGATTTCCCAAGGAGGCTCCATGACCCTGACAGGCAACCTGCTGATCGGCCAGACCCCGGTAACCGGCAGCCGCACAGCCATCCACGCCGTCAACCCGGCTACCGGCCAGGCGCTGCAACCGGCCTACTACGGCGGCACCGGTGAACACGTGGCCCAGGCCTGCGCCCTGGCCTGGGCGGCGTTCGATGCCTACCGCGAAACCTCGCTGGAACAACGGGCACAATTTCTTGAGGCCATCGCCGCACAGATCGAAGCCCTCGGCGATGCCCTGATCGACCGTGCCGTGGCTGAAACCGGCCTGCCCCCGGCGCGTATCCTGGGCGAACGTGGCCGCACCTGCACCCAGCTGCGTACCTTCGCCCGGGTAGTACGCGCCGGCGAATGGCTGGACGTGCGCGTCGACAATGCCCTGCCCGAGCGCCAGCCGCTACCACGTGCCGACCTGCGCCAGCGCCAGGTGGCCCTGGGGCCGGTGGCCGTGTTCGGTGCCAGCAATTTCCCGCTGGCCTTCTCGGTGGCCGGCGGTGACACCGCTTCGGCATTGGCCGCCGGTTGCCCGGTGGTGGTCAAGGCCCACAGCGCCCACCCCGGCACCAGCGAACTGGTCGGCCAGGCGGTAGCACAAGCGGTCAAACAGTGCGGCTTGCCAGATGGCGTGTTCTCGCTGCTGTACGGCTCGGGCCGTGAAGTCGGCATTGCGCTGGTCAGCGACCCGCGTATCAAGGCGGTCGGCTTCACCGGCTCCCGCAGCGGGGGCGTGGCGCTGTGCCAGGCGGCCCAGGCGCGCCCGGAGCCCATTCCGGTGTATGCCGAAATGAGCTCGATCAACCCGGTATTCCTGTTCGAGGCCGCCCTGCAGGCCCGTGCCGAAGCATTGGCACAGGGCTTTGTCGCCTCGCTGACCCAGGGCGCCGGCCAGTTCTGCACCAACCCCGGCCTGGTGATCGCCCGTCAAGGCCCGGCGTTGCAGCGCTTCATCAGCGCAGCCAGCGGCCATGTGCAGCAGGCGGCCGCGCAAACCATGCTGACCCCGGGCATTTTCAGCGCCTATAAGGCTGGCGTTGATGCCCTTGCAGACAACGCCAGTGCCCAGTCCGCCGCCCGCGGCCAGGCCGGCCAAGGTCCCAATCAGTGCCAGGCGCAGTTGTTCGTGACCCAGGCCGAAGCCTTCCTCGCCGACCCGGCCTTGCAGGCCGAAGTGTTCGGCGCAGCTTCGCTGGTGGTAGCGTGTGCCAGCGATGAGCAAGTGCGCCAGGTCGCCGAGCACCTGGAGGGCCAGTTGACCGCCACCCTGCAACTGGACGACGCCGACCTCGACCGCGCCCGCGCCCTGCTGCCCACCCTGGAACGCAAGGCCGGGCGCATCCTGGTCAATGGCTGGCCGACCGGTGTCGAGGTCTGCGATGCGATGGTGCATGGCGGGCCGTTCCCGGCCACCTCCGATGCCCGTACCACTTCGGTGGGCACGGCGGCGATCCTGCGCTTCCTGCGCCCGGTGTGCTACCAGGACTTCCCTGATGCCCTGCTGCCGCAGGCGTTGCAGCACGGCAACCCGCTGCAGCTGCGGCGCCTGCTAGACGGTAAACGGGAAGGCTGAACATGGTCGAAACCGCTGAAACCGATATCGCCGTGGTCGGCGCCGGCATCGTCGGCGTTGCCTGTGCCCTGCAACTGGCCCGCCAAGGCCGCCGGGTAACGCTGGTCGACCGGCAGGCACCCGGCCACGGTGCGTCCTTCGGTAATGCCGGGCACCTGGCCACCGAGCAGGTGTTCCCGATTGCCGACCTGTCGATCCTCAAGCGCCTGCCACGCATGCTGCTCGACCCCATGGGCCCGCTGCGCCTGGACTGGAAGTACCTGCCCAAGGCCCTACCGTGGTTTACCCGGTTGCTGCTCAACCTGCGCCCGGCGCCATTCCAGCGCAGCGTGGCGGGTATCCGCGCCTTGAACGAAGGCAGCCTGGGTGCCTGGCAACGGCTGCTGGGCTCGATCGGGCGCAGCGAACTGTTTCACGAAGATGGCTCGCTGCTGGTGTTCGAACGGCCGGAATCGCGGCAGGCGCTAGAGGCGCTGCGTGCGCGTATGCAGCAGCAGGCGGTGCCGGTGGATTTCTGGTCAGCGGATGCTGTGCGCGAAGCAGCGCCACAGCTGAATCCGTCATTGCTGGGCGGGCTGTTCTTCCCCAAGACCGGGCATTTCATCGATCCGTACCGGGTGGTGTGCGCGTTGTTCGAAGCGGCCAAGGCCAGTGGCGTGCGTTTTGTCCAGGCGCAGGTCGAGGGCGGCCAGGTGCACAGCGGCGGCGTCCGCCTGGCCAGCGACCACGGCACGCTCAATGCGCGCCAGGTGCTGATCAGCTGCGGGGCGCATTCGGCACGATTGACGGGCGCACTCACTGGCAAGCAAGTACCACTGGACACCGAGCGCGGCTACCACCTGATGCTGCCTGGTGAGCATCAGCGTCTGCCATTTGCGGTTACTTCGCTGGAGCGCAAGTTCATCATGACACCCATGGCCGACGGTTTGCGCCTGGCCGGCACGGTGGAGTTCGCCGGGCTGGACGCGCCACCGAGCATGCAACGGGCGTGGCAGTTGCACCGGTTGAGCAAGGGTTTGTTCCGGCAGGAGTTGAGTGTTGAAGGGGCGACGCCGTGGATGGGCTTTCGGCCGTCGTTGCCGGACTCGTTGCCGGTGATTGACCGGGTGTGTGACGGGCGGGTTTTGTTGGCGTTCGGGCATCAGCACCTGGGGTTGACCCAGGCGGCGGTGACGGCGGAATGGGTGGGGCGGTTGGCTGAGCGAGATGGTGGGGGTGAGATGTCGGCATACCGGTTGGACCGGTTTTAGCCTGTGCCGGCCTATTCGCGGGTGAACCCGCTCCCACAGGGTCATCACAGTTTTTGAAACTGGTGCCGTACCTGTGGGAGCGGGTTTACCCGCGAATGGGCTGCAAAGCAGCCCCTCTGCGCCTCAGCGATACCGCTCAAGCCAGTGCGCATACGGCGCCGGCAAGGTCCAGGAAGCTTTCTCCACCCCCAGCTCCTTGGCCGCAAAGTACGCCCAGTGCGGGTCTGCCAAGTGCGCCCGGCCTACCGACACCAGGTCCAGCTGGTTGGCCTGCAGCGCCGCTTCCGCCAGCTGCGGCGTACCAAAGCCCCACGCCGAAGTCACCGGCAGCTTGGCCTCACGGCGCACGCGCTCGGCAATCGGCCCCATGAAGGCCGGGCCCCACGGGATGTTGGTGTCAGGAATGGTGAAGCCGACACTCACGCTCAACAGGTCCAGGCCACCGGCCTTGAAGCGGCGCGCCAGTTCGATCGACTCTTCCAGGGTCTGCTCATCGCGGCCATCGTATTCCAGCACGCCAAAGCGCGCGGTCAACGGCAGGTTTTCCGGCCACACTTCACGCACTGCAGCCAGGGTTTCCAGCAGGAAACGGCTGCGGTTGTCGAAGCTGCCGCCGTAAGCGTCGGTGCGCTTGTTGGAGTGCTCGGAGAAGAAGCTCTGGCCCAGGTAGCCATGGGCAAAGTGCAGTTCGATCCACTCGAAGCCGGCATCGCGCGCACGGCGGGCAGCATCGACGAAGTCCTGCTTGACCCGGTCGATGTCGTCCAGGGTCATCGCGCGCGGCACTTGCGGCAGGTGCGCACCGAAGGCAATGGCAGACGGGGCGATGGTTTCCCAGCCGCGAGCGTTATCGGCGGCAATGTGGTCGTCACCTTCCCACGGGCGGTTGGCGCTGGCCTTGCGCCCAGCGTGGGCAATCTGGATGCCCGGCACCGAACCTGCAGCCTTGATTGCCTGCACCACCGGCACGAAAGCCTGGGCATGGGCATCGCTCCAGATGCCGGCACAGCCGGGGGTGATCCGCCCTTCCGGCGCCACCGCCGTAGCTTCGACCACCAGCAGGCCGGCACCGCCACGGGCGAGGCCTGCGTAATGCACGTGATGCCAGTCGTTGATCATGCCGTCCTCGGCCATGTACTGGCACATCGGCGGAATGGCAATGCGGTTGCGCAGGGTGACGTCCTTGAGGGTGTAGGGTTCGAACAAAGCGGACATGGGAAACTCCCGGGCTATCTGGATACGATAGTTCGATCATAATCGAACTATGGCAATAATGAAAAGCCCCGGTATCATGTCGGGTATGCGAGCCTATACACATCCCAATTCTGAAGACCTGGTGCTGGAGCGTCTGCTCTACGCCCTTAGCGACCCTGTGCGCATGGGCATCGTGCGCCACCTGGCCGGTGTGGCCGAAGCCAGCTGCGGCGAGCTGGACGGCGGACGGCCGAAGTCGAGCATGTCGCACCACTTCCGCGTGTTGCGTGACGCGGGGTTGGTGCATACCCGCAATGTGGGCACGACCCATATGAATTCGCTGCGCAGCGAAATGCTGGATGAGCGGTTTCCGGGGTTGCTGGAGTGTATTCTACGGCAGAGCTGATTTTTCCTGTGCTGGCCTCTTCGCGGGTAAACCCGCTCCCACAGGATCCCCACTGCCCTCAAGACCTGTGCGATCCCTGTGGGAGCGGGTTTACCCGCGAAAAGGGCGGCACAGGCAACATCAATCCTCTTTCTTGCCCAGGGCAAACCGACACACCTGCCCGCCCCTGAGCATGCATTCCTCATGGCTGACCTCGGCCCCGCCCAACGCCCCGATCAGCGCCAGGTCCAGCTCGCACACCACCGGGTGCGCCTTGGCCAGGTGATGGAACACGCAATTGTGCGCGACGATCTGCGCCTCCCCCGCCGAGCGGAAGAACACCTGCGCTTCGTAGCCGGCATGGTTCATGTGCTCGACGATGCGCGCCTCATCCACTACCTCGCGCTCAAGGTCGGCCGCCAGCTTGCGCCCCAGCTGACGCATCAGCGCCAGCAACGCCTCGTGCCCCAACAACCCTGCCACCTCACCAATCAGCAAGTTGGCCAATAGCGGATACTGCCGGGGGAACTGCTCACGGGCATGCTCGGTCAGTTCGTGCAACTGCTCCGGGCGCCGCCCGGTAGGCCGGGTGGCACCGCGCTTGACCAGGCCGTCCCGCTCCAGCGCGGCCAGGTGCTGGCGCACCGCCGTGCGGGTAATGGCCAGGGCCTGCGCCAGGTCGTCGATGCTCATGCCGGCAGGCTGGTGCAGCAACGCGTGGAGCAGGTCCCGTTGGGTACGGCCCAGGCCTTCGAGCATCAGAACTTGTCCGGGAACTGCTTGACCAGCGCCCCGGCCAGGGCGTCGGACAAGGTCAGGATATGCTCACGCATCATCGCCCAGGTGCGCGCCTCGCCGGCGTAATCACCGGCCGCCAGCTGGTCGATCTGCGCCACGTGGTGGCCGCCGTGGGCGCTCAGCAGCGTCAGCAGGGTCGCTTCGGGCAGGTACGGGTTGGCCTTGGCCAGGAAAGCGGCGATGGCCTTGGCATTGCTGGTCAGCTCATCGACGGCGGCCTGCTGGCCTTTTTTGTCCTTGGCCACAGTGGCGTCGCTGTAATGCTTGATGGCACCCCAGTGCCCGGCCAGCAGTTTCAGCAACTGGTCGGCGGCGGGTTGGCCGTATAGCGGGGCAATGCTGTTGGCAATTTTAGTGGCGTCGGTCACCACTTCGTTGGCAGCGACGGCGGCCTGTTTGGCGTTGCCGTCCTGGTTGGCCACGGCGTAGTTGCGCACCCAGAAAATGTGCTCCACCCACAGGTCGCGCAGGGCCATGCGCGTGGTCACTGCAGCGGATTCGGCGGGTTTGGCGGCGGGGGTGGTGCTGGCGTAGCTCTGGCTCCATGCCGGCTGGGCGCACAGGGCGAGCAGCAGCAGTGCGGCAATCTTGATGTTCATGACGGCACCCTCCTGGAGGGGATCGACTGACAAGATTAATTTAAGCATCAAAATATGTTTTTATTGGTTGATTGGCGGGTTTCCGATCAGTGGTTTCCTGTACGGGCCTCTTCGCGGGTGAACCCGCTCCCACAGGTAGGGTGTTGCCTGCAGCTTGGTGCGGATCCTGTGGGAGCGGGTTTACCCGCGAAGAGGCCCGCACAGGCAAAAAAAAGCCACGAGGTCACCCCCGTGGCTTCTGTCACAACAATGGCCGATTACAGCGCCATGTCATTCTCAGGCTTGCTTTCAACCGGCTGGCTCGGTGCAACGGTGGTACCGACGCTGGCGTCGATCACCGGTGGCTTCGCCAGTTGCAGCACTTCAGCGGTGTAGTTCCACTCTTTCTGGGTGGCCGCTGCCGAGTCGTTCAGCTTGGTGCCGTAGCTCGGTACGATTTCCTTGATCTTGGCCTGCCACTCTGGGGTAGCGACCTTCTCCTTGAACACGGTTTCCAGCACGTTCAGCATGATCGGTGCAGCGGTCGAGGCACCTGGCGAGGCGCCCAGCAGGCCGGCGATGGTGCGGTCCTGCGAAGCCACCACTTCGGTGCCCAGCTTCAGCACGCCGCCCTTCTCGGCATCACGCTTGATGATCTGTACGCGCTGGCCAGCCTGCCACAGTTTCCAGTCTTCCTTCTTGGCGTTCGGGAAGTAGGTGCGCAGGGCTTCGAAGCGGTCGTCGTCAGACAGCATCAGCTGGCCAGCGAGGTACTCGACCAGCGGGTACTGTTCGATACCGACCTTGGTCATTGGCCACACGTTGTGCATCGTGGTGCTGCCCAGCAGGTCCAGGTACGAGCCGTTCTTCAGGAACTTGGTCGAGAAGGTGGCGAACGGGCCAAACAGGATCACGCGCTTGCCGTCCAGCACGCGGGTGTCCAGGTGCGGTACCGACATGGGTGGCGCACCGGTCGAGGCAATGCCGTAGGCCTTGGCCATGTGCTGCATGGCCACGGTCGGGTTCTCGGTCACCAGGAACGAACCGCCCACCGGGAAGCCTGCGTATTCCTTGGCTTCAGGGATGCCCGACTTCTGCAGCAGCTTCAGTGCGCCGCCGCCGGCACCGATGAACAGGAACTTGGCGTCGGTGGCCGACTCGGTACCGTCCTTCAGGTTCTTGTACTCGACGTGCCAGGAGCCGTCCTTGTTGCGGCTGATGTCCTGCACTTCGCTGGACAGCTTCAGGTCGAACTTGTCTTGGGTCTGCAGGTGGCCAACGAACTGGCGGGTGATCTCGCCGAAGTTGACGTCGGTGCCGATTGGCGTCCAGGTCACGGCCAGCTTCTGGTTCGGGTCGCGGCCTTCCATCATCAGCGGGACCCACTTGGCGATCTGCGCGTGGTCCTCGGAGTACTGCATCGGGCGGAACAGCGGGCTGGCCTGCAGCGCGTCGTAACGCTTCTTCAGGAACTTGATGTTGTCATCGCCCCACACGAAGCTCATGTGCGGGGTGGTGTTGATGAACGAGTGCGGGTTCTTCAGCACGCCCTGGCGTACCTGCCACGACCAGAACTGGCGGGAAATCTGGAAGGCCTCGTTGATTTCGATGGCCTTGGAGATGTTGACGTTGCCGTCTTTGTCTTCCGGGGTGTAGTTCAGCTCGGCCAAGGCAGAGTGACCGGTACCGGCGTTGTTCCAGCCGTTGGAGCTTTCTTCGGCCACGCCGTCCAGGCGCTCGACCATTTCCATCGACCAGCTTGGTTCCAGCTCGTGCAGCCACACGGCCAGGGTCGAACTCATGATGCCGCCGCCGACCAGCAGCACGTCTACTTTCTTGGTTTCTGCGGCGTGCGCTTGCATGAAGCTTGCAGCGACAGCCAGACCCAGCAAGGTCTTGCCAGCTTTCTTGAACATTGATCAATTCCAGTCATAAGAACAGAGGGAGGGCCTGTGGCTGGCCCCGGTAAAGCGTGTTCTTCAGCGCAGGCTTGTTGTTGATCATTGTTCAGCAGCCAGAGAACCAGAAAACGACTCGGCCTTTTGTCGAATTGACCGACAAGGCTGAATCGTTTTTCTGATTGTATCTGAAATGCCAGCACAAACAAATTGCAGGCCCTGACGTCAAGGCGGCAGGTTGTCCCATGGCGGCAGGGCAAAATGCCCTGCCGATTGCAGTATTGTCCCGACAGCCCTACTATCGCGATCATTTCTCATTCGCACCAGTATGCGCTCGCGCCGGATGCCGCCGTGGTTTCGATACCCGAGTTGAATCGCCCGCTCCATACCCTGTACCACAGCCACTCGCGCTGGCTGCTTGGCTTCCTGTATCGCCGGCTGGGCTGCCGCTGCGATGCCGCCGACCTGGTGCAGGACACTTTTGTGCGCATCCTCAACCGCCCCCGGCAGCTGGACGGAGAGCGCGGCGAACGCTCGTACCTGGCGACCATCGCCCGTGGCCTGTGCGTGGATCACTGGCGTCGGCAGAAGCTGGAGCAGGCCTGGTTGCAGCAACTGGCCTTGCAGCCCGAGGCGGTGCAGCCTTCCCCTGAACAGCGCGCGATCATTGTCGAGACCCTGCATGAGGTGGACGCCATGTTGCTGCGCTTGCCAAGCAAGGTGCGACAGGCGTTCCTGCTGGCACAGCTCGACGGCCTGGCCTACCGCGACATCGCCGCGCATATCGGCGTGAGCGAACGCATGGTCAAGAAGTACCTGGCCCAGGCGTTCCTGCACTGCGCCATTCTTGAAGCCGAACTTGACGGCTTGCTGGTGGAGTGACGCCATGACCGCACCCGCGCACAAGCTCAGCCACGCCAGCCTGCAGCAGGCTGCGCACTGGTACGTGCAGTTGCAGGACGAAAACGCCGCCCCGCAGTTGCGCCAGCAGTGGCAGCACTGGCTTGAGCAGCACGGCGACCACCAGGCGGCCTGGCACTATGTACAACGTGTGGGCCAGCGCTTTGCGCCGCTGCAGGGCGAGGGTGCCGCAGCCGGCCGGGCACTGCGCGAGCATGACGCGCGCCGCTTCAGCCGGCGTAGTGGGCTGAAGTCGCTGCTGGTGCTGGGCGCCAGCTCGTTGCTTGGCTGGCGGGCCTGGCACGGCGAGCCGATGTCCGGCTGGGGTGCTGACCTGGCCACCGGCATCGGCGAGATCCGCGAAACGCGCCTGGCCGATGGCAGCCAGTTGTGGCTGGGGGCACAGAGTGCCGTCGACATGGAGTTCTCGGCGTTCAGCCGGGTGCTGAAGCTGCGCTTTGGCGAACTGCTGGTAGAAACCGCCCACGACCCGCGCCGGCCCTTCTTTGTCGACACCGCACAAGGGCGCATGCAGGCCCTGGGTACGCGCTTTGCGGTGTGCCAGCAGGGCGAAAGCACCCGGCTGGACGTGTATGCCGGCGCTGTGGAGGTGTGCACCGCGTTGAGCGGTGAGCGCTGCATCGTGCAGGCAGGCCAACAGGTGGACTTCAATGCCCGAGGCATCGGCCGTGCACGGCCGGCGCAAAGCGCGGGCGAGTCGTGGATTCATCAACGGCTGAATGCCGAAGACATGCCCTTGGCGGATTTGCTGCAAACGCTCGGGCGCTATCGGCATGGGCACCTGGGCTGGCACCCGGAGGTGGCCAGGCTGTCGGTGATGGGGGCGTTTCCGCTCAATGATACCGACCGGGCGCTGGCGCTGCTGCAAGCGGCGTTGCCGGTGCGGGTGCAGCGGCTGACGCCATGGTGGGTGACGGTCGAGCCGGTTTGATGGGCTAGCTCAGATCCCTCTGGGATATCCCTGTGGGAGCGGCTTCAGCCGCGAACACCGGCGCAGCCGGTGCCAATCACCGTGTCGAATTCTTCGCGGGTAAACCCGCTCCCACAGGGTGCTCTGTTGAAGCTAAAAGCGCACAAGGCAAAAAAATCTGCCCCTCCGGTTCCCTTTTTCCAATCTCGTTCGGTTAACCCGGCATAGCCCTCCCAACTCACCCTTTCGACCCCAGAGACCAGCATGCCGACGCCCTTCCACCCCGTGCTCCGCCTGGCGCTTGCCGCGCCCCTTTCGCTGTGTGCCGCCGCACCGCTGATGTTGCCGGCTACCCTGGCCCACGCCGAACAACCCGCCGAAACCAGCTTCAACATCGCCCCCGGTTCGCTCGCCAGCGCCCTCAACCAGTTCAGCAGCCAGGCCGGCATCTACCTGGCCGGCAGCAACGAACTGGCCGCCGGCAAAGACAGCCAGGGCCTGCAAGGCCGCTACAGCGTGGCCCAGGGCCTGGCGCGCCTGCTGCAAGGCAGCGGCCTGCAAGCAGTACCGCAGGGCAGCGCAGGCTATGTGCTGCAACCCTTGGCCGATGGCAGCGCCCTGCAACTGGACGCCACCTCGATCAATGCCGCTGCCCTGCTCGCCAGCAACGGCCAAAGCGACAGCGGCTACCGCGCCGTGGCCAGCAGCACCGCCAGCAAGACCAGCAGCGCCCTGGCCGAGACCCCGCGCTCGGTTTCGGTGGTGACCCGCCAGCGCATGGACGACCAACAATCGCAAACCCTCACCGAAGTGCTGGGCTATGTGCCCGGTATTTTCTCGCCACCGTTTGCCGGTGGTGATGGCCAGGCCGGCGACCTGTTCTTCATCCGCGGCTTCAACGCCACCGACTATGGCTATGGCCTATTGCGCGACGGCCTGCGGGTGCAGGGCAACCGCTACGACACCAGCAGCGAACCGTATGGCCTGGAGCGGGTGGAGGTGTTCCGTGGCCCGACCTCGATCCTGTATGGCGAAAACGCCCCGGGTGGCGTGGTCAACCTGGTCAGCAAGCGGCCGACCGCCGAAGCCCGTGGCGAAGTGCAACTGAGCTACGGCTCGCACAACCGCCGCCAGCTGGGCGTCGACGTTTCCGGCCCGTTGACCGATGCAGGCAATGTGCTCGGCCGCCTGGTGATGATGGGCCGCAAGTCCGATACGCAGATCGAACACCAGCCCGATGACCGCCTGTATATTGCGCCGTCGATGACCCTGAACTTCGACGACTTCAACAGCCTGACCGTACTGGCCACCTACCAGCGTGACCGCACCCTGATGGAGCTCGGCTACCCGGCCGCCGGCACCCTGCTGCACAACCCCAACGGCAAGATCGACAAGGACCAGTTGTCCGGCAACCCGGACTGGGACAACTTCGAACGCGAAACCTGGAGCCTGGGCTACGAGTTCAGCCACCGCTTCAACGACACCTGGCAGTTCCGCCAGAACTCGCGCTACATGCAGTCGCGCATCGACCGCCAGGAAATGTGGCCAGGCAGCTTGAACAACGGCGGCTTCGGCACCACTCTGAGCAACACGGCCTACGACCGCTACAACAAGTCCATCGCCTACTCGCTGGACAACCAGTTCGAAGGCCACTTCGTCAGTGGCGCGTTCGACCACACCTTCCTGGTGGGGGCCAGCCTGGACCGCACCTCGTTCAACCAGGACTGGGACGCCCTCAACGGCGGCACCATCAATGTGTTCGACCCGGTCTGGAGCAAACCGACCTTCCTGGCCCATGTGCAGAACGCCCTGCTGGAACAAACCATGTACGGTCTCTACAGCCAGTTGCAGACCAAGGTCGACAACTGGGTCTTGCTGCTGGGCGGCCGCCTGGACCGGGTCAACAGCCAGTTCCGCAACAAGGCGGGTACCCTCAACGTGCCAGCCGACATGGACAACTGGGACAGCAAGTTCACCTGGCAGACCGGGGTGATGTACCAGTTCGAAAACGGCCTGTCGCCGTACTTCAGCTACTCCACCGCCTTTGCCCCGACCCAGCAAACCGAAAGTGCGAACGGCCCGCTGGACCCGACCACCAGCGAACAGTACGAAGTGGGTATCAAGTACGAACCCAAGGGCTGGAACACCGCCTTTACCGCGTCGGTGTACGACCTGCGCAAGAAGGACGACGTGATCTTCGAGTCGGGTGACTACCGCCAGGTCGGCGCCAGCCGGTCCAAGGGTGTGGAACTTGAGCTGAACAGCGATATCAGCGAGAACCTCAACGTTACGGCGGCGTATACCTACACCGATTCGCGCATTACCAAGGACGTGGCCGGCTCGCTGTATGAAGACCACCAGATGACCGGCGTGCCGCGCAACCAGGCGTCGGTGTGGAGCACCTACCGCTTCCGTGACGGCTTGCTCAAGGGCCTGCAGATTGGCGGTGGCGTGCGCCACTTCGACAGCACCTTTGCGTATACCCCGGCGAGCCTGTACGGCAAGCTGGATACCGGTGACGTGACGCTGGTGGACGCCAAGGTGGGGTATGAGATCGACGAAAACTGGTCGGTCGAGGTCAATGCACGCAACCTGTTCGACAAGGAGTATGTGGCGGGCTGCAACAACGCCGGGCGCTGCTACTGGGGTGAAGAGCGGACGTTGCTGGGGACCGTTTCGTTGCGCTGGTAGCGTACTCCTGTAGCGGCCTCTTCGCGGGTAAACCCGCTCCTACAGAAAATTCACTGCATTCCAAACCTGTGATATTTCTGTGGGAGCGGGTTCACCCGCCCATAATTTGGGCGAGTTGCGCCCTCTGTGGGAGGGGGTTCACCCGCTAAGAGGCCAGCACAGGCCACCACAACCCCCATTCAAAAAACCGATCACCCGATCGGAATTATTCGCCTTACAGCCCCGCCCCGCCGCTTTATCCTGCGCCCCAGACCCCGCCTCCACAGCACAATAAAAGGGCCGCGCCACATGGCATTCAAACGCACCATCCACGCCGTCGATACCCACGCCGGCACCCCTATGCGCGTCATCACCGGCGGCGTGCCGCACATTCCCGGCGACAGCGTGCACGCCAAGATGAAATGGCTGGAAGCCAACGACGACCAACTGCGCAAACTGATGCTGCGTGAACCGCGCGGCTACCCGGCGCACTGCTGCAACATCATCGTCCCGCCCAGCCACCCCGAAGCCGACGCCGGCTACATCATCATGGAGCAGATCGAATACCCGGTCATGTCCGGCGGCAACACCATTTCGGTGGTCACGGTACTGCTGGAAATGGGCATGCTGCCGATGCGCGAGCCACTCACCGAGCTGGTGCTGGAGGCCCCGGCCGGCCTCATTCGGATCAAGGCGCAATGCGCGAACGGCAAGGTCAAGGCCGTCACCTTCCAGAACGTGCCGGCCTTCGCCGCACATATCGATGCCGAAATCGATGTGCCGCACCTGGGCAAGGTTCGCGTCGACGTAGGCTGGGGCGGCATGTTCTACGTGATCGCCGACGTGCGCCAGTTCAAAGGCCTGCAGTTGATCCCCCAGCATGGCGCGGAAATCGCCCGGGTATCGTCGATGATCCGCCAGGCCGCTATCGAACAGTTGCCGGTGGCGCACCCCGATTACCCGGGGATCGGCATCACCATTTCGCAGCTGTCCGGCCCCAGCGAAGACCCGAACGCCGACTGGAAAAACGCCGTGACCATGGCCTCTGGTGCGTTCTCGTGGGACGACCCAGCCACCTGGACCGGCGCCCTCGACCGCTGCCCGTGCGGCACCGGCACGTCGGCGAAAATGGCCACCCTGCACGCCAAGGGCGAGCTGCCGCTGCACCAGGATTTCCGTCACCAGGGCCTGCTCGGCAACATCTACACCGGCCGCCTGGTCGATGAAACCCGCATCGGCGGAAAAAAGGCGGTAGTACCTACCATCACCGGTAAAAGCTGGATCTACGGCCTGAACACCTTCGTGCTCGACCACGATGACCCGTTCCCGGAAGGCTTCACCATCGGCGACATCTGGGCCTGAGTGCCGTTACTATCGGCGAGTCGGGCCATCCGGCTCGCCTTTTGACGACGGTCGCATTTCATGAACATCGAGCACCTGCGGGCCTTCATCGAAGTGGCCGCCAGCGGCAGCTTCCACAAGGCCGCCGAACGCCTGCACATCACCCAGTCGTCGGTCAGCGCGCGCATCAAGGCCCTGGAAGACCGCCTCAACCGCCCGCTGTTCAACCGCAGCCGCCACGGCGTGACGCTTACCTCCGGCGGCAATCTGTTCTATCGCCATGCGGTGTCGGTGATCAGCACCTGGGAACGCGCCCAGCACGACGTGGCCCTGCCTACCGATGTACGCACCACGGTCAGCCTCGGCCTGCCGATGAACCACTGGGGCAACATCACCGCCGACTGGATCGCCTGGATGGAACAGCACCAGCCGCGGGTCGCCACCCAGGTGCAGTCGGACTACTCGGTCCTGTTGATGAACGAGCTACGCGAAGGCTTGCTGGACGTGGCTATCCTTTATGAACCGCACCACTGGCCAGACGTGGTACTGGAACCGTTCCTCGAAGAGCCGCTGCAACTGGTCTCGACCCAGGCCGACACGCAGTTCGCCGGCCATGGCGAAGGCTACGTGTACATCAGCTGGGGGCGCTCGTTCAGCGAACAGCACAACAAGGCCTTCCCCGGCGCACGGCGCCATCGGCTGTCGATCACCCAGGAAACCATCGCCCTGGAGTACATCCTCAAGCACGGCGGCTCGGCGTATTTCTCGCAGTTCATGGTCAAGGACCTGCTGGCAGACGGGCGCCTGCACACGGTGGCCGGCGCCCCCGAACTGAGCGTGCGCACCTACCTGGCGTTCTCCACCCTGCGCGAACGCTCGATCGAGACCCTGAAGGCTGTCGAAGGGCTGAAAGCGATCCCCTTTTATACCCAAGGCAAGACCTTCCGCTGAAACGCCCACAAACAAAAACCCCCGGCCATGTTCATGACCGGGGGCCTTGGATCACGCCGCAAGCGTCGCGATCAGGGTACCGCCAAGATTACTGCTGCTGAGGCAGTTTATCGATCGGGCCGCAGCCACCGATGATCTTGGAGATGGAAACCGAAGGGTGGAACAGGTAGTCGTAGGTGCAGTTTTTCGGTTGGTTGTAGACCTGGCCAGTGCAACCCGACAGCAGGGCAACACCCGATACGACAGCAACGGCAACAGTGGCCTTGAACAGCTTTTTCATTACTCAGTCCTTTAAATGAATCATCTTCGGCCATCGTCTGATGGCGGCGGGATGATACAGAACCTGAGCATTGGATCCAAGTCGCGAGTAGCACAAGTTCGTTGCAGGCGTGCAACAACAAGTTGCTGCGCAATAAATAGCGGCCATTTCGGAAAATTCGGTGGTTACTTGCAATTTCACGATACTCGGTTGAATTGCAGGCCGGTGACGACGATAGTCTTGAACGCTGCCTTCGCACTGCCCAACAGGAGTTCCCCATGCTCGGCGTCACCGACTACGGCGCGTTCGTCATCGCCTTCATCATCGTCCTGGCCATCCCGGGCCCGGGCAACTTCGCCCTGATCACCGCCACCGGCAAGGGCGGCATCAAGGCCGGCATGGCCGCCACCTGTGGCGTCATCCTCGGTGACCAGGTGCTGCTGTGGCTGGCAGTGGCTGGCGTGGCCACCCTGCTGGCCGCCTACCCGGCGGCCTTCCACGTGGTGCAATGGGCCGGTGCGGCGTACCTGGCCTACCTGGGCCTGCGCATGGTGCTGAGCAAACCCGGCGGCGCACCACGCACCAGCCGTATGGACAACGGCCAGTACCTGCGCCAGACCATGCTGATCACCCTGCTCAACCCCAAGGCGATCATGTTCTACATGGCATTCTTCCCGCTGTTCGTCGACCCGGTGAGGCACCAGGGGCTGGTGACCTTCGGCTTCCTGGCGGCGACGGTTGCGGTGGTGACCTTCCTGTACGGGCTGATTGCCGTGGTGCTCACCCACCAACTGGCCGAACGCATGCGCGCCAACCCGCGCATTACCAATGTGTTCGAGCGGTTAGCGGGGGTTTGCCTG
Organism: Pseudomonas sp. S37; assembly: GCF_016658545.1. GTDB lineage: Bacteria > Pseudomonadota > Gammaproteobacteria > Pseudomonadales > Pseudomonadaceae > Aquipseudomonas. The sequence continues at coordinate 2,700 of NZ_JACVZC010000012.1, read as the reverse complement.
GTGGGGTTTGGCATCAAGCTGGCGGCGATGCGCTGAGGGCGCCGGGGGCGCGCGTTGCGCCCCAGGGCTCAACCCTGGCGGCGCATGAACTCTGCAAAAAGCGGCACAGTGAAATCCAGCACACCATGATCGGTGCTGTAGGCCATACCCTTGGCAATGACCTTGGCCCTGATAGGCCCCAATGACGACTGGGTGCGCCCCATCGCCTTGGCGATATCACCCACCGCGTAAGGCCCATCGCCGAGGCCGGACATTGCCCGGACGAAAAGCACTTCGCTTGGGGTCAGTTGGTCAATGCGCACCCTGAAGAACCCCGCATCCAGCAAGGCCAGTGTTTCCGAATACGATTGAACGACATCGTCCAGCGATATCTCCGGCCCTTCTGCGTAGTTCCAGGCGGTGGAAGCCCACTCCTGCAGAAAGAACGGATAACCCTTCGTGCGCACCACAATCTCATTCAAGGCGGCTTCTGCGATGGACGCCTCTTCTTCCAGAATCGGCTTGAGCACCGCCTGGGCCGCAGCATCGGCATCGAGTGCATTGATTTCGGGATAGAGGAACAGCCGCTCGGCATATGACTTCGCCTCCCCTGCCAGGCGCGCGACCTGGGGCAGACCGGCACCCACCAGCAGTATCGGCAGGCCTTCCTGCGACATGCGGTGCATGGCAACGATCAACGCCCTGAGGTCGGCTTCACTCAGGTACTGGACTTCGTCGATCAGCAGAATCCAGCCCTTGCCAGCAGCCTTGGCTGCCCGCCCAATTACGTTGAACAGATCTGGCAGGTCGTATTGCAGGTTGCCACTGTCGGCAAGCCCTGGCTCCGGCTCTACGCCAACTTCCACGCCGGCAATATCGATCTTGAACATGGAGGCAAACCCGCGCAGGCCTTTGAGGCCCCGGTTCGCAATCTGCTTGGCGGCTTCCACAGTGGACAGCGAGCGCATGACCTTGCGCATTTCCGGGTAAAGCAGACGGGCAAGGCTTTCCTCTTCCGGCGACTCGACCTTGGAAACCAGCAGGCCTGCCTGTTCGGCAATTTTTCCTACTTCGTTAAGCAACACCGTCTTGCCGGTGCCGCGTAGGCCGAGCAGCATCATCGACCGCGCACTGCGCCCGTTGATTGCCCGACCACACGAGACACGGGCGTGCTCAAGCACCGTGTCGCGCCCTGCCAGTTCGGGCGGCCTGCTGCCGGCGCCGGGGGCGAAAGGGTTACGGTACGGGTCCATGGGCTACCTCCAGGCAACTGTTATAGCAATAGATAGCTAAGTCTAGCGATTTTCGCTATCTATCAGTAGATTTCGCTAGCCTTCAGTATTTTGCGCCCGCCGAGTCTGCCCTTCCTACAGCAAAAACTCAGAAACATCCCCTTCCTTGTAGGCCATTTCCCAAACATACTGCCAAACCGCTCAAACGCTTGCGACGGATTATGTCGCGCCCTAGTCTCGGCTTGTCGTTGCAAAATCAACGACCGGCTTTGACAGGCCGATTACTCAAGTATCCGTTGCAGCGCTTTATGGCAGCTGTGCATGGGGCACACTCGTGTGCGCCGGGTCCTTGGGTACCGGTCTGTCAACCCATGTATGGCTGCCTCCATTCGTTTGACAGCGTTGCCAGGCGGCTCCACTTACCCAAGGAGCTTACATGCGCAAGATAGTCCCCGATCCACCCTACTCCCTCGATTCCACCCAGGTGTTGCTAGACACCCTCGTCCAGTCCTCAGAGTACGTACTCTGCGCTCTGTCCGTGGCCCGCCTATCCGTACAACTCAAGCCCACTGCCCAGAGCTCGATCGTGATGCAGGCGGTGATCCATGAAATGGAGGCGGTACAGGGCCTGGTCGAATCGGCATTGACGCAATTGCAGATGCGGCCGCATTTACCGGCTGAGCCGTACACCTTGCATTAGCAGGCCCGGCCTCTTCGCGGGTGAACCCGCTCCCACAGGTTTATCAACCATCCCGGGTACAGCACCGCACCTGTGGGAGCGGGTTTACCCGCGAAAGGGCCAGCCCAGACAACCAATATTCCAGGGAGATAAAAACAATGCCAACCGACAACACCAAAGAACCCACAACCGTCGGCAAGACCTGCTTCTACCAAGGCGAAAACAACACCCACCCGCTGTTCCGCATCGAACCCGGCATCCCCTGCCAGGACGCCCGCGAACAGGCATCGGAACTGATGGGCTACGTGCGCGACCTGATCATCACCGGCCTGATGGAAGGCGACCAGAAACTGATCTGGGCCTCGCATTACCTCAGTGCGATGGCCAAGGCGCTACTGGATGATGCTGAGTTGGGGATGATGAAAAAATGAGCGGCGATATGCCAATATTCGACTTGGATTTGAGCAACACCAAGCGCTTCGAGGCCTCCCGGTTTCTCAAAAGCCGCGAAACGATCAAGGCGTTCTTGAAAGAAGCCATGATGACCAACGATGCGCAGATTTTGCAGCAAGCTTTTAAAGAGGCCATAAAGGCAATCCAGATGACGTAGAGGTGCATTACCGCCTTCTACATCAAAGCCGCCCGGCAATATAATGCCGATCCGTTAAGCAATCTGGGGCTGCTGCGCAGCCCATCGCTGGCAAGCAAGGCTCCACATCGATTGCACATGGCTCGAGGTCAATGCAATCGATGTGGGAGCGGGGGGGGGGGGGGGGGGGGGGGGGGGGCCGGGCCCCCCCCCCCACTGGC
>NZ_JACVZC010000129.1 GCF_016658545.1 Pseudomonas sp. S37 | reverse complement strand
TGTAGGAGCGGCCTTGCGTCGCGATCGGGGTGCGAAGCGCCCCCACGATCTTTGCCCTGTCGCAAGATTGCCGGGGCTGCTTCGCACCCCGATCGCGACGCAAGGCCGCTCCTACACGGATCGCGTTCAAGCAGCTCTCTTAGCAACAAAGTGTTACGGTTTCAACCCCTGCGACAACAGGCCGCAGCCCGTATTCAAAGGGCTGCAGGCCATCCTCGCCTTGGTCGGGTAGAACCCCTCTGGGCGTCATGCCAGAATGCCCCGGTTTTTCGACCGGCCCGTCCCGAGGGTCGGCACCTTCCCTGTAAAGGATGGTTTCATGAATGATCTATATAGCCGGCGTGCAGTCGTCGCCGGCATGGGCGTTCTCGGGCTTGGCCTGCTGGCGGGCTGCAGCCCGGCCCGGGGGCTCGAGTTCAAGTACGGCAAGAACATGAGCAACGAAATCCTCGGGCGCAAGTTCAGCCTGAAGGACCCGCAGGGCAACGTGCGCACCCTGTCGAGCTTCTACGGCAGCATGCCGATGATCTTCTTCGGCTTCACCCAGTGCCCGGCAGTATGCCCGACCACCTTGGCGCGTGCGGCGCAGATCCGTCAGCTGCTGAGGGGCCGTGACCGTGACCTGTTCCAGGTGGTGTTCATTACCCTGGACCCGGAACGCGACACCCCCGAGGTGCTGGATGCGTACGTCAAGGCCTTCGACCCGACATTCACCGCGCTGACCGGCACCCCCGAAGAAATCGCCGCGGTGGCCAAGGAGTTCAAGGTGTTCTACGAGAAGGTTCCGGCCGGGGACACCTATACCATTTCTCACTCTTCCACCAGCTACGTCTACGATACACGTGGCACCCTGCGCCTGAGCCTGGGCCATTCCCTGAACGCCAAGGAATGCGCCGAAGACCTGGTCACCCTGATGGAGATCTGCTGAATGTCGATGCAACCGATCAAACGCGGCCTGGCTGCCCTGGTCCTGATGGGCCTGGCACTGCCTGCCCTGGCCCAGACCACCGTGAGCGATGCCTGGGTACGTGCCAGCGTGCCGCACCAGCAGTCCACCGGTGCGTTCATGACCCTGACCGCCAGCAGCGACAGCAAGCTGGTGAGTGTGGCATCGCCTGTGGCCAAGACCGTGCAGGTGCATGAAATGACCATGAACGGTGACGTGATGGGCATGCGTGAGGTGAAAGGCGTCGAGTTGCCGGCTGGCAAGGCCGTGACCCTGGACCCGAACGGCCTGCACGTGATGCTGATGGGCCTGAACAATCAGGTAAAGGAGGGCGACAAAGTACCACTGACCCTGACCATCGAAGATGCCAAGGGCGCCAAGGAAACCGTGGACGTGCAGGCTGAAGTGCGTGCGCTGAACGCCGAGGCGGGCGGGCATGATCACATGCACATGAAGCACTGATCACTCCGAAAGCTTTGGGGCTGCTTCGCAGCCCATCGCGACGCAAGGCCGCTCCTACAGGACTAACGTAGCCGTCAAGGCTGACGCTATCCCTGTAGGAGCGGCCTTGTGTCGCGATAGGGCCGCAAAGCGGCCCCAATTGCAATCAGCTGCGAAACCTGGGCAATGGCCTGTCGAGGGTCAGTGAGGTCAAGGTCTTGCGGACCTGGGCTTCATCGGCCTCCAGGGCCTTGAGGCTTGCGCGGATCTTGCCGGCGGCGGGCATGTCGCCCTGCCGGTCGATCCAGTCGGCAATCTCCTTGCAGGCACTGCTCAGGCAGGCCTGGCGCTGGGTCATCAGCGACAGGAGGGTGGTGAGCTCTCTTTCGGACATGGCAGGATCCTCCATTCAGCCCTGTCAGTGTAGCAGAGCACTGGCGGTGCTCAGCTGTCGTTGCAAAAGGCGCAGAGGTAGCGGCTAATGGCTGCCTCTGCGCGTTCGCAACAACTCGTTACTTATAAACATCGTGTTTAAAATCGGTACCGTTCACCGGTGTGTGACAAGCCGTTTGAATCGTTCAGCGCGATGCGCTGAACTGCTCTGCATCGCAGCATTGCACTTCAGAAGGCGTCCCTTATCAATTAACTCCCTCTGTAGGAAAGTTCCTAGGTTTTGTTTCGAGCTGCAGGATAGGCTGCGGTGCTGTTACAACTTGGGTATTGTGTGTGAGTCGGGGTGAGCCTTAGGTTGTAGTTGCCCAAGCGATGCAAGGGCAATTCCAATAATCTGAAAGGAGTTCACCCATGAAATCTGCAATCGAACTGTTCAAGACCGATGTAACCGGCGTCACCACTCAAGGTGTGTGCATGTGGTAAGAAGGGGGGCGGCTTAGTGTCGCCCCTTTATTTTCCTTGAGCAGGAGCACGCTTTATGGACGATCGTGGCTACCACACTATCTGGGATATCACGGGTGCCAGCGCAAAGTTGCTGAGCAATGACAAAAGGTTGCACCGCTTTTTTCTGACGACCTTGCAGGCGTCCGGCTTCAATATTATCAGCGATATGATTCACAAGTTTTCCTCGGGCGGGGAGGGTGTTACCGGGCTTTTCCTGTTGTCGGAGTCTCACCTGTCTTACCATACCTACCCTGAGCGTGAATACATCAGTATCGATGTCTATACCTGTGGCAAAAACAATCAATTGATCAATGATCGAATTTCGGCGTTTTTTGGAGCGGGCGTACAGGTCAATAGACGAACGCTGCTGCGCGGCAGTGCAGTCATTGAACGCGTGGGAGGGGAACATGCAGCTGCTCGATAAAGGGTTGTTGAAGTTTGATTATCAATTTCCGTTGTACAATTTTTTCTTCCCGTCGCAAGCCCGCGATGTTTACCAGCCAGCCCCACATCAATTCGCCGGAATCATGTCCGCAGCCAATCAGGCTTCGCGCTCACGCGCGTTGTACTTTCACATTCCTTTTTGCGAGGCCATTTGTTCGTTTTGCCCGTTTACCCGGGGGCTGTACAAGAGTGCCAGTGACATCGACCGGTATACAAAGGCGCTGATCAGCGAAATCGAGTACAAGGCGCAAGCCATGGACCTGAAGGCGGTTCCGGTCAGGGCCATATTTTTTGGTGGTGGGACACCGTCGCTGCTGTCACCGCATAACATCCACGACATTGGCGAGGCGCTGCATCTTCATTTCGATATGGGCAACGTCCAGGAGTTCTCGTTCGAATTCAGTGTCACAAGTGTCACCGAGGAGCGCATTCGCGCGCTGGCTGCCATCGGTGTGACTCACGCGCGATTTGGCCTGCAAACGATGGATCGCGAATGGCGACAACTGTTCAACCTTGACCCGGACGTAGGCAAGGTCGAGCGTGCTGCCGATCTGTTGTCCAACCAGTTTGAACATGTGCTCTGTGACATCCTTTATGGCATGAACGGTAGCACTGAAGCGCAGACGCTCGTCGACATTGACAAGGCAGTGGCGATGGGCGTTAGCAATATCGATATCTACCCGATCAACAACGCTGCAACCTCGGTCAAGTTGCACAGACAAATCAAGGCTCGCTTCGCTGACGTAATGCCTGCCATGCGCAAGCTCAATATGAAGTTTATGCTCGATGAGCACCTGCGCCAATATGGCTATGTCCCTTATAACGGTCATGGCTATGTACGCAGGCCCGGGGCTGGCAATGCGCTGTTTGCCGATGATTACGCCTTCATCTATCACGAGCATGTTTACGGTTATGCCGATCATGACCTGCTGGGCTTCGGTGTGGGGGCAATCTCTTCGGTGGCGGGGCACGTCATTACCAATACTTCATCTCGCGAAAAATACACCCGAGGCATGGCGCAAGGGGAGCACGTGTGCCAAGTGAGCAGGCATGACGCGCTGCTGGATGTGGTCAAGCCGCTGGTCGTTCGCCTGGCCTATCACGGGTCAGTAGACAAACGCCTGGTTGAATTGAGCCGCGTGCCCGAAGCGCTGATGCGGCGGCTTGATGCGTTGATCCGGGCTGGCCTGGTGCTTGAGGACTCTCAATGTTATCGGCTGACGCGGCTTGGCTGGCTCTGGTACAGCAACATCATGTTCTACCTGATGCCGGCAAGCGAGCAGGACATTCTCAGGAAGCTGGTTTTCGAGCGGCTTGATGTGCCTGGGCGGGATATCACCGAGCACGAGTTGATCTATGCCGCTGGCTGAGGAAAACATGAAGTATGCAAGCGCTGAATCTGAATTATGGAACGCGATCGCTGGCGTGTGGTTACGGTTTTTCAAAATGTGGTGAATTTGCTTTCGAAGCGGCATTTGCCGTGGCCATCGTCTCCCTCACCGAGGCCGATCTGCTTTTGATCGGCATCGCTTATTTTTTTCGATACTTGCCAAGCGTCGTGTTTTCTCCGTTGGGTGGCTGGTTGGCGGATAACGCCGACAAAAAGAAAACCCTGTTGGCAGTAGAGGTCGCCAAAGGGCTATTGGCGCTTGCCTTCTTTGCCTTGTTCGGCCTGTTAACCCCGGTATTACCCCTATTGGTGGGGCTTGCGATGGTCATGACGGCGCTTGAATGCCTCTACGTGCCGACATTTCGCGCCTACTTTCCGGACCTTGTCGCAAAGGACCATCTGGCCTCGGTCAACAGTGGTGTCCAAGTGATCGAGGATGCGGCCTCGATTATCGGCCCGCTGGTTTTTTCAGCCTGCGTAATACTGCTTTCTCGTGAGGCAACCTTCTTGTTTTTTGCGACATGCCTGGTGCTGTCGGCCATCTCCATCGCCACCCTGGGGCCTGGCAGGAAAAGTACCCGGCAAGCCTTTGAGGGGCGTGCCATCGTCCGCGATGCTGCGCGCAGTGTTGGCCAGTTAAGGGCCAGTAATGCGCCGTTGTTTGCCGTTATTGGTTGCACCACGCTTTGCGCGATGTTTGCCACCTCGGTCATTCGCTTCATTCTTCCGGCTTCGGTGCTTGAACATTTTGCATCTGAAGCTGCGGTGGGTTACGTCCTTTCATTGCTTGCGGCCGGTACTGTGCTTGGCGGGGTGCTCTACACACGCTTCAACCCGCGCACAACGGCACGCTTGGTATTGCGTTACTGGCTCCTGTACGGCGCATTGTTTCTGGCTGCAGCGGTGGCGTTGCAGTTCAACAGCTGGCTGTTTCTATCGATCCTGTTTCTGGTCGGCTTCATTGGCGCATTTGTCGATATCGCGATTGTGACCAACATCCAGTGCTTGTCGAGGGAGCACGAAGTGGGCAGGAATTTTTCGCTTTATTACTTCACGGCCGTCATTGGTGATGCCGTTTCAGGGCTGGTTGCCAGTTTGGTATTCGTGCTTGCGGGGCCTGCAACCTTCTTCTGGATGACGCTGATGCTGTTCATCGCGCCTGTGCGCTGGAACCTGAAAGGAAATGCCGATGACACCGACAATCGTATATAGCGTGGCGCTCAATGTGCAGGCATGGGACGGCGTGCGGGCAGTGCCCTTTCATTCGTCAGCACATCTCGCACTTGCTTCGGCGTTGTTCCTGACGCCCGAGGATGCGCTGCAAGCCAGCGTACTTGAGGCAGTGGAGCGTTGGCAGTTACCCCTGTTCATCGGCTCGCAGGGTGCGAATGGCCTGTTGGCCAGCGAAGAGCGAAGCCTGACTGTGCCGTTGTCGGGGAATGACAAGGCTCGGTTGGTGGTTGCGGCGCGCGCCTTTGAACATCAGGTACTGCCGCCTTTCACTCGTGCGGTTGCGCTGTTTGTCGAGCAGCGCCGTCCTACCTTTGCCTGCCCTGGTCACCAAGGAGGAGCCTGTTTGCAGCAACACCCCGTTGGGGCTCGTTTCAGCCAGTTGCTGGGGCCGGGAGTGTTCCAGGTGGATGTGCCCCATGCAGCGCCGGAGCTCGGTGATGTGCTGGGGCATGAAGGCCCGGTCCGGGAGGCCGAGCAATTGGCTGCAAGGGTGTTTGGCGCCGATGACAGCTGGTTCGTGCTCAATGGCACGTCCACTGCCAACAAGGTCGTTGCCAGTGCATTGCTGGCGGCAGGCGACCTGGTGCTGATGGACCGTAATAACCACAAGTCGGTGTTTCTGGGTGCCCTGGTTCAGTGCGGCGCGCTTCCGGTATACCTGGACAACGTGCGGGATGAGCGGGGCGTGTTGGGCGGGTACCGATCGGGTGCTCTGGATGAGGGCCATTTACGTAGCCGGGTGGGGCAGATCTGTGAGCATCGGGCGCGCGAACCCAGGCCCTTTCGCCTAGCGGTCATCCAGCAGGCGACCTGTGATGGTGTGGTGGTCGACGCCGCCGCAGTGCTTGAGCGCATCGGGCATCTGTGTGATTACGTGCTGTTCGATGGCGCCTGGGTTGGCTATGAACCTTTCGTTCCCGCGCTGGCCAGGCTATCGCCGCTAAGCGTGCAATTGACCGACAGCTCTCCCGGCATTGTCGTGACGCAGTCGGTGCACAAACAGATGTCGGGTCTTTCCCAGACTTCACAGATCCACAAGAAAGACCGGCATATCAGCCACCTGCGCCGTTATTGCTCGTGGCCAGTGTTCAACGCGGCTTTCATGCAGCACGCCTCTACCAGCCCGTCGTATCCCTTGTTCATGTCGCTGGAAGTGAATGCAGCTATGCTGGCCGACGGCGAAGGCGAGCGTCATTGGCGGCAAGCGCTGGCTGCTGCGCAGGCGTTGCGCGAACAGGTTGAACGTCGATGCCGGCTGATCCGGCCATTGATGCCGCCTGTTGCACAGGCTTCGTGCGAATATCAGGCGCAGGGGGAGTGGGCAATTGAGCCCGGCATGCATTATGTCGACCCCTGTAAAGCCATCTTTTCTACCCGCGTGCAGTCAGAGGTTCCTGCATGCTTGGTTGCCCACTATCTGCGAGATTGCGGTTTCACCCCGGAGAAAACAGATTTCTTCACGCTCACCTTGTTGATTACACCCTCCAGTGACAGTGCCGCGTTGGACAGACTGGTGGGCGCTCTCGAGGATTTCGAAGCGCACTGGCTCAAGGGCACTGCGGTGATGCAAGTGCTGCCGTCGCTACATGCGGCTTCGGCACGCTACCAGGGCCTGTCCATCGCTGAGCTCGGAGAGCGCATCAGCACGCTCTATCGCACCCATCGGGTCGAGCGCCGACAGAGTGAGATTTTCAGTGCCATCGGGGCGGTACAGGGAAGTTGCTCCCCATATCAGGCCAACCAACAGTTCGTGCGCGGTGAGGCCAGCCTGCAGCGGGTCGGGGAGGTTGCAGGCAGGGTTGCGGCCGAGGGCGTTATTCCATATCCCCCCGGCATTATGTGCATTGCTCCCGGTGAACGCTGGACCGCTGCGTTGGTTGGCTATCTGCAAGCAGTGGAGGCCTTGTCTGCGCACTACCCCGAGTTTGCCCCGCACATTCAAGGTGTGCACAGCATTCGCGAAACCGATGGATCGGCCTCGTTCGGGGTGTTTGTGCTTGGCTGAGCGCACTCAACCGCCGGGGGGCACGCTCAACCAGCTGCAACGTCATGGGCGTAAGTACATTCACGTCGACATGGACTCGTACTTCGTTGCCGTCGAGCTGCTGGATGCCCCATGGCTGTGCGAGCGGCCGGTCGCGGTTGGCGGCATGGCGAAAGACAGGGGCGTAATCAGCACTTCCAATTACATTGCCAGGCGTTTCGGCGTCAGAAGTGGAATGGCAACCGTCACCGCGCAACGATTGTGCCCGGAATTAGTGCTGTTGCCGGTACGCTTCGAACGGTATGAAGCGGTGACCCGCAGGCTGGAGGCCATTTTTCGACGATTTACCCCCGTCATCGAGTTTCTCTCGCTGGATGAAGCCACGCTGGATGTGACAGGGCAGACGCACTGCCACGGGTCGGCGACGTACATGGCAAGCCGCATCCGGGCAGCTATTGAGCAAGAACTGCAGCTGACGGCCTCTGCGGGCGTCGCGCCTCTGAAGTACCTGGCGAAAATCGCTTCGGAAGTGAACAAGCCCAATGGCCAGTGTGTGATCGCGCCTGATCAGGTGCAGGGTTATCTTGCCAATCTGGATATTCGCAAGATCCCGGGCGTGGGGCCCAGGACATGGGGCGTGTTGCAGGCATTGGGCTGCCTGAAATGTGCTGATGTCACGGACGACATGATACCGGCTTTGTTGCGACACCTTGGGGCGCACGGTTTCTATGTGTGGGAGCGTTGCCGGGGCCTGGAGGGCTATGAAGGAAAGCCCGGCGGTGTCCAGTCCGTGGGTGTCGAGCACACGCTGCCCAGCGACTGTGAGGACTTTGCCGGTTGTGCCAGACAGCTGGATCTTTTGCTGGCGGCGTTGACGACCCGTCTGGACGCGCTTGGCCATACGCCGGCCATTATCAGGAACCATGTCAAACTCAAATTCTCCGACTTTTCCATTGCCAGCGCCGAGGCACCTGCACTGTCTTTGCAGCCGCAGGTCATGCAGGGGCTGTGTCGCATGCTTTGGGACACCAAACGGCAAGGGCGAGCCGTGCGTCTTGTAGGTGTTGCCGTCAGGATTCGAAAGTGCCAGCCGGACCCTTTGCAGATTGAACTGGCGTTTTGAGCGGTTTGGTCGGCACGATCGAATGAACACAGGCTTGCCTGTAAGCCCCCGGCGACACCCCGTAAGCCTGCTTGAACTGCCGGCTCAAATGGCTCTGGTCGGCAAAGCCCAGGTCGAACGCTACTTCCGACGCGACCAGGCCACTCTTGAGCATTTCCCGCGCGCGGGCCAGGCGCCGCTGTTTCAACCAGGCATGTGGCGGCAGGCCGGTAGCCTGGCGAAATACCCGGGCGAAATGGAAGGGTGACAGGTTGACCGCGGCCGCCAGCGCCTCCAGTGAGGGCGGGTCGGCCAACTGGCTTTCCAGCAATTCACGGGCGCGGGCCACGGCCAGGGGTTCGTGCCCCGGGGCCGAAGGCTCGGCGCATTGCCCATGGCGTTGCACCAGGGCCAGCACTGCCTGGCGCCAGGCAGTCTGTTGCTGCAGGGCACTGGCGCCGGCTTCGGAAAGCTGGTGCAGCTGGCTGAAGGCGATGGCCAGGGCCGGGTCCTGGATCACGCTGTCCTTGAAACTGGGCATGCCGTGGCGGCCCAGTTCCAGTTCGTCAAGCACGCCGGTGACCCGCCCATGCTCGGGGTAGAAGCCACGGTAGCGCCAGCCGGCTTCATGGGCGGTGGCACCGGTGTGCAGTTCGTCGGGGTTGATCAGTACCATGCTGCCGACCGGCGCCAGGTGTTCGCTGCCACGGTGCCAGAAACGCTGGGCGCCAGACTCGATCACGGTGAACACATAACCTTCGTGCACATGCGGGGCGAAGCGCTGCTGAAAGTAGCGCGCGTGCAGCATTTCGACGTCGCCCAGGGCTGGCGCCTGCCAGAGGTGTGTCTGCTCGCGCAGGGGCGTGCTCATGCCAGCCAGCTGCGCAGGAAGAAAAAGATCAACATGCTCACCAGCATGCTCAGCAATACGCTGCGGGTCAACAGCACCAGGGCGATGGCCACCAGCGAGCCCAGCAGGTAGGGGTTGAGCAGGCTGAGGTTGAGCTGATGCTCGGGCATGAAGATGATCGGGCCGCAAATAGCAGTCAGCATGCCGGGCACGGCAAAGCCGAGGAATTGCCGGGCGTTGGAACTCAGGCGCAGCGGCAGGCGTGGCTCAAGGAATGCATAGCGGTTTAGGAACACGATGGCGCCCATGGCGAAAATCAGGATCCAGGTCATGGGCGGGCTCCGGCGAATTTCTGGCAGATGAAGCCGGCACTCATGCCCAGTAGGCCTGCGGCCACCAGCGCCGTTTCCCAGTGCCAGTAGCTGAACAGCACCGAACAGAACAGTGATACGGCCACGCACACCACGGTGGCCCGGTTGCGCACCAGCGGGGCGATCAGCGCGACGAAGGTGGCAACGATGGAGAAGTCCAGGCCGAACTGGTCCAGGTGCGGAATGCTCTGGCCCAGCAGGATCCCGGCCAGGGTAAACAGGTTCCAGGCGACATAGAAGATCAGGCCTACCCCCAGGGCGTACCAGCGGTTGAACTGTTGCTGGTCGTACTGGCTGGTCAGGGCGAAGAATTCGTCGGTCAGCAGAAAGCCCAGGCCCAGCCGCCAACGCAGCGGCTGGCTGGACAGCACCGGGCGCATCGACAGGCCATACAGCAGGTGCTGCGAGGTCAGTAGCAGGGTCGTCAGCAGGATCGATGCGAGGTTCGCGCCGCCCTTGAGCATGCCAATGGCCACCAGTTGCGCGGCGCCGGCGAAAACGATGGCCGACAGCCCTTGGCCCTGCCAGGCGCTGAGGTTGGCTTCGATGGCCATCGAACCGGCCAGCAAGCCCCAGGGGGCGACGGCCAGGGACAGCGGGAGAATGGCGATGGCGCCGTGGAGAAAGGCTTGGCGAGCGATGTGGGGCATGATGGCTGCAGTGCGGTTACGTGGCAGGCCAGCATGCCAGACGGGGCAGGGGGATGGCTTGAACGATCTTGCTGGTCTGCTGGCTGGCGTGCGCGATCCCTGTAGGAGATCACCCACCCCTTTGGGCTGCACACTCGCGCAGAGAACTGAGTTCGTAAGCGGTCCGCATACCCTGTGGGAGCGGCTTTAGCCGCGAAGAATCCAACGCGGTACATGGCACCGGCTGCGCCGGTGTTCGCGGCTAAAGCCGCTCCCACAGTGTCCCTGCTAATTCAATGAGTCATGTGCAGTTCTATGAGAGGGGCCAGTCTTGGTCAGAAAGAGGGATCAGGGGCGGCTGCTCAAGTGCTGCTGCGCGGTCACGCAGCCGTTGATCTCCACGGCCTTCTGCAACAGGCTCAGGCGGTGTTGGGGGTCGAGATCGCCGAGCAGGCGGTACACCTCGGCCTGGTAATCACGCTGGCGCCCCCAGAGCATCTCGATGCCTTGGGGCCGGCTGCGGCTGCAGGCCAGGCGGCTGGCGGGTTGCGGGTAGTAGGGGGCGTACACGGTGGCCATGTTGGGAATGGCTTCAAGCGCAGCGCGGTATTCATCGCTGCTGTTGTAGGGGCGGCACCAAGTGGCGATGGCTGGCGCAGGGGCGGCAAAACCTTGCTTGAGGCTGGCTTCTAGCAGCGGGCAGGCGGCATCGGCTATTTGCGCGGCAGGCAGGTAGGTCATGTAGTACAGCGCCAGGCGGTACTGCGCGACTGGGTGGCCCAGCTCGACCGATTTCTTCAGCAGGGCAACCGCAGTCGGCAGGGTGTGTGCCATGGCCTGGCCCTGACGGTTGAGCTCGGGATCACCGCCCAAGGCGGTGCGCAGCGTGTTGCTGGCGTTGTCCTGGCTGTCGGCCTGCTCCAGCAACGGCAAGGCCTGGCGGTAGAGCAGGTCGGCATGCGGGTCGATGCTGACCTCCAGCGCATGTGCAGCCAGCGGCATCAAGGCGACCCACAGTGCGGGCAGGCTTCGCACAAGGCTCACAGGTAAACCCCATGGGCAGTCAGGAGCGAATGGGCGGTTTCGAAGGTCATGGCGGTCAAGCGTGCGCCTCGGGAAAATCGGAACGACGACGTATTCTAGCCAGCCAAGGGGCTGGCCGAAAGACCGCTGTGCAATTGTCAGACGAGCCTGATGGGGGTGACCTTGCGCTGGGCGTGCTTTTCCTGGGCCAGGCCAAGCTTGGCGGTGATCACCTTGGCCAAGGCATTGTTGCCCAGATCGTTCAGGTGCAGGCGATCGATGAACAGGTCGGCACCGAACACCGGCGAGCTGCTGAGCATGCCGTTCATGTCGTAGCAGGGCACCGGATCGGCCTGGCTCTTGATGCGGCGGAAAAACGCCGAGTGCAACTGGCTGTCGAATGCGCCGTCCAGCAGCCGCTCGAAATTGGCGGGTTGTTGCTCCAGGGCGGCCAGCATGGCCTGCTCCCCCGCAGGCAGGGTTTCCCGGCACCAGGGCAGCAACGGCTGCAGGATGAAGGTGAGGGTGGCATTGCTGTCTGCCAGCAGCCGGTCCCATTGGCGCAAGGTCCGGCCAATGTTGTCAGCGGCACGGGCCAGGCGTTTTTCCGGCGATGACAGCGGCCAACTGACCGGGGCTTCGACCGGTGCTGGTGCAAAGGCCTGGCCGATGCGCCGCCACAGCGACTGGCGACGGGGCGGTGCGGCGGGTTGCATGCCTTCGCTGAAGCTGTTCAGGAACGCTTGGTAGGCCTTGGCGTGCTGCGCGTCGCCAGGGCTGGCGAGCACTTCACACAGGGCTTCGTGGGCCAGGCTGTTGAGGCCGCTGAGCACCACCACATGGCCGAGTTGGCCAAGGCGGTGCTGGTGGGTCAGGAACATCAGCAGTTCCTGGCTGGCATTGAGCCCGCAACCGGCCAGGCTCAGCCACACTTCGCCCGTGAGCATCGACAGGTGCGAGGCCACCGTGTGCTCGTCGGAACTGGCGCCGATGCCCAGGGCCGTGGAGCCACCGACCAGCAGGTTGATGCGTGAGGCACCGCCGCGTTCGGCCACCGAAAAGCGCTTGCCGGCGCAGCGGCTGTAGCGCAGGCCCAGGGCATCGGTGTTGATGGTGCCGGAGCGGTAGCCGGTTTCGTGCACGTGCACGGTGTGCGGGGCACGGCGGCTACCCAGCAGCAGAAAGCGCTGGTAGTCCTGTTGCAAGGGCGAAGGAGACGGGCTCGTGTCAGTTGTGGTCATGCGTTCTCCTGCGGGTGCGTCGGGTACTGCGCTTCACGTTCAGGCCGCCAGTTCCTTGAGGTTGTACAGCAGGCCGCCAGCGGCAATCAGCAGCAGGGCAACGCCCGAAGCCAGGCTGATCACACGGTTGCTGCGCTGCGAAGCAATCTTGCCGATGGCGAAGATGTACAGGCTGAGTACGGCAAAATCGATGGCCACCCACAGCAACGACAACACCACCATGCTCTTGCCGAACGATTCGGTGATCTGGATGAACTGCGGGAAGAAGGCAATGAAAAAGATGATGTCCTTGGGGTTGGAGATACCCACCATGAAGCCTTGCAGCAGCCCGCCGCGGCCAGGCTTGGCCGCGTGGCTTGCGGTATCTTGAGCGGGTGCCTGCAGGGCTTCCTTCAGCGTGCCCACGGCGATATAGCCGATGAACAGGCAGCCGAGCAGGCTCATGACGCTGAGCCAGGCCTTGTCGATGGCGGCGCTGGTGAGGATGATCCAGGCGGCCGCGCCAATCAGCACCAGGGACGCCCAGTTGGTGCCGACGGCGGTGAACATGGCCTTGCGTGAGCCGGAGGCGGCTGCGGTGTTGACGATCAGTGCCACCACCGGGCCGGGGGTGGCGATCAGTAGCAGGACGGTGAGGGCATAGGTGGCGGTGAGTGCGGTATTCACGGTCAGTTCTCGATCAGTATGTCAGGCGTCGCCTGGTGTGCGGCATGGGCGTGGAACGGGCAGCGTGGCGGGTTGAGTGAGCCCGCCTCCTGCAATTGATACTGCTTCCACTCGTAGTTGTCGGTATCGCCGAAAGCGCCAAGGGTGTCCGGCACGACGCCGTCGTTGTAGTGGTGCACGCGCTCGCGAATGCGTGCGCGAATTCGCCTGCCACTTTCGGTGTTGGCGTTGGCCACTTCGTCGAAGTTCTCCCGCGGGTTGATGACGAAGGTTATGTGCGGCCCCAGGTTGCGGCTTTTCATGTGTTGGTGGCCCGGGAAGTTCATGTTGATGAACAGGGGCATGCCGGCGTAGCAGAACGACCAGCCGGTATCGTCGGGGTCGGTCGGGATACCCTGTGGCCAAGGGTGCGGGTCGCGTGCATGCACGCCACGCAGCACCTTCCAGGCCAGCGCCTGCTGTTCACTCAGGCTGGTGCCCGCTGCGGTTTCGAGGAACACCACCAGCGGGCTGCCGATGCGCTGCTTGGGTGCGATCGGTGCGACGCTGCGCACATAATCGGCCAGGCCTTGTGCGATATCATCGGCCAGTTGTTCGGCGCGGGCGAACAGGATGTGGCAGGTTTCGCCGTTTACCGCCTTGCGGCCGAACAGGCATGGAAACTCTGGGTTGGCGAGCGTATTGCGAAAGTGTTCTATGGTTGAGTACGTCCAGTGTTGCGTGTTGTGACCATGTTCAGCGGTGAGCTCTAGCGCATCCAGGCGATAGCAATTTCCATATCCCGTAAACATGATTTCCCCAGGCGTTGAATTAAGTGAACGTTCCAGTCATATGCAGGCAGGATCTTGGTGATGTTTGTTATTTACTTGCATTTTCCGAGAGGCACCTGACGTTGTAAAACGCGTGGAACTATGACCTACTATTAGTCTCACTCATGCTCGGGACGCTGCCATGTCGGAACGGATTCAGGCCCTGCACGCCCTGCGTGCTTTCGAGGTGGCCTCTCGCTATGGCTCCTTTACCCGCGCGGCAGAAGAGCTGGCCCTGACCCAAGGGGCCGTCAGCCACCACATAAAGACGCTTGAAGCCATGTTCGGCTGCGACCTGTTCGAACGTCGCGGGCCGAAACTGAGCCTGACCGAGCACGGTCGCCTGCTGGCGCAGGAATTGAAAGTCGGTTTCAAGATCATCGAGAATGCTTGCGCGCTGCTGCGCCAGGACCGCTATGGCCTGCGCCTGAAGGCGCCCTCGACGCTGACTGTGCGCTGGCTGCTGCGGGCGCTGGATGCGTTCAAGAAGCTAGAGGACAACTGCAGCGTGCAGCTCTCGAGCGTGTGGATGGACATCGACAGCGTGGACTTCTATTCCGAGCCCTACGACTGCGCCATTCTGCTGGCCAATGGGCGCTTTCCTGCCGATATCGAGAGCTTCAAGCTGTTCGATGAATGGCTGATTCCGGTGTGCCACCCGGACTACATGACCCAGGCGCAACCGCAACTGTCCGACCTGAGCCGCTGCGAATTCCTGCACCCGTCCCCCGACCGCCGCGACTGGCGGCGCTGGCTGGCGCGGATGGATGCGCTGGACATCAGCATCGACCAGGGGCAGGTGTTCGACACGCTCGACCAGGGCATCTCCGCAGCCCAGCAAGGCCTGGGCATTTCGGTGGTCGACCTGGTGCTGGCCAGTGCCGACCTGGCGGCCGGGCGCCTGGTTACACCGTTCAAGCATGCCGTGGCCACCGGCGACGGGTACTACATGACCTGGCTCAAGGCCAGCCCCAAGGCGCGGCAGATGCACAAGCTGCGCGACTTCCTGCAGGGCCAGGTGCCGCCGCTGGCCTACAAGGACATCAACTACCTGTACGGTTGAATACCCGCTCCAGCATGAAGTCGATGAACACCCGCAACTTGGGCGGCACCTGCCGCCCGGACGGCCACAGCAGGTAGAAGCTGCCGCGCCGCTCCATGAAGTCGTCGAGCACGGTGACCAGCGCGCCGCTGGCCAGTTCGCGGCCCACGTTGAAGTCTGGCAGGCAGGTGATGCCGCGGTGGTTCACGGCAAAGCAGACACGGGTTTCGACGTGGTTGCAGACCATCGAGATGGGGATGTCGTAGGCCTGTTCAGGGTGCTCCTGGCGCAGCGGCCAGGTTTCCAGCTTGCCGTTGCTGGGGAAGCGGTAGTGCAGGCAGGTGTGTGCTGCCAGGTCGCGTGGGTGCAGGGGCGTGCCGCGTTCGCGCAGGTACTCGGGCGAGGCCACCAGGCGGTGCTGGAAGTGCCCGAGGAACTTGGCGTTGAGCCGTGAATCGACGGGTTGGCCGCCGCGCATGACCACATCGAAGCCTTCACCGACGATGTCCACCATGCGGTCGGAGAAGTCCAGGTCCAGTTCCACCTGTGGGTACAGCGCCATGAACTCGGCCAGTGCTGGCATCACCAGCCCGGTGACCTGCGGCATGCTTACCCGCAGGCGCCCGCGCGGGGTTTCGCTGGCTTGCGACAGCTCCTGTTCGGTGGCCTCGATTTCGGCGAGGATGCGCCGGCTGCGCTCAAGGAACAATGTGCCTTCGGCCGTGAGGGTGATGCTGCGTGTACTGCGGTGGAACAGGCGGACACCCAGGCGGCTTTCCAGGCGAGCCACGCGCTTGCCCACTGCAGAAGCACTGATCCCCAGTGACTGGCCGGCGGCGACGAAGCTGCGGGTTTCGGCCACCCGGTTGAAGACCACGAAGCCGCTGAGGCTGTCCATGCTGCAATCCTTATTGCGGACATTTGCGTCCTGGGTGAGCGGCATTGTACCCACCTTTTTCCGCAATGGTGCTGGCTTGCAGACTGTGCGTCTTGTTTTCCTACCCAAGGCATTTGCAATGTCCCAGACATCCTCCGCACCGCTGCTGGCTGCCGGCAGTGAACGTTTGCCGCTCAGCGGGTTGTTGGCGCTGGCCATGACCGGCTTTATCGCCATCCTCAGCGAAACCCTGCCAGCCGGCTTGCTCGACCAGATTTCCGATGGCATGCACATCAGCCAGGCCATGGCCGGGCAATGGGTCACAGCCTATGCCCTGGGCTCGCTGTTGACGGCCATTCCGCTGGTGACCCTGACCCAAGGCTGGTATCGGCGCCGGGCATTGTTGCTGGCGATCATCGGCTTTGTACTGTTCAACGGGCTGACCGCCTTGTCGAACAGCAACGGCCTGACCCTGGTGCTGCGCTTTTTTACAGGCGCTGCGGCAGGGCTGGCCTGGGGGCTGATCGCCGGGCATGCCCGGCGCATGGTGCCGGTGGCGCAGCAGGGCAGAGCCATGGCGTTGGCCATGCTCGGCCAGCCGATTGCCTTGTCGCTCGGCTTGCCGATCGCCACCTGGCTGGGGGCAGGGTTGGGTTGGCGCGCAACGTTCGTGGTAGTCACCCTGGTGGCGCTACTGCTGGTGGTCTGGGTATTGCGCGCAGTGCCGGACTATCCGGGGCAGGCCGCCGGCAAGCGCCCGGCGGCGATGCAGGTGCTGCGCACGCCGGGGGTGTTGCTGGTGCTGCTGGTCATCCTCAGCTGGATCCTTGGCCACAATATTCTCTACACCTACATCGTGGCGCTGCTGGCGGCGGCCGGCATGGCGGCAGACATCGGCCCGGTGCTGATGGTGTTCGGCCTGTCGGCGTTGGCGGGGATTGGCCTGGTGGGTTTACTGGTCGACCGCCATCTGCGCATGCTGGTGCTGTTGAGCCTGGCCGGTTTTGCCCTGGTCACGGTGGCATTGGGGCAGGTGTCGGCGTGGCTGGTGTACCTGAGCGTCGCCTTGTGGGGGGTGACCTATGGTGGCGCACCGACCCTGTTGCAAACCGCTTGCGCCGATGCGGCGGGCGAGGGCGGGGATGTGGCGCAGTCGATGCTGGTGACGGTGTGGAACACGGCCATTGCCTTGGGTGGGATCATTGGCGGGCTGTTGCTGAGCGGGGTTGGCGTGGAAGGGTTTGGCGGGGTTGTGCTGGGGCTGACGGCGTTGGCCTGGCTGCTGGCCTGGGCCGGGCGGCGGAATGGGTTTGTGGCTGGGAAGCGTTTGGCTTGAGGTTTTCAGCGCCGGTGAGATCGAGCGCCGAAGCGTTCGCCGAGACATTTTTAGCGCCTATGAGATCGAGCGCCGCAGGTGTTCGCCGAAGCATTTGCAGCGCCTATAAGATCGAGCGCCGCCCGCGCGGCGCTTCGCGGCTAAAGCCGCTCCTACGTT
>NZ_JACVZC010000128.1 GCF_016658545.1 Pseudomonas sp. S37 | reverse complement strand
CACCCCGGCCCCCCACCAACCCCGCCGGCGGGGCTTGGGGCCGCGATAGGGGCGCAAAGCGCCCCCGGCAATCTTGAGGGATACGCCAATGGCAAAGCTGCGCAACCAACCCACCGCCTCACCCCCACCCACCCTGGGCGAAGGTTGCCTGGCCCGCTACGACCCCGAAGCCCTGGCCGAAACCGATGGCACCGACTTCCCCGGCGCCGCCGAACTCTGGCAAAAACTCAACCCGCCTGACGCCGCCAGCGCTCCAGCAACGGACGCGCCAGCAGGCACACGAACACCGGCCCACCCGCCAGCAAGTAAAAGTAGTAAGTAACCGCGCGCCATATCAGGATCGCCGCCGCGGCGGTCGAACTGCCCACCAGTGGCGTCAGCAGGCTGGCAGACGTCAGCTCGGCGGCACCCGCGCCCCCCGGCAGCAGGCTGAACTGCCCGGCACTGAGTGACAGCATCTGCACCAGGAAGCTGGGGATCCACGCCAAATTCACGCCCAGCCCGCGCAATACCAGGTACAAGACGCTGTAGCGCAAGCTCCAGTGCGCACAGGTCAAGGTAAACACCATTGCCAGCGTGCGTTTGGGCAGGCGCCAGGTTTGCGCCAGCGCCTCGATGAAATGCAGCACCTTGCGCGCCCATCGCCGTTGGCGCTGCCGGCCCACGCCCAGGCGCTGCAGCAGCCTGCCATTTACGCGCATTACCGTGCGTCGATAGCGCATCAGCCCGATTACCCCGGCCAGCGCTGTGCACAGCAGCAATGCGCTGCCCAGCAGCATGCTTTCCTGGCTGCGCCCCAGGCTGTGGAACAAGGCGTAGCCGGCAATCGCCAGCATGGCGCAGAAGAAGAACAGCAGGTCGTTGAGCTGGTCCATGGCGAACACGGCGCCACTGCGCGCCGGGCCGATGCGTTCACGCGCAAGCAGGGCCATGAGGGTCAACGGCCCGCCGCTGCCGCCAGGCGTGGTGCAAATGGCGAATTCGGTGGCCATCACCACGCCCAGGCTACGCATGCGCCCAAGCCTTTCACCTTGCTGGCCGAGCAGCAGGCGCAGGCGGATGGCATTGATCACCCAGCACAGCAGGATCATGCCCAACAGTGTCAGCATCAGGCCGGGCTCGAAGCCTTGCAGCCTGGGCAGCAGCTCGCTGCCACCCAGCAGGGTGGGTACCAGCACCGCGCCGAGCAGTGCCAGGCCAAGCCAGGCCAGGCGGTTCATGCGCTGGCCTGGCGGTCCAGCCAGGCCGACTTGGTCAGTGGCTCACGGCCTTGTGCCAGCAGGGTGCGCAAGGTGTTCAGCCAGTACTCGCGGGAGGTGCGATGGCGCATGTCCACCGGGTGCAGGCCCAGGCGCAGGGTCTCGGCGTTGTGCCAGCGCCGGCATTGCCAGTCGCACAGCACCCGCGACAGGCCACGGCGCCAGGCACTGCGGGCGCTCCATACCAGCCCCGGGGCTTTGATGGCGGTAAATTCCGGCAGGCGGTACAGGTGCTGCGGCGTACTGGTGTAGCGCAGCGGCAGGCTGCGCAGGGCCTGGCGGGTGCCTTCGCTCATCAACCAGGCCGGCGCGACGAAGCCAGCCACCGGCCAACCTTGCTGGTCGAACAGCGCCAGGCCGTGCTCCAGGCGCTGCAACGCCTGTTGCTGGTCGAGGCCGAAGAACTCGCCTTCATGGGTGTAGATGCGGCGCATGAAGTATTCGCCGGGCGTGCGTGGTGGGGGGCCATTGTCGGCATGGTAGTAACCGTGCAGGGCCAGCTCGTCGCCCTGGGCCAGGCGCCGTTCCAGCAGGCGGCAGAAAGTCGGTGAGCGCAGCAGCGGGTTGCGCTGGTGAAAGTCCGGTACCACCAGCCAGGTCATGGGTACGCCGCCGATAGCGTCGACAGCCTGGACAAAGGGCTGGTAGTCGGGCCAGGTCTCGGGCGCGACATCATGCAGCACCAGCATCAGGCTGCGCGATGGCGGCAGTGGCTCAAGCATGGGCGCGTACCTGTGGCTGGTGGCCAAGCACGGCCTGGTAGTGCTGCAGCAGGCCGTTGACCACGTTGTCCCACGAGTAGTGCTGCTCCACATGGCGGCGGGCTTGCGCGCCGAGTTTGCGGGTACCGGCCTCGAACGCCTCGCGCACGGCCGCTGCCATGGCGCGGCCATCGTTGGGCGTACACAGGCGGCCGCACTGTTCGTTGATGATTTCGCCAAAGGCACCGGCGCGTACTGCTACCACCGGTGTGGCGCTGGCCATGGCTTCGAGAATGACCAGGCCGAAGGTTTCCTGGTCGCCCGCGTGCACCAGCAGGTCGGCGCTGGCCATGAAGCGGGCGACTTCCGCGGCCGGGCAGAAGTGGTCGATCACACTGACGTTGTTCGGCACGTTGGCCGGCATGTTCGAGCCCACCAGCAACAAATGGTAGGGGTGGCCAAGCTGCTGCATGCAGTCGAGCAGCACCGGCAGGTTCTTTTCCCGCGAGCCACGGCCGGCATAGATCAGCAGGCGGCTGGTATCGGCAATACCCAGTTCGGCGCGCAGGCGCGGATCGCGCCGTTCGGGGTTGAAGGTGGCCAGGTCTACGCCAAGGCGCTGTACGTGCACGTCACGCACACCCAGGCGGCGCAGCTTGTCGGCCATGACCTGGCTGGGGGCCAGCACCCGGTCGAAATTGCCGTACAGCTTGCTGACATAGGCCTCTACATTCGGCGTAAACCAGTTGCCCATGCGGTTGCTGACCAGTAACGGCAGGTCGGAATGGTAGAAACCGATGACCGGCACGTCGAGCTGGCGCCGCGCCTCCAGCGCCGCCCAAGCCGTCAGGTAGGGGTCGCCGACTTCGATCAGGTCGGGCTTGAGCGCGCGCAGCGTCTTGCACCAGGGGGCCAGGCGTACCGGAAAGCGATAGCCCTTGCCGAACGGCAAGGGTGGCGCCGGTACCTGATAGATGCCATCGGCACCTTGGGCGCTGGCACCGGGAACCAACAGGCTGTGGCGTACCCCCTGGATAGCTTCGAGACGGTGATGTTTGGCATCAAGATAGGTACGTACGCCACCGCTGGCCGGGGCGTAGAACATGGTGATGTCGGCGATGTGCACGATCAGCATCCCTCCGGGATCGTCTTCGGGTGTGTCATCAAGCGGTAACGTGCCGGCGATGACGCGCCTAAAGGTTGACCTTTCAGAAGAATAGTTTGTTCGATCGGGGTTGGGTGGGGGGTAAGGCTGGAGAGGGGGGCTGGCTTCTTCACGGGTGTACCCGCTCCCACAGGGGTAGCACACAACCCTGTAGGAGCGGGTTCACCCGCGAAGCAGGCGACTCGACCTGACGGTCAGATACGGAAACTGCCCACCAGCTGCTTCAGGCGGCCAGCCTGCTGTTCCAGGTCGGAGCACGCCCGCAGGGTGGCCTGCAGGTTTTCCACGCCTTCCTGGTTGAGCATGTTGATCTCGTTGATGTCCATGTTGATTGCCTCGACCACGGCGGTCTGCTCCTCCGTGGCGGTGGCCACCGACTGGTTCATGCCGTCGATCTCGCCAATGCGCACGGTCACGCTGTCCAGGCGTTCGCCAGCCTGGTTGGCGATCTGCACGCTGTCCTGGCTGTGACGCTGGCTCTGGTCCATGGTTTCGACCGAATCACGGGCACCCACTTGCAGCTCTTCGATCATGGTCTGCACCTGCTGCGCCGATTCCTGGGTGCGGTGCGCCAGGTTGCGCACTTCATCGGCAACCACGGCAAAACCACGCCCGGCTTCACCGGCGCGGGCCGCTTCGATGGCGGCGTTCAGCGCCAGCAGGTTGGTCTGCTGGGAAATGCTGGTGATCACTTCAAGGATCTGGCCGATGTTCACGGTCTTGCTGTTCAGGGTTTCGATGTGCGCGCTAGAGGTGACGATCAGGTCCGACAGGCGGTTCATCGCGGCAATGTTGCGCTCGACCACTTGCTGGCCTTCTTCGGCCAGCAGGCGTGCGGAACTGGCGTGCTGCGAAGCCTGGGCGGCGTTACCGGCAATTTCCTGGGCGGCGGCGCCCAGTTCGTTGATGGCGGCGGCCACGCTGTTGGTGCGGTTGGACTGCTCGTCGGAGTTGGTCATCGACGAGTTCGAGGCGCTGATCACCCGCAAGGCTACTTCGTTGACTTGCTCGGTGGCCGAGGACACTTCGCGGATGCTGCCATGGATGCGCTCGACGAAGCGGTTGAAGGCGTTGCCGAGGATGCCGAATTCGTCGTGGTTGTGGATGCGCAGGCGCTTGGTCAGGTCGCCTTCACCTTCGGCGATATCTTCCATGGCACGGGTCATGGTGTGCAGCGGCTGCATCAGTACGCGGATCAGCAGGCCAAGCAGGCCGATGATGATCACCACCGCCACGACCGTGGCGATCACCGCCGAGGTGCGGAAGGTGCTGAGCATCGAGAAGGCTTTGTCCTTGTCTACCGACAGGCCGATGTACCAGTTGGCCGAGGGCAGGCCGGTGATCGGGGTGAAGGTCAGCAAACGGGCCTGGCCATCGCTCTGCACTTCGGTCAGCTCGCTGGAAAGCTTCGGGGTGTGTTGCGGGAACAGGTCCGACAGCGATTTCATCACCAGGTCTTTGTCCGGGTGCACCAGGATCTTGCCCTGGTCGTTGACCAGGAAGGCGTAGCCCATGCCACCGAAGTTCAGCGAGTTGATGATTTGCACCAGGCCGTCCAGTGCCAGGTCGCCGCCAACCACGCCCACACTGCTGGAGACCTTGCTGAGGATACCGATGACCATCTTGTTGGTGGTCATGTCGATGTAGGGCTCGGTCAGGGTTGCCCCGCTGGCATTCATGCCATCTCTGTACCAGGGGCGGGTGCGCGGGTCATAGCCGTCGGGCATTTTCGAGTCTGGGCGCACGCTGAAGCCGCCATCGACCTTGCCCAGGTAGACGGTGAGGAAACTGGAGATCAGCGCATTCTGGCCCATCAGGGTTTCAGCGTTGGCTGGGCTCTGGGCAATGTTCTGCGCCAGGTTTTCCACCAGTTTGATACGCCCTTCGAACAGGTTGCGGATGTTGGTCGAAGTGGAGGTGCCCATTTCAGCCAGATAGTTTTCCAGGTCCTCGCGGATCGCATTACGCTGGAGGTAATCGTTGTAGAGGGTGAAAAGGCTGAAGGCGAGTATCACGATCAGTGAAGCCGCCAAAAGAATCTTGTGGCTGAAACGAAGGCTTTTGTTCATGGCGTAATCGGTTCCGCTAAGGTTTTATATCAGGCGTTCGCACGAGTGGAGCCGCAAAGGCAGTGCAACCTCCCGAAAAGTCCCTTTTCGGTTGTTCCTCTCTATTAAGGCGAATATCACCCAAAGGTATCGGCCGAATTAAGCTAAAGCTTGAGCAGAGGATTAAAGAGATGTCGGAAAATTCGACCATCGTTGTAGGAGCAGGCCCCGATGGCCAGCCCGTCGGGCAAGCCATGCGGCTGGCCAACCGCCATGGCCTGGTGGCCGGGGCAACAGGGACTGGCAAGACCGTCACCCTGCAGCGCCTGGCGGAGGTGTTCAGTGACGCCGGGGTGGCAGTGTTCGCCGCCGATGTCAAAGGGGACCTTTGCGGCCTGGGCGCTGCCGGTGCGCCGCAGGGCAAGGTGGCCGAGCGCATCGCCGGCATGCCGTGGCTGGGGCATACGCCGCGGGCCTACCCGGTAAGCGTGTGGGATATCGCCGGGCAGTCTGGCCACCCGCTGCGCACCACCCTGAGTGAGATGGGGCCGTTACTGCTGGGCAACTTGCTGGAACTCACCGACAGCCAGCAGGCGGCGCTGTATGCCGCGTTCAAGGTGGCTGACCGTGAAGGCTTGTTGTTGCTCGACCTCAAGGACCTCAAGGCGCTGCTCGCGCACCTGAAGGACAACCCGCAACTGCTCGGTGAAGACAGTGCGCTGATGACCACGGCATCCACCCAGGCCTTGCTCCGGCGGCTGGCGACGCTGGAGCAACAGGGCGCCGAGGCGCTGTTCGGCGAGCCGGCATTGCAGCTGGAGGACCTGCTGCGCCCGGACCCGGATGGCCGCGGCCGGATCCACCTGCTCGATGCCAGCCGGCTGGTGCATGAAGCACCCAAGGTGTACGCCACCTTCCTGTTGTGGCTGCTGGCCGAGTTGTTCGAGCAGTTGCCTGAGCGCGGCGATGCTGACAAGCCAGTGCTGGCGTTGTTTTTCGATGAGGGGCACCTGCTGTTCAACGGTACGCCCAAGGCGCTGCAGGACCGCCTGGAGCAAGTAGTGCGGCTGATCCGCTCCAAGGGGGTTGGGGTGTACTTCGTTACCCAGTCGCCTGGCGACTTGCCGGATGCGGTGTTGGCCCAGCTGGGTTTGCGCATTCAGCACGGCTTGCGGGCGTTTACTGCCAAGGAGCAGAAGTCGCTGCGGGCAGTGGCCGATGGTTTTCGCCCCAACCCGGCATTCGACACCCTGGCGGTGCTGACCGAACTCGGGATTGGCGAGGCACTGGTGGGTACGCTGGAAGAGAAGGGCACGCCGGCCATGGTCCAGCGCGTGCTGGTGGCGCCGCCGCAGTCGCGTATCGGGCCGTTGAATGCTGCTGAGCGCAGTGCGCTGATTGCTGCTTCGCCGTTGGCCGGGCGCTATGACAAGCCGGTGGACCGTGAGTCGGCCTATGAAATGCTGACCCAGCGCAAAGGCGAGGCGGTGGAGCCGGCGCCGCAACCGAAGGCGGATGAAGAGAGTTTTGCCGACAAGGCCGGTGATTTCTTGCAGAGTGCGGCGGGGCAGGCGATCAAATCGGCGGTGCGCCAGGCAGCCAACCAGTTGGGGCGGCAGTTGGTGCGGGGGTTGATGGGGTCGTTGCTGGGGGGCAAGAAAAGGTAGTCTTCCTGTGCCGACCATTTCGCGGGTAAACCCGCTCCCACAGGATCCCCGCTGCCCCCAAGACCTGTGCGATCCCTGTGGGAGCGGGTTTACCCGCGAAGAGGCCGGCACATGAAAATGCCCATGAAAAAAGCGCCCGAAGGCGCCTTTTTCAGGGGGGTGTCACTCAGCCAATGGCTTTGGACGCCAGCCAGAACAGGCCGGCCGCCAGGCCCATCGAGGCTGGCAGGGTCAGCACCCAGGCCATCAGGATGGTCTTGACGGTGCCGCCTTGCAGGCCACTTTTGTTGGCGACCATGGTGCCGGCAACGCCGGACGACAGCACGTGGGTGGTCGATACCGGCAAGGCGAACACGTTAGCCAGGCCGATGGCGCAGGCTGCGGTGATTTGCGCCGACATGCCCTGGGCATAGGTCATGCCCTGCTTGCCGATCTTCTCGCCAACGGTCAGCACCACACGCTTCCAGCCCACCATGGTGCCCAGGCCCAGGGCCAGGGCGACGGCCACGATCACCCAGAACGGGGCGTATTCAGTGGTGGCGGTCAGGTCTTTGCGCAGTTTTTCCAGGTCGGCCTTTTCACGGGCGTCCAGGCCTGGCAGCTTGCCCACCTTCTTCGCCGTGTCATCCAGGCACAGCAGGTAGCGGCGTACTTCAACGCGCTTGTCGGCGTCCAGGCTGTGGTAGTCGGTCACGCCTTGCAGCGAGGATTGCAGGGCGGCGATGGTCGGCTCGGTCTGCTGCGGGTTGCAGCTGAACTGCTCCGGCAGGTCGCTGGCCTTGGCCTTGCCCAGTGCCAGGAACTCGCCCAGGGTGGCGGCGTTGCGCTGGTAGAACTGGCTCATGTGCAGGGTGGCGTCGCGGGTGCGCTCGATCTGGTAGGTGGTGCTGTTCAGGTCGAGGACGAACTTGGCCGGGACGATGCCGATCAGCACCAGCATGATCAGGCCGATGCCTTTCTGGCCGTCGTTGGAACCGTGCACGAAGCTTACGCCCATGGCCGATACGACCAGTACCATGCGGTTCCAGAATGGCGGGTGCTTCTTGTCGTCAAGCTTGCGGCGCTGGTCAGGGGTTTTGTGCATCTTCGACAGCGGGCGCCACCATTTCAGGCCGATCAGGACCAGGGCGGCAACAGCGAAGCCAGCAATTGGCGAGACCACCAGCGACATGGCGATGTCGATCGCCTTCTGCCAGTTGACACCGTCGCCCAGCGGGATGTCGTTGATCAGCGCGTTGGCCAGGCCGACACCCAGAATGGAGCCGATCAGCGTGTGCGAGCTGGACGCGGGAATACCGAAGTACCAGGTGCCAAGGTTCCAGGTGATGGCCGCGGCCAGCAACGAGAAGACCATGGCCAGGCCGTGCCCTGTGTTCACATTGATCAGCAGTTCTACCGGCAACAGGTGAACGATGGCATAGGCCACCCCGACACCGCCGAGCAAAACGCCAAGGAAGTTGAACACGCCGGAGAAGAACACGGCGAGGTGCGGTGGCATGGCTTTGGTATAGATGACGGTAGCTACCGCGTTTGCGGTGTCATGAAAGCCATTGATGAACTCGAAGGCGAGTACGAAGGTCAAGGCGAGCAGCAGGCTCACCAACACCCAGGCATCCAGTCCGCTGAATAAATCGATCATGAAGGTTGTCTGGCGGTCTTAGGGGGGCGGGATTATGCCAGAAAACCTTTGCAATCGATGCACCTGCGACAGACCGATGGCAATCTTCATGGCGTAGGTGTGACTTGCATCAAGACGCATCGACGCAGGTAAATGTCGGCTAAAAAGCACAAAAGCCAGTGAAATCAGGCATAAAAGCCGACTTCAAGCCGTTTCGCTAGCGTTCAAACGGTCGTATGAAATTTGTGAAATTCCATTTCACCTTCGGCCTGGCGGTAAAGATCGACCGCGCCCGGGCGGGCCGGGCGACGACGCGCTGGCGTGGCCCTGTGGGTCAGGGCGTGTCGCTGCGCAGTTCCTTTTCCATCCGTTCCAGCTCCTGGCTGAACGATTGGTCGCGCACGCTGGCACGTTTGCGCCAAGGTTTGCGTTCCGGATCCGGTTGGGCGGCATAAGTGGTGACTTCGCCACCGTAAACATCCTTGTAACGTTCAGCCTGGCGCTCGAGTTCTGCGCGCAGTTCATCTTTCGTCACATGCAGTACCTGAATGAAGTGTAATGACTAATGTTAGGTGCTGTGCAGTATGCACAGGCTTTGCCGGCCGCAACGGTTTGATACAGCAGAAGGTTCCGTTGCCGAGGTAACGTCGGGGCCAGTGCAATCGATTATAGCAACCGATAATTCGCCGAACAGGGTTATTTACCCAACCCTGACATCATCTGACGCAAGTTGTGGAATGTGCCCATAAACAGTTTCGGCCTTTCGCACAAGTTTGAAAGGCCAGGCGGATAAAAGTTCGCAGCAATGTCGAGGGCGGAGCGGGAATGAAAAACGGCCCCGCCGAAAGGCGAGGCCGTTGCCTGGGGACTTCTACGGTGGGTACCTGACCAGTCTCTCCAAAGAAGCCACAAGTGGCAGGAGAAAGGTATAAGCAAAAGTGTCGGCGGTCAATTGCGATTATCGGCCGTTTGTTCGATAATCGCACGAACCGGCGTTTTTTTTGAGGTGTGCGATGAGTGACGAAACCCAGGGCAACGATTCCGCCAACCCGGAGGCGGCACGGCCTGCTTCGGCTGCCATGGCGCCGCCAATCGTGGCTTCCCCGGCCAAGCGCATTCAGGCCTTCACCGGCGACCCGGACTTCATGACCTCCCTGGCCCGTGGCCTGGCAGTGATCCAGGCTTTCCAGGAGCGCAAGCGCCACCTGACCATCGCCCAGATCAGCCACCGCACGGAAATACCCCGCGCTGCGGTGCGCCGGTGCCTGCACACGCTGATCAAGCTGGGCTATGCCACCACGGACGGGCGTACCTATTCGCTGCTGCCCAAGGTGCTGACGCTGGGGCATGCCTACCTGTCATCGACGCCACTGGCGATTTCGGCCCAGCCTTACCTGGACCGCATCAGCGACCAGCTGCACGAGGCTGCCAACATGGCGACCCTTGAAGGTGATGACATCCTTTATATAGCCCGTTCGGCCACGGTGGAGCGGTTGATCTCGGTCGACCTGTCGGTGGGCGGGCGCCTGCCGGCCTATTGCACGTCGATGGGGCGTATTCTGCTGGCAGCCATGGACGACACCAGCTTGCGTGAGTACCTGGACCGTGCCGATCTGAAAGCGCGCACCAGTCGTACGCTGAATGACGCCGAGTCGTTGTTTGCCTGCATCCAGCAAGTGCGTGCCCAAGGCTGGTGCGTGGTGGACCAGGAGCTGGAGCAGGGGCTGCGCTCGATTGCGGTGCCGGTGTATGACGCTTCGGGGCAGGTACTGGCGGCGCTGAACGTGAGTACCCACGTTGGGCGGGTGACGCGCAGCGAACTGGAGCAGCGCTTTTTGCCGATTCTGCTGGCAGCCAGCAGGGACCTTTGCCATCAGTTGTTTGGTTGAGATTCCCGCGGCCGCAGGTTCGAATGTTACGCAGTACCTGTGGGAGCGGCCTTGTGTCGCGATTGGGGCGCACAGCGCCCCCATTCAGATATTGAACAGGCGAAACCGTTTCCTGTGCGATAAACGCACAGTGTCGCTCCCGTTGAATTGCGTCACCAGCGCCCGCTGATTAATGTCTCTCGCAACGGTCGGCTGTGCCGACCGAACAAGAAAAACATAAGAGGCACTTACCATGCATACTGTCCCTTCGCTGCCGCGGCCGCACCCGCACGCAGTCCAGTTGTATCCAGGCTGACACAGGCCATATCCCCAATCATTGCCAACTTGTACCGGTAAACCGTGTGCAGTGGCCTGGCTGTGCCCCACATTCTGGATAACAACAATGAACCAAGCGCAATCCAACGTCGGCAAAAGCCTCGACGTTCAGTCGTTCATCAATCAGCAGCCGTTGTCCCGCTATCAGTGGCGGGTCGTGCTGTTGTGCTTCCTGATCGTCTTCCTCGACGGCCTGGACACTGCCGCCATGGGCTTCATCGCCCCAGCCCTGTCGCAGGAGTGGGGTATCGACCGCGCCAGCCTTGGCCCGGTAATGAGTGCCGCGTTGATCGGCATGGTATTCGGCGCCCTGGGCTCCGGGCCGCTGGCCGACCGCTTTGGCCGCAAGGGCGTGCTGGTGGGGGCGGTACTGGTGTTCGGCGGCTTTAGCCTGGCCTCGGCCTATGCCACCAACGTCGACCAGTTGCTGGTACTGCGTTTCCTGACCGGTCTGGGCCTTGGCGCCGGCATGCCCAATGCCACCACGCTGCTGTCCGAGTACACCCCAGAGCGCCTCAAGTCGTTGCTGGTAACCAGCATGTTCTGCGGCTTCAACCTGGGCATGGCCGGTGGTGGCTTCATTTCCGCCAAAATGATCCCTGCCTACGGCTGGCACAGCCTGCTGGTAGTGGGTGGCGTGCTACCGCTGTTGCTGGCATTGGTGCTGATGGTCTGGCTGCCGGAGTCGGCACGCTTCCTGGTGGTACGCAACCGTGGCACCGACAAGATTCGCAAGACCCTCTCGCCGATTGCGCCGCAGGTGGTGGCCGAGGCAGGCAGCTTCAGCGTGCCGGAACAAAAGGCCGTGGCCGCCCGCAACGTGTTCGCTGTGATCTTCTCGGGCACCTATGGCCTGGGCACGGTGCTGCTGTGGCTGACCTACTTCATGGGGCTGGTGATCGTCTACCTGCTGACCAGCTGGCTGCCAACCCTGATGCGCGACAGTGGCGCGAGCATGGAGCAGGCCGCCTTCATCGGCGCGTTGTTCCAGTTTGGTGGTGTGCTGAGTGCGGTTTTTGTGGGTTGGGCCATGGACCGCTTCAACCCGCACAAGGTCATCGGCATTTTCTACCTGCTGGCCGGGGCGTTCGCCTACGCCGTGGGGCAAAGCCTGGGCAACATCACCGTGCTGGCTACGCTGGTACTGGTCGCCGGCATGTGCGTGAACGGCGCGCAGTCGGCAATGCCATCGCTGGCGGCACGCTTCTACCCGACCCAGGGCCGTGCCACGGGTGTATCGTGGATGCTGGGCATCGGCCGCTTTGGTGCGATTCTCGGGGCCTGGAGTGGCGCGACGCTGCTGGGCCTGGGCTGGAACTTCGAGCAAGTGCTGACGGCGCTGCTGGTGCCGGCAGCGCTGGCAACCGTAGGGGTGATCGTCAAGGGGCTGGTGAGCCACGCTGACGCGACCTGAACAGCGGGGGGCACTTTGCGGCCCCAGTCTGGAGATAGGTAGGGGAGCAACAAATAGTTCGATAATCGCACATAGAGTCGATTATCGGATTGTAAGCCCCCCACCACTCTCCTTAATCTGAGCTCACTGAAGCACCCTGACCAGGAGCCTCCAAATGCCACGAGCAGACCACTACCGAACCCACTGAATTCGAGCTGTCCGCCCTGCGTGACCTCGAAGCCCGTACCGCCGCGGCCTATGGCCGGCTGGCAGGAGAAGCCTGATGCGAGACGTATTCATCTGTGACGCCATCCGTACCCCGATCGGCCGCTTTGGCGGTGCCTTGGCCGGTGTGCGGGCCGACGACCTGGCCGCTGTGCCGCTGAAAGCGCTGATCGAGCGCAACCCCGGCGTGCAATGGGACCAGGTTGACGAGGTGTTCTTCGGCTGCGCCAACCAGGCCGGTGAAGACAACCGCAACGTGGCACGCATGGCGCTGCTGCTGGCGGGCCTGCCAGAGAGCATCCCGGGCGTTACCCTGAACCGCCTGTGCGCCTCGGGCATGGATGCCATCGGCACCGCCTTCCGCGCTATCGCCAGCGGTGAAATGGAGCTGGCGATTGCCGGCGGCGTCGAGTCGATGTCGCGTGCGCCGTTCGTCATGGGCAAGGCCGAAAGCGGCTATTCGCGCAACATGAAGCTGGAAGACACCACCATCGGCTGGCGTTTCATCAACCCGCTGATGAAGAGCCAGTACGGCGTGGATTCCATGCCGGAAACCGCCGACAACGTGGCTGACGACTACCAGGTTTCGCGCGCTGACCAGGACGCCTTCGCCCTGCGCAGCCAGCAGAAGGCCGCTGCTGCACAGGCCGCCGGCTTCTTCGCCGAAGAAATCGTGCCGGTGCGTATTGCCCACAAGAAGGGCGAGATCATCGTCGAGTGTGACGAGCACCTGCGCCCGGAAACCACCCTCGAAGCGCTGACCAAACTCAAACCGGTCAACGGCCCGGACAAGACCGTCACTGCCGGCAACGCCTCGGGCGTGAACGACGGTGCCGCTGCGTTGATCCTGGCCTCGGCCGAAGCGGTGAAGAAACACGGCCTGACCCCGCGTGCCCGCGTGCTGGGCATGGCCAGCGGCGGCGTTGCACCACGGGTGATGGGTATTGGCCCGGTGCCGGCGGTGCGCAAGCTGACCGAGCGCCTGGGTGTGGCGGTCAACGATTTTGACGTGATCGAGCTTAACGAAGCCTTCGCCAGCCAAGGTCTGGCAGTGCTGCGTGAGCTGGGTGTGGCCGACGATGCGCCGCAGGTGAACCCGAATGGCGGCGCTATCGCCCTGGGCCACCCGCTGGGCATGAGCGGTGCGCGTCTGGTACTGACGGCGCTGCACCAACTGGAGAAGAGCGGTGGGCGTAAGGGCCTGGCGACCATGTGTGTGGGCGTTGGGCAAGGTTTGGCGTTGGCCATCGAGCGGGTTTGACCTGTACCGGCCTCTTCGCGGGTGAACCCGCTCCCACAGGGGGAACCACGCCTCCCGTTGTGGGAGCGGGTTTACCCGCGAAGAGGCCGGCCCGGTTAGACACAAGGCCAATTGCCAGCCTGATAGCGGAACGAGTGTGTTACCAGGTATGTCTAGACGTACCTAGTACCCTCCAGGAGTAAAACCGTCATGACCTCAACCTATTACACCGGCGAAGAGCGCAGTAAACGCATCTTCGCTATCGTTGGTGCCTCTTCGGGCAACCTGGTGGAATGGTTCGACTTCTACGTCTACGCCTTCTGCGCCATCTACTTCGCCCCGGCCTTCTTCCCCTCCGACGACCCTACCGTGCAGTTGTTGAACACGGCGGGTGTGTTCGCCGCAGGCTTCCTGATGCGCCCCATTGGTGGCTGGATCTTCGGCCGCCTCGCTGACCGCCATGGCCGCAAGAACTCCCTGATGATCTCGGTGCTGATGATGTGCTTCGGCTCGCTGATGATCGCCTGCCTGCCCACCTACGCCAGCATCGGCACCTGGGCCCCGGCGCTGCTGTTGCTGGCGCGCCTGATCCAGGGCCTGTCGGTGGGCGGCGAGTACGGCACCACTGCTACGTACATGAGTGAAGTGGCCTTGCGTGGCCAGCGCGGCTTCTTTGCCTCGTTCCAGTACGTGACCCTGATCGGTGGTCAGTTGCTGGCGGTACTGGTGGTCGTGATCTTGCAGCAACTGCTGACCGAAGATGAACTGCGCGCCTGGGGCTGGCGTATTCCGTTCGTGGTCGGTGCCATCGCCGCGCTGATCTCGCTGATGCTGCGCCGCTCGCTGCACGAGACCAGCAGCGCCGAAACCCGCAACGACAAGGACGCCGGCTCCATCGGTGGCCTGTTCCGCAACCACACTGCCGCGTTCATCACGGTACTGGGGTACACCGCAGGCGGCTCGCTGATCTTCTACACCTTCACCACCTACATGCAGAAATACCTGGTCAACACTGCCGGCATGACGGCGAAGAACGCCAGCTACGTGATGACCGGTGCGCTGTTCCTGTTCATGGTGTTGCAGCCGTTCTTCGGCATGCTGTCCGATCGCATTGGCCGGCGTAATTCGATGCTGCTGTTCGGCGCCCTGGGCACGCTGTTCACCGTGCCGCTGCTGATGGCGCTGAAAACCGTGACCAGCCCGTTCATGGCCTTCGTGCTGATTACCCTGGCACTGTGCATCGTCAGTTTCTACACCTCGATCAGCGGCCTGGTGAAGGCCGAAATGTTCCCGCCGCAGGTGCGTGCGCTGGGTGTGGGCCTGGCCTATGCAGTCGCCAACGCGGCCTTCGGCGGTTCTGCCGAGTACGTGGCCCTGGGGTTGAAGACCATGGGCATGGAAAATACCTTCTACTGGTACGTGACCGCGATGATGGCGATTGCCTTCCTGTTCAGCCTGCGCCTGCCGAAACAGGCGGAGTACCTGCACCATGACCACTAAGGACGCTGCATGAGCAACCAACTGTTCGACGCCTACTTCACCGCGCCGGCCATGCGCGAGATTTTCTCCGACCGTGGCCGCCTGCAGGGCATGCTTGATTTCGAGGCGGCGCTGGCCCGTGCCGAAGCCGCTGCCGGGCTGGTCCCGCACAGCGCCGTGGCGGCCATCGAAGCGGCATGCCAGGCCGAGCGCTATGACATTGCCGCGTTGGCCAATGCCATCGCCACTGCCGGCAACTCGGCAATCCCGCTGGTGAAGGCGTTGGGCAAGGTGATCGCCACTGGCGTGCCGGAGGCCGAGCGTTACGTGCACCTGGGCGCCACCAGCCAGGACGCCATGGACACTGGCTTGGTGCTGCAGTTGCGCGATGCCCTCGAGCTGATCGAAGCCGACCTTGGCAGGCTGGCCGAGACCTTGTCGCAGCAGGCCTTGAAGCATGCCGATACACCGTTGGTGGGCCGCACCTGGTTGCAGCACGCGACCCCAGTGACCTTGGGCATGAAGCTGGCCGGGGTGCTGGGCGCCTTGACCCGCCACCGCCAGCGCCTGCAGGAATTGCGCCCGCGTTTGCTGGTGCTGCAGTTCGGCGGCGCCTCGGGCAGCCTGGCGGCCCTGGGCAGCAAGGCGATGCCGGTGGCCGAGGCGCTGGCCGAGCAACTCAAGTTGACCCTGCCTGAACAACCTTGGCACACCCAGCGCGACCGCCTGGTGGAGTTTGCATCGGTGCTGGGCCTGGTGGCCGGCAGCCTGGGCAAGTTCGGGCGCGATGTCAGCCTGTTGATGCAAACCGAGGCGGGGGAGGTGTTCGAGCCTTCCGCGCCGGGCAAGGGCGGCTCTTCGACCATGCCGCACAAGCGTAACCCGGTGGGCGCTGCCGTACTGATCGGTGCCGCCACCCGCGTGCCGGGCCTGGTATCGACACTGTTCAGCGCCATGCCCCAGGAACATGAACGTAGCCTGGGCCTGTGGCATGCCGAGTGGGAAACCCTGCCGGAAATCTGCTGCCTGGTCTCCGGTGCCCTGCGCCAGGCCCAGGTGATTGCCGAGGGGATGGAGGTGGACGCCGCGCGCATGCGCCGCAACCTCGACCTGACCCAAGGGCTGGTGCTGGCCGAGGCTGTGAGCATTGTCCTCGCCCAGCGCCTGGGCCGTGACCGCGCCCACCACCTGCTGGAACAATGCTGCCAGCGTGCGGTGGCCGAGCAGCGTCACCTGCGTGCCGTGCTGGGGGACGAACCGCAGGTCAGTGCCGAGTTGTCTGCTGAAGAACTCGATCGCCTGCTCGACCCCGCCCATTACCTGGGCCAGGCCCGCGTCTGGGTGGCGCGGGCCGTATCCGATCATCAACGTTTCACTGCCTGAAGGAGACCGCTGTGGCGCATTTGCAACTGGCCGATGGCGTTTTGAACTACCAAATCGATGGCCCGGAAAACGCCCCGGTGCTGGTGCTGTCCAACTCGCTGGGTACGGACCTTGGCATGTGGGACACCCAGATGCCGCTGTGGACCCAGCACTTCCGGGTGCTGCGCTACGACACCCGTGGCCACGGTGCATCGCTGGTCACTGAGGGCCCGTACAGCATCGACCAACTGGGCCGCGACGTGCTGGCCCTGCTCGATGGCCTGGACATCCAGAAGGCCCACTTCGTCGGCCTGTCGATGGGGGGCCTGATCGGCCAGTGGCTGGGCATCAACGCCGGCGACCGCCTGCACAGCCTGACCCTGTGCAACACCGCCGCCAAGATCGCCAACGACGAGGTGTGGAACACCCGTATCGACACCGTGCTCAAGGGTGGCCAGCAGGCCATGGTCGACCTGCGCGATGCCTCGATCGCCCGCTGGTTCACCCCGGGCTTTGCCCAGGCCCACGCAGAGCAGGCGCAACGCATCTGCCAGATGCTGGCGCAAACCAGCCCGCAGGGCTATGCCGGTAACTGCGCCGCAGTGCGTGATGCCGACTACCGTGAGCAGCTGGGCCGTATCCAGGTGCCGGCGCTGATTGTGGCGGGTACCGAGGACGTGGTCACTACCCCGGAGCATGGCCGCTTCATGCAGGCCGGTATTGCCGGTGCCGAATACGTCGACTTCCCGGCGGCGCACCTGTCCAACGTCGAGATTGGCGAGGCGTTCAGCCGCCGCGTGCTCGACTTCCTGCTGGCCCACTGAGGACACCGCCATGGACGAGAAACAACGTTACGAGGCCGGCATGCAAGTGCGCCGCGCGGTGCTTGGCGATGCCCACGTAGACCGCAGCCTGGAGAAGCTCAACGACTTCAACGGCGAGTTCCAGGAAATGATCACCCGCCACGCCTGGGGTGATATCTGGACCCGCCCTGGCCTGCCACGCCACACCCGCAGCCTGATCACCATCGCCATGCTGATCGGCATGAACCGCAACGACGAGTTGAAGCTGCACCTGCGTGCGGCGGCCAACAACGGCGTGACCCGCGACGAGATCAAGGAAGTGCTGATGCAAAGCGCGATCTATTGCGGCATTCCGGCGGCCAATGCCACCTTCCACATGGCGGAGTCGGTGTGGGATGAGTTGGGTGTAGAGTCGCGTAGTTAACCGTTACGCGGTCCCCTGTAGGAGCGGCCTTGTGTCGCGATCGGGCCGCATAGCGGCCCCAGGGTTTTCAGCTTCGCAGCAGACATTGTCGGGGGGGGGGGGGGGGCGGGGGGGGGCCCCCCCCCCCCCCCCCCCCCCCCGCGGCGCCCCCCCGCC
>NZ_JACVZC010000127.1 GCF_016658545.1 Pseudomonas sp. S37 | reverse complement strand
CCGCCCCCCCGCTTGGGTTACCATACCGCCCTCGCGCAACGCCCATCCCCCAAAGCCAAGCCCTCGCTTGCTCGACTCGACACCAACAGGTCATCCATGCGTCTGTTTCATACCTCCGACTGGCACCTGGGCCAAAGCCTGCACGGCCAGGAACGCGATTTCGAACACGCCTGCTTCCTCGACTGGCTGCTCGGCCAACTGCGCCTGCGCCAGCCGGATGCGCTGCTGATCGCTGGCGATATCTTCGACACGGTCAACCCGCCGGTCAAAGCCCAGGAGCGGCTCTACGACTTCATCGTCCAGGCCCACGAGCAGCAGCCCAAGCTGGACATCGTGATGATCGCCGGCAACCACGACTCCGGCTCGCGCATCGAACTGCCCGCCGCGCTGATGCGCCGCCTGCGCACCCATGCCCTGGGCCGGGTGCACTGGCTGGACGAGGGCCAGCTGGATGCCGAGCGCCTGCTGATCCCGCTCACCAATGGCCGCGGCAAGGTCGCCGCCTGGTGCCTGGCCCTGCCGTTTTTGCGCCCGGCCGAAGTGACCGGCCCGCAGCTAGGTGACGATTACCTGCAAGGCATCACCCAGGTGCACCAGCAACTGATCGCCGCCGCACTGAAAAAGCGCAAGAAAGACCAGGCGCTGATCGCCATCAGCCATGCGCACATGGCCGGTGGCGCAGTGTCGGAAGACTCCGAACGCAGCCTGATCATCGGCAACGCCGAGGCCTTGCCGGCCAAGCTGTTCGACAAGGCCATCAGCTATGTCGCCCTAGGCCACCTGCACAAGCCGCAAAAGGTCAACCGCGAAGAACGCATCCGCTACAGTGGCTCGCCGATCCCGCTGTCGTTCGCCGAAATCAACTACCCGCACCAGGTGCTGGAAGTGGAGCTGGACGGCAACGGCCTGGTCAGTGTCGAACCGCGCCCGGTCCCGCGCGCCGTGGCCCTGCAACGGGTCGGCCCGGCCCCCTTGGGCGACCTGCTGCAGCAACTGGCCGACCTGCCGGTGATCGACCTGCTCGAAGACCCCAACCGCCAGCCCTGGCTGGAAGTGCGGGTGATTCTCGACGAGCCGCAGCCCGACCTGCGCCAGCAGATCGAAAGTGCAATCGAAGGCAAGGCCGTACGGCTGATCCGCATCAGCGCCGAGTACGCCGGCCGCAACAACGCCGAAGACGATGACCTGGCCTTTGTCGAACTGGCCCAGATGACCCCGCAAGACCTGTTCAGCCGTGCCTGGGAACAAGCCTACGGCAGCGCTGCCGACGAGCAGGCGCTGGCCGACTTTGCCCTGCTGTTGCAGGACGTGCAGCAGGAAGAGGAACAGCCATGAAGATTCTTGCCATCCGCCTGAAGAACCTGGCATCGCTGGCCGGCCCGGTGGACATCGACTTCACTGCCGAACCGCTGGCCAGCGCCGGCCTGTTCGCCATCACCGGGCCTACCGGTGCCGGCAAGAGCACCCTGCTCGACGCTTTGTGCCTGGCGCTGTTCGGCACCGTGCCGCGGCTCAATGACATCGGCCGCGAGGCCAAAGTGCCGGACGCCGACGGCGACATCCCCACCTCCGACCCGCGCAACCTGCTGCGCCGGGGCACCGGCAGCGGCTTTGCCGAAGTGGATTTCGTCGGCATCGACGGCCGCCGCTACCGCGCCCGCTGGGAAGCCAACCGCGCCCGCGACAAGGCCAACGGCAAGCTGCAGCACAGCCGCCAGAGCTTTTACGACCTCGACAGCGAGCAAGTGCTGGGCAGTGGCAAGAACGAGTACAAGCAACTGGTCGAAGCCCGCCTGGGCCTGAACTTCGAGCAGTTCACCCGTGCCGTGATGCTGGCCCAGAGCGAGTTCGGCGCATTCCTCAAGGCCGACGACAAAGACCGCAGCGAGCTGCTGGAAAAGCTCACCAACACCGCCATCTACACCCGCCTGGGCCAGCGCGCCTTCAGCAAGGCACGCGAGGCCGGCGAGGCGCACAACGCCCTGAAAGACCGCGCCAGCCACCTGCTGCCAATGGCCACCGAAGCCCGCGCCCAGCTTGACCAGCAGCTGGAGCAGGCGCAGCAGCAGTTCAAGGCCGACCAGGCCGGCGAGCGCCAACTGGAGCAGCAACGCAACTGGCTGAACGAACAACGCCAGCTGCAAGCCCAGCACGCCCAAGCCTGTAGCGCATTGCAGGCCGCCGAGCAGGATTGGCAACAGCTGGCCGAGCCGCGCCTGGACCTGGTCCGCCTGGAGCGCCTGGCCCCGCAACGTCACCAGTTCCACCGCCAACAGGCGCTGAGCGCCCAACTGGCACCGGTGGCGGCGAGCATTGCCGAACAGCAACAGCAGCAAGCCGACCTGCAGGTACGCACCCGCGAGCAGGAACAGGCGCTGACGGCTGCGCGCCAGGCACTGGCCGACAGCCAGGCCCAGCACGGCGAAAATGCCCCGCGCCTGCGCCAGGCCTTTGCCGCCCAGGACAACCTGGCCCGTCTCGACCAGGAGCTGGCCGCCCAGCGCGACAGCAGCCAACAGGCGCAGCAGCAAGTCTCCGATGGCCAGCAGCAACTGCAGCAACTGGAAGACCACCAGCAACGCAGCGTGCAGCAACTGGCGCAGATCGACACTGCGCTGGCCGACAGCCAGCACCTGGCCGGCCTGGCCAATGCCTGGCACGCCTACCTGCCGCAATTGAAACAGGTCATGCTGATTGGCGGCCGCCTGGCCAAGGGCCGTGAAGAGCTGCCCGGCCTGCAGGCCCAGGCCAGCCAGGCCAATGCGCACTTGCAGGCCGAACGCGATGCCTTTGATGTGCTGTTCCGCGAAGCCAAGGCCGAACCCCAGGCCCTGGCCGAGCAGATCGACCTGCTCGGCGGCATGCTGCAGGACAACCGCAAGCAACAGCGCGCCGTCGAAGAGCTGTCGCGCTTGCATGGCCGCGAACGGGAGCTGCGCCAGCAACTGGATACCGTGCGCGAACGGCAGCAGCAGGCGATGCAGCAACGCCAGCAACTGATCGGCGAAGGCACCGCTGCCAAGGCCGAGCTGGAAGCCGCCGAGCAAGCGCTCAACCTCACCCGCCAGCTGCTGCAACGCCAGCGCCTGGCGCGCAACACCAGCGTCGAAGAGCTGCGCGGCCAGCTGCGCGACGGTGAGCCCTGCCCGGTATGCGGCAGCGCCGAACACCCGTTCCACCAGCCCGAAGCGCTGCTGCAAAGCCTGGGGCGCCATGACCAGGCCGAAGAAGACGCCGCGCAGAAGCACGTCGAAACCCTCAACAGCAAGCTGGTAGAGCTGCGCACCCAGTTGGGTGTGGTCAACGCCCAGCTCAAGGACTACCAGCAACAGCAACAGCAACTGGGCGAACAGCTGCAACCGCTGGTGGCCCAGGTGCAGGCGCACAGCCTGTGGCCGGCCCTGGCCCCGCAGGACGACAAGGCCCGCAGCACCTGGCTCGACAGCCAACTGCGCCGCCTGGACGAAGAAATCGGCCAGGACGAGAAACGCCAGAGCGCGCTGCTCACCTTGCAACGGGACGCTGCCCGCCTCAACCAGCAACTGCAGGCTGCCCACGACGCCCAGCAACAGGCCCAGCGCCACCTGGAACATCAGCACCAGGCCTTGGCCAACGATGAACAGCAGCTGCAGCAAGGCCTGAACGACCTGGCCAGCGTGCTACCCGAAGACGCCCTCAAGGCCCTGAGCGAAGACCCGGCCAATGCCTTCCTCGTTCTGGACCAGCAAATTGTCCAGCGCCAGCAACACATGGAGCAGCGCAAGGACGAGCAGGAAGAACAGCAAGCCCGGCAAACCCAGCTGGACAAGCTGCGCGACCAGCAACAGGCGCGGTTGCAGGGCCTGCAGCAGTTGCAGCAGAAGCTCGCGACCCTTGATGAGCAGCGCCAGCAGGCCCTCGTCTCGCTCGGCGAACTGCTCGGCGAACATGCCAGTGCCGAAGCCTGGCAACAGCACATGGACGCCGCGCTGGATCAAGCCCGCGCCCTCGACGCCGACACCGCCCAGCGCCTGCAGCAACTGCTAACTCAGGGCGTGCAACTGGCCAGCGAACTCAAGGCCAACGCCCAGCAGCAACAGGCGCTGGATGTCGAATCCCAGCAGTTGCAGGGCCAGATCGCCCAGTGGCGAGGCGAACATCCGGAGCTGGACGATGCCGGCCTGGATCGCCTGTTGGCCATGGACGACACACAGGTGAATGAACTGCGCCAGCGCCTGCAAGGTGCCGAAAAAGCCATCGAGCAAGGCCGTGTATTGCTGCAGGAACGTGAACAGCGTCTGCAACAACACGCCGCCCAAATGACCGTGGAAGCTTCGCCCGAAGCGCTGGAGCAAGCCCTGACCGAGCTGCGCACGCGCCTGGCCAGCCACGAACAGCAGTGCGCCGAGCTGCGTGCGCAGCAGGCCGACGACCAACGCCGCCAGCAGGCCCACCAGGCGCTGGCGGCAGAAATCGAGCAAGCCCGCGAGGAGTGGCAACGCTGGGCCCGCCTGAATGCCCTGATCGGCTCGGCCTCGGGCGATGTGTTCCGCAAGATCGCCCAGGGCTACAACCTCGACCTGCTGCTGCACCACGCCAACAGCCAGCTGCGCCAACTGGCCCGCCGCTACCGCCTCAAACGTGGCGGCAGCGCCCTGGGCCTGCTGGTGCTGGACACCGAGATGGGTGACGAACTGCGCTCGGTACATTCGCTGTCGGGCGGCGAAACGTTCCTGGTGTCGCTGGCCCTGGCACTGGGCCTGGCGTCGATGGCCTCCAGCACCCTGCGCATCGAATCGCTGTTCATCGATGAAGGCTTCGGCAGCCTCGACCCCGAATCGCTGCAACTGGCAATGGATGCCCTCGATGGCCTGCAGGCCCAGGGCCGCAAAGTGGCAGTGATTTCCCACGTGCAGGAAATGCACGAGCGCATTCCGGTGCAGATCCAGGTGCGCCGCCAGGGCAACGGCCTGAGTGACGTGGAGGTGTGCGGGTGATCCTTTACTCGTTCCGCCGCTGCCCATGGGCCATGCGCGCGCGGCTGGCCCTGCGCTATGCCGGCTGCGAGGTGGAGATTTGCGAGGTGGCGATGAAGAACAAGCCGGCAGAACTGCTGGCCTTGTCGCCCAAGGGTACGGTGCCGGTGCTGGATACCGGTGCCGGGGTACTGGAAGAGAGCCTGGACATCATGCGCTGGGCGCTGGCGCAAAACGACCCGCAGGGCTGGCGGCTACAGGCCGACCCTGCGGCGGCGCAACAGGCTGATGCCCTGATTGCGCGCAACGACAGCACGTTCAAGGCGCAGGTGAACCTGTACAAGTACGCCGAACGCTACCCGCAGCATTCCCGCGAGCATTATCGCCAGCAGGCCGAAGCCTGGCTGGCGGAGCTCGAAGGCCTGCTGGCGGGCCGGCGCTACTTGCTGGCCGACCACCCGAGCCTTGCCGATGCCGCGTTGCTGCCCCTGATGCGCCAGTTTGCCGGGGTCGAACCGCAGTGGTTCGCCGAGGCGGCTTATCCGCGGGTGCGGAGCTGGCTGGAGGGGTGGTTGGCATCCGAGCTGTTCAAGGCAGTCATGGCCAAATAGCTTCACACGATCCCTTGTAGGAGCGGGTTTACCCGCGAATAGGCCGGGCCTGCCAGCCAATTTCGACAGGTCGTTCACCGTTGCCGCCACCACCGTATTCGCGGGTAAACCCGCTCCTACAGGGGACCGCGCCCCAGTTCACGCGTGGTGCTTACCACTCAACGCCGCATGAAAATGGGCACTCTGGCGCAGGTACTGTTCGGTATAGCTGTGGGTAGCGGACGCCTTGCCGCTGGTGTCGGCATGGGCGTGTGCCGGCAGAACGACCGAAGCAGAAATGGCGGATGCGGCAATGACCGGGAAGAGATTGAAGTTCATCTGGGCTGACCTCGACGGCGGTGGTTTGACGTTGGCCCATCTGGGCCTTGGGTCAAACTTACGCCGATGAGGCCAAGCGCAAAAATTCATTGCGGCAGTATCGATTATCACGCCGATCGATATCACTCGATGAACTTCAGGTCCGAGGGTGCCGCCTGATTCAGCGTTTGCACCGTCTCCAGCAGCTTGCCGCTGCGCGGGTCGCGGCGCATGACCACGATCTGGTTGCTCTTCTGGTTGGCCACCAACAGGAAGTTGTCACTCGGGTCGAGGGCAAACTCCCGAGGGTGGTCGCCCTCCACCGAGCGGCGTTGCAGGAAGGTCAGTTGACCATCCTCCTTGCCGACGCTGAACACTACGATCTCGTTGGCCGTGCCGCGGTTGCTGACGTACAGGAAACGGCCGTCCGCCGACAGGTGCAAACCGCCCGCCGCCTTGGCCGCCGCATCCTGCTGTTCGGTCAGCGGCAGGCGCTGGCGTTCGAGCAGGGCATCGTCCTTGACGTCGAACATCACCACTTCACCGCTCATTTCCAGCGTCAGGTAAGCATGCCGCCCTTTGGCGTCGAACAGCAGGTGGCGTGGTCCGCTGCCTGGTGGCAGGTCTACCGAGGCCGGAATGGCCGGGCTCAACGGCTGGTCCGGGCTGGCACCGTCGTAGCGGTAGATGAACACCTTGTCGGCGCCCAGGTCGCAGGCATACAGATGCTGGCCGTTGGGCGACAACACCAGCGAATGCACATGGGCCCCGGCCTGGCGCTCGGGGTTGACGCCACTTGCCTTGTGCCGCAGTTGCTGCACCACCTGCTTGAGCTTGCCGTCCTTGGCCACCGGGATTACCACCAGGCTGCCACCCGGGTCGGGGTTGACCGCATAGTTGGCCACAAACAGGAAACGCTGGTCACGGCTGATACTGGCGTGGGTCGGCTCGTCGCCTTTGCTGGCCACCTGGTTGAGCGGTTTGATCTCGCCCTTGGCGCTGACAGTGAAACTGCTGGCGTGGCCGCCCGGGGTTTCATTGACCGCGAACAGCA
This sequence comes from Pseudomonas sp. S37, assembly GCF_016658545.1. Lineage (GTDB taxonomy): Bacteria > Pseudomonadota > Gammaproteobacteria > Pseudomonadales > Pseudomonadaceae > Aquipseudomonas. Next base: position 11,048 of record NZ_JACVZC010000127.1, on the reverse strand, counting down.
GGCGCTGGTCGGCCGACAGCACCAGCCACGACGGGTTGACGCTCTTCACCACTTGCAGTGGCGTGGGGACGATATGGCCGCGCTTGTCGTCGAACTGATAGCGGTAGATACCCTGGCTGGCGCCATCGGTGTAGCTGCCCACCAGCAAGGTAGCGGCGTGGGCGTGGATAGTCAGGCTCATCAGGCTAGCGGTCAGCAGGCTCGTCCAGGTCCGGTTCATCATGGTCTTCATCCGGGGCGCGAAAGGCACTCATACAGACTAGCCGATGCTCGCCGTCGGCATCATTCAGTTGCCATTCGTCACCGCTGGCGATGGCGGCGGCGACCTGTTCGGGGGTGAACGACCAGCGGCGCAGCTGGCGGCCGTCCATGCATTCGACGGTGAGGCCGGAGGCGTCGGCGGTGAAGTCGAAGGCGTGCAGGCCGTCGATCAGGAGCATGTCGCAGGACTGCAGGGCGGTGGCGAGGGGGGACATGGGGGTACCTGTAAGGGATGTGGCGGCATTATAACCCTGGGGCTGCTTTGCAGCCCAATCGCGACACAAGGCCGCTCCTACAGGAGACTGCGATCCCTTGTAGGAGCGGCCTTGCGTCGCGATGGGCCGCAAAGCGGCCCCCGGCAATTCAATGGGCGAAAATCGACCCCCCTTCCTTGCCCACCATCTTCTCCGGCTTGATCAGGAACCGCGCCAGCGCCGGCAACAGCCACAGCGCACCAAACATGTTCCACAGCAACATGAAGGTCAGCATCAGCCCCATGTCCGCCTGGAACTTGATCGCCGAGAAAATCCAGGTGCACACGCCAATGGCCAGGCACAGCCCGGTGAACAGCACCGCCTTGCCGGTCGAGCGCAGGGTCTGGTAATACGCCTCCTGCAACGGCAACCCGGCGCGCAGGAAGCTTTCCAGCCGGCTGTAGATGTAAATGCCATAGTCCACGCCAATGCCCACGCCCAGCGCCACCACCGGCAAGGTCGCCACCTTCACGCCGATGCCCATGTAGGCCATCAGCGCATTACCCAGCACCGACGTCAGCACCAGTGGCAGCACGATGCACAAGGTGGCGGCAAACGAGCGGAAGGTGATCAGGCACATCACCGCCACGCAGAGGTACACCAGGATCAGGATGGTCAGCTCGGCCGACTTGATCACTTCGTTGGTCGCCGCCTCGATCCCGGCGTTGCCCGCCGCCAGCAGGAACTGCAGGCCCTCCTTGTTGTGGCTGTCGGCAAACGCCTTGGCCACGGCGGTGACCCGCTCCAGGGTTTCGGCCTTGTGGTCGTTGAGGAACACCAGCACCGGCGCCAGCGAGCAGTCACCGTTGTACAGGCCGTCGGCACGGGCGATGGAGTTGTTGAGGATGTCCGGGTTGCGCGACAGGGTTTCCCATTTCAGGCTGCCCTCGTTCATGCCCTTGATCACCTGCTTGGACACAGTCACCAGGGAAATCGCCGACTGCACGCCCGGGGTGTTCTGCATGGTCCACATCAGCTCGTCGATCGGTGCCATGGTCGAGTGGATCGAGCATTGCTCGGACGGGGTCTTGACCATGATCACCAGCACGTCGGAACTGGTCGAGTAGTTGCTGATGATGAAGTTGTTGTCCTGGTTGTAGCGCGAGTCGGGGCGCAGCTCCGGCGCGCCCTGGTCAAGGTCGCCGATCTTCAGGTTCTGGCTGTACCACAGCCCCCCGGCAAAGGCGAGCAGCGCCAGCACCACCGACACTGGCGCCACCTTGGCGCTGGCAAAGTTCGACAGCAGGCGCCAGAACGGGTGCTCGCGGGTTGCGTCCTTCTTGCTGCGCTCGATGGCCTTCTTGCTGATGCCGACGTAGGAAATGGCCACCGGCAGCAGGATCAGGTTGGTGAACACGATCACCGCCACGCCGATGGACGCGCCGATGGCCAGCTCGCGAATCACCCCGATGTCGATGATCAGCAGGGTGATAAAGCCCACCGCATCGGCCAGGATGGCGATCATCCCGGGCAGGAACAGCTGGCGGAAGGTGCGCCGTGCCGCAGTAAGTGCGTTGTCCGCATCACTCGACTGCAAGGCGATGCCGTTGATTTTCTGCACCCCGTGGGAAATGCCGATGGCGAAGATCAGGAACGGCACCAGCATCGAGTACGGGTCCAGGCCAAAGCCCACCGCATGCATCAGCCCCAGTTGCCAGACCACCGCCACCAGGGTGGTGATGAGCACGGCAATGGTGCTGCGGATGCACCAGGTGAACCAGTACAACAGCACCCAGGTGATCGCCAGGGCGACACCGAAGAACATTGCCACCATCACCAGGCCGTCGATCAGGTCGCCGACCTTCTTGGCGAAGCCGACGATGTGCACCTTCACATTGGGGTTCTGCGCCTGGAACTTGTCACGGATCTTCTCTTCCAGCAGGTGCGAGAACTGCTGGTAGTCCAGCTTCACCTGTTTGCCTGGGTCTTGCGGGTCGGGGTAGCTCTCCAGCAGCGGTACATCAACGATGCTGGACTTGAAGTTGTTGCCCACCAGGCGGCCGACCTGGCCCGACTTGAGCACGTTGTCGCGCAGGGTATCGAGGCTGTCCTGCGAGCCGTTGTAGGTGTTGGGGATTACCTCGCCACCGGAAAAGCCTTCTTCGGTGACCTCGCTCCAGCGCACGCTGGGGCTCCACAGCGACTTCAACCCGGCACGGTCGACACCGGGGATGTAGAACACCTCATCATGGATCTGGCGCAGGGTCTCCATGTAGTCCTTGTCGAAGATGTCACCGTTGACCGCCTCCACCGAAATGCGCACGGTGTTGCCGAGGTTGGCCAGGTCGTTGCGGTGCTCCATCATCTGTTCGATGAACGGGTGCTGCAGCGGGATCATCTTCTCGAAGCTGGTGGACGGGCGAATCTGCGTGGCCTGCCAGAACAGGAAAATACTGATCAACACGCACAGGGCGATGACCACAGGGCGGTTGTTGAAGATCAGGCGTTCGAGCAGCGTGGCCCTGTCCTGGTGATGCGGGTGCATGGTGATGCTCTCCCTGCTGGTCATGGACGCACCTCCCCGGCAACCTGGTCGGCACCTTCGGCGCTGGCCAGGTGCACACCACCCTGCCCCACCAGCAGCAGGCCACCGCTGGCCAGGCCACTGACGCCGGCCAGGGCGATGCGGTCGGCACGGTTGTGCACGCTGAAGGTCTGGCCGTCGTCGGTGCTGCGCAGCACGCTGCCGCCGTTGCCGACCAGTACCAGGCTGCCATCTTCGACAAGCGTAGCGCCTGCCAGGCCGAATTCGAGGGTGCCGCGCGCGGCCTTGAGTTCGATCGGCTGCCAGCTGTCACCGAAGTCGGCCGAGCGGAACAGGTTGCCGCGCAGGCCGTAGGCCAGCAGGGTATGGGGTTGGCGGGTGCCGATCACGCCGAACAGCGAGCCCTCGTAGGGGCCCTGCACCCTGGCCCAGGTCTGACCGTTGTCGGCAGAGCGGAACATGCCGCCCTGCTCGCCGACGATGAACAGCCCGGCATCGCGCACGTGGGCAATGCCGTTCAGGTGCAACTGGTCGGGGTTGTCCAGGCGCTCGGCCACGTCCTGCCAGTGCTGGCCACCGTCGGTGGTTTCCAGCAAGGCGCCGTAGGCCCCCACGGCGAAGCCGTGCTGGGCGTCAAGGAAAGTGATATCGAGCAAGGGCGCTTCACGGGCCAGGTCTTCGAACTGCTTGCTCCAGGTAGCGCCGCCGTCGTTGCTGCTGAGGATCTGCGCGTCATGGCCGACGGCCCAGCCGCGCTTGTCGTCGAGGAAAAACACCGCGGTGAGCAGCTGCCGGGTGGGCACCCGGGCCTGGGTCCAGGTACTGCCCTGGTCGTCGGAGAACAGGATATGGCCACGATCGCCGACCACCACCAGGCGCTTGCCGGCATGGGTGGCGCCGATCAGCAGGCTCTGGCTGGCCTTGGCCGATTCGGTGGAGTATTCGTCGGCGGCAGCGGCTTGTACGCTGTCAGCCCACGTGCCAAGTGCCAGCGCCAGTACCGCTGCGGCTGCCAATGGCCAGGCAATGCGCCTGTTCTGTTCCCTCATGACTGTCCCCCTGTTGTGTTCTTGTTTGGCGGGTCAATGCATTGCAGGTACTGCGAAAAGCCTGATCTAGAGGCCTGCAATAGCTTGAAGGGATCGTAGCGGGGATTTTTGCGGGAATACAACGGGCGGGGTGTTATGTTTTGTTGTCGGCCTGGAAAGCTTCGCGGGTGAACCCGCTCCCACAGGTATTGCACCGCCCATGAAAGCAGTGCAGTTCCTGTGGGAGCGGGTTCATCGGGGCGCCGAACCGCCGCGAAGAGGCCGGCCCAGACTACAGAAGCATCAAGCCAAACTCTTGCTCACAACCTCATACACATCACTGGACAGCTCACCCGAAGCCAGAATCCGCTCCAGCTCGCCCTTCATCAGGCCCTGGCGCGCATCGTCATACTTGCGCCAGCGGGTCAACGGCGCCAGCTGACGCGAGGCAATCTGCGGGTTCAGCGCATTCAACTCGATCACCAGGTCCGCCAGGAAGCGATACCCCGAGCCATCCGCCGCATGGAAGTTGACCAGGTTCTGCCCGGCAAACGCACCAATCAGCGCACGCACCTTGTTCGGGTTCTTCAGGGTGAACGCCGGGTGCTGCATCAGCGCCTTGACCCGCGCCAGCCCGCCCGGCAGCGCGCTGGCCGCCTGCACGCTGAACCACTGGTCCATGACCAGCGGGTTGTCCTTGAAGTGCTCGGCAAAGGCTTCCAGCGCCTTGGCGCGCTCGGCCTCGAACGGCGAGTTGACCAGTACCGCCAGGGCGGTCAGGCGCTCGGTCATGTTGTCGCACTGCTCGAACTGCTCCAGGGTCGCTTCCAGCACCTGCGGCTTGCCGCTCTGCATCAGGTACGACAGGGCGATGTTCTGCAGGCTGCGGCGGGCGAAGTGCTCGGCCGAGGCCACGTAGGCAGTGCTGCGCGAAACCTCACGGTGGGCCTGGTAACGCGCCCACAGGGCGTCGAACAGCTGCTCGGCAATCTGCTGGCGGGCGAACTCGCGAGCCGCGTGGATGGCATCCACATCGGCCACCTGGCTGATCTCGGTGAGGTAGGCCTCACCTGGCAGCGAGAGCATTTCGGCAACCATGGCCGGGTCCAGCGCTTCGTTGCCGAGCACGGTGCCCAGGGCGGTGATCAGGCGCTGGTCGAGCTCCAGTGCTTCGCCGCGCTGATGCTGGCCGATCAGTTCCTGCAGTACCTGTACCGACAGTTGCTGGCCCGCTTCCCAGCGGTTGAAGCCGTCGCTGTCGTGCTGCATCAGGAACATCAGCTGGTCGCGGTCATACGGGAAGCTCAGCTTCACCGGGGCGCTGAAGCCACGCAGCAACGACGGCAGCGGCTTGGCGGCGATGCCCTGGAAGGTGAAGGTCTGCTCGGCCTCGGTCACCGACAACACGCGGCTGGTACCGTGAGCAGCGGCCTCGCCGACCCGTTGCAGCGGCAGGTCGTTGCCGGCGGCATCCAGCAGGCCCAGTTCCACCGGGATCACGAACGGTAGCTTTTCGGCCTTGTCCGGGGTCTGCGGGCAGCTCTGGCGGAAGGTCAGGCTGTAGGTTTGCGCGGCAGCGTCATAGGCCTCGCTGACCTCCAGGCGCGGGGTACCGGCCTGGCTGTACCAGCGCTTGAACTGGGTGAAGTCGACACCGTTGGCGTCTTCCATGGCCTTGATGAAGTCGTCGGTGGTCACCGCCTGGCCATCGTGGCGTTCGAAGTACAGGTCGCTGCCCTTGCGGAAGCCTTCGGCGCCCAGCAGGGTACGGACCATGCGCACCACTTCGGCCCCCTTTTCGTACACGGTAAGGGTGTAGAAGTTGGAGATTTCGATGAAGCTGTCCGGGCGCACCGGGTGGGCCATGGGGCCGGCGTCTTCGGCGAACTGGTGGGTACGCAGGTAGGCCACGTCTTCGATGCGCTTGACCGTGCGCGAGTTCATGTCGGCGCTGAACTCGGCATCGCGGAACACCGTGAAGCCTTCCTTCAGCGACAGCTGGAACCAGTCACGGCAGGTGACGCGGTTGCCCGACCAGTTGTGGAAGTACTCGTGGGCGACCACGCCTTCGACGCGCTGGTGTGCGGCGTCGGTAGCGGTTTCGGCACGGGCCAGCACACAGCTGGAGTTGAAGATGTTCAGGCCCTTGTTTTCCATGGCGCCCATGTTGAAGTCGTTGACCGCGACGATCATGAAGATGTCCAGGTCGTATTCACGGCCGTAGACTTCTTCATCCCAGCGCATGGACTTCTTCAGGCTGACCATGGCGTGGTCGCACTTGTCGATGTTCTCCGGCTCGACGTAGATGCGCAGCGTTACATCGCGACCGGACTGGCGCACGAAGCTGTCTTCCACGCACCACAGGTCACCGGCCACCAGCGCGAACAGGTAGGCCGGCTTCATGAACGGGTCTTCCCAGGTCGCCCAGTGACGGCCATCTTCCGCCGGCCCGCTGCCGATCGGGTTGCCGTTGCTCAGCAACACCGGGTAGCGATGCTGCTCGGCAATCACCGTGGTGGTGAAGGTACTCATCACATCCGGGCGGTCGAGGTAATAGGTGATCTTGCGGAAGCCTTCGGCCTCGCACTGGGTGCAGAACATCTTGCCCGACTTGTACAGGCCTTCCAGCGCAGTGTTGCTCTCCGGGTGGATCTTCACGCTGGTGTCGAGGGTGAAGCGCTCGGCCTTGGGATGGACCGTCAGGCTGTCGGTGCCCAGCTGGTAGTCGCCCGGCTGCAGTTCCTGGTCGTCCAGCGAGGCACGCAGCAACTCCAGCTGCTGACCGTCGAGTTCCAGTGGCGGCAGGCCGGCACCGCGTGCCGGGTTGCGGCGCATCACCAGTTGCGCGTGAACCAGGGTGTGGTCCTCGAACAGCTCGAAGGTCAGGTGCGTCTCGTCGATCAGGTACTCGGGCGCCTGGTAATCCTTCAGGTAGATCACTTGCGGTTGTTCGGTACGCATGTGCAGGTCCTTTTTACTGGAGCACGGCCAACTGGTAGGCCGTGTACTTGCGAATATTGATCACACCGGTGTCGAAGATCAGGTACTGGCCCTTGATGCCCAGCAGCGTGCCTTCCACCACCGGGGTTTTGTCGAGGTTGAAGCTGACGATCTTGGTCGGGTAAGCCTCGACCGGGTAATTCATCTGTACCACTTCGGCGTCGGGCAGCGGCTGGATCGCCTGCAGGCCGAAACGCTCCTGCAGCGCGCGCAGGCTGTCAGCGCAGGCTTCGAAGATTTGCTCGCGAATTGCCGGCAGGTCGAGCACTTCGGCGTCGCCCTTGAGCAGCGCGCGCCAGTTGGTGCGGTCCGGCACCTGGCTGCGCAGCACGTCTTCGACCAGGCCCGATTGCTGGCGGGTAGCCACGCGCATGATCGGCAGCGCCTGGCTGGCGCCCTGGTCGAGCCAGCGGGTGGGCAGCTGGGTGGCACGGGTAATGCCGACCTTGATCCCCGACGAGTTGGCCAGGTAGACCACGTGGTCGGTCATGCAGAACTGTTCGCCCCACGACGGCTCGCGGCAGGTGCCGGCGTCGTAGTGGCATTTTTCCGGGGCCATGATGCACACGTCGCACTGGGCCAGCTTGGTCATGCACGGGTAGCAGTAACCCTGGCTGAAGCTGGTCTTGGTGCGCTTGCCGCAATGGCTGCAGTGAATGGCGCCGAGGTATTCCAGGCGCAGGCGCTGGCCGATCAGCGGGTTGACCGGCACCTGGGTGTCATCCAGGCGGAAGCTGTACTGCACCACCGGTGCCTGCAGGCTTACAGCCATCTTGCTCAACGAGCCACGAGCGAGTTCGATCAATGTACCGAGTCCGACTTGAACAGAATGTTGGCGATCGGCGCGGACTTCGACGCGCATTCCTGCGGGCCCATGTAACCGGTGCGCTGGTCTTCGGGCAGGTTTTTCATTTCCCAGGCGATGACCGCCTGCAGCGACAGCTCTTTCTGCTCGGCAGTGAGCTTGCGGCCATCCGACCATTTGCCGATTTCCACGGCCAGTTTCAGGCTCTCGTAGATTTCCGGGGTGATGTTTTCAATCATTTGCGCGAAAGTGGACATAGTGTCTCCTGATTCAAGCCGACAGTTTACGCCGGGCCAGCGCCCCACCCAAGAGCCCGGTCAGGCATCCGATGAGCAGCCCGCCGACGTGGGCGGCATTGGCGATCTGGCCAAGGCCGAGGGTGCCGACCACGCCGGTCAGGCACACCACCAGCCAGATCAGCATCATCACCAGCACGCCCTTGGGCAGGTTGAAGTAACGGTTGGGCGCCAGCCACTGGAATAGCCAGACATGCCCGAGCAGGCCGTACAGCACGCCGGACAGGCCACCGAACAGGCTCGGCCCGCTGGTGTAGTGCTGAGCCAGGTTGGACACCAGGCTGAACAGCAGGGTCAGGCCCAGCAGCATCCACGGGCCCTGGCGCAGTTCGATGCGCTTGCCCAGCTCCCAGTACCACAGGCTGTTCATGGCCAGGTGCAGCACGCCGAAATGCAGCAGCATCGGCGATACCAGGCGCCACCACTGGCCCTGGTCGAGGGTTTGTGCCAGCGCGGTGAAGTACAGGTAGTCGCCCTGTACGCGGAAATCGAGGAAGGTGAACCAGCTGATGGTGGTGAAGTTGTCGCCCAGGTTGGTCAGGCCGGCGACGATGAAGCACAGCAGCAGGGTCAGGGTGGTGATCTTGCAGGCTTTGGCCTGTTCTGCCAGGGAGGGCTGTGTTGGGGCATTCGCGGGCATGCCCGCTCCCACAGGGGCATCCGTTGCTTGGATGTCGGCGTTACCTTCGGGGAAGCGTTGGTACAGCTCGCGGACGTCTTCGGCGAGGGTGTCGGGAGCCCAGAGCACCTGGGCGTCGCCCTCCTCGCTGACCCGATGTGGCACCTGCAGGCGCTGCAGCAAATGGACGAAGCCGCTGAGGTCGACCGACAGCGGCAGGCGCATCACTTCGATAATGTTCATTGGTTGGCCTGTGGGCGGTCGACGTCGACCCAGACGAACTTGTGCGGGTCGATGCGGGTTTCATCATCCAGCCGGTAGGCGGCCAGCTTGCCGTAAAGCACGGCGCTGTAATCCAGGCAGGCCAGGTTGGGGCGAATCGGCGCGGGGTGGCCGCTGCGCCAGTAGTGCCCGACAAACAGCAATGGCTCCTCCTCGGCGTAGCGCAGCAAGGCATTCTTCTGGCTGTGGCTGAGCGGTGCGCTGGCCACCTCTTCGGGCAAGGCATCGGGCTGGAACACGATGTCGCCGTAGGTTTGCGGGTCTTCTTCCCAGAACTTGGTGCGGAAGAAGGCGCGGGTCAGGCCGTCGCCCCCGGTCAGGGTGAGGCCGTCCGGCAGGCGCATGTCGGTGCCGCGCAGCAGCCGGTTGCACACCGTGGCGGCGAAGCTGTTGCTCACGGCCGAGGCCTGGATGAAGTGCTCATCGATACGCCCGTCGGGGTATTGCTGGCGCAGCGGCGCGATCAGTTGCGGGTCCCAGCAGGCGTGGACCAGGCGGAAGCGCCCGGCATCGACGAACAGTGGCAGCTCGTAGAACCAGTTGACGAAATCATGCCAGTCGCCAGGGTGCTGGGCGAACTGGGTCAGGGTTTCGTCGATCAGGCGGGCATGCCGCGGCGTGTGTTCGCGCACGTAGGCCTTGCCGCTGCCGGGCAGCGCCGGGGTGACCCAGCCGAGCGCATTGTACTCGTGGTTGCCCATGATGCAGAACGCCTGGCCGGCTTCGACCATGTCGTGGACGATGTGCAGCGCCTCGCGGATGCGTGGGCCGCGGTCGACGATATCGCCAAGGAACAGCGCCAGGCGCCGCGGGTGGCGCCACACGCCGGCCACGCGCTTGTAGCCGAGGGTGTCGAGCAGGCGTTCAAGGGTCAGCGCACAACCGTGCACGTCACCGATGATGTCGAAACTGCGCGCCGGATCGAGCATCAGTCGTCCCTGCTCCCCAGGCGGCTGCCCCAACCCAGTTTGGTGCGGCACACCTCATAGTAATTGTGGTCCAGCGGGTGGATAAGGCGCAGTTTCTGCGGCTTCTTGCTGACCGTGATGGTATCGCCGGGGGCGCAGGTGAAGTGGTTCTGGCCGTCACAGGACACTTGTGGGTAGATCTGCAGGTCCTTGGACACCACGATCTTCAGCTCGCTGTTGCCGTCGACCACGATCGGCCGGCCCGACAGGGTGTGCGGGTACATCGGCACGATGACGATGGCGTCGAGCTTGGGGTGCATGATCGGGCCGCCGGCCGACAGCGCATAGGCCGTAGAGCCGGTAGGGGTGGCAACGATCAGGCCGTCGGCCTTCTGGCTGCAGACGAACTGGCCGTCGATATAGATTTCAAACTCGATCATGCGCGTGGACTTGCCCGGGTGCAGCACCACGTCGTTCAGCGCATCGCCCTGGCCGATGGCTTCGTGGTGACGGCGCACCTCGGCCTGCAGCAGGAAGCGGTTTTCCACCAGGTAGTGGCCGTCGAGCACCTCGGCGACCTTCTCTTCCAGTTCGTCGGGGCGAATGTCGGTCAGAAAGCCCAGGTTGCCACGGTTGATGCCCAGCACCGGAATGTTGTGCCGCGCCAGGGCGCGGGCGGCGCCGAGGAGGCTGCCGTCGCCGCCGACCACGATGACCAGGTCGCAGACCTCGCCCAGCAGCTTGCGGGTGGAGGTTTGCAGGCCGTGGCCGGGCAGCACTTCGGCGATGGTGTCCTCGAGGATCACGTGCAGGTGGCGCTCGAGGAGGAATTTTTTCAGTCGGCGAATGGTGTCGAGCACCTGGGAGCTGCCAAGGCGACCGATGATACCGATATTGCGAAATTGCTCCATGGGGCTCCTGCGAGGCTCTGCGGCGGGTGACGATGCGCCGATTATGGGCGAAACCACCGGGCAGCGGCAAACCGGCTATGCTCGCAGGATGACGCCATTCGCCCAACTCCACGACCTGCCCCGGCAACTGCAGCGCCCCGCCGTGCGTGACCTGGCCTGGGCCCTGCTGTCGCCGCCCCTGCTCAGCGCCCCACCCTGC
>NZ_JACVZC010000126.1 GCF_016658545.1 Pseudomonas sp. S37 | reverse complement strand
GCGTTTATTTTGAAGTTTTTTGCGAGAAACTCGTTTAGCTTCAAACACTTGACTCAACAGGGTGGCTAGCATTGCTCGCTACCGCGTTGGAATGGTGCGCATTATAGGGTGGGGATTTTTTTGGTCAACCTTTAATTTCAATAATTTACGATATTTTTGGAAAAGGTCGTGTTGGGGGTGTCAGGTGCTCGTCTCAGGGCTTGCAGCGCCTGGGAGATCGAGCGCCGCCCGCGCGGCGCTTCGCGGCTAAAGCCGCTCCTACGTTTGTTTCGGGCCAATTATGCCTGTGGCATCGGCGCGCGCATCATGGGTGCATGGCGGGAGGGTGGATATAAAGAGTGGGCAGGGTGCAAAACTCTTGGCTGGCACCTTGCTCCACCGCCCGATAATTGCGCACTATATTGCTCAACCGCTCACTTCGCCCAAGGATTGCCGCACACAAATGATGAACACCCAGCCCCGCAGCCTGGCCGCCACCCTCTTCCCTATCGGCCTGCTGCTTATCGCCATGGCATCGATCCAGTCGGGCGCCTCCCTGGCCAAAAGCATGTTTCCCATTGTCGGCGCACAAGGCACCACCACCCTGCGCCTGATCTTCGCCAGCATCATCATGCTGCTGATACTGCGCCCCTGGCGGGTACGCATGACCGCCAACACCCTGCGCAACGTGGTCATCTACGGCATGGCACTGGGCGGCATGAACTTCCTCTTCTATATGGCGCTGCAAACGGTGCCTATCGGCATCGCTGTAGCACTGGAGTTTACCGGCCCTCTGGCCGTGGCAATTTTCTCTTCGCGCCGGCCGATCGACTTTCTGTGGATTGGCCTGGCCATTGCCGGCCTGCTGCTGTTGCTACCGGCCGGCCATGGCGGGCAAGCGCTCGACCCCGTGGGTGCGGCTTATGCCCTGGGGGCCGGCGTGTGCTGGGCCCTGTACATCCTGTTCGGGCAACGTGCCGGCGCCGAGCACGGTATCCAGAGTGCAGCCTTGGGGGTGGTTGTCGCGGCCCTGTTCGTCGCCCCTATCGGCATTGCCCATGCCGGTAGCGCACTGCTCACGCCCGCCCTGATCCCCGTCGCCCTGGCCGTTGCCGTGCTATCCACTGCCCTGCCCTACAGCCTGGAGATGATTGCCCTGACACGCATCCCGGCACGCACCTTCGGCACCCTGATGAGCATTGAGCCCGCATTCGGCGCATTGTCCGGCCTGTTATTCCTCGGCGAAGTGCTGACAACGACGCAGTGGCTGGCGATTCTGGCCATCATTGCGGCATCGGTGGGTACTACCTTGTCGATGCGCAAGGAACCCACCCCACCCATCGCAGCAGACTGATATGAGAAATATTTTCATTTGAGACAGCATTAGTGATTGTAGCGGCCCGCCTCGCTGATTAAGCTGTCACGGAATCATCATCTTTACGCTATCTACTGAAGCGAACACGGACGCTGAGGACACTTCAGGAAGAACCGAAGCGAAAACGACAGGGCCTGACATTGGATTCGCCCTGCATTTAAGGACAGGAATGAAACGTATTTTTCTCATCCTGGCCATCTTGGCTATTGCTGGATGTGCCGCCACAGCCAAGACCGAGGTCAAAAAGGGCAAGAAGGGCCTGCATATCAATTGTTCCGGCCTTTCGTCCTCGTGGGACAATTGCTACAGCAAGGCCGCAAGCTCTTGCAGCACGCGCGGCTATCGGGTGATCGCGCGCTCAGGAGAGAGTGATGGAGAACCGGGTGACTATCTGTTCGGCATCAACCCCGCGGGGTACACAAGCCGCAGCATGATCGTCATCTGCAAGTAGCACGAAGGGCAGCTCATTGGCTGCCCTTTTCATTGGCCATTACAGCGGCGTAGTACGTGCCTGCAACCAAGCCAACGCATCCCCGCTGAGCAACGGGGCCAGGCGCTCGTACACCGTGGCGTGATACCCATTGAGCCAATCCCGTTCTTCCTTGGCCAGCCGCTCGGGCAACAGGCAGCGGGTATCGATCGGGCATAGCGTCAAGGTCTCGAAGTTCAGGAAGTCACCGAAGGCGCTCTTGCCCACCTCGCGGTTGACCACCAGGTTCTCGATGCGTACCCCCCACTGCCCCGGGCGGTACGTACCTGGTTCGATGGAGCTGATCATGCCCGCTTGCATCGCCGTCTGCGGTGCAGGTGCTGCCTGGTAGGCAATCACTTGCGGCCCCTCGTGCACGTTCATGAAGTAGCCCACCCCATGCCCGGTGCCGTGGCCATAGTCGACCTGGTCAGCCCAGATCGGCGCCCGGGCAATGGCGTCGAGCAGCGGTGACAGGACACCACGCGGGAACGTGGCACGCGACAGGGCGATCATGCCCTTGAGCACGCGGGTGCAGTCCTCCTTCTGTGCCTGGCTGGGGTTCCCCACCGGCACCATGCGGGTGATATCCGTGGTACCGCCCAGGTATTGCCCACCCGAGTCGATCAGCAGCAGGCCATCCCCTTCAACCAGCGCATGCGACTGCTCGGTGGCGCGGTAATGCGGCATCGCACCATTGCCATTGAAGGCGGCAATGGTCGAGAAACTCAGCGACACGAAGTTCGGGCGACGGGCACGCGCGGCGCTCAATTGTTCGTCAACCGTCAGTTCGGTAATCGCCTGCCGACCGAGGTTCGCCTCGAACCAGGCAAAGAACTCGCACAAAGCCGCCCCGTCCTGCTCCATGACCTGACGTATGTGCACCAGGTCGTCGTCAGCTTTGCATGACTTGCTCAAGGTGGTGGGGTTCAGCCCCTCTACCAGCACGACCTCTGCCGGCAGGTTGTCGAGCAGGCCGCAGGTAACCCGGGCCGGGTCCACCAATAGCCGGCTACCCGCCGGAACGGCCCCTAGCGCCTGGCCTGCTTCGCGGTAGTCGCGTACCTCGATGCCATCGACCGCCAACACCTGACGCAGGTGCGCATCCACCTTGTCCTGGCCAACGAACAGGATCGCCTGTTGCTGATTGATCAGGGCAAACGCCAGAAACACCGGGTTGTAGGAGACATCGCTGCCGCGCAAATTGAGCAGCCAGGCAATGTCATCCAGGGTGGCGATGAAGTGCCAGTCGGCCCCCTTGGCCTGCAGGCCCTGGCGCAATTGCGCGAGTTTTTCCGCCCGGTTCACCGTGGCATACGGCGGCAGATGCTGGTACACCGGGTTGGCCGGCAACGCCGGGCGCCCGTCCCACACCTGGCCCAGCAGGTCCTTGTCGGTCACCAGCCGCGCACCACGCACCTTTAGCCGCTCGCTCAACTGACGCGCCGAGGCCAGCGCCATGACGGCGCCATCTACCGCAACGCTGCCGTTGGGCTCGACATGCTCACCCAGCCATTCCAGTGCACCAGGCTTGCCGGGTAGCAGCTTCATCAGTTCTATGCCACTGCCGGCCAGTTCGTGCTCTGCCTGTTCCCAGTAGCGGCTGTCGACCCACAGCCCGGCAAACCCGGCGGTGACCACCAGCGTTCCGACCGAGCCGTGGAACCCCGACAGCCACTGGCGCCCCTGCCAGTAACCGGGCAGATACTCGGAAAGGTGAGGGTCGGCCGAAGGCACCAGCAAGGCATCGATGCCCTCTGCTGCCATGGCCTGGCGCACACGCGCCAGACGCTGCGGCACACTTTGTTCAAGGGTGGTCTGGACGTTCATGCGCTCTCCTGCGGCTACATCACGGTTTATCCAATGTGCCGATAATGGAACAGCCGCCAGAGCCCTGCAATCGTCCCGGTGCAAACAGGACGCTTCCTACAGCAGGACCACCGATCAAGTCCCGCTGAACTTCCCCAAGGCACCGGCTTCAGACACTGTACATTCATTGCACACAGGCAGATGACCATGCCCAGTGCCTGCAACCCGAAAGCCGGCGTGGTGCTGCTCGACACCCGCGAGAACACGCCGGAGCATGAGCATGCCGTGCACCTCAAGCTTGCCGATGGCCTGGGCCGCCTGCTGGGCTGCCCGCCTGTGCAGCCCGGGCAACCGCCCAGCGCCGCCGATGGCTACTACTACCTGCCCACCGAGACCCTGATCGACCCCCAGCGCTATGCCGCCTTCGGCATTCAGGACGAACAGGACCTGTTTGGCGGTTTGGTGCCACACCCCTACATGGCGACCAAGGCAATCTCCCACCCACTGCCGGCCGGTGGCAATTTCCCACCAGGCTGGACCGACGCCTTTGCCCGCCAGGCCTGCGACGCCTTGCTGCGCGGCTACACGGTGTTCAGCAAGGCCGATGCCCGCAGCGCCGCACAGTTGCTTCTGCTCGACGGCCCGCTGCGGGTCAAGCCGGTACTGGCCTGCGCCGGCCGCGGGCAACAGGTGATCAACAGCGCGGATGAACTGGAGCCATTGCTGGCCGGCATGGATGACCAGCAACTGGCAGTGTGGGGACTGGTACTGGAAGAAGACCTGAGCGACGTCCAGACCTTCAGCGTCGGCCAGGTGCGGGTCGCCGGCCTGACCTGCAGTTACCACGGCACCCAGCAACTGACCCACGACCATCAGGGCACTGAAGTCTACGGCGGCTCTGACCTGGTAGTGGTCCGTGGCGACTACCAGGCCTTGCTGCGACTGCTGCTGGAAGACCACCTGCGCCTGGCCGTCAACCAGGCCATGGCCTACGAAAAGGCCGCCGAGCAGCATTTTCCGGGCTTTGTCGCCTCACGGCGCAACTATGACATCGCCCGCGGCAGCAACCCTTCGGGCCACCTGTGCAGCGGCGTGCTGGAACAATCCTGGCGCCTGGGCGGTGCCAGCAGCGCGGAGCTGCTGGCCTTGCAGGCATTTGCCGACGACCCGGCCTTGAAGCAGGTACGGGCTTCCACCCATGAGGTGTTCGGCACCCCTGACCTGCCCGCTGACGCCACCCTCTTCTATCAAGGAAACGACAGTGAACTCGGACAACTCAGCAAGTTTGCGCGGATTCGCGAGCATGACCATTCAGAGTGAAACCGTTGAGCTGCAGGTCGAGAACGACCGTATCGCCGGCACCCTGGTCAGCCCTGGCAGCAAGATGCCGGGCATTCTCTTCGTCCACGGCTGGGGCGGCAGCCAGCAACGTGACCTGGCCCGCGCCCGGCACATCACCGGGCTTGGCTGCGTGTGCATGACCTTCGACCTGCGTGGCCACGAAAAAACCGAAAGCCAGCGCCTGACCGTGACTCGTCAACAGAACCTGCAGGACCTGCTGGTGGCTTACGATCGGCTTATCAGCCACCCGGCCGTCGACAGCAGCGCCATCGCTATCATCGGTAGCAGCTATGGTGGCTACCTGGCTACCTTGTTGACCCGCGAACGGCCGGTAAAATGGCTGGCCCTAAGGGTGCCTGCCATGTATTGGGACGACGAATGGGGCAGCCCCAAGCAAGCCCTCGACCGGCAACGCCTGAACGCCTACCGCCAGCGCCCGCTCGGCCCGGCGGACAACCGCGCGCTGGCAGCCTGTGCCGAGTTCGGCGGTGATGTGTTGCTGGTGGAGTCCGAGCAGGACGACTATGTGCCGCACAGCACCCTGATGAGCTACCGCTCGGCATTCGTCAGCGCACATTCACTCACCCATCGGATGGTCGACGGCGCCGACCATGCGCTGTCCAGCGAAGAAAGCCAGAAAGCCTACAGTTCGATCCTCGCAGCATGGATCAGCGAAATGGTCATTGGTGCCCGCCTGGACCGCTATCCGCACTATGCACCGTGGTACGCCTGAGGCTCGCCCACCTGACAATGCAGGCCGCCATCGGCAGCGCGTACCAGGCTACGCAGGGTCTGGTACGCAGCGAAATTGACGCCACGCGCCTGATGCTGGCCCAGCAGGTCAAGGAACGGCTCCTCGACGAAGTAAACGGCCGCCGCCGCCCAGGCCTGGCGTGACTGCCATTGCAGGTACTGCAACACCCGGCTGCCATCATCACTGGCTTGGATGCTGACGCCCTGCAGGCCCTCGCAGCGCGCAGCCAATGCTTCGCTACGTGCCACCAGGGCCTCGGCCAGGGCTTGCTGGCACACACTGGGCACTTCGTATTCGATCATCTGGGTAAACCACAAGGCTTGAGGGATTGCCGACATCGACGGTCTCCTGGCTACGGGCGCATGCAGCGCAATGGCGAGCAGGGTAAAACCTCAAGTAAAGTCAAGGTCAAGTGGTTTCTGCGAGGCTACCCCGATAGGGCCCCCGATACAGCAAAGCGCCGCCGATAGTCACTGGGCGTCAGGCCAGTGATGCGCTGGAACACTTTGCGGAACGCGCCCGGGTCCTGATAGCCGACCCCCCATGCAATCTGCTCGACATTGCGTCGGGTGAACTCCAGCAAGCGGCACGCGCGCCCAACCCGCACCTGCTGGCAATACTCGGTCGGGCGTAGCCCGGTGGCAGCCCGAAAGCGTCGCAGGAACGTGCGCGCCTCCAGCCCCGCGCAAGACGCCATTGCAGCAAGGTCGGCATCCTGCCCACCATTGCCCTGCAACCAGTGCTGCACTTTCAGTACAGCTTCGTCGCCGTGATCCAGCCGCGGGTTGAACAGCGCCCCGGGTAACGGCGCCGTCACCGGCTCAACCGCCAGATAGCGGGCGGTCTCGCGGGCCACTGTCGCCCCCAGAAAGCGCTCCAGCAAACGCAAGCCCAGGTCGGTCCAGGCCATCAACCCCGCCGAGGTGACGATGTCGCCGTCGTCCAGTAACGGCTGCTGGGCCTCTACCCGCACCTTGGGGAAACGCTGGGCCAGCGCATGCACGTAATTCCAGTGGGTGCAGGCCGGGCGACCGTCCAGCAGGCCACTGGCAGCGATGAAGAACACGCCGATGCACACCGACGCCAGTACCGTGCCGCGGCCATGCAACTGGCACAACAACGTGCGATGGCGCTCCAGCAGTTCGCCCTGTGGAGTCGACTCCAGGCTCGGCGGAATGATCAGTACACTTAGGGCAGACACGTCGCTGCCCGGACTATCGGGGGCAAGCTGCAACTGGCCGGCTTCGTTTGCCTGCCAGAAGCTGATGCGCACACGTGGCAGCTCGACGGCGCCCAACTCGGCAGCCACCCGGTTGGCCACCAGGAACAGGTCGGCCAACCCATGCACGGCCGCGCGCTGCGCGCCGGGGTACAGCAGCAGGCCGATGTCCAGGCTGGTTGGGGTGTCAGTTTTTGCCCGCATAGTGTCGTTCGCGCCAATCCTCAAGTCCGTGCACACAGCCTATAACTAACGTCATCCAACGACTACTGCCATAGGAGGCAGCATGAACAAGCAGGCGCTGATCATCATCGATATACAGAATGACTACTTCCCGGGTGGCAAGTGGACCCTCGACGGCGCGGAGCCGGCGGCCGACAATGCTGCCCGGTTGCTGGCAGCGGCACGTCAGCGAGGCGACCTGGTGGTGCATGTGCGGCATGAGTTCGACAACGCCGATGCGCCATTCTTCGCCCCGGGCTCGCCAGGCGCGGCCATTCACGGCAAGGTCGAGCCGGTGGCGGGCGAGCCAGTGGTACTCAAGCACAAGGTCAATGCCTTCCTCGGCACTGACCTTGAACACACCCTGGACCAACATGGGGTCGAGGCGTTGACCATCGTTGGCAGCATGAGCCACATGTGCATCGACGCTGCTACCCGTGCGGCTGCTGATCTGGGTTATGAGGTGACCGTGGCGCATGATGCCTGCGCGACCCTGCCACTGGAGTTCAACGGCAAGCAGGTGCCGGCGGCGCAGGTGCATGATTCGGCGATGGCGGCACTGGCGTTTGCCTATGCCAAGGTGGTGAAGACCGATGAGTTGCTGGGCCACTGATCAGGTTTGAGATTTTGGGCTGCGCTGTCGCGCAGAGAACAGAGCCCGCAAGCGTGTTGCAGACCTTGTAGGAGCGGGTTCACCCGCGAATGCGGCGGTGGTATCAGCATCGCATTCGCGGGTAAACCCGCTCCCACAGGCCCCTGCTAAATCAAAGGGTTATGTGTTGTTCTATGAGAGCGGCCTTTCCGGGGCGCCGGACCGGTCGGATGGGCTGCAAAGCAGCCCCAATCCTGCAAACTCAGATCACCACATTACGCACAAAGCGCACCGCCCCTGCGCCGTCATTGCGATAGGCATACCGGCAGTTGCTGGGAAACACCTGAAACTCTCCCACTTGCAAACGCTGCTCGGCACCCTCGATGATCAGCGTCAACTGCCCTTCGCACACATAGATCTGCTCGCTCCAGCCCTCGGCATCGGCCTCGCTGGAATAGCACTCACCCGGGGCCAGGGTCCATTCCCAGAGTTCTACTTCACGCCGCGCCGGGCTGGTGCCAAGCAACACCGCCCGGCTCTGCGGATGCTCGCCGGCCCAGGCCAGTTCGTCGATGCGCCCGGGGTCACGCTGGTCGGGTGCCTGGATCAGGGTACTGAAGGCCACACCCAATGCTTCGGCAATCAAGTCCAGGGTGGTCAGGCTGACATTCTTCTCACCCGCCTCGATCGCCACCAGCATGCGCCGGCTGACCCCGGAGCGTTCGGCCAGGGCGGTCTGGCTCATGCCTGCGGCGTTGCGCAGGCTGCGGACATTGAGGCTGACATGTTGCAGCACCGACGCCCGGTGCGTGGAATCTTTATGCACGTTATTGCTCGCTGGTCAGAATTGCGCAGTATACTGCCCACTTTGCGGCGATTGTGCGCCGCCTCCTACCGAGTGTGCAAGACCATGAACCAGCCCAGCAGCAAGCCGACCCCCGCCATTACCTTTCGCCTGAGCAAGGCCGAACTGGTGCTGGTGTTCATCACCATGCTGTGGGGCGGTACTTTCCTGCTGGTACACAACGTGATGACCGTCAGTGGCCCGATGTTCTTCGTCGGCCTGCGCTTTGCAGCGGCAGCGCTGTTTGTAGGTGTGGTCTCGGCGCGGGCATTGCCCGGGCTGACCTTTACCGAGTTGAAGGCGGGCATGCTGATCGGCGTGTCGATCATGCTCGGCTATGGCTTGCAGACCATGGGCCTGCAAACCATCAGCAGCAGCCAGTCGGCGTTCATCACTGCGCTGTACGTGCCGTTCGTGCCGCTGCTGCAGTGGCTGGTACTCGGCCGGCGACCGGGCCTGATGCCCAGCATCGGTATCTGCCTGGCGTTTGTCGGCCTGATGCTGCTGGCCGGGCCGGAAGGCGGCAGCCTGCACTTCAGCGAGGGCGAACTGGTGACGCTGGTCAGCGCCGTGGCCATCGCCGGCGAAATCATCCTGATCAGCCGCTACGCCGGCCAGGTCGACGTGCGCCGGGTTACCGTGGTGCAACTGGCGACCGCCTCGCTGCTGGCATTCCTGATGATCGTGCCGACCCAGGAGCAGATCCCTGACTTTTCCTGGTTGCTGCTGGCCAGCGCAGTTGGCCTGGGCGCCATGAGTGCGGTGATCCAGGTGGCGATGAACTGGGCGCAGAAGTCGGTCTCGCCTACCCGCGCCACCCTCATCTATGCCGGCGAACCGGTATGGGCCGGCATCGTCGGGCGCCTTGCCGGTGAACGCCTGCCAGGCGTGGCCCTGCTCGGCGGCCTGCTGATCGTGATCGCGGTGGTGGTCAGCGAACTCAAACTGCGCCGGCCGCGCGAAAGCGATGAGGCCACCGAAGCACGCGAGGTGCAGGAGCGAGGCGAGCGCCAGGCCGGGCTGTAAAGCGGCCAGTTGCGGCTATGCTTTGTAAAAAACTGTTATAAAAAAACTGCTTGTCACAGCCTGTTTGTAGGATTCTGCGACAGCTTGCGTGTTGGTGATCAACACCCCGGCACGTATGATTCTTTGCAAACTTCTCCAGAATAGGCCGCTATGTCTTTGATAGTGCTATTGCTTCTGCCGTTCGTGGGCAGTTGCCTGGCAGCCGTGCTGCCGCACAACGCACGTAACGCCGAGTCCATCCTTGCCGGGCTCGTAGCCCTGGTCGGTACCGTCCAGGTAGCACTGCTGTACCCACAGGTTGCCCATGGTGGCGTGATTCGCGAAGAATTCCTGTGGCTGCCGAGCCTGGGCCTGAACCTGGTGCTGCGCATGGACGGCTTCGCCTGGCTGTTCTCATTGCTGGTGCTGGGTATCGGTACGCTGGTGTCGCTGTACGCGCGCTACTACATGTCGCCGCAAGACCCGGTGCCACGCTTCTTTGCCTTCTTCCTGGCCTTCATGGGCGCAATGCTCGGCCTGGTGATCTCCGGCAACCTGATCCAGTTGGTTTTCTTCTGGGAACTCACCAGCCTGTTCTCCTTCCTGCTGATTGGCTACTGGCACCACCGCGCCGATGCCCGCCGCGGCGCCTACATGGCGCTGATGGTGACCGGCGCAGGCGGTTTGTGCCTGCTGGTAGGGGCGTTGCTGCTCGGCCATGTGGTCGGCAGCTACGACCTGGACAAGGTCCTGGCTGCCGGCGACACCATCCGCCAGCATGCACTGTACCCGGTGCTGCTGCCCCTTATCCTTGTTGGCGCCCTGAGCAAGAGCGCGCAGTTCCCCTTCCAGTTCTGGCTGCCCCACGCCATGGCAGCGCCCACACCGGTATCGGCCTACCTGCACTCCGCGACCATGGTCAAGGCCGGGGTGTTCCTGCTGGCACGCCTGTGGCCGGTGCTCTCCGGTAGCGAGGAGTGGTTCTGGATCGTCGGCGGTGCCGGCGCCATCACCCTGCTGCTCGGCGCCTTCGCCGCGATGTTCCAGAACGACCTCAAGGGCCTGCTGGCCTATTCAACCATCAGCCACCTTGGCCTGATTACCCTGCTGCTGGGCCTGAACAGCCCGCTGGCCGCTGTGGCCGCGGTGTTCCACATTCTCAACCATGCCACCTTCAAGGCCTCGCTGTTCATGGCCGCCGGCATCATCGACCACGAGAGCGGTACCCGTGACATCCGCCGCCTCAGTGGCCTGATCCGCCTGGTGCCCTACACCGCCACCCTGGCGATGGTAGCCAGCGCCTCGATGGCCGGCGTGCCGTTGATGAACGGTTTCCTGTCGAAGGAAATGTTCTTCGCTGAAACGGTATTCATCAGCTCCACTGCCTGGGTCGAAGCCGCGCTGCCGGTAATCGCCACCCTGGCCGGTACCTTCAGCGTGGCGTATGCCCTGCGTTTCACTGTCGATGTGTTCTTCGGCCCGACAGCCCAGGACCTGCCGCACACCCCGCACGAGCCGCCGCGCTGGATGCGTGCACCGGTCGAGCTGCTGGTGCTCACCTGCCTGGTGGTGGGCATCTTCCCAGCCCAGTCGGTCGGCCCGTTGTTGGCCGCTGCCGCCCTGCCGGTGGTAGGCGGCACCCTGCCGGAATACAGCCTGGCCATCTGGCATGGCTGGAATGCCCCGCTGATCATGAGCCTGGTGGCCATGAGCGGCGGTATCGTCCTGTACCTGCTGCTGCGCAAACAGTTGCGCCTGGGCCGGTTCCCTTACCCACCGCTGATCGAGCGCTTCAACGGCAAGCGCCTGTTCGAGCACGGCCAGGTGCAGCTGATGCTGGTGGCGCGGCGCATCGAGCGCCTGCTCACCACTCGCCGCCTGCAGTCGCAACTGTTCATGCTGGTGGTCGCCGCGTTTCTCGCTGGCCTTACGCCGATGCTGTACAGCGGCCTTAGCTGGGGCGACCGGCCGAAGATTCCGGGTTCCGGGGTGTTCGTCGCGCTGTGGCTGATCGCAATCGCCTGCGCCATCGGTGCCGCCTACCAGGCCAAGTACCACCGCCTGGCAGCTTTGATCATGGTCAGCGTCTGCGGCCTGATGACCTGCATCACCTTCGTCTGGTTCTCTGCGCCCGACCTGGCGCTGACCCAGTTGGTGGTGGAAGTGGTCACCACCGTGCTGATCCTGCTGGGTTTGCGCTGGCTGCCACGGCGTATCGAAGGCGTGTCGCCGCTGCCCGGCAGCCTGGAGCGCGCGCGCATGCGCCGCCTGCGCGACCTGCTGCTGGCGGTACTGGTCGGTGGTGGCATGGCCGTACTGTCGTACGCCATGCTGACCCGGCCAACGCCCAACGACATTTCCTCGTTCTACCTGAGCCGGGCGCTGCCCCAGGGCGGCGGCACCAACGTGGTCAACGTGATGCTGGTCGACTTCCGCGGCTTCGATACCCTCGGTGAAATCACCGTACTGGTAGCGGTCGCGCTGACCGTGTTCGCCCTGCTGCGGCGCTTCCGCCCTCCTAAGGAGAGCATGCAGTTGCCAGCACAACAGCGCCAGTTGGCGCCGGACGTGGTCACCGACCTGATCAACCCGCGGCATGCCACCGATACCGCGCTGGGTTTCATGATGGTGCCTGCGGTACTGGTGCGCCTGCTGCTGCCGATCGCCCTGCTGGTGTCGATGTACCTGTTCATGCGCGGGCACAACCAGCCGGGCGGCGGCTTTGTCGCCGGCCTGGTGATGTCGGTGGCGTTCATCCTGCAGTACATGGTGGCTGGCACCCAGTGGGTCGAGGCGCAGATGAGCCTGCGGCCGCTGCGCTGGATGGGCACCGGCCTGCTGTGCGCGACCCTGACCGGGGTTGGCGCCATGCTGTTGGGTTACCCGTTCCTGACCACGCATACCGCCCACCTGCATGTGCCGTTGCTGGGTGATGTGCATGTGGCCAGCGCGCTGTTCTTCGATGTCGGCGTGTACACCGTGGTGGTTGGCTCGACCCTGCTGATCCTCACCGCCCTGGCGCACCAGTCGGTGCGCGCCTACCGCCCGGGCAACCCGGCGAAAACCAGCCAAGCAGGAGCCGCCTGATGGAAGAAGTCATTGCAGTCGCCATCGGTGTGCTGGCCGCCTCGGGAGTGTGGTTGATCCTGCGCCCCCGTACCTACCAGGTGATCATGGGCCTGTGCCTGCTGTCGTACGGCGTCAACCTGTTCATCTTCAGCATGGGCAGCCTGTTCATCGGCAAGGAGCCGATCATCAAGGACGGCGTCACTCAGGACCTGCTGCACTACACCGACCCGCTGCCGCAGGCGCTGGTGCTTACCGCCATTGTCATCAGCTTCGCCATGACCGCGCTGTTCCTGGTGGTATTGCTGGCCTCGCGAGGCCTGACCGGCACCGACCACGTGGATGGCCGGGAGCGTGACGAATGAGTGGCATGAGTCAACTGATCGTCGCGCCCATCCTGCTGCCACTGATCACTGCGGCGGTGATGTTGCTGCTGGGTGAAAAGCATCGGCGGATCAAGGCCCGGCTGAACCTGCTGTCGACCTTCGCCGGCCTGGCCATTGCCGTGTGCCTGCTGCTTTGGGTACGCACCCAGGGCCAGGCAGAGTCGATTGGCGTCTACCTGCCGGGCAACTGGCCGGCGCCATTCGGCATCGTGCTGGTGGTGGACCACCTGTCCGCGCTGCTGCTGACCCTGACCGGGGTCATCGGTTTCAGCGCGCTATTGTTTGCCCGCGCACGCTGGGACAGTGCCGGGGCCAGCTTCCATGCACTGTTCCAGATCCAGTTGATGGGCCTGTACGGTGCATTCCTCACCGCCGACCTGTTCAACCTGTTCGTGTTCTTCGAAGTGCTGCTGGCCGCCTCCTATGGCTTGTTGCTGCACGGCTCGGGCCGCGCCCGGGTGCGTGCCGGCCTGCACTACATCGCCATCAACCTGTTCGCCTCGTCGCTGTTCCTGATCGGCGCAGCGATGTTGTACGGCGTGACCGGCACCCTGAACATGGCTGACCTGGCCCTGAAAATTCCGCTGGTGCCGGAGGCCGACCGTGGCCTGTTGCACGCCGGTGCGGCGATCCTGGCCATGGCCTTCCTGGTCAAGGCCGGTATCTGGCCTTTGAACTTTTGGCTGGTACCGGCCTACGCCTCGGCCAGTGCGCCGGTGGCGGCGCTGTTCGCCATCATGACCAAGGTCGGGCTGTATGCCGTG
The DNA here is from genome assembly GCF_016658545.1 of Pseudomonas sp. S37. Lineage (GTDB taxonomy): Bacteria > Pseudomonadota > Gammaproteobacteria > Pseudomonadales > Pseudomonadaceae > Aquipseudomonas. The sequence goes on along the minus strand of NZ_JACVZC010000126.1, from coordinate 4,164 downwards.
CTGCGCCTGTGGACGCTATTGTTCTCCGGGCAAGCCGGGGCCTCGGCACATTTCGGTGGCGAATGGCTGGTGTACGGTGGCCTGGTTACCCTGGCGGTGGCCGCAGTCTCGATCCTGGCCGCGCAACGCCTGGAACGCATGGCGGCCCTGAGTATCCTGGTTTCGGCCGGCACCCTGCTCGCTGCGGTCGGCTTCGCCCAGTCGGCGCTGACTGGTGCGGCGCTGTTCTACCTGGTCAACTCGACCCTGGCGCTGTGCGCACTGTTCCTGCTCGCCGAGCTGGTCGAACGTTCGCGCTCGGCCAATGAAGCGCCGCTGGACGAAGAAGAAGACGTGATGCCGCCACTGCTGGAGTCGCTGCACCCGCCCAAGGGCATCAACCTCGACGATGAGCAGAAGGTGGTGATCGGCCAGATCATCCCGTGGACCATGGCCTTCCTCGGCCTCAGTTTCATCGCCTGCGCCCTGCTGATCATTGGCATGCCACCGCTATCGGGCTTTGTCGGCAAGCTCAACCTGATCAGTGCGTTGTTCAACCCACAGGGCCTGGGCATACCCGCCGAACAACCACTGAGTGCAGCCGCCTGGGGCCTGGTAGCCCTGTTGATCCTGTCCGGCATGGCCTCGCTGATCGCCTTCGGGCGGGTCGGCATCCAGCGCTTCTGGAAGCCCGAAGAGCGCCCATCGCCGGTGCTGCGCCGCTATGAATGCCTGCCAATCGTCATCCTGCTCGGCCTGTGCATCATCCTCAGCCTCAAGGCCGAGCCGCTGTTGCGCTACACCCAGGACACCGCCGCCAGCCTGCAGGCCCCCGACGCCTATATCGAAGCCGTCATGGCCGCCAAGCCAGTGCCTGGCCCTACCTCGCTCGACGTACAGGTGCAGCCATGAACCGACTGTTCCCCGCTCCGCTGCTCTCGGTCTCGCTGTTCGGCCTGTGGCTGCTGCTGAACCTTTCGGTAAGCCCCGGTAACCTGTTGCTGGCCGCCGCCCTTGGCGTGCTGGCGCCCTTGCTGATGGCGCCCCTGCGCCCGCAGCATGCGCACGTACGGCGGCCACTGGTCATCGCCCGGCTGATCGGCCGGGTCGGTATCGATGTGATCGTGTCCAACCTGCTGGTAGCCCGGGGCGTGCTGCGGGCCGGCAAGCAGCCACCCCATTCGGCGTTCGTCCATATCCCGCTGGCCCTGCGCGACCCGCACGGCTTGGCGGCGCTGTCGATGATCACCACCGTGGTGCCCGGCACGGTCTGGTCCGAACTGGCGCTGGACCGCAGCGTACTGCTGCTGCATGTGTTCGAACTGGACGATGAAGCGGCCTTCATCCAGCACTTCAAGGACACCTACGAACGCCCGCTGATGGAGATATTCCAATGACAGGCCTGCTTTCCAGTGCTGTCCTTGCCAGCCTGTTCATCTTCGCCCTGGCCATGGGCCTGGCGCTGATCCGGCTGTTCCGCGGCCCGTCTGCCCAGGACCGGGTGCTGGCGCTGGACTACCTGTACATCCTGGCCATGCTGACCATGCTGGTGCTGGGTATCCGTTATGCCAGTGACACCTACTTCGAAGGTGCGCTGCTGATTGCGCTGTTCGGCTTCGTTGGCTCGTTTGCCCTGGCCAAGTTCCTGCTGCGCGGTGAGGTGATCGAATGACTGAAACCCTGGTACTGCCGTTCTGGCTGGAACTAGTCACTGCCATGCTGTTGCTGACCGGCAGCCTGTTTGCCTTGATAGGCGCGGTGGGCCTGGTGCGCCTGAAGGACTACTTCCAGCGCATGCACCCTCCGGCACTGGCCTCGACCATTGGCGCCTGGTGCGTGGCGCTGGCCTCGATCATCTACTTTTCATGGCTGAAGGGCACGCCGGTGCTGCACGCCTGGCTGATTCCGATCCTGCTGTCGATCACCGTGCCGGTCACCACGTTGCTACTGGCGCGGGCAGCGCTGTTTCGCAAGCGCATGTCGAAAGAGCCGGTGCCAGAAGAGGTCAGCAGCGGCCGCGACCGTGGTAACTGAGGCATTGCCGCCTCAGCCCTGGTTGAGGCGCTGCAACTCGCGGCGAACCATCGCGGCATAAGGCGCCGGGCTGAGCCGGTATAGCTCAGCCGCCACCCAGCTCAACCACGCCCCCTGCAGCTCATCGCGCCGAGCCAACAAGCGCTCGGCGTCGGCCACGGCATCTGCCTGGTGCTGCCGATGAAACGCCGCCCGCGTGGCAGGCGTGTCGTCAGCACCGATCATTCACTGGCCTTGAAGGTGGTGAGTTCACCCTTGCGCCACTTGGCAACTTTGCCGGTCACCGCCTTGAGCAACTTGCCCAGGCCTTCTTGCACTTGCTGCTGTGCGGCGAACACCAGCATCACGCCCTGGCCTTCACGGAACACGATGCCCTCGCCTTCCGGCACGGAGACGAATGCATAGTCACCCACGCCATACACATTCAGCTTGATTTCGCGAAAGCGCATTTCCAGCTTGCCACCTTCGCGGCTAGGCAATACGGCAGCGCGGAAGTGGTCGCCGACTTTCAGCTCCAGGCGCTGCTTGTCATCGACCACCAGTGCACTTTCGGTATCGATTTCGGCCATGTAAAGGCCTTCGGGGTTTTGTTCGGTCACATAGATAAAGCGGCCCTGGAACAGATGGGCCAATTTACCGCGCAAGTCGCCCAGGGCGAACAACGCATGGGTATCAAGTGTGCTGACTGCCAATGAAGTAATCCTCAACCGGTTACAACCCGCCCTCACCCAAGCTCGGGGAGGCACGGCCATTTCTTATCGATAGGCGAAAAGAGTAATAAAGCGATATGCGAAATGTCTGTGCTCGCTGACGATGCAACGTGCAGGAATCTTTACTCTGGTTTGCCAGAATCGCCCTCATCCGAAGGCGTTTGGCTCATTCCCGACGCGGGAAGCGTGATACCTGAGATCACTCGCCAGAAAACGCAATCAACGGAATGTGCCTGCGAGAAACCAGGCCCAAGCGGCGATGTGCGCAATTACTGTAGGACAAATATGCCCGAAAACACTGAAACCCGTCGAGAGGCAATAAACAATTTCAGGCTGCCAGGCCTTTCTTCAGTTGCTGTTGCCACGCAGCCTGGCACTCCAGTGCTTCTTCACGTGTGGCAAAGGCGGTGCCACGGCGCTCACCATTGACCAGTACCACCCAGCAGATACGCTTGCCCAGTGCCTGCAAGGTGGCTGGCACGCCTGAACCGATCATCACGGCTACATCGACTCGGCTATTCATCATTCCCTCCGGAATTTAATTAGCACCCTAACGATAAAGCCATGATACGCCTGCCACTTGCGAGGAAACAGCGCATCCCGGTACAGCAGTGTTACGCACGGGGCAACAAAGCCAGCAACCCGCGACAAACGCAAAAAGCCCCAAGGATCGCTCCGTGGGGCTTGGCACCGCGCGCGGGGTTATACCTGGCGCTGGTGGCGGTCGAGCTGCTCGTGGCGCTCCTGGGCTTCGATGCAGTATTTGGTGGTCGGGCTGATCAGCAGACGCTTCAGGCCGATTGGCTCACCACTGTCATCGCACCAGCCGAAGCTCTCGTCGGAGATACGGTCCAGGGCCATTTCCAGCTGTGGCAGCAGGCGCTGGTCGCGGTCGATGGCATTTACCAGCCAGCTACGCTCTTCTTCGACCGAAGCCACGTCGGCAGGGTCCGACGGGGTGTCCAGGCCTTCGATGGTGGTGCGGCTGAGCTCGATGCGTTCATGGGTTTCGACTTTCATCGCCTGCAGCAGCTCAGTGAAGAAGGCCAGCTGGTCGGCGTTCATGTAGTCATCGGCCGACATGGCCAGCAACTGTTCCTTGGTCATCGATTTCTCTATGAAAAAATGTGCATTTGGGCGATTCAGGTGCCGTCGGCGCCTTGGCATCGGCGGCGGAATTCTTCAAGCGCCAACTGGCACTCTTTTACAGGGGGCGGCAGTCTAAGGCGCCACGTCGCGTGGAGCAACTGCAAATGGGTGCGAATTTGCTTCCGATGCTTACAATCCGCTGGTCGGTCCCTTCAGTTCAACTCCGTTGCCTCCACCATACTGAGAATCTGGCTCTGGCTCTGGCTCTGGCTCTGGCTCTGGCTTTTGATCTTGATCTTGATCTTGATCTTGATCTTGATCTTGATCTTGATCTTGATCTTCGCGACTTCAG
>NZ_JACVZC010000125.1 GCF_016658545.1 Pseudomonas sp. S37 | reverse complement strand
AACTGGCCCGAAACAAACGTAGGAGCGGGTTTACCCGCGAAGCGCCGCGCGGGCGGCGCTCGATCTGATAGACGCTGAAGATGTTGAGGCGAACTGTTAAACTGCACGCACTATTGATTCATACAGAGCAAACCCCGCGTGGAAATCTTCAAGGAATTCACATTCGAATCGGCCCACCGCCTGCCCCACGTTCCTGAAGGGCACAAGTGCGGCCGCCTGCACGGCCATTCGTTCAAAGTCGGCCTGCACCTGACCGGCCCGCTCGACCCGCACACCGGCTGGATCCGCGACTTTGCCGAGGTCAAGGCCATCTTCAAGCCGATCTACGAGCAACTGGACCACAACTACCTGAACGACATCCCGGGCCTGGAAAACCCCACCAGCGAAGTGATCGCAAAGTGGATCTGGGAACAGGTCAAACCACTGATGCCGGAACTGTCGAAGGTGCGCATCCATGAAACATGCACCAGTGGCTGCGAATATACCGGCGACTGACGCACCCACGTGGCGGGCGAGCATCACTGGAACGGGTACTCGATGATCTCGAGCGTAACCCGCCCATGCTGCCCGCTGGCCTTGCTGTTCAGGTAAGGTTGGCCGAACTGCATGTAGCGTTTGACGGCAAAATCATCGAAGGTCGCAAGCGTCAGATTGTGGTGCAGCGATCCCGCTGTCAGCCGGGTCGGCACCAAGCCCTCGAGGCGCCAGAGATCATTGGCCGCGATGATTGTGCTTTCAGGTGAGTCGAACAGGCTGATGTACATGGCCATGTACCCTGCCAGGTCGGCCTCCATCACATACTTCATGATTTTTGGGGGCCTGTTCAGGCGCCACAATGCGGGCCTGACCTGGTAGTAATAGCCACTACCCAGGAGCCGACCCTCATAAACCCCGAACCAGAAGCAGTCGGCAACGACACCCTCGCCATTCTGTGACCGATCGAGCGGTTCGCTACGCATGTAAGCTTCCATGCCCTCCTTGCCGTCGAAGTCCATCCACACCGGGACAATCCCCGGCGCGTTCTGGTCCCAATTTCCGGGCTCGACATAGGTGTCATTCATCTGCCACCAGACCTTGGCAATGAAAGAAGCCTTAGGCACAAAACGATAATAGACCGGCATGAACGAACCCTCGCATGAATGAAAGGCGAGCGTGTCATGCCGCAGCGGGGCATTTCAGATGGAACGAGGCGCTAAGGCAGTGCACCCTTGAGAAATGCCGGTGCGATATAGCGCTGGTAATGCGCCTCGGACAGCAGGAAGAACTCGCGGTCGATGGCATCACGCAACTGCGGCAGTTCCCAGTCGCGAAATTCCGGCAGCAGCACCATGCCGTAAGCCTCCAGGTCGCGGATCATCCGCGCCCCGCGGGCAATCAGCTGGTACGCCCAGCAATACTCCGACTGCTGCTCGACAAAGCGGATGGAGCGCTGCTCCAGTTGCTGGCGCAGCAGGCCTTTGTCGAACACTTCAAGCTTGGCCATCATCACCTGCACCAGCAATTGCTCCAGGCGCAGCCATACCGCGCGCTTCTGGTCGTCGTCGTAACCGTTCCAGTTGATCACTTCGTGATGAAAACGCTTACAACCACGGCACACCGTGTCTCCATACACCGTGGAGCACAGGCCGACGCAAGGGGTCTTGATGGACTTGTTGGACATGAAAAACAACGGCTTGGCGGTGGAACACCGGCCCATGTTAGCCCTTTGTCTAACCAGGGTCACCCGTTAAAGTCATCTTCTGCGCCTTACCTTCGGGCTTTTTTTGCCGTAGAATCATCCCGCCTTTTCAAAGGCAACAATGTCCGTTGGAAGCTGTTTTCAAAGCGTCACGAGCACAGTTAATCCGGTAGAACGGCGTTGGCCCGGGCCATGCACCCCTCGCATGCCCGCGCCAGCCCTCATCAGCTCCCCGTTCTGCAGGCGTAAAACTTTGAAAGCAGCTTCTGTAAGGATTCTTTGCGACTCTGGCTGGGCGGCCCACAAAGCCGTGGCAGCGCATGGGTGCATCGAATGCTGGATAAGCGTCCCGGACCCCCTTTAGGGACCACTGATGAGGGAAATAACTGTGCTTGAAGCCTACCGCAAACACATCGAAGAGCGTGCCGCCCTGGGTATCGTGCCCCAGCCGCTGAACGCCGAACAAACTGCAGGCCTGGTCGAGCTGCTGAAAAACCCGCCGGCCGGCGAAGAAGCCTTCCTCGTAGACCTGATCACCAACCGCGTACCACCAGGGGTCGACGAAGCTGCCTACGTCAAGGCTGCTTTCCTCTCTGCCGTCGCCAAGGGCGAAGCCAAATCGCCACTGATCGACCGCAAGCACGCTGCCGAGCTGCTGGGCACCATGCAGGGCGGCTACAACATCGAAACGCTGGTTACGCTGCTGGATGACGCCGAACTGGGCGCCGTCGCGGCCGAACAGCTCAAGCACACCCTGCTGATGTTCGATGCCTTCCACGACGTGGCCGAAAAAGCCAAGGCCGGCAACGCTCACGCCAAGGCCGTGCTGGAATCGTGGGCCGCCGGCGAGTGGTTCACCTCGCGCCCGGCCATCGCCGACAAGTACACCCTGACCGTGTTCAAGGTGCCTGGCGAAACCAACACCGACGACCTGTCGCCTGCCCCGGACGCCTGGTCGCGCCCAGACATCCCGCTGCACGCCCTGGCCATGCTGAAAATGGCCCGTGATGGCATCGAGCCGTCCCAGCCAGGTTCGGTCGGCCCGCTGGCCCAGATCGAAGCGGTCAAGGCCAAGGGCTTCCCGGTTGCCTACGTGGGTGACGTGGTCGGTACCGGTTCGTCGCGTAAATCGGCCACCAACTCGGTGCTGTGGTTCTTCGGCGACGACATCCCGTACGTGCCGAACAAGCGCGCCGGTGGTTTCTGCTTCGGCACCAAGATCGCCCCGATCTTCTACAACACCATGGAAGACGCCGGCGCCCTGCCGATCGAATTCGACTGCACCAACCTGGTCATGGGCGACGTCATCGACGTGTACCCGTTCAAAGGTGAAGTACGCCGTCACGGCAGCGACGAGCTGGTTACCGAGTTCGCGCTGAAAACCGAAGTACTGCTGGACGAAGTCCGCGCTGGCGGCCGTATCCCGCTGATCGTCGGCCGCGGCCTGACTGAAAAGGCCCGTGCCGAGCTGGGCCTGGGCGCTTCCGACCTGTTCAAGAAACCAGAGCAGCCTGCCGACACCGGCAAGGGCTTCACCCTGGCGCAGAAAATGGTCGGTCGCGCTTGCGGCCTGCCAGAAGGCCAGGGCGTACGCCCAGGTGCCTACTGCGAGCCGAAGATGACCACCGTCGGTTCCCAGGACACCACTGGCCCGATGACCCGCGACGAGCTGAAAGACCTGGCGTGCCTGGGCTTCTCCGCTGACCTGGTCATGCAGTCGTTCTGCCACACCGCGGCTTATCCGAAGCCGATCGACGTCACCACCCACCACACCCTGCCAGACTTCATCCGCACCCGTGGCGGCGTGTCGCTGCGCCCGGGCGACGGCATCATCCACAGCTGGCTGAACCGCATGCTGATGCCTGACACCGTGGGTACCGGTGGCGACTCGCACACCCGCTTCCCGATCGGCATCTCGTTCCCGGCCGGTTCTGGCCTGGTAGCCTTCGCCGCTGCCACCGGCGTCATGCCGCTGGACATGCCAGAGTCGATCCTGGTGCGCTTCAAGGGCAAACTGCAGCCAGGCATCACCCTGCGTGACCTGGTACATGCCATCCCTTACTACGCCATCCAGAAGGGCCTGCTGACCGTCGAGAAGAAAGGCAAGAAAAACGCCTTCTCCGGCCGCATCCTGGAAATCGAAGGCCTGGACGAACTGACCGTCGAGCAAGCCTTCGAGCTGTCCGACGCCTCGGCCGAGCGTTCCGCTGCCGGTTGCACCATCAAGCTGCCAGAGAAGGCCATCGCCGAGTACCTGCAGTCCAACATCACCCTGCTGCGCTGGATGATCGGCGAAGGCTACGGCGACCCACGCACCCTGGAGCGCCGCGCGCAAGCCATGGAAGCCTGGCTGGCCAAGCCTGAGCTGCTGTCGGCCGACGCCGATGCCGAATACGCCGAAATCATCGAAATCGACCTGGCCGACGTCAAGGAGCCTGTGCTCTGCGCGCCGAACGACCCGGACGATGCCCGCCTGCTGTCCTCGGTACAGGGCGAGAAGATCGACGAAGTGTTCATCGGTTCGTGCATGACCAACATCGGCCACTTCCGCGCTGCCGGCAAGCTGCTGGACAAGGTCAAGGGTGGTATCCCGACCCGTCTGTGGCTGGCCCCGCCAACCAAGATGGACGCCCACCAGCTGACCGAAGAAGGCTACTACGGCATCTACGGCAAGGCCGGTGCGCGCATGGAAATGCCAGGCTGCTCGCTGTGCATGGGTAACCAGGCACGTGTGCAGACCGGTTCGACCGTGGTTTCCACTTCGACCCGTAACTTCCCGAACCGCCTGGGCGACGCGACCAACGTGTACCTGGCATCGGCCGAGCTGGCTGCTGTCGCTTCGATCATCGGCAAGCTGCCGACTGTCGAAGAGTACATGCAGTACGCGAAAGACATCGACAGCATGGCTGCCGACGTTTACCGCTACCTGAGCTTCGACCAGATCGCCGAGTTCCGCGAAGCGGCAGCCAACGCCAAGATCCCGGTGGTTCAGGCGTAAGCTGAGTTGTAAGGTGTAAAAGAAAGCCCCGGCAGCGATGCCGGGGCTTTTTTGTGTCTCCTGTGCCGGCCTCTTCGCGGCTAAAGCCGCTCCTACAAGGTCCTGCACAAACCTTGAGAGCGGCGGGGACCATGTAGGAGCGGCTTTAGCCGCGAAGAGGCCCGCACAGGCAACCTCAAATCACGAACAATTCGACAAACCTGTGCACCGCCATCTGCTCCAGCTGTTGCTGGTCCTTGCACAGCTCGAAAATCTGCTGACACCGCTGCCGCGCAAAGCGCGTCGCCAGGTTGGCCCTGAACTTGGCCTCCAGCAACGGAATCCCCTCCTCCCGCCGCCGCCGATGCCCGATCGGGTACTCCACCACCACTTGCTCGGTACTGCTGCCGTCCTTGAAGAACACCTGTATGGCATTGGCGATCGAGCGCTTGTCCGGCTCCAGGTACTCTCGGCTGAAGCGCGGGTCTTCCACCACTTCCATCTTCTCGCGCAGGCGATCGATGCTCGGGTGGCTGGCATGGAAGGCATCTTCATAATGTTCGGCCTGCAAATGGCCGAAAATCAGCGGCACCGCCACCATGTACTGCAGGCAGTGGTCGCGGTCGGCGGCATTGGCCAGCGGCCCGCTCTTGGAAATGATACGGATCGCCGACTCCTGGGTCGTGATGACGATGCGGTCGATTTCGTGCAGGCGGTTACGCACCTTCGGGTGCAGGGCCACTGCCGCCTCACAGGCGGTCTGGGCGTGGAACTCGGCAGGGAAACTGACCTTGAACAGCACGTTTTCCATCACATAGCTGGCCAAGGGCTGCGGCAAGTGCAGTTCATACTGCCCGGCCGGCTTGAGCGCCAGGTCTTTGTTGGTATGGCTGAACGACACATCGTAGAAGCCCCACTGTGGCGCAGTGAGTACGCCAGGCACGCCCATCTCACCGCGCAGGGCGATATCGGCCAGGCGTACGCCACGGCTGGACGCATCACCAGCAGCCCAGGACTTGCGCGAACCGGCGTTGGGGGCGTGGCGATAGGTGCGCAATGCCTGGCCATCGACGAAGGCATGGGACAACGCAGACAGCATCTGCTCGCGGTTGGCCCCCATCAGCCTGGCGCACACTGCAGTGGAGGCCACCTTGACCAGAATCACGTGGTCGAGGCCAACGCGGTTGAATGAGTTTTCCAGCGCCAGCACGCCCTGGACCTCATGAGCCATGACCATGGCAGCCAGTATATCGCGCATCAACAGCGGTTGTTCGCCAGCCGCTACGCGCTTCTGCGACAGGTGATCGGCAACGGCCAGGATGCCGCCGAGGTTGTCCGAAGGGTGCGCCCATTCGGCGGCCAGCCAGGTGTCGTTGTAGTCCAGCCAGCGCACCGCACAGCCGATATCCCAGGCGGCCTTGACCGGGTCCAGGCGGTAGGCGGTGCCGGGGACGCGTGCGCCATTGGGCACCACGGTGCCTTCCACCAGGGGGCCAAGCAGTTTGGTGCATTCCGGGAAGCGCAGGGCCAGCAGGCCGCAGCCCAGCGTGTCCATCAGGCAGTTGCGCGCGGTGTCCAGGGCCTCGGCGGATTCGACCTGATAGCCGAGGGCGTAGTCAGCGAGGGTTTGCAGCACCCGGTCGTAGTCCGGGCGGTTGTTGAGGTCCACGTTGGCGCTCATATCCAGCTCCCTTCAAAAGTGCCGGGGCTGCTGTGCAGCCCTATCGCGACACAAGTCCGCTCCTACAAGTATCGCGTACCCTTGTAGGAGCGGCCTTGTGTCGCGATGGGCCGCGCAGCGGCCCCGCTTGAAGCCGAGCGCCAATGGTGCGTCAGAAGCTATCGCCAGGCACGCGAACCCAGCCTTCCATCAGCACGCGAGCACTGCGGCTCATGATTGCCTTGGTCACCGTCCACTGGCCATTCACCTGGCGCGCCTCGGCCCCCACCCGCAGGGTGCCCGAGGGGTGGCCGAAACGCACGGCGCTGCGCTCGCCCCCACCCGCGGCGAGGTTGACCAGCGTGCCCGGAATAGCCGCCGCGGTGCCGATCGCCACCGCCGCCGTGCCCATCATGGCATGGTGCAGCTTGCCCATCGACAAAGCGCGCACCAGCAGGTCGATATCACCCGCCTGCACCGCCTTGCCACTGGACGCAGTGTAGGTGCTCGGCGGCGCAACGAAGGCCACTTTCGGCGTGTGCTGACGCCCGGCAGCCTGGTCGACGTTGTCGATCAGGCCCATGCGTACAGCGCCGTAGGCACGAATGGTCTCGAAGCGCAGCAGCGCCTGCGGGTCGCCATTGATGGCGTCCTGCAGTTCCGTACCGGTGTAACCAATATCGGCAGCGTTGACAAAAATGGTCGGGATGCCGGCATTGATCAAGGTCGCCTTGAAGGTGCCGATACCCGGCACTTCCAGGTCATCGACCAGCTTGCCAGTGGGGAACATTGCACCGCCGTCGCCGTCTTCGTCAGCGGCCGGGTCAAGAAACTCCAGTTGCACTTCGGCAGCCGGGAAGGTTACCCCGTCCAGCTCGAAGTCGCCGGTCTCCTGCACTTCACCCTCAGTGATTGGCACATGGGCAATGATGCTCTTGCCGATATTGGCCTGCCAGATGCGCACGGTGGCAACGCCATTGCGCGGTACACGCGCCGGGTCGACCAGGCCGCTGCTGATGGCGAACGAACCCACGGCAGCCGACAGGTTGCCGCAGTTGCCGCTCCAGTCGACGAAGGCCTTGTCGATGCTGACCTGGCCGAACAGGTAGTCGACATCGTGTTCGGGCTTGATGCTTTGCGACAGGATCACGGTCTTGCTGGTGCTGGAGGTGGCGCCGCCCATGCCGTCGATCTGTTTGCCGTAGGGGTCGGGGCTGCCGATGACCCGCAGCAGCAGTGCATCGCGAGCGGGGCCTGGAACTTGCGCCTGTTCGGGCAGGTCTTGCAGGCGGAAGAACACGCCTTTGCTGGTGCCGCCACGGATGTAGGTGGCGGGGATTTTGACTTGAGGTGCGTGTGCCATTGCTGTGCTGTCCTTTGAGTATGCAAAAAATCTGGGGCCGCTTTGCGGCCCATTCGCGGGACAAGCCCGCTCCTACACGGATCGCACAATATTCAAAACCTGCGCTGCCCCTTGTAGGAGCGGGTTTACCCGCGAATGCGTCAGCAGATACAACGCTGTTGTCTGGTCAGGCGCATTCGCGGGTAAACCCGCTCCTACATTGGTTAGGCGGTCGCTTCGAGGAAGTCCTGGGCAAAGCGCTGCAACACCCCGCCCGCTTCGTAGATCGACACTTCCTCAGCGGTGTCCAGGCGGCAGGTCACGGGCACTTCCAGGCGCTCGCCGTTGGCGCGGGTCACCACCAGGGTCAGGGTAGCCCGCGGGGTACGCGCCCCCAGCACATCATAGGTCTCGCTGCCGTCCAGGCCGAGGGTCTTGCGGTCGGTGCCCGGTTTGAACTCCAGCGGCAACACGCCCATGCCCACCAGGTTGGTGCGGTGAATGCGCTCGAAGCCTTCGGCGACGATGGCCTCGACACCCGCCAGGCGCACGCCCTTGGCCGCCCAGTCACGCGACGAGCCCTGGCCGTAGTCGGCACCGGCCACGATGATCAGCGGCTGCTTGCGCTGCATGTAGGTCTCGATGGCCTCCCACATGCGGGTGACCTTGCCTTCCGGCTCGATCCGCGCCAGCGAGCCCTGCTTCACGCTGCCGTCGTCCTTGCGCACCATTTCGTTGAACAGCTTGGGGTTGGCAAAGGTGGCGCGCTGGGCGGTCAGGTGATCGCCACGGTGGGTGGCGTACGAGTTGAAGTCTTCTTCCGGCAGGCCCATTTTCGCCAGGTATTCGCCGGCAGCGCTGTCGAGCATGATGGCGTTGGAGGGCGACAGGTGGTCGGTGGTGATGTTGTCCGGCAGCACCGCCAGCGGGCGCATGCCACGCAGGGTGCGCTCACCGGCCAGGGCACCTTCCCAGTAAGGCGGGCGACGGATATAGGTGCTCATCGGGCGCCATTCATACAGCGGCGCGACCTTTGGCCCGCGGTCTTCCTCGATGGCGAACATCGGGATATACACCTTGCGGAACTGCTCCGGCTTGACCGCGGCACGTACCACGGCGTCGATCTCTTCGTCGCTGGGCCAGATGTCCTTGAGGCGGATTTCCTTGCCATCGACCACGCCCAGCACATCCTTCTCGATGTCGAAGCGGATGGTACCGGCGATGGCGTAGGCCACCACCAGCGGCGGCGAAGCGAGGAATGCCTGCTTGGCGTAAGGGTGGATACGCCCGTCGAAGTTGCGGTTGCCCGACAGCACGGCGGTGGCGTACAGGTCGCGGTCGATGATCTCTTGCTGGATCACCGGGTCGAGTGCGCCGGACATGCCGTTGCAGGTGGTGCAGGCAAAGGCGACGATACCAAAGCCGAGCTGCTCCAGCTCCTTCTCCAGGCCAGCCTCTTCCAGGTACAGCTGCACGGCCTTGGAGCCCGGTGCCAGCGACGACTTGACCCATGGTTTACGGGTCAGGCCCAGTTTGTTGGCATTGCGGGCAATCAGGCCTGCGGCAATCACGTTGCGCGGGTTGCTGGTGTTGGTGCAGCTGGTGATGGCGGCGATGATCACCGCGCCGTCAGGCATTTGCCCCGGCACTTCTTCCCAGCTGCCGGCAATGCCCTTGGCTGCCAGGTCGCTGGTGGCCACGCGGGCATGCGGGTTGGACGGGCCGGCCATGTTACGCACCACGCTCGACAGGTCGAAGCTCAGGGTGCGCTCGTAGACAGCGCCAGCCAGGCTGTCCGCCCACAGGCCAGCGGCCTTGGCATAGGTTTCCACCAGCTTGACCTGCTGCTCTTCGCGGCCGGTCAGGCGCAGGTAGTCGATGGTCTGCTGGTCGATGGCGAACATCGCCGCCGTGGCGCCGTATTCCGGCGCCATGTTGGAAATGGTCGCGCGGTCGCCCAGGGTCAGGGCGCGGGCACCCTCGCCATGGAACTCCAGATAAGCGCCAACGACTTTCTGCTTGCGCAGGAATTCGGTCAGGGCCAGCACCAGGTCGGTGGCGGTGATGTTCGGTGCCAGCTTGCCGGTCAGTTCGACGCCGACGATTTCCGGCAGGCGCATCCACGAGGCACGGCCGAGCATCACGTTTTCTGCTTCCAGGCCGCCAACACCAATGGCAATCACGCCCAGGGCGTCTACGTGCGGGGTGTGGCTGTCGGTGCCCACGCAGGTATCCGGGTAGGCAACACCGCGGTCGTTGTGGATTACCGGCGACATCTTCTCCAGGTTGATCTGGTGCATGATGCCGTTGCCCGGCTGGATCACATCGACGTTCTTGAACGCCTTCTTGGTCCAGTTGATGAAGTGGAAGCGGTCTTCGTTGCGGCGGTCTTCGATGGCGCGGTTCTTGTCGAAGGCTTGCGGGTCGAAGCCGCCACATTCGACAGCCAGCGAATGGTCGACGATCAGCTGTACCGGCACCACCGGGTTGACCTGGGCCGGGTCGCCGCCTTTGTCGGCGATGGCATCACGCAGGCCGGCGAGGTCGACCAGCGCGGTCTGGCCAAGGATATCGTGGCACACCACGCGCGCCGGGAACCACGGGAAGTCGAGGTCGCGCTTGCGCTCGATCAGCTGGCTCAGCGAGGCCTCGAGGGTAGCCGGGTCGCAGCGGCGCACCAGGTTTTCGGCGAGCACGCGGGAGGTGTAAGGCAGGCCGTCGTAGGCGCCGGGCTTGATCGCCTCGACCGCCGCGCGGGCATCGAAGTAGTCCAGGTCGGTGCCTGGCAGGGATTTGCGGTATGCAGTGTTCATCATTCAGGCTCGGTCACAGGATTCGGAAGTCTCCACCATCCCTGTGGGAGCGGGCTTGCCCGCGAATGCGTCAGCAGGTGCAAATGGGTTGCCCGGTCGGACGCATTCGCGGGCAAGCCCGCTCCCACAAAGGAGACGGGTTGCCTCTCTCTATCTAATTCAGCGCTGTTCGATCGGCACGAACTGGCGCTGCTCGACGCCGACATACTCGGCGCTCGGGCGGATGATGCGGTTGTTGGCGCGCTGTTCGAACACGTGCGCCGCCCAGCCGGTCAGGCGCGAGCAAACGAAGATCGGGGTGAACAGCTTGGTCGGGATGCCCATGAAGTGGTACGCCGAGGCATGGTAGAAGTCGGCGTTGGGGAACAGGCGCTTCTGCTCCCACATGGTCTTGTCGATGGCTTCGGAAACCGGGTACAGCACCTTGTCACCCACTTCGTCGGCCAGTTGCTTCGACCAGCCCTTGATCACCTCGTTGCGCGGGTCGGACTCTTTGTAGATGGCATGGCCAAAGCCCATGATCTTGTCCTTGCGCTCGAGCATGCGCAGCAGCTCGGCAGTGGCGTCCTGCGGGCTCTGGAAACGCTCGATCAGCTCCATCGCGGCTTCGTTGGCACCCCCGTGCAGCGGGCCGCGCAGCGAACCAATAGCCGCGGTAACGCAGGAATACAGGTCGGACAAGGTCGAGGCACACACGCGGGCGGTGAAGGTCGAGGCGTTGAACTCGTGCTCGGCGTAGAGGATCAGCGACACGTTCATGACCTTGACGTGCAGCTCGCTCGGCTTCTTGCCGTGCAGCAGGTGCAGGAAATGGCCGCCGAGGGTGTCTTCGTCACTGGTGCAATCGATGCGCACGCCATGGTGGGTGAAGCGGTACCAGTAGCACATCATCGCAGGGAACAGTGCCAGCAGGCGGTCGGTCTTGTCGCGCTGGGCGTCGAAGGTCAGTTCCGGCTCCAGGGTGCCCAGCACCGAGCAACCGGTGCGCATCACGTCCATCGGGTGGGCATCGCGCGGGATGCGCTCAAGCACTTCTTTCAGGGCTTGCGGAAGATCGCGCAGGCCCTTGAGCTTGCGCTTGTAGTCGGCCAGTTCGGCCTGGGTTGGCAGCTCGCCGTACAGCAGCAGGTAGGCGACTTCTTCGAATTCGGCACCGGCTGCCAGGTCACGCACGTCGTAACCGCGGTAGGTCAGCCCGGCACCGGCCTGGCCCACGGTCGACAGTGCAGTCTGGCCGGCCACCTGGCCACGCAGGCCTGCGCCACTGAGTACTTTTGCTTCGGCCATGGTGTTTCTCCTTTCTTGAATTTGTTATGGAAATCTTGCTGGCTAATCAGTTTTGCCTGTGCCGGCCTCTTCGCGGGTGAACCCGCTCCCACAGAGCCCCCACAGGCATCGGGTGACACGCAGCACCTGTGGGAGCGGGTTCACCCGCGAAGAGGCCCGCCGCCCCAACAAAAATCTTCAGCCCTTCTTCTGGGCAAACAGCGCATCGAGGCTTTGCTCGAAGGCGTGGTAACCAATGGCATCGTAGAGCTCCATGCGGGTCTGCATGGTGTCGATCACGTTCTTCTGTGTACCGTCGCGGCGCAGCGCGGCGTACACGTTCTCGGCCGCCTTGTTCATGGCGCGGAACGCCGACAGCGGGTACAGCACCAGCGACACGTCGACCGAGGCCAGCTCTTCGGTGGTGTACAGCGGCGTGGCGCCAAACTCGGTGATGTTGGCCAGGATCGGGGCCTTCACCCGGTCAGCGAAAGTCTTGTACATCTGCAGTTCAGTAATGGCTTCCGGGAAGATCATGTCGGCGCCGGCCTCGATGCAGGCCTCGGCACGGTCCAGGGCGGCGTTCAGGCCCTCGACGGCCAGGGCGTCGGTGCGCGCCATGATCACGAAGCTGTCGTCGGTACGGGCATCGACGGCGGCCTTGATGCGGTCGACCATTTCCTGCTGGGTGACGATTTCCTTGTTCGGGCGGTGGCCGCAACGCTTGGCACCGACCTGGTCCTCGATATGGATGGCGGCAGCGCCGAACTTGCTCATCGAGCGCACGGTGCGGGCCACGTTGAAAGCCGACGCGCCAAAGCCCGTGTCGACATCCACCAGCAATGGCACGTCGCACACGTCGGTGATGCGGCGCACGTCAGTGAGCACATCGTCCAGGCCACTGATGCCCAGGTCCGGCAGGCCCAGGGAGCCTGCGGCCACGCCGCCACCGGACAGGTAGATGGCCTTGAAGCCGGCGCGCTTGGCCAGCAGGGCATGGTTGGCATTGATGGCGCCAACCACCTGCAGCGGGTGTTCAGCGGCTACTGCATCGCGGAAACGCTGACCTGGGGTGCTCTTCACAGTCATTTCTCACCTCGTGGGCTATTGTTGTGGGCGTCCAGATAATGACGCTCGATATTGCGCTTGGACGCGCCGATGTGGCGGCGCATCAGGAGTTCGGCCAGTTCACCGTCACGGTCGGCGATGGCATCAAGAATGCGGTGATGCTCGGCAAAGGCCTGGCGCGGCCGGTTGGGCGTGGCCGAGAACTGGATGCGGTACATGCGCACCAGTTGGTACAGCTCGCCGCAGAGCATCTTGACCAGGGTCTGGTTGCCGCTGCCCTGGATGATCCGGTAATGGAAGTCGTAGTCGCCTTCCTGCTGGTAATAACCCAGGCCTGCCTGGAATGCGGCATCGCGCTCGTGGGTGTCGAGCACCCGGCGCAACTCGTCGATGTCAGCCTGGCTCATGCGCTCGGCGGCCAGGCGGCAGGCCATGCCTTCCAGCGATTCGCGAATTTCGTACAGTTCGATCAGTTCGGCGTGGTTGAGCGACACCACGCGCGCCCCCACATGCGGCACGCGCACCAGCAGGCGCTGGCCCTCCAGGCGGTGG
Source organism: Pseudomonas sp. S37 (assembly GCF_016658545.1). Classification (GTDB taxonomy): domain Bacteria; phylum Pseudomonadota; class Gammaproteobacteria; order Pseudomonadales; family Pseudomonadaceae; genus Aquipseudomonas. The sequence goes on along the minus strand of NZ_JACVZC010000125.1, from coordinate 5,201 downwards.
ATGGCCTCGCGCAGCGGCCCGCGGCTGATACCATAGGTGCGCGCCAGCTCTGGCTCGGAGATCTTGCTGCCGGGGGCGATCTCACCCTTGACGATGGCCGCCTGGATGCGCCGGAAGACGTTTTCGGACAAGGTTTCCGTTTCGTCTGTCAACACAGGGCTAAGGGTGGAAAGGTCTTGCATATTGTCGACACCTTGAAAATCTCTTCGCCAGAAATTAGCGAATCCAACCATTCAAGTCAAAGACAAAATCAATATTGTCGACAATTGTCTAAGAACGAACTAACGCTGGCCAAGCGCTGTCAGATCGCGCACCGCTGGCGTCAAGACGTCGGCGTGATAGAATGCCGCGCCTCCGATGGGGTATGGATAGCCTGTCTGTCATACATTCATGCTTGTTGACAGATGAACGAGGAAGCTTGCGCAGTAGTTGCCAGTCACCTTGACCTGAACCTTGCCTAGAACCTTGCACTGCACCGCGCCAGGATTATGAGACTTACACCTGTTTTATTGCTGCTATGCCTCACCCTGCTGCCGGCCCTTGGCCAGGCGGCGGGCAAGACCGTGTACGGTCTCAACGAATACGCACGCCTGGGCGACCTGGACCTGGAAGTGGCAGCCAAGCTCGATACCGGCGCCAAGACCGCATCGCTCAGCGCCCGCGACATCAAGCGCTTCAAGCGCAACGGTGAAAGCTGGGTGCGTTTCTACCTGGCGATCGATGCCGCCCATTCGCACCCGATCGAGCGGCCCCTGGCGCGCGTGAGCAAGATCAAGCGCCGGGCTGGCGACTATGATGCCGAATCGGGCAAGGCCTACACCGCCCGCCCGGTCATCGAACTCGAAATCTGCATGGGCCAGGCCTTGCGCACCATCGAAGTCAACCTCACCGACCGCAGCGCCTTCCAGTTCCCGCTGCTGATCGGTTCCGAGGCACTCAAGCACTTCGATGCGCTGGTTGACCCAAGCCTTAAATACGCGGCCGGCAAACCTGCCTGTGCCACCGACGCTCCCAAAGCAGAGTAATCCCGATGCGCTCTCTTACCCTCCATCTGAAAGTCCTGATCACCGTACTGGTGCTATTGGGCGTGGCGGTCACGGCTTATCAGATATTCTTCCTCGGCATCCCGGTGACCGAAGATGAAACCGACGACCTGTGGAACATCGACGCCAAGGTCGAGTTCGTCGCCAGCACCAAGGATCCGGTCAAGATCCAGATGTTCGTGCCGCCGCTGAACCGTGACTACGTCAGCCTCAACGAGAGCTTCATCTCCAACAACTACGGTGTCAGCGTCAACCGTGCCGATGGCAACCGCAAGGTGACCTGGTCGGCCCGCCGCGCCAACGGCAACCAGACCCTTTACTACCGCCTGGTGCTGACCAAGCGCTACAGCAACGAGAAGACCACGGTCAAAGGGCCGACCTTCCGTGACAGCCTGGCCATCGAGGGCCCCGAGAAGATCGCCGCCGAAGCGCTGATGGCACCGATACGCCAGCACTCGGCAGACGTCGAGACCTTTGTCAGCGAGACCATCAAGCGGGTCAACAACCTCAACGATGACAACGTCAAGCTGCTGCTGGCCGGCGACACTTCGCCGATGAAGAAGGCCCAGGTCATCGACCTGCTGCTGTCGATTGCCCACGTGCCGATGGAGAAGGTGCACACCATCCGCCTGGTGGCCGACACCCCGCAAACCCCGGAGCTGTGGCTGCGCAGCTTCAACGGCAACGACTGGCTGTACTTCAACCCGGACACCGGCGAGCAAGGCCTGCCGAATGACCGCCTGCTGTGGTGGACCGGTGACGACAACCTGATCACCGTCGATGGCGGCAAGAAGGCCAACGTCACCTTCAGCATGAACAACAGCGAGATGAACGCCATCCGCCTGGCCAAGCTGACCGACGAGAACACCGACGCCGACTTCCTCGAGTACTCGCTGTACAGCCTGCCGCTGCAAACCCAGCAAACCTTCATGATCATGGTCATGATCCCGATCGGCGTGCTGGTGATCCTGGTATTGCGCAACCTGATCGGCATCCAGACCCTGGGTACCTTCACCCCGGTGCTGATCGCCCTCGCCTTCCGCGAAACCCAGTTGGGCTTCGGTATCGTGCTGTTCACGGTGATCACGGCCCTGGGCCTGTCGCTACGCTCATACCTGGAGCACCTGAAGCTGCAGATGCTGCCACGCCTGTCGGTGGTGTTGACCTTCGTCGTGGTGCTGATTGCCGCCATCAGCCTGTTCAGCCACAAGCTGGGCCTTGAGCGCGGGCTGTCGGTGGCACTGTTCCCGATGGTGATCCTGACCATGACCATCGAGCGCCTGTCGATCACCTGGGAAGAGCGTGGCGGTGGCCATGCCATGAAAGTGGCCATCGGCACCCTGTTCGCTGCCTCGCTGGCGCACCTGCTGATGATGGTGCCTGAGCTGGTGTACTTCGTGTTCACCTTCCCGGCCGTGCTGCTGATTCTGGTGGGCTTCATGCTGGCGATGGGCCGCTACCGCGGTTACCGCCTGACTGAGCTGATGCGCTTCAAGGCATTCGTGAAGAAGGCAGACGCCTGATGTTTGGCCTGATCAAGACGTGGAAAGCCCTGGAAGCCCGGGGCATCATGGGGATCAACCGGCGTAACGCGGACTATGTGCTGAAGTACAACAAGCGCAGCCTGTACCCGATCGTCGACGACAAGATCATTACCAAGGAACGCGCGCTGGCGGCCGGCATTCATGTGCCGGAAATGTACGGCATCATCGAGACCGAAAAAGAGATCGAGAAGCTCGACCAGATCATCGGCGGGCGCAACGACTTCGTCATCAAGCCCGCGCAAGGCGCTGGCGGTGACGGCATCCTGGTGATTGCCGACCGTTTCGAGGACCGCTACCGCACGGTGTCGGGCAAGATCATCAGCCACGAGGAGATCGAGCACCAGATTTCCAGCATCCTCACCGGCCTGTACTCGCTGGGCGGGCACCGCGACCGCGCACTGATCGAGTACCGGGTGACCCCGGACCAGATCTTCAAGAGCATCAGCTATGAAGGCGTGCCGGACATCCGCATCATCGTACTGATGGGCTACCCGGTAATGGCCATGCTGCGCCTGCCAACCCGCCAGTCCGGCGGCAAGGCCAACCTGCACCAGGGTGCCATCGGCGTGGGTGTCGACCTGGCTACCGGGGTAACCCTGCGCGGCACCTGGCTGAACAACATCATCAGCAAGCACCCGGACACCACCAACGCGGTGGACGGTGTGCAACTGCCGAACTGGGACGGCTTCATGAAGCTGGCCGCCGGCTGCTATGAATTGTGCGGGCTGGGCTATATCGGCGTGGACATGGTACTGGACCAGGAGAAAGGCCCGCTGATCCTGGAGCTGAACGCCCGCCCGGGGCTGAACATCCAGATTGCCAATGACTGCGGGCTGACCCAGCGTACCCATGCCATCGAGGCGCACATCGAGGCGCTGGCCAAGGACGGGGTTACCGAGGATGCCGAGCAGCGGGTTCGGGTAGCACAGGGGCTGTTTGGGCACGTGCATCCGGGCTGACATCGCCGGGGGCTGCTCTGCAGCCCATCGCGACACAAGGCCGCTCCTACAGGAGACCGCGACCCATGCTTTTGGCGCGATCTCCTGTAGGAGCGGCCTTGTGTCGCGATGGGCCGCAAAGCGGCCCCCTTGGGTCAAACACACTGTTGAATGTCGCGCCCAGTGCTAGGCGCTTTTCCTACACAGGTCTACAATCGCCCTCCTCGCTTTTACATCGCCGTCCACACTGATGCCGACCTGTACGCTTCACCCCCTGCCTTACCAACCCGACCCAGCCGCCTATTTCGCCCGCCTGCGCCAGGCCCCCGGCGCGATCCTGCTCGACAGCGCCCGCCCGGGTGCCGAGCGCGGCCGCTTCGACCTGCTTAGCGCCTGGCCACTGCAACACTTGCAAGCGCAGCCCGGTGAAGCAGGCCGCGCCTTCCTCCAGCGCCTGCGCGCCGGCCTGGCGCAACTGGGCCACGCGCAATTGCCCGAAGGTAGCGAGGTGCCCTTCGCCGGCGGCCTGATCGGCTACCTGAGCTACGATTTCGGCCGCCGCCTGGAGCACCTGCCAAGCCTGGCCAAGGACGACCTCGGCCTGCCAGACGCGCAACTGGGCCTGTATGCCTGGGCGCTGGTGAGTGACCACCTGTACGGGACCAGCCAACTGGTGTTTCACCCAAGCCTTGCAGGGGAAGATCGCGAACGCCTGATCAGCTTGTTCGAAGGTGCCGACAACGTAGAGACCAGCGCCTTCCAACTGCTCGCCCCAATGGCCGGCGACCTGCAGCCCGAACAGTACCAGGCCGCCTTCGACCAGGTGCAACGCTACATCCAGGCCGGCGACTGCTACCAGATCAACCTCACCCAACGCTTTCGCGCGCCTTGCCAGGGCGACCCGTGGCGGGCCTACCAGGCACTGCGCCAGGCCTGCCCGACGCCATTTTCCGGCTACCAGCAACTGGCCGATGGCAGCGCCTTGCTGAGCTTTTCGCCCGAGCGCTTCATCCGCGTCAGCCAGGGTCAGGTGGAAACCCGGCCGATCAAGGGCACGCGCCCACGCGCCAGCGACCCGGCCGAAGACCAGCGCAATGCCGAGGAGCTGCTGCACAGCCCCAAGGACCGCTCGGAAAACCTGATGATCGTCGACCTGCTGCGCAACGACCTGGGGCGCACCTGCGAGATCGGTTCGGTGAAGGTGCCAGAATTGTTCAGCCTGGAAAGCTACCCCAACGTGCACCACCTGGTCAGCAGCATCACCGGCCAGCTGGCCAGCGACAAGGACGCCCTGGACCTGATCGGCGACAGCTTCCCTGGCGGCTCGATCACCGGCGCGCCGAAGATTCGTGCCATGCAGATCATCGACGAGCTGGAGCCGGCGCGCCGGGCGTTGTACTGCGGGTCGTTGCTGTACGTGGACGTGCGCGGCGAAATGGACAGTTCGATTGCCATTCGCAGCCTGCTGGTCAAGGACGGGCAGGTCAGCTGCTGGGGTGGCGGCGCGGTGGTGGCCGATTCCGAGTGGCACGCTGAATATGAAGAGTCGATAGCCAAGGTGCGGGTGTTGATGCAGACCTTGCAGGGTTTGTAATCGGCGGCGCCTGCTTCGCGGGGGTTAACCCCCCCCCCCCCGGGGGGGGGGGGGGCCGGGGGGGGGGGGGGGGGGGGGGGGG
>NZ_JACVZC010000124.1 GCF_016658545.1 Pseudomonas sp. S37 | reverse complement strand
CTTAAGAGGTGTCCGGGATCATTAGGCCAGTTCAGTTTACCCGCGAAGAGGTCGGTACAGGCAACCAATCAACCGTTATGCAACCGATCCCGCTTGGCCAATGTAGGGAACAGTTTTATCCACACCCCTGTCACCACCAACGTGCCTACCCCACCCATCACCACCGCCGGCACTGTGCCAAACCAGTGCGCCGTCACCCCCGATTCAAACTCGCCAAGCTGGTTCGAGGCACCAATGAACAGCCCGTTCACCGCGCTCACCCGCCCGCGCATTTCATCTGGCGTCTCCAACTGCACGAACGAACTGCGAATAACCATGCTGATCATGTCCGCCGCGCCCAGCACCACCAGCACCGCCAGTGAGAACCAGAACGAGGTGGACAGACCAAAGGCAATGGTGGCCACGCCGAAAATGCCCACTGCGGTGAACATGGTTCGGCCGACATTACGCTCGAACGGGAAGCGCGCCAGCCACAGCGACATCAGCAACGCCCCCACCGCGGGCGCCGAGCGCAGCAGGCCGAGGCCCAGCGGGCCGGTCAGCAGGATGTCCTTGGCGAACACCGGCAGCAACGCGGTGGCGCCGCCCAGCAGCACGGCGAACAGGTCCAGCGAGATGGCGCCGAGGATGTCGGGGCGGCTACGAATGAAACGGATGCCCGCCAGCAGCGACTCGATGCTGGCGCGCCCGCGCTGCACGACCTGGCCGCGCGCCTGCAGGCTCAGGGTCAGCACGCAGGCGATGGCGTACAGGGCCACGGTAGGGCCGTACACCCAGATGCTGCCGAAGGCATACAGGAAGCCGCCTACCGCCGGCGCGACAATGGTCGCCGACTGGGTGGCCGAGGCCGACGCCGCCACAGCCCGCGGGAACAGCCCGGGCGGCACCACGTTGGGTAGCAGCGCCTGGGTCGCCGGCATTTCGAACGAGCGCGTGGCGCCAAGCAGGAAGGCCAGGGCAAAGATCAGTTCACGGGTGACGTTATCGGTGGCGCTGCCCACGGCCAGCGCCAGGGCAATCAGCCCCTGCAGGCTTTGGCACAGGGCGGCGACCTTGCGCCGGTCATAGCGGTCGGCGACATGGCCGGTGTGCAGCATGAACAGCACCCGTGGGGCGAATTCGACCAGGCCGACCAGGCCCAGGTCCAGCACATTGCCGGTCAACTGGTAGAGGTGCCAGCCTATGGCCACGGTGAGCATCTGGAAGCCGCTGGCGGTAAACACACGGGCCAGCCAGAAAGCCAGGAAAGGGCGGTGGTGACGCAACAACTGCGGTGCGGATTCGGACATCGGAAACCAGGGGCCTCGGCGCAGTAGAGGGGGTGCGCAGCGTATCACCTGTTTGTAACAAACGGTTACTGTTTGCCTGGGTCGGCACTTTTTCACCGGTTATGTAAGAGGGTGGGGCAACCGGTCACGCGGCAATCAACCACACGGCCCGTCGGGCCATTCGGGACTATGCTTCCTAGCAATCGTTGATCTGGATCAATCGTTCCAGATTCAACGAATTGGCCCTCTGGGCCGGAATCCCTGCGATCGAACAGAACAATTCCAACGCGCCGTACTCGACCAAGTGGGGGCAGTGGGCGACGGGGCCACAAGCCCGGACGCCGGATTATCTGAAGAGGAAGCACCATGTTCGGAATAGAGGCCCTAGAGCTCGCCCGAATGCAGTTTGCCTTTACCGTGTCGTTCCACATCCTGTTCCCGGCCATCACCATTGGCCTGGCGAGCTACCTGGCAGTCCTTGAAGGCCTCTGGCTGCGGACCCACAACCAGGTCTACCGTGACCTCTACCATTTCTGGTCGAAGATCTTTGCTGTCAACTTCGGCATGGGCGTGGTCTCCGGGCTCGTCATGGCCTACCAGTTCGGCACCAACTGGAGCCGCTTCTCCGACTTTGCCGGCGCTGTCACCGGCCCGTTGCTCACGTATGAAGTGCTCACTGCCTTCTTCCTCGAAGCCGGCTTCCTGGGGGTCATGCTGTTTGGCTGGAACCGTGTTGGCCGAGGCCTGCACTTTTTCTCCACGGTAATGGTGGCGCTCGGCACGCTGGTCTCGACGTTCTGGATCCTCGCCTCCAACAGCTGGATGCAGACCCCGCAAGGCCACGAGATCATCGATGGCAGGGTGGTACCTGTGGATTGGTTCGCGGTGGTGTTCAACCCCTCGTTCCCCTACCGCCTGATGCACATGGCCACCGCTGCGTTCGTGTCCACGGCGTTCTTCGTCGGCGCCTCGGCGGCCTGGCACCTGCTGCGTGGGCGTGACAACCCGGCGGTGCGCAAGATGCTGTCGATGGCCATGTGGATGGCGTTGATCGTCGCCCCTGTCCAGGCCGTGATCGGCGATTTCCACGGCCTCAATACGCTCAAGCACCAGCCGGTGAAGATTGCTGCGATCGAAGGCCACTGGGAGAACGTACCCGGCGAGCCGACCCCGCTGATCCTGTTCGGTATCCCCGACATGAAGGCCGAGACTACCCGGTTCAAGGTCGAGATCCCGGCGCTTGGCAGCCTGATCCTGACCCACAGCCTGGACAAGCAGGTGCCGGCGATGAAGGAGTTCCCGCCGGAGGACCGGCCCAACTCGCTCATCGTGTTCTGGTCGTTCCGGGTCATGGTCGGCCTCGGTTTCCTGATGATCTTCGTCGGCCTGTGGAGCCTGTGGCTGCGCAAGCGCGGCACGCTCTACAGTTCACGCCCGTTCCTGTACGTAGCCCTGTGGATGGGCCCCTCAGGGCTGATCGCGCTGCTGGCCGGCTGGTTCACGACCGAAATCGGCCGCCAGCCGTGGGTGGTGTACGGCCTGATGCGCACCGCAGACGGCGTGTCCAACCACAGCTACGCCCAGCTTGGCTTTACCTTGGTAGCCTTTGTGGTGGTGTACTTCGCCCTGTTCGGTACCGGCCTTGGCTACATGATGCGCCTGGTGCGCAAGGGCCCGCAGACCGGTGAAGGTGACGAGACCAACCCCGGTGGCCCTGGCACCAAACGCACCCCGGCGCGGCCGCTGTCCGCCGCCGATGATGGCCACCAGGCCAACACCGCCAGCCTGAACAAGGGGAACTGAGCCATGGGTATCGACCTTCCGCTGATCTGGGCCGTGATCATCATCTTCGGCGTCATGATGTACGTGGTGATGGATGGTTTCGACTTAGGGATAGGCATGCTCTTCCCGTTCGTCAAGGGCGAGCATGACCGTGATGTGATGATGAATACCGTCGCCCCGGTGTGGGACGGCAACGAAACCTGGCTGGTGCTCGGCGGCGCCGGGCTGTTCGGGGCGTTCCCGATGGCGTATTCGGTGATCCTCGAGGCGTTGTACCTGCCATTGATCCTGATGCTGATCGGCTTGATCTTCCGCGGCGTGGCGTTCGAGTTCCGCTTCAAGGCCACCGCCGAGAAGCGGCATATCTGGGACAAGGCGTTCATCTGGGGCTCGCTGGTCGCGACCTTCTTCCAAGGTGTGGCATTGGGCGCGTTCCTGGAAGGCTTCAAGGTGGTCGACCGGCATTTTGCCGGCGGCACCCTCGACTGGCTGACCCCGTTCAGCCTGTTCAGCGGGCTGGGGCTGATCGTGGCCTACACCCTGTTGGGCTGCACCTGGCTGATCATGAAGACCGAAGGGCCGCTGCAGCAGAAAATGCACGACATCGCCCGGCCGCTGGCGCTGGTGCTGCTGGCGGTGATCGGTATCGTCAGCCTGTGGACGCCTATCGCCTACCCACAAATCGCCGACCGCTGGTTCAGCATGCCCAACCTGCTGTGGTTCATGCCGGTGCCGTTGCTGGTACTGGTGACCTTCTACGGGTTGCTCAAGGCAGTGGCGCGCAATGCGCACTACACACCGTTCCTGCTCACCTTGGTACTGATCTTCCTGGGCTACAGCGGCCTGGGTATCAGCCTGTGGCCGAACATCATCCCGCCGTCGATTTCGATCTGGGATGCCGCAGCGCCACCGCAAAGCCAGGGCTTCATGTTGGTGGGTACGTTATTCATCCTGCCGTTCATCCTCATGTATACCTTCTGGAGCTACTACGTGTTCCGCGGCAAGGTGACCCATGAAGACGGCTATCACTAGGAGGGCCGCATGATGACTGGCAAGCATGGCCTGGAAGACAAGAAACCGCTGTGGCAGCGGCTGGGTTGGCTGGTGCTGATCTGGGCGATGAGTGTGGCGGCGCTGGGGGTGGCTGCCTGGGTGATGCGCTTGTTCATGGGGGCTGCTGGCCTGACCACCCACTGAGCAAAACACATGTCCCTGTGGGAGCGGGTTTACCCGCGAAGAAAGCAACGCGGTGTATGGCACCGGCTTTGCCGGTGTTCGCGGGTGAACCCGCTCCCACAGGTGGCTCGCAGCGGCTTACTTGCGCGCTTTCAGGATTACAAACTTGGGCGTAGCCGCCACCTGCTCAACCCCACGGAACAAACGCGCCAGCTTGCTGTGATAGCCCAGGTGCCGGTTCCCGACGATATACAACGCCCCACCCACCACCAGCGCTTCGCGCGCCTGCTGGAACATGCGCCAGGCGAGAAAATCACCCACCACCTGTTGCTGGTGGAACGGCGGGTTGCACAGCACCACATCCAGCGACTGCTTTTCTACGCCGGCCAAGCCGTCGGCCGCCTCGAAGGCCGCCGGTCGCTCGCCCAGCGCTGCTTGCCAGTTCTCTCGTGCCGATTGCACCGCCATGTACGACTCATCGACCAGGGTGTATACGGCATCCGGGTTGGCCAGGGCGCTGGCAATCGCCAGCACGCCGTTGCCGCAGCCTAGATCCGCAACGCGTGCGCGGCCGAGGTCGCGTGGCAGGTGCGGAAGGAACGCCCGGGTGCCGATGTCCAGGCCCTCGCGACAGAACACGTTGGCGTGGTTGACCAGTTCCAGCGCCGGCGCATCGAGGCGATAGCGGCTGGGGTAGGGCGAGCGGGCGGCAGGGCGTTCGGCTACCGTCGCTGTCAGCAAGCGGGCCTTTTTCTGTGCCAGCGAAGCCTGCACCGGGCCGATGTACTTCTCCATCAGCTCGCCAGCGGCCCGTGGCAGGTGCTTGATCATTGCCCCGGCGATCACCTGCGCACCGGGCGCCAGTTGGCCCTGCAGACGGATCAGTTGCTCTTCGAGCAGGGCCAGGGTCTTGGGCACGCGCACCAGCACCCGGTCGAACGGGCCTTGCCAGTGTTCGCTGGCCGGCACGAACGGCACGCTGTCGAATGGCAGGCCATTGCGCACCAGGTTCTTTTCCAGGGCCAGGTGCGCCAGGTGCGAATCGCCGCTGCTGGTCACCTGCAGTTGGCCGGCCAGGCTGGCAGCCAGGGCGCCGAAGCTGTCATTGAGCACCAGTACCCGGCAGCTGGCGTCAGGTGCCTGCTCGTGCAACTGCGCAAGCAGGTACTCGTCAGCGGCATCGAAAGCCTGCAACGGGTCATTGGCCTGCTCCGGCTGGCGGATCAGGTCGAGTTCGGCGTAGGGGGTGGTCAACAGGGGCATGGCGTCTGGCTCGGGTATGAAACTGCCCGTTGCGGTTCGCCCCGGGCTTTGCCGGGCGATTCTACAGGGCTTTGGCCGAGGTCGCAGGCTTGAAGGTCAGATCCAGCCGCGCAGGGCAGCGATGGCGATGGCGCCAGCTTTGTTGGCAGCGTTGGTCTTGTTGATCACGCTGCGGATATGGAAGTTAACCGTGCTTTGCGACAGTGACAGGATACAGGCCACGTCGTTGGCTGTTTTGCCGGCGGCCGACCATCTCAGCACTTCCAGTTCCCGCTCGCTCATTTTCGGCTGCGGTGGGCACAGGTCGTTCAGGTGGTGCTCGCCCAGTACTGCGTGCAGTGTGTGGCACAGCCACTGCACGCTGCCGGCCTTGTCGTAGAGTTCGTGGATGGCGATGCTGCCGTTAGGCCTGGCCACGCTGACCTGGCTCTCATTGTGCTGCAGGTCGTGCAAAGACTGCGTCCAGCCGTGACGCAGGCCGTACTGGCAGGCTGCCTCACGATAATGCGGGGCATCACGATACAGGTCGTCGGTCCACAGCACCGGCATGGTTGAACTGTGGCTGACGTTGGCGGCCGAGTCCTGCTTGTAGAATTCATCGCGCTGGTAGCGCGCTATCCACTCATCCGGGTAGTTACTGTAGAGGTAGACCCGGGGTGTCTGTGTGGCGATCTGAATGCGAATGTTCAGCCCGAGGTAATCCATTCCAAGGTCTTGTGCCAGGTGCACCGCGATGTCGAACAGCTTCCGTGGACTGCGTTCACTGACGAACGCATCAAGATGTTCGGGTTTCCAGTGAAGCATCTGAAACACTCCTGGGGGCGTAGGATCCAATCCGTTTGGGTACCCGGATGATTGTAGGAAAAGTCCTACCATGTTGTTGGGATTTTTTTGTTATAGCGATCAGGTTTTTCTGCGACTTCGGCACGATCGCCGTAGATGAGGCCCTACAAAGCGGTGGTTTTTATCCAGGCCGGTTTAAGCGACACTGTGCACACGCCAACCTTGGAGCCCGATATGACCGCTAGCGCCGAAAAGTTCACCCGCCAGACCCTGCTTGATGTTCAGCCACTGACGCCGAACCTCTTCAGCCTGCGGGTCACGCGCGATGCAGGGTTCCGCTTCCGCTCCGGCCAGTTTGCCCGCCTGGGCGTGACCAAGGCTGATGGCAGCGTGGTGTGGCGCGCCTATTCCATGGTCAGTGCGCCGCATGACGAGCATCTGGACTTTTTCTCAATCGTGGTGCCAGGGGGGGAGTTCACCAGTGAGCTGAGCCGGTTGGGTGCAGGCGACACCCTGCTGATCGACCGCCAGGCCTTCGGCTTCCTTACCCTTGACCGCTTCGTCGGGGGCCGTGACTTGTGGCTGCTGGCTACCGGCACCGGTATTGCGCCGTTCATGTCGATCCTGCAGGACTTCGAGGCCTGGGAGCGGTTCGACAGTATCAAGCTGGTGTATTCGGTGCGTGAAGCCAGGGAGCTGGCCTACGTGGATGAAATCGCCGGGCTGGAACAACGCGACTACCTGGCCGAATTCGCCGGCAAGCTGCAGTTCATTCCGGTAGTGACCCGCGAGCTGCACCCGGGGGCACTGAACCAGCGTATTACCACGTTGATCGAGAATGGTGAGCTGGAGAAGGCGGCGGGGCTGGAGCTGTCACCGGAGCATTCGCGGGTGATGCTGTGTGGCAACCCGGAAATGATCGACGAGACGCGTAAGGTGCTGAAGGCGCGCGACCTGCAACTGAGCTTGAGCAAGCGGCCGGGGCAGGTGGCTGTGGAAAACTACTGGTAAGGCGAGCTGCAAGCCTTAAGCTGCAAGCTTCAAGAAAAGGCAGCCCGATAATCCCTCTGCTTTTTCTTGCAGCTTGCAGCTTGCGGCTTAAAGCCTCAAGGCAACCGGTTCTGGTTCTGCGTCTTGAGCAAATCCCGAATCTCGGTCAGCAAGGTCTCTTCAGCCGATGGCACTGGCGGCGCAGTCGGCGCCACGGCCTCTTCACGCTTCAGGCGGTTGATGACCTTCACGCCCATGAAGATGGCAAAGGCCACGATCACGAAGTCGATCACGGTCTGAATGAACTTGCCATACGCCAGCACCACCGCCGGCACATCACCCTCGGCAGCCTTCAGGGTAATGGCCAGGTCACTGAAGTCCACGCCACCGATCAGCAGGCCCAGAGGCGGCATGATCACGTCGCCGACGAAGGACGAGACGATCTTGCCGAAGGCCGCGCCGATGATGATACCAACCGCCATGTCGACGACATTGCCTTTGACCGCGAAGGCCTTGAACTCATTGAGCATGCCCATGTTTAGATCCTTGTAACAAAAGGTAAGGTTAACGCAGTGTAAGCCACTAAAACGCTTCATGCGTTGTGTTCAGGGCTACTGACTGCAGTTAGAGCGAATAGTTTTGTCGCACGCGCAAGCGTTCGAGACACGTTCTGCTCGGCTATCATGGCGGTTTTTTCCAGGAGACCCTCCCATGGCCAAGGCCAAGCGCTTGTATGGCTGCACCGAGTGCGGCGCGACCTTCCCCAAATGGGCCGGCCAGTGCGGCGAATGCGGGGCCTGGAACACCCTGGTCGAAACCATGATCGAAAGCGGCGGCGCCGCGGCGCCCAGCAGTGGCCGTGCCGGCTGGACCGGGCAGCAGGCGCAGATCAAGACCCTGGCCGAAGTCAGCGTCGAGGAAATCCCGCGCTTCACCACCAGCAGCACCGAACTGGACCGCGTGCTGGGTGGCGGGCTGGTGGATGGTTCGGTGGTGCTGATTGGTGGCGACCCCGGCATCGGCAAGTCGACCATCCTGTTGCAGACCTTGTGCAACATCGCCGTGGGTATGCCGGCGCTGTATGTCACGGGTGAGGAATCGCAGCAGCAGGTGGCCATGCGTTCACGGCGCCTGGGCCTGCCTCAGGACCAGCTCAAGGTGATGACCGAAACCTGCATCGAGACCATCATTGCCACCGCGCGCGTCGAGAAACCGCGCGTGATGGTGATCGACTCGATCCAGACCATTTTCACCGAGCAACTGCAGTCGGCCCCCGGCGGCGTGGCCCAGGTACGCGAGAGCACGGCGTTGCTGGTGCGCTACGCCAAGCAGAGCGGTACGGCAATCTTCCTGGTTGGCCACGTGACCAAGGAAGGTTCGCTGGCTGGTCCGCGGGTGCTGGAACACATGGTTGATACCGTGTTGTATTTCGAGGGCGAGTCCGATGGCCGCCTGCGCTTGTTGCGGGCGGTGAAGAACCGCTTTGGCGCGGTCAACGAGCTGGGCGTGTTCGGCATGACCGATCGCGGCCTGAAAGAAGTGTCCAACCCGTCGGCGATCTTCCTCAACCGTACCCAGGAGGAAGTGCCCGGCAGTGTGGTAATGGCCACCTGGGAGGGCACCCGACCGATGCTGGTCGAGGTACAGGCACTGGTCGACGACAGCCACCTGGCCAACCCGCGCCGGGTCACCCTGGGCCTGGACCAGAACCGCCTGGCCATGCTGCTGGCGGTGCTGCACCGTCATGGGGGTATCCCGACCCATGACCAGGACGTGTTCCTCAACGTGGTTGGCGGGGTGAAGGTGCTGGAAACCGCTTCGGACCTGGCGCTGCTGGCGGCGGTGATGTCCAGCTTGCGCAACCGGCCTTTGGCCCATGGCCTGCTGGTGTTTGGCGAGATTGGCCTGTCGGGCGAGGTGCGGCCGGTGCCGAGTGGGCAGGAGCGGTTGAAGGAAGCGGCCAAGCATGGGTTCAAACGGGCCATCGTGCCCAAGGGCAATGCGCCGAAAGAGGCGCCAGCAGGGTTGCAGGTGATTGCCGTGACCCGGTTGGAGCAGGCACTGGATGCATTGTTTGAGTGATGTATAGCCTGTACCGGCCTATTCGCGGGTGAACCCGCTCCCACAGGAATATCACAGGGCCCGTAGCTTGCGCGGTCCCTGTGGGAGCGGGTTTACCCGCGAAAAGGCCCGAACAGGCAAACGAAAAAGGGGCCGACGATGCGCGTCAGCCCCCAACCCACCTCACCGTTCAGTCAGCGGTCAATGCTCGGCCACCGCCGCCCGCCTGACCGTTTCATTGCCATGCTCGTCCAGCTCCAGCAGCGGCACTTCGTTACCCTCGGCATCGAACAGCTTGCCATCCTTGAAGTAGTCACCATCACGCAGCGCGGAAATGTCCGAGTACTGAATGGTGCGCTCGTAGGCCGCGGCGAACACCGACTGGTTTTCCGAGTTGCCGGTGGTGAAGTGGTTGAAGATCAGGTTCAGCAGGATCGCCATGATCGCCGCCGAGCTGATACCCGAGTGGAAGATGGTCTCAAACCAGTTCGGGAAATGGTGGTAGAAGGTGGGCGCGGCGATCGGGATCATGCCAAAGCCCAGCGAGGCGGCAACGATGATCAGGTTGACGTTGTTCTTGTAGCTGACCTTGGACAGGGTACGGATACCACTGGCTGCCACGGTACCGAACAACACGATACCGGCGCCGCCAAGTACCGGGGTTGGCACGGCGGCAATCACCCGGCCCATGATCGGCAGCAGGCCGAGTACCACCAGGATCACGCCACCGGTGGCCACCACATAGCGGCTCTTGACCCCGGTCACGGCCACCAGGCCGACGTTCTGGGCGAACGCGCTCTGGGTGAACGAACCAAAGATCGGCGCCAGGATGCTCGATGCCATGTCGGCGCGCAGACCGTTGCCCAGGCGCTTGGAGTCGACCTTGGTCTCGATGATTTCACCCACGGCAAGGATGTCGGCCGAGGTTTCCACCAGCGTCACCATGATCACGATGCACATCGACAGGATCGCGGCGATGTGGAATTCCGGCATGCCGAAGTGGAACGGCGTGGGGAAGGCGAACATCGGGCCTTCGCTGACCTTGCTGAAGTCGGTCATGCCCAGTGCCCAGGCGATCAGCGTGCCGACCACCATGGCCAGCAGGATCGACAGGCGCGAAATGGTCGCGTTACCCAGCTTGCTCAGCAGCAGCACGATGGCGAAGGTCAACCCGGCAAGGCCGATGTTGGCCACGCTGCCGAACTCCGGCGAAGCGCTGTTGCCACCCATCACCCAGCGCGCGGCGACCGGCATCAGGGTCAGGCCGATGGTGGTGATGACGATGCCGGTCACCAGGGGCGGGAAGAACTTGGTGATGCGCGAGAACACCGGTGTAATCAGGAAGCCGATCAGCGATGCAGCCATGACCGCGCCAAGCACGCCCGGCAGGCCACCGCCGCCCTCACTGCTGAGGATTGCGCCCATGGTCGCCACACCGGCGAACGACACGCCCTGCACCAGCGGCAACTGGCAGCCGAAGAACGGCAGGCCAAGGGTTTGCAGCAGGGTGGCCAGGCCACCGGCAAACAGCGAGGCGGCGATCAGCATGCCAATTTCGGCACCGTTCAGACCAGCGGCCTGCCCCAGGATCAGGGGTACCGCGACGATCCCGCCATACATGGTCAGCACATGCTGCAGACCATAGGCCAGGTTGGCACCCAGCCCGAGGTTTTCATCCTCGGGGCGCTGGGCGGGAGACGTGCTAGGGGACGTAGTCATGGAGCAGGCTCTCTGTTTATTGTTGTGTCGCTACTGTAGACACTTCCTACAAATGATTGCCACAAGAATTGTATACAATATTTTGATCGGAGCGCGCACAGGAGTGGCTGCAGGGTGCGCGAAAACCCAATGCAGAAGGCGTACCAACTCATCAGAAGCTGTACTAGAGAGGTGTGTACAAAGTGCTGCTACCCAGGCTTAAAGCTGTCTGGGTAGACAGGAAACACCCGGTGGGAAGGCTATTAGCTAGCTAAGAGATTTCATTATTCGATGAGTTCGCGCAGCTCACGCATCATTTCGGTGCTGTCGGCCACGTTCAATTCCACAAGACGGTGCAAATGGCTCATGGAATCGATGTCGATGTACAGGCAGATGAAGCCCAGGCACTCCGGTTCTTCGTGGCGTAGTTCAACCTGCATCTGCACCTCGGTCTCGCCATCATTGAGCACGATGTAGGCTTCGAAATCCTGGGTCAGGTCGGCATCCCAGGGTTTCGGGCATTCAACCAGCAGGCCTTTGAGGGAAAGGTCGAGCAGTTTCACTTCCCAGCAACGTTCGCCCTGGCACAGCCTGGTCGGGGCGTCGAACGGGATACGCTGGAAACGGCGGCGTTCGTCGTGATTGCTCATGGGCGGGCTCTCCGGGTGACATCCTGACTATAGTTAGAAGGATATGTGCATCAGGTACCGCAATCTGGCCGCAGAGGCTCTAGACCAAAGCAAGTGTGGCAATGCGCGATGACTGGCCCTAGACTCGGTGGGCGGTCTTTCCAATCCACCAGCTGGAAGCTAACCATGAACAACAATAATAGCCTGCTACGCCACATTCCGTGGCTGGCGCTGGCAGTCATAGGGGCCTGCGCGCTGGGTGTGGTAGCCCTGCGTCGCGGCGAGGCAATCAACGCCTTGTGGATCGTTGTCGCTTCGGTGGCCATCTACCTGGTTGCCTATCGCTACTACAGCCTGTTCATCGCCACCAAGGTGATGCAACTCGACCCGCGCCGTGCCACCCCGGCGGTGCTCAACAACGACGGCCTGGACTACGTCCCGACCAACAAACACATTCTTTTTGGTCACCACTTCGCCGCCATCGCCGGTGCAGGCCCCCTGGTGGGGCCGGTACTCGCCGCGCAAATGGGCTACCTGCCCGGCACGCTGTGGCTGATCGCCGGCGTGGTGCTGGCCGGTGCGGTGCAGGACTTCATGGTCCTGTTCCTGTCTACCCGCCGCAACGGCCGCTCGTTAGGCGACATGGTGCGCGAGGAGATGGGCCGCATTCCGGGCACCATTGCCTTGTTCGGCTGCTTCCTGATCATGATCATCATCCTTGCCGTGCTGGCGCTGATCGTGGTCAAGGCCCTGGCTGAAAGCCCATGGGGCATGTTCACGGTGATGGCGACCATCCCGATCGCGATGTTCATGGGCATCTACATGCGCTACATCCGCCCGGGCCACATCGGTGAAATCTCGATCATCGGCGTGGTGCTGTTGCTGGGGTCGATCTGGCTGGGTGGCCAGATTGCAGCTGATCCGGTATGGGGCCCGGCGTTTACCTTCACCGGGGTACAGATCACCTGGATGCTGGTGGGTTATGGCTTTGTCGCGGCCGTGTTGCCGGTGTGGCTGGTACTGGCGCCGCGCGACTACCTGTCGACCTTCCTCAAGATCGGCACCATCATCGCCCTGGCCATCGGCATCCTGATCACCATGCCAGAGCTGAAGATGCCAGCGCTGACCCAGTTCACCGACGGCACCGGCCCGGTGTGGAAGGGCACCCTGTTCCCGTTCCTGTTCATCACCATCGCCTGTGGTGCGGTGTCCGGCTTCCACGCGCTGATTTCCTCGGGCACTACGCCCAAGCTGCTGGATAACGAAACCAACGCCCGCTACATCGGCTACGGCGGCATGCTGATGGAGTCGTTCGTTGCCATCATGGCCATGGTGGCTGCGTCGGTGATTGAGCCAGGCGTGTACTTCGCCATGAACAGCCCGGCCGCGGTGGTTGGCGCCGACGTTGCATCGGTGGCGCAGACGGTCAGCAGCTGGGGCTTCCTGATCACACCGGAACAACTGGAAGCGGTCGCCCGCGACATCGGCGAGCACACCATCCTGGCCCGTGCCGGTGGCGCACCAACCCTGGCGGTCGGTATCGCGCAGATCCTGCACCATGTACTGCCGGGTGAAAACACCATGGCCTTCTGGTACCACTTCGCGATCCTGTTCGAGGCGCTGTTCATTCTTACCGCAGTAGACGCCGGTACCCGTGCCGGGCGCTTCATGCTGCAGGACCTGCTGGGCAGCTTCGTGCCGGCCCTGAAACGCACCGAGTCGTGGGGGGCCAACCTGCTCGCCACCGGCGGTTGCGTGGCGCTGTGGGGGTATCTGCTGTACCAGGGCGTGATCGACCCGTTGGGTGGCATCAACACCCTGTGGCCGCTGTTCGGTATCTCCAACCAGATGCTGGCGGGTATCGCCCTGATGCTCGGCACCGTGGTCCTGATCAAGATGAAGCGCGAGCGCTACATCTGGGTCACCCTGCTGCCGGCAGCCTGGCTGCTGATCTGTACCACGGCGGCAGGCCTGATCAAGCTGTTCGACCCGAACCCGGCGGTTGGTTTCCTGGCCCTGGCCAAGAAGTACAGCACCGCCCTGGACGCCGGCCAAGTACTGGCCCCGGCCAAGGACATCGGGCAGATGCAGCATGTGATCTTCAACGCCTACACCAACGCCGGCCTGACCATCCTGTTCCTGCTGGTGGTGTTCAGCGTGCTGTTCTTTGCCCTCAAGGTCGGCTATGCCGCCCTCGGTCGCAAGGAACGCAGCGACAAGGAAACCCCGTTCCAGGCCCTGCCTGACGCTTGAGAGGACTGCAGCCATGTTCAACGACCTGGGTCGACTGGGTAAATACCTGGGGCAGGCAGCCCGCCTGATGGTCGGCATGCCCGACTACGACAACTATGTCGAGCACATGCAGAAGACGCACCCGGACAAGCCGGTCATGACGTACGAGCAGTTCTTCCGCGAACGTCAGGAAGCGCGTTATGGCGGCAAGTCCGGGCCGAAGTGCTGCTAAAAGCCCATCGGCTTGCGCGGTCCTTGTAGGAGCGGCCTTGTGTCGCGAAAGGGCCGCAAAGCGGCCCCAGGTTTTCAGCTTCGCTGCGGATAAAGCTGGGGCCGCTGCGCGGCCCTATCGCGACACAAGGCCGCTCCTACAGGGAGCGCGCGCACCTTCCGAATTTTCACTGCACAGGAGATGTTCTGCGTGCAGACGCCCATTCCCGTAACCATCCTCACCGGCTTCCTCGGCGCCGGTAAGACCACCTTGCTCAAGCACATGCTCAAGGCCGAGCACGGCCTGAAGCTGGCTGTGATCGAAAACGAATTCAGCGAAGCCGGCATCGACAGCCAGCTGCTGGGTGACCAGCCGGTGCAGGTGATGACCCTGGCCAATGGCTGTGTGTGCTGCAGCATCCACGGCGACCTGACCCGCGCCCTGTACCTGTTGCTCGAGCGCCTGGATGCCGGTGAAATCGCCTTCGACCGCCTGGTGATCGAATGCACCGGCCTGGCTGACCCGGCGCCGGTGGCGCAAACCTTCTTCATCGACGAGGAACTGCGCGAGCGCTATATCCTCGACGGCATTATCACCCTGGTCGATGCCAAGCATGCCGAGTTGCACCTGACCCAGACCATCGCCCAGGCCCAGGTCGGTTTTGCCGATCGCCTGCTGCTGAGCAAGACCGACCTGGCCGAGCCGGCTGCGGTCGAAGCCCTGCGTGAACGCCTGGCCCGTATCAATGGCCGGGCGGCGATCCGTGTCGTTGAGCACGGTTGCATCGACCTTGCAGAGTTGCTGGATGTGCGCGGTTTCAACCTCAACCCCGACCTGGGCGCAAACCTGAAACCCTCGCTGCGGCCTGTGCTCAAGCCCGCCACACCGGACCGCATCGGCACGATGGTGCTGCGCACGGAAACCGCGCTGGATATCGACCGCCTCAGCGGCTTCATGAACGAGCTGCTGGAAACCCACGGCAAGCAGTTGCTGCGCTACAAGGGCGTACTGAACATTGCCGGCGAGGAGCGCAAGCTGGTGTTCCAGGGCGTGCTCAAGCTGTATGGCTTTGACTGGGACGCCGAGTGGGCCGCAGGTGAAACCCGCGAAAGCGTGATGGTGTTTATTGCCGATGACTTGCCCGAGGCTACGATTCGGGCTGGGTTCGAGGCGCTGGCTGCGGACTGAGCCGGTGTGGGGCTTGCGGGGCGAACCACTGCGGCCATGAGCTGCGGTGGCGCGTTTCCACTTCGATGCACGGAATCAGCCGTTCGGTCAGTACGGCGGTTTGCCCCACGGCCTTGGCGGTGCGGTACTTGATACTGTGAATGCACTCGCGGTCGCCGAACTCGCAGCGGTTCAGCGCGGTACCCCCGCAAGGGCCGTTGGCCAGGCCCTTGGGGCAGGTTTCCGGGCAGATGTACAAGGTGTCTTCCAGGCGGCAGCGGCCGCAGGTATCACAACCTACCAGCGGGCGCTTCACGCTGCGTTCCAGGCTGTGCAGCACGTGTGCGCCAACGGGTGTCGCCCACAGTGGTTGGCGCACCGCCCAGCCGAACGCCTTGCTCAGGCTGTTGCGGCGGCTGAACAGCAGCGAATGCATGCCATGCATCAGGTGATAGCGGGCTTTTTCCTTGAACGAGGCATCGACCCGTGACTCGCCCTGGCGCCAGCCCGCCTGGGGCGGATGGAACGTCACTGCCGGCAGGCCGGGCATTTGCCAGCTGGCCTGCCAGGCAGGCGCCCATTGCTCCAGCGTGTGGACCTGCGCTTGCCAGTGTTCCAACCGCGCTTCCAGGGCAAGCAACTGCTTGAGCTCGTGAATTCCCGACAGGTGCACGCCGGCGTACCCCATCAGCTTGGTACCCACGATCTGCAAGGCCAGGCGGTCAACGCTGCGTGCCTGCGCAAAGGCCTTGGACTGCGCCGTTTCTGCTTCGAGCATGTCGCGCATGGACGGTGTGACGGTAACGCCGGCCACGTGGTCGAGCATCGCAGCACGGCCGTGGGTAAGGCTCATCAGGCAGGCCAGCATGGGTTTTGGCGCGGCCTGGCGGCGCATCCAGTGCATGGCTTCCTGGTGCTTGGCAGCATCGAAACCCAGTTGCAGGGTAAGGAAGTCGGCCCCCGCAGCCAGTTTTTTCTCGGCCTTGAAGTACTGCGCGCCGCCTTCTTCCTCGTGGTACTTGAACGGGTTCAGCGCCGCGCCCAGCAACCAGTGCGGGCAGGCCTGGCGGGCAATCTGCAGCGCGGCCACCGACTCCAGGTAGCGCACCGGGCGCTGGCCAGGTTCGTGCCCGGGCAAGCGGTCACCGGTCAGCAGCAACAGCTGGTCGAGGCCGGCGGCGTCCATGCGCTGCAACTGAGCGAGCAGGTGGTGGCGCTCGCGGTCCTTGCCGGAGAAATGTGGCAGGGCAGGCACCGGGCTGCTGAACGAGGCAAGGGCGTCCAGCGGCGACATGTCCAGCGGGCTGCCGACGCGGTCGCCGATGGCCACGGTCATTGGCCAGCCGCACAGGCGTGCACGGTCCATGATCGCCTGCATGGCAGCGAAGCGTTCAGCAGAGGCTTTGGGGACGAACTCCATGACACAGACAAAGTTCTGTTCACGCAGCGCGATTTTCAGCAGGCTCATGAGGCCGGGCACCTGGTGTGGTCAGGGTGGCATTGTGCGGCAGAAGGCGGGCGAGGTCATGTCCGGATGCGCAGGGTGATGCTCTGAATGAGACACGGGTCAGCCCATGCAAAACCATGAACATGAGAATTTCTTGGGTTCATCTCAAATTTTATGAGTTTGTCTCAATACCCCCATCCGCCGGAAAATCCCTTCATCAATTTGAGCATGCTGAAGGGACAAGACATGGCACTGGCACACAACCTGGGCTTTCCACACATTGGCGGCGACCGCGAACTGCGGGCCCGCCATTGGCAAGTGCAGAAGGACGCCGGAATCGAACTGCTGCCAGTCGGCGACTTCGCCCAGCATGACTACGCCCTGAACACCGGTGAACAGCCGTTTGCCCTCAACTGGGAACCCCTCTTCGAAGAAGTGGAACAAGCCAACGCGTTGGGCCATGCAGTCAAGCCGGTGGTGGTCGGCCCATTGACCTACCTGTGGCAGGCCCAGGCCCGCAACGCCGACTTCGACAAGCTGGACCTGCTCGACCGCCTGCTGCCCCTGTATGACCACGTCCTCAACCGCTTGGCTGCGCTGGGCGTTGAATGGGTGCAGATCGATGAACCGGTCCTCGCCCACGAGCTGCCGCAGGATTGGAAAAACGCTTTCGAGCGTGTTTACAACATTCTTCAGCGCGCACCGCTGAAGAAGCTGATCGCCACCTACGCCGGTGGCCTCGATGGCAACCTTGGCCTGGCCGCCAACCTGCCGGTCGATGGCCTGCACATCGATCTGGTGCAGGCGCCTGAGCAGTACCAGGCCATCCTCGATCGGCTGCCAGCCTACAAGGTGCTGTCGCTGGGCCTGGTTGATGGCCGCGATGCCGCGCCTTGCAATCTGGACAATGCCCTGGGGCTACTGCAGGAGGCCCATGAGCGTCTGGGTGAGCGGCTGTGGCTGGCACCGGCTTGCTCGTTGGCGTACAGCCCGGTGGAAGTGGCTGTGCAGAAGTGCCAGGAAGTTGCGGCGCTGGCTGCTTCGCTGGAGCAGTACCGGGTCGCGGCTTGATCATCTGCTGCCTGTACCGGCCTATTCGCGGGTGAACCCGCTCCTACACGTACAGCGCAAACATTGAAATTTGCGCGGTCCGTGTAGGGGCGGGTTTACCCGCGAATAGGCCCGCACAGCCCATACAAAACCCCTAGAATGCCAACTCCGATCCAATCCACAGGGAAGTCACGCGATGCGCATTCTGGTAGTCGGCGCCAGCAAAGGGCTGGGCAAGGCATTCATGGAAGGGCTGGGCAAACCCGGCGATACATTGATCGGCGTGTCACGCGCCAAACCTGCGGCCGTGAACACCGGCCAGGGTATCCACGCCCAGTGGATCGAAGCCGATCTCGGCCAGCCGGTTGCTGCCGTCGAGGCCATTGCCCAGGCGCTAGCCGAAGGTGGCGTGGATACGCTGATCTACAACCTCGGCCTGTGGGAGGCCGAAGCCTTCGAGGCGCACTACAGCTTCCTCGAAGACCGCGATGTGGAATTGCAGCGCATGGTCGACTGCAACATCACAGCCACCATTCTGCTGATCAAGCGGCTGCTGCCGTTGCTGCTGAAAAGCGAAAAACCACGCATCATGCTTACCGGTTCCACCTCGGGCCTGCCGCAGAGTGGCCGCCCGGAAGTGACCTTCGCCGCATCCAAGTTCGCCCTGCGCGGCATTGCCGAGGCGTTGCGTGAAGGTTACCGGGGGCAGGGGCTTGGGGTGACCTGTCTGAACCTGGGGTACCTGAATACCGAGGACAGCCTGGACGTGCCGTTGGCTGAGGCGGCGGCGCGTGGGGAAGGTGGGCTGATACCGCTGCACGATGTGGTGCTGATCGTGCGAACGCTGCTGGAACTGTCGGCGGCGAGCTATGTGCGTGAGCTGACCTTGCCGGCTATTGCTGATGAGCGGTTCTAGAGCTTTATAAGCAGGCCCGGCCTCTTCGCGGGTAAACCCGCTCCCACAGGTACAGCGCAAATTCTGAAACTTGCGTTATCCCTGTGGGATCGCAAACGCTGAAACCTGCGTTATCCCTGTGGGATCGCAAATTCTGAAACTTGCGTTATCCCTGTGGGATCGCAAACGCTGAAACC
>NZ_JACVZC010000123.1 GCF_016658545.1 Pseudomonas sp. S37 | reverse complement strand
AATGTAGGAGCGGCTTTAGCCGCGAAGCGCCGCGCGGGCGGCGCTCGATCTTACAGGCGCTGCAAGGCTCAAATCGTTCGCCTTACAGGCGCTGCAAGGCTCAAATCATTCACCTCACAGGCGCTGCAAGGCTCGGATCAGGCGCTTCGCAGGCCCCGACGCACCCCAGGCCAACCAAATCACACTCACACCCCTTGCAATCTTCTGGTGACACCCCAATAAAAGCTGTTAGATTTCAGCCGGTTGAAATACCGGCCCAGTTGGCCGGCAGAGGAACAACCCGATGATTGCAAAAGAAGCCCGTCAGGCCCTGGCGCTGCAGCGCTTTGCCGAAGCCCATCCGCAGCTGCTCGAGGAAATCCGCGAGCTGGATGCGCGTGAGCAGGCCCAGCAGATCGAGTGGGCGTTCGAAGATGCGGCCGAAGAGCAGGGCATTCAGCCCTGGGAACTGGCGCTGCAACTGATCGCCGAAACCCCGGAACAGTTGCAGGCCATGCGCCTGGAAACGCACCGCGAGGTGGCCGAGGCGCTGGGGCTGGAGTGGGAAGAATACTGTCAGTTCAACGAAATCGATCCTGAATAAAGGAAGCGAATTCGCCACTGGCAATTGTTTGACACGTTATTACGGCTGCACTGCGCCATGGGCATGGTGCGGCTCTTTATGAAGCAGGCTCGGCGGCAAGCCGTGCGGGCCTTGAAAGCTAATCGACCGGCGTGGTTTCGCGTCGTCCCGTGTGGGGTGACTTCTGCCGCGCGACTCACTAGAATGCTTGCCCTTGATTCTGGAGTCGGGCTAACGCCGGCTAACGTCTGTGCAACGAGGAATATCCATGCAAGTTTCTGTTGAAAACACTTCCGCTCTCGAGCGCCGCATGACCATCGCCGTTCCGGCCGAGCGCGTCGAGAACGAAGTCAACAAGCGTCTGCAACAGACTGCCAAGCGCGCCAAGGTTGCCGGCTTCCGCCCAGGCAAGGTGCCAATGAGCGTGATCCGTCAGCGCTTCGAGGCCGATGCCCGTCAAGAGGCTTTCGGTGACCTGGTCCAGGCTTCCTTCTACGAAGCCATCGTCGAGCAGAAGCTGAACCCGGCTGGCGCCCCGGCTGTAGAGCCGAAGTCCTTCGAAAAGGGCAAGGACCTGGAGTTCGTCGCCATCTTCGAAGTGTTCCCGGAGTTCACCGTTGCCGGCCTCGAGTCGATCAACGTCGAGCGCCTGACCGCTGAAGTGGCTGACGCTGACCTGGACAACATGCTGGAAGTGCTGCGCAAGCAGAACACCCGCTTCGAGGCCGTTGAGCGCGCCGCGCAGAACGACGACCAGGTCAACATCGATTTCGTCGGCAAGGTCGACGGTGAAGTGTTCGCCGGTGGTTCGGCCAAGGGCACCCAGCTGGTACTGGGCTCCGGCCGCATGATCCCAGGCTTTGAAGACGGCCTGGTTGGCGCCAAGGCTGGCGAAGAGCGCGTTGTCAACGTGATCTTCCCTGAGGACTACCAGAACCTGGACCTGGCTGGCAAAGCTGCCGAGTTCACCATCACCGTCAACAGCGTTTCGGCTCCAGTACTGCCAGAACTGAACGAAGAGTTCTTCGCCCAGTTCGGCATCAAGGAATCGACCCTGGAAGGTTTCCGCACCGAAGTTCGCAAGAACATGGAGCGTGAACTGCGTCAGGCGATCAAGACCAAGGTGAAAAACCAGGTCATGGACGGTCTGCTGGCCGCCAACCCGATCGAAGTGCCGAAAGCCCTGCTGGAAAACGAAGTCAACCGCCTGCGCGTGCAGGCTGTTCAGCAGTTCGGCGGCAACATCAAGCCTGAGCAGCTGCCAGCCGAGCTGTTCGAAGAGCAAGCCAAGCGCCGCGTGGTGCTGGGCCTGATCGTCGCCGAAGTGGTCAAGCAGTTCGAGCTGAAGCCGGACGACGCCAAGGTTCGCGAGATGATCGAAGAAATGGCTTCGGCTTACCAGGAGCCTGAGCAGGTCATCGCCTGGTACTACAAGAACGACCAGCAACTGAACGAAGTGCGTTCGGTTGTGCTGGAAGAGCAAGTTGTAGATACTGTTCTGCAGAAAGCGACTGTGACCGACAAGTCGGTCTCGTACGAAGAAGCCGTAAAACCAGCCCAGGCACCTGCCGAAGCCGAGTAATACGTTTTCTTTCGTAGGAAACCCCACAAGCCAGCCTTCGAGCTGGCTTGTGCGTTATCAAGCCATGACTATTTGGGAGTGAGCGCAGGACATGTCCCGCAATTCTTATATTCAGCAGAGCTCTGACATCCAGGCCGCAGGTGGCCTGGTCCCGATGGTTATCGAGCAGTCCGCCCGTGGCGAGCGCGCGTACGACATCTATTCGCGCCTGTTGAAGGAGCGAGTGATCTTCCTGGTTGGCCCGGTTGAAGACTACATGGCCAACCTCGTCGTCGCGCAGATGCTGTTCCTCGAAGCGGAAAACCCGGACAAGGATATCCATCTCTACATCAACTCGCCGGGTGGCTCCGTCACCGCTGGCATGTCGATTTACGACACCATGCAGTTCATCAAGCCGGACGTCTCGACCATCTGCATCGGCCAGGCCTGCAGCATGGGCGCCTTTTTGCTGACCGCAGGTGCCAAGGGCAAGCGTCACTGCCTGCCGAACTCGCGCGTGATGATTCACCAGCCGCTGGGCGGTTTCCAGGGGCAGGCCACCGATATCGAGATCCATGCCCAGGAAATTCTCAATATCAAGGCGCGTCTGAACGAGCTGCTGGCCTACCACACCGGCCAGGACCTCGAGACCATCAAGCGTGACACCGAGCGTGACAACTTCATGAGCGCCTCGCGCGCGGCCGAGTACGGCCTGATCGACTCGGTCTACGACAAGCGGCAACTGGCCTCCTGAACCGGGGTGCCAGAGCAGGTAGGCGCCGAAAGCGCCTACCTGCGGACTTGAAAAAGCCCGCAATTGCCTTCATCTTGTGTTGCAAGCCTACCGGATTGGATCGATCGAATGACTGACACCCGTAACGGCGAGGACAGCGGCAAATTGCTCTATTGCTCCTTCTGCGGCAAAAGCCAGCACGAAGTGCGCAAATTGATTGCCGGGCCCTCGGTATTTATCTGCGACGAGTGCGTCGACCTGTGCAATGACATCATCCGTGAGGAGGTGCAGGAAGCCCAGGCCGAGAGCAGCGCGCACAAATTGCCTTCGCCGAAAGAAATCAGCGGCATCCTGGACCAGTACGTCATTGGTCAGGAGCGCGCGAAGAAGGTGCTGGCCGTAGCGGTTTACAACCACTACAAGCGCCTGAACCAGCGTGACAAGAAGGGTGACGAAGTCGAACTGGGCAAGAGCAACATCCTGCTCATCGGGCCGACTGGCTCGGGCAAGACCCTGCTCGCCGAAACCCTGGCACGCCTGTTGAACGTACCGTTCACCATTGCTGACGCCACCACCCTGACCGAAGCCGGTTATGTGGGTGAGGACGTCGAAAACATCATTCAGAAGCTGTTGCAAAAGTGCGACTACGACGTGGAAAAGGCCCAGATGGGCATTGTCTACATCGACGAAATCGACAAGATCTCGCGCAAGTCGGACAACCCGTCCATCACCCGTGACGTTTCGGGCGAGGGCGTGCAGCAGGCGTTGCTGAAACTGATCGAAGGCACCGTGGCTTCGGTACCGCCGCAGGGTGGCCGTAAGCACCCGCAACAGGAATTCCTGCAGGTTGATACCCGCAACATCCTGTTCATTTGCGGTGGCGCGTTCTCGGGCCTGGAAAAGGTCATCCAGAACCGCTCCACCAAGGGTGGCATCGGTTTTGGCGCCGAAGTGCGCAGCAAGGAAGAAGGCAAGAAGGTTGGCGAGTCCCTGCGTGAGGTCGAACCGGACGATCTGGTCAAGTTTGGCCTGATTCCGGAATTCGTCGGCCGCCTGCCGGTGCTGGCTACCCTCGACGAGCTCGACGAGGCTGCTTTGATGCAGATCCTCACCGAGCCGAAGAACGCCCTGACCAAGCAATATGCCAAGCTGTTCGAGATGGAAAGCGTCGACCTCGAGTTCCGCAGCGATGCGCTCAAGGCCGTCGCACGCAAGGCCCTGGAGCGCAAGACCGGCGCCCGTGGCCTGCGTTCGATCCTCGAAGGCGTGCTGCTCGACACCATGTACGAGATTCCTTCGCAGAAGGATGTCAGCAAGGTGGTGATCGACGAGAGCGTCATCGAAGGTACCTCGCAGCCGCTGATGATCTACGAGAACAGCGAGCCGCAAGCCAAGGCCGCGCCAGACGCCTGATACAGGCAATGGCCGGTTCACGGTTGCAAGCATGAAGGGGCCTACGGGCCCCTTTCTGCTTTTCCTGAGCTAGCGCTTGTAATTTCCCAAGCGTGCCCCCACATTAGGTCCAAGCATCATTTCCACCGGTTTCCGGCCATAAGGCCGCTGTAGAGGCGAAATCATGAAGACCACCCTCGACTTGCCTCTTTTGCCATTGCGCGATGTCGTTGTTTACCCGCACATGGTTATCCCGCTGTTCGTGGGGCGCGAAAAGTCCATCGAAGCCCTCGAGGCAGCGATGACGGGCGAAAAGCAGATTCTGCTGCTGGCCCAGAAGAACCCAGCCGATGACGACCCGGGCGAGGACGCCTTGTACCGCGTCGGTACCGTTGCCACCGTGCTGCAACTGCTGAAGCTGCCTGATGGCACCGTCAAGGTGCTGGTCGAGGGCGAGCAGCGTGGCGCCGTTGAGCGTTTTAACGAAGTAGAAGGGCACATCCGTGCCGAAGTCTCCCTGATCGACGAAACCGACACCGCCGAGCGCGAGTCGGAAGTGTTCGTGCGCACGCTGCTGTCGCAATTCGAG
The DNA here is from genome assembly GCF_016658545.1 of Pseudomonas sp. S37. Classification (GTDB taxonomy): domain Bacteria; phylum Pseudomonadota; class Gammaproteobacteria; order Pseudomonadales; family Pseudomonadaceae; genus Aquipseudomonas. Next base: position 14,141 of record NZ_JACVZC010000123.1, on the reverse strand, counting down.
CAGTACGTGCAACTGGGCAAGAAGGTCCCGGCCGAAGTGCTGTCGTCGCTGAACAGCATCGAAGAGCCAGGGCGCCTGGTCGACACCATGGCCGCGCACATGGCCCTGAAGATCGAGCAGAAGCAGGAAATCCTTGAAATCGTCGACCTGACCACCCGTGTCGAACACGTGCTGGCGCTGCTGGATGCCGAAATCGACCTGCTGCAGGTTGAAAAGCGCATTCGCGGCCGGGTCAAGAAGCAGATGGAGCGCAGCCAGCGCGAGTACTACCTGAATGAGCAGATGAAGGCCATTCAGAAAGAGCTGGGTGATGGCGACGAAGGCCACAACGAAGTCGAAGAGCTGAAAAAGCGCATCGAAGCTGCCGGCCTGCCCAAGGATGCCCTGACCAAGGCCCAGGCCGAGCTGAACAAGCTCAAGCAGATGTCGCCGATGTCGGCCGAAGCCACCGTGGTGCGGTCGTACCTCGACTGGCTGGTGCAGGTGCCGTGGAAGGCCCAGAGCAAGGTGCGCCTTGACCTGACCAAGGCCGAGGAAATCCTTGACGCCGACCACTATGGTCTGGAAGAGGTCAAGGAACGCATCCTCGAGTACCTTGCCGTGCAGAAGCGCGTGAAGAAAATCCGTGGCCCGGTGCTGTGCCTGGTCGGCCCTCCTGGCGTCGGCAAGACCTCGTTGGCCGAGTCGATCGCTGCGGCCACCAACCGCAAGTTCGTGCGCATGGCCTTGGGTGGCGTGCGTGACGAGGCCGAGATCCGCGGCCACCGCCGTACCTACATCGGCTCGATGCCAGGCCGCCTGATCCAGAAGATGACCAAGGTGGGGGTGCGCAACCCGCTGTTCCTGCTTGACGAAATCGACAAGATGGGCAGCGACATGCGTGGCGACCCGGCCTCGGCACTGCTGGAAGTGCTGGACCCGGAGCAGAACCACAACTTCAACGACCACTACCTGGAGGTCGATTACGACCTCTCGGACGTGATGTTCCTGTGCACCTCGAACTCGATGAACATTCCGCCAGCGCTGCTCGACCGCATGGAAGTCATCCGCCTGCCGGGCTACACCGAGGACGAGAAGATCAACATCGCGGTCAAGTACCTGGTGCCCAAGCAGGTCAAGGCCAACGGCTTGAAGAAGGAAGAGCTGGAGGTAGATGTTTCGGCGATCCGCGACATCATCCGTTACTACACCCGCGAAGCCGGTGTGCGTGGCCTGGAGCGGCAAATCGCCAAGGTCTGCCGCAAGGTGGTCAAGGAACATACCGGGCAGAAGCAGTTCAAGGTCAAGGTGGCCAGCGAGCAGCTGGAGCACCTGCTGGGGGTACGCAAGTTCCGCTACGGCCTGGCCGAACAGCAAGACCAGATCGGCCAGGTTACCGGCCTGGCCTGGACCCAGGTGGGCGGCGAACTGCTGACCATCGAAGCCGTGGTCATCCCGGGTAAGGGCCAGTTGATCAAGACGGGCTCACTGGGCGATGTCATGGTCGAGTCGATTACCGCCGCGCAGACCGTGGTGCGCAGCCGCGCCCGCAGTCTGGGGATTGCCGCCGACTTCCACGAGAAGCACGACGTGCACATCCACATGCCTGAGGGTGCCACGCCGAAGGACGGCCCAAGTGCCGGTATCGGCATGTGCACCGCGCTGGTGTCGGCGCTGACGCAGATTCCGGTGCGTGCCGACGTGGCCATGACCGGCGAAATCACCCTGCGCGGCCAGGTGCTGGCCATTGGCGGGCTGAAGGAAAAACTGCTGGCAGCACACCGTGGCGGGATCAAGACGGTGATCATTCCGGAGGAGAATGTTCGCGATCTGAAGGAGATTCCGGAAAATATCAAACAGGATCTGCAGATCAAACCGGTCAAATGGATTGACGAAGTCCTGCAAATTGCGCTGCAATACGCCCCGGAGCCCTTGCCAGATGTGGCTCCCGAGATTGTCGCGAAAGAAGAAAAGCGCGACGGCGATGCCAAGGAAAGAATCAGCACGCATTAGTAGTTTTTGCTTGGGGGGCTTTCCTTGACAGTTTTTTCGAGGCCTTGCTATAAAGCGGCACGTTATTGTCAATAAAGCCTCCCAACGTACGTTTCATAAGCTTTTCATTACATACTTAGAAACAAACTCAATAGAGAAATAAGGGGACTTAGAGTGAACAAGTCGGAACTGATTGACGCTATCGCTGCATCGGCTGACATTTCCAAAGCTACCGCAGGTAAGGCTCTGGACGCTGTGATCGACTCCGTAACCGGTGCCCTGAAAGCAGGCGACGATGTCGTTCTGGTTGGCTTCGGTACCTTCTCGGTCAAGGATCGCGCCGAGCGCACCGGCCGCAACCCACAAACCGGCAAGGCGATCAAGATCGAAGCCGCCAAGGTTCCAGGTTTCAAGGCAGGCAAAGGCCTGAAAGACGCCGTCAACTAAGTCGTCTTTCAGCCGGACCCGGCCTGGCCAGGTCCGAGCGCGCTGATGGCGGGGCGCAAACGTTCCCGCCTGACACGTTTGCTAAGCAAAGGCGCATCCTCGGATGCGCCTTTCTTTTATCAGGATTCTACCCACGCTCCGCGGTTGTCGACGCAGTGGTACAGCCGTTTCTGGGGGACGCATGCTGCAAAATATCAGGGACAATTCACAAGGTTGGATTGCCAAGACCATCATCGGCCTTATCGTCGTGTTGATGGCGTTGACCGGTTTCGAAGCTATTTTCCAGGCCGCCACCCATAGCCAGGACGCCGCCAAGGTGAACGGCCAGACCATCAGCCAGAACGAGCTGAGCCAGGCGGCCGACATGCAGCGCCGTCAGTTGATGCAACAGTTGGGCAAGGATTTCGACCCGGCGCTGCTGGATGACAAATTGCTGCGTGAAGAGGCACTCAAGGGCCTGATCAGCCGCAAGCTGTTGCTGCAAGGTGCCGAAGACGCCAAGTTTGCCTTCTCCGAGGCCGCGCTGGATCAGGTGATCCTGCAGACGCCAGAGTTCCAGGTGGACGGCAAGTTCAGCGCCGACCGTTTTGACCAGGTCATCCGCCAGATGGGCTACGGCCGCATGCAATTCCGCGAGATGCTCGCCGAGGAAATGCTCATCGGCCAGCTGCGCACCGGCCTGGCCGGCAGCAGCTTCGTCACCGACCAGCAGGTCGATGCCTTCGCCCGCCTGGAGAAGCAGACCCGTGACTTCGCCTCCCTGACCTTCAAGGCCGACCCGGCCGCGGTCAAGGTCAGCGACGAAGAGGTCAAGGCGCACTACGACCAGCACGCCAAGGAGTTCATGTCGCCGGACCAGGTGGTGATCGACTACATCGAGCTGAAGAAGTCGGCGTACTTCGACCAGGTCAAGGTCACCGACGAAGAGCTCAAGGCGCAGTACGAGAAGGAAATCGCCAACCTTGCCGAGCAGCGTCACGCTGCGCACATCCTCATTGAGGTCAACGACAAGGTCACCGACGCCCAGGCCAAAGCCCGTGCCGAAGAGATCGAACAGCGCCTGGCCAAGGGTGAGAACTTTGCCGCACTGGCCAAGGAATTCTCCCAGGACCCGGGTTCGGCCAACAACGGTGGTGACCTTGGCTTCGCCGGCCCGGGCGTCTACGACCCGGCGTTCGAAGAGGCACTGTACAAGCTGCAGGACGGTCAGGTATCGGCGCCGGTGCGCACCGAGTTCGGTTACCACCTGATCAAGCTGCTGGGCGTAGAGGCACCGGAAGTACCGAGCTTCGCCAGCCTGAAGGACAAGCTGACCCGTGACCTGAAGATCCCGCTGGTCGAGCAGCGTTACGTCGACGCCAGCAAGCAGCTGCAGGATGCTGCCTACGAGGCTTCCGACCTGGCCCAGCCGGCTCAGGACCTGAACCTCAAGGTGCACACCTCCGCAGCCTTCGGCCGCGAGGGTGGTGAAGGCATCACGGCCAACCGTTCGGTGGTGCAGGCTGCGTTCTCCGAAGAAGTGCTTGACGAGGGTGCCAACAGCACCGCCATCGAGCTCGACCCGGAAACCACCGTGGTGCTGCGCGTCAAGGAGCACCGCAAGCCGGAGCAACTGCCGCTGGAGGCCGTAGCCCAGAATATCCGTGAACACCTGGCCAAGGAGAAGGCGACTGCCGAACTCAAGACCAAGGCGGACAAGCTGATCGCCGGCCTGCGTGACGGTTCCATTGCGGCGGGCAGCGTGCACGAAGGGCAGGGCTGGAAAGCCTACGAAGCGGTCACCCGTGGCGAGGACGGCATCGACCCGGCCGAACTGCAGGCGCTGTTCCGCCTGGGCAAGCCGCAAGCCAAGGACAAGCCGGTATATGGCAGCGTCGTGCTGCGTGACGGTAGCCTGGTGGTGCTGCAGCTCAAGGGTGTCAACGAAGGTGCAACCGCCACCGATGAAGAGAAGCAGCAGATCCGCCGCTACCTCGCATCGCGTGCTGGCCAGCAAGACTTCGCGGCTTACCGCAAGCAGCTGGAAGCCAATGCCGACATTACCCGTTACTAAGGTGATTGTTGCATGACAAACAGGCCGCCTTGTGCGGCCTGTTTCGTTTGCGCTACCTGTGCGGGCCTCTTCGCGGGTAAACCCGCTCCTACAGGTACCGCGCTTGATTCAGGCCCGGCGCAACACTTGTGGGAGCGGGTTCACCCGCGAAGAGGCCCGCACAGGCAAGACAGGCCTAGCGCTTCACCCCTTCATAGCTGTCCAGCGTATCCCGCGCAATCTCCCGCCCCAAGGCGATCAGCTCCGGCGCCTTGTAGAACTCGAAAAACCGGCACACCCGCTTGGGCACGTTGATCAGTACATCCGGCGGATAGCCGGCGATCTTGTATTGCGCCAACGAAGTCTGCATGACCTCGAAGCTCTGGTTGATCAAGTCCAGCAGCGAGGCGGGCCCGACGTTGTCGATGATGAACGAACCGGTCGCCGACTTCGGCGCGCCCTCACGTTCCAGTGCTGCTGCCGGTTGCTGGCCTTCCGGGGCAGCGCCATCGCTCAGCCACGGGCTTGGCGGTGCAAGCCCTTCGGCAACGATTTCCTGCTCGATGCGCATCAGTTCCTCCGCCGGCTTGCGGCGGAACGGCAGGCGTGAGCCCAGTGAGCTGAGCAAGGCGTCGAAGCGCATCTTGAACGCCGCCGGCCGTTCGATCACCGGTAACTGGTACTGCTTCTGGTTGGTGGCGTTGAGGTTGACCGCGATGATCAGGTCGCAATGGCTGGACACCACCGGCACGATCGGCAACGGGTTGAGGATGCCACCATCGACCAGCATGCGGTTGCCTTGCATCACCGGGGTGAACAGGCTGGGGATGGCCGCCGAGGCGCGCATGGCTTGGTGCAGGCACCCCTCCTGAAACCAGATTTCCTGCTGGTTGGTCAGGTCGGCAGCCACCGCCGTATAGGGGATGCGCAGTTGTTCGATGTTGATCTCGCCAACGATCTTGCGAATCTGCCCGAACACCTTGTCGCCGCGTATCGCGCCGAGGCGAAAACTGACGTCGACCAGGCGCAAGACGTCGAGGTAATCAAGGCTCTCGATCCAGTTGCGGTAGTCGTCGAGCTTGCCGGCGGCGTAGATCCCGCCAATGACGGCGCCCATGGAGCAGCCAGCGATGCAGGCGATGTCGTAGCCACGGCGCTCGATTTCCTCGATCACGCCAATATGTGCATACCCCCGGGCTCCGCCCGATCCCAGTACCAGTGCCACGCGTTTACTCATGAACATTCCCCGGCCAGTGCCACCATGGTCCTACAATGCACCCATCGCTGCCTGTGCTTCAATGTAGATCGTGCTGAGCTACTGTAATAATGCCGGTGAGGCAAAGCCGGCTGGACAGGGCACTTTTCAGCTGCCGGGGCGTCGAACAGCCACCGTTTTTTCCATTGAGGTATTACTGATGAAAGCCTGGATCTGCCTTCCACTGATTGCCCTGGCCCTTGCCGGCTGCGCGGGCAAAACGGCCTACCGAGAGAGTTGTGCTACCCAGCTGGATGCCGCCTGGAAGGAACTGGACCTGGCCAAGGCAGAGGGCTTTGCCGGTGCGGTGAGTTACTCCAAGGCGCTGTCGTTGCTGACGGGGGCCAAGACCCAGCAGCAGTTCGAGGGTTACGAAAGCTGCACCAACAAAGCCGAGAAGGCGCGCTTCTACATTCGTGAGTCCCGCGCCGGGCGCTGAACAAGGAGCGTCTCATGTCTGCCATGCTCGACCATGTCGTTGCCCAGGTATTGGCCTTGCAGGTGCGCCTGCTGGCCTGTCGCGAACGGCTGGCGGCCGATACCGACAGCGAGGCCCTGCATGACCTGCGAACCACGCTGCGGCGCCTGCGCAGCCTGCTACGGCCACTGCGCGGGCTGCCTGGGGTGGAGCAGCTGGAGGATGCCGCCAAATCGTTGGGCACTTTGACCACGCCGCTGCGTGACCGTGAGGTGCTGGCAGCCGAGCTGATCGGCCGTGGCCGTGCCGATGTGGGGCTGCGGCGCCTTGAAGGGCGCGGTAGGACCTTTGCCAGTGTGGCTGCCAGCCCCCAGTTGAGCCGGGTGCTGGCTATTGTCGATGCCTTTCCGCTGTTCCTGCGTGCGGCAGGCCGTGAGGGCCTGGTCAAGTCGCTGGACAAACGCATCGACAAACGCCTGGTCAAGCAATGGCATAAGTTGTACGAAGCCTTGCAGGACCCTGCCCACGACCGCCATCGCCTGCGTTTGCTGATCAAGCGTGCGCGCTACGGTGACGAGGCCTACCCGCAACTCGATCACGCCGGGAAGAAACTCCGGCGCCTGCTGAAAAAGGCCCAGGGCGATCTGGGCGACTGGCATGATCGTCTGCAGTGGTTGTTGCAGGCGCGTGATCACGCCGACCTGGCACCCTGCAAGGTCGACTGGGAGCAGGAGTTGCACGAGGCCGAGCGCAAGTCGGATGTGACCCTCGACGCGCTTCTGCAGGCGCTGGCACGGCGCTAGCCCGAAAAATGACCGAAATGCGGGCTGATCGCGCAAGGTTTGCTGGCTAGGATGGGCAGACCTTTTCGCTTCAGGCAGGAGCCGGTCCATGAATTTCAACCAACTGCTCGACGCCGTGCGGGCCAACCCCGACGCCGTCAGTGTTCCGCCCAGCTGGGCCCAGGGGCGCGCAGCCTTTGGCGGGTTGATGGCGGCCATGGTGTATGAGGCCATGCGCCTGAAACTCAGCGACGGCCGCCCGGTGCGCTCGCTGGCCATCAGTTTCGTGGCGCCAGCCGCTGCGGATGTGCCTATCCGTTTCGAAGTAGAGGTGCTGCGCGAAGGCAAGGCGGTCAGCACCTTGCTCGGTCGTGCTGTTCAGGGTGGCCAGGTGGTGACCCTGGTACAGGGCAACTTCGGCGCGGGGCGGCCTTCGGTAGTCGAGGTGCCGGCGTTACCGGCGATGGAAATGAAGGCGCTGGAAGACGCGGCACCCGAGTTGCCCTATATCAAGGGCGTGACCCCGGAGTTCATGCGCCACGTGGCCTTGCGCTGGGCAGTGGGTGGGTTGCCGTTCAGTGGCAATCAGTCGCGCACGATGGGCGGCTGGGTGCGCTTGCGCGACGTGGCCGAAGCGCAGGTCAACGAAGGGCACCTGCTGGCGCTGGTGGATGCCTGGCCGCCGAGCCTGATGCCGTTTCTCAAGCAGCCCGCTGCGGGCAGTACGCTGACCTGGACCATCGAGTTCATCCAGCCAGTGGCAAAGCTGTCGACGGTGGACTGGTGCCGGTATTGCGTTGAGACCGAGCATGCGCGGGACGGTTATGGGCATGCTGCAGCAGCACTGTGGACGGCACAAGGGGAGCTGCTGGCCCTGAGCCGGCAGACGGTCACCGTGTTTGCTTAACAGTATCGCTGGAGCATTCGCCATTCCCTGTGGGAGCGGCTTTAGCCGCGAACACCGGCGAAGCCGGTGCCATTCACCTCGGTGCCTGCTTCGCGGGTGAACCCGCTCCCACAATGGATCGCGTTTAGGCGAAGCAATGCAATCACCCTCAACGCCGGTGCTTGTGCCGCTCCCGCCAGGCCTTCCACCAAGCCCCGCTCAGCACAAAACGTGGAAAGGTGATGAACTGCTCGGTCAGCAGCCGTTGCACGGCATCCTGGCGGTTGGCGAACGGCTCGGGTTGTTCGGCTTCCAGCCGGTGCCCGTGGCGCTGCAGGCCCAGGCCGGCGATCAAGGCAATGATACCCACCGCGATCTGGCCCAGATCAAGGCCGAACAGGCCGGACAGCACCAGCAGCGCACCCAGGATGAACAGCGGCACGGCAATCAGGTGCAGCACCAGGTTGGCCGGGTGGCGGTGATTATGGTGGTAGCCGCGCCATTGCCAGGCGGGCAGGTTGGGCAGGCGTTTGCTCATGGGCAGTTCCTCATCGTCATGCCCAAAGCTTAGTGCGGCCCCCGTCAGGGGGCCAATCGAGGCTGGCTATGGCGACTATAGCTTGAGCTGGCCAATGGCCTTGCTCAGCTCGCCGGCCAGGGTCGCCAGTTCGCTGCTGGTGGTGGCGGAGCCCACTGTCTGCTGCACGGTCTGCTCGGTGACATCGCGAATGCTCACCACGGCGCGGTTCATTTCCTCGGCCACCTGGCTTTGTTGTTCGGCCGCCACGGCAATCTGGGTGTTGCTTTCGCGCATTTGCGCCACCGCACCGGTAATTTCTGCCAGTGCTTCGCCGGCTTCCTGTGCCTGGCGCACGCAGTCGTCGGCCTTGTACGAGCTTTCCTGCATGAACTCCACTGCATCACGGGTGCCGGACTGTAGCGCCGAGACCATGGTGGTGATTTCATCGGTCGACGTTTGCACGCGCTTGGCCAGGTTGCGCACCTCGTCGGCCACCACGGCAAAGCCGCGGCCCAGGTCGCCGGCGCGGGCCGCTTCGATGGCAGCGTTCAGGGCCAGCAGGTTGGTCTGTTCGGCGATGCTGTGGATCACGCTGACCACGCCGTTGATTTTCTGGCTGTCTTCAGCCAGCTGGCGAATCATTTCGGCGGTTTGCTGCACGCCGCTGGACAACCCGGAAATTGAATCCTGCACGCGGCTGACCACCTCTTTGCCGCTGCCGGCCAGGGTATCGGCGGTTTGTGACAGGTCACGGGTGGCGCCGGCATGCTGGGCGATGTGGTGCACGGTCGCCGACATTTCGTTGATGGCGGTGGCGGCCTGGTCGGTCTCGCTTTGCTGGCCAAGCATACCGTGGCGCACGTCATTCATGCTGGCGGCCAGGCGTGCGGCGCCCGAGTCAAGCTGTGCCGCCGTGTGGGCGACGGTGCTGACGACCCGGTGGTAGGTAGCCTGCATGGCGTTGAAAGCGCCGGCCATCTGGCCGACTTCATCGCCGCAGGCCAAGGGCACGCGGGCGGCCAGGTCGCCGGTCTTCTCCACGTGCAGCATCACATCCTTCAGGGTATTGAGCTGGCTGAGCAAGAAGCGTATCAGCAGTTGCGAGGCGCCGAGCATGGCCAGCATCAGGACCAGTACACACACCGCGTAATTGCTGAAACGCTCGAAGAACACCTGGCGCAGGCTGGGCGACTGGGCCAGTACGGCCATTTGCTGATCGCCGCTGCGCAGTACCTGCGCACCGCGTAGCGGGTTGTCGCCAAGGACCCAGGCGCTTGGCAGTTCGACCCAGCCTTGGGCATTGCGCAGGGTGTCCAGGGGTTCGCCGGCGAAACTCGGGGTTTGCCCGGCTGACCAACTGATGACATTGGCCGGGCGCGGCAGCGCTTGCCCGGCTGGCCAGGCGGCCAGCAGTTGAGCTTGCGCGGCGGCCTGTGCCTGTGCCGCCTCGGCGCGGGCGCGTTGCTCCAGGTGCACGGCGTAAAGCACCAGCAACAGGGTCGTGACAAAGGCCACCGCGTTGACGGCCCAGAATTTGTACTTCAGGGAAACATTGCTAAGCCAGGCACCCATGGGCAGGTCTTCTCTGAGTTGAGCGGAAACAATATTGGCAAGGTGCCATCATTGTGCCAGCCCAAGCCAGGCTCTTTCTTGATGTGTATCAAGAAAGATCTCCAGCACGTCATCCTCAATATCCAACGGCTTGCCCAAATCCCTGTAGGAGCGGCTTTAGCCGCGAACACCGGCGTAGCCGGTGCCGTCCACTGCGGCGCCTGGTTCGCGGGCAAGCCCGCTCCTACAAGGGATCGCGTCAGCTTCAGAGCTGGAAAAACGCCCGCGCGGTGGCGGTAGTATGCGCCGCCGTGTGCTCGGCCGTTTCACCCCGGTGCAAGGCCACCTCGCGCAGCACCTCTGGCAAGAACGCCGGCTCGTTGCGCCCGTTCTTCGGCTTTGGCCGCAGGCTGCGCGGCAGCAGGTAGGGCGCATCGCTTTCCAGCATCAGCCGGCCTTCGGCAATGTTGCCCACCAGCGGGTGCAGGTGGGTGCCACGGCGCTCATCGCAGATCCACCCGGTAATGCCGATGTGCAGGTCCATGTCGAGGTAGGCGAACAACGCCTCGCGTTCCCCGGTAAAGCAGTGCACCACCGCAGCGGTCAGCTGGTCGCGGTAATCCTTCAGGATGGCCAGCAAGCGTTCGCTGGCATCGCGTTCATGCAGGAACACCGGCAGGCGCAGTTCGACAGCCAGGGCCAACTGGGCCTCCAGGGCTTTTTCCTGGAGCGGGCGAGGGGAGAAGTCGCGGTTGAAATCCAGGCCGCATTCGCCCACGGCACGTACCCGCGGCTCACTCAGCAGTTGGCGCAGCTGGCGCTCGCTGCCGGCGTCCCAAGCCTTGGCATCGTGGGGGTGTACACCCGCTGTGGCGAACAAGTGCTCGCCGCTGGCATCCAGTTGCTGGCACAGCTCCAGTGCCTGTTCGCTGACAGCCAGGCTGGTGCCCGTCAGCACCATTTGCGTCACCCCGGCCTCGATGGCGCGCTCGACAATGGCTGCCTGTTGGTCGTGGAAACTGCTGTTGGTCAGGTTGACGCCGATATCGATCAGTTGCATGGTGTTATCTCGTGCCGCGGGGCGGCCAGCATAGCAAAAACCGGGTTTTTCTGAAAAAACCAAGAACTTCATGCTGTTGCCGTGGTCTTTTACCGTCATTTATCACTTGGCGGTGCAACCCATGGATGCCGCCACCGACCATGGACACGCTTTCGCATGCCGCGATTCTGGCTCACTTTTTTGCTCACGCTTGGGTTGGCCTTGCCTGGCCCGGTTCAGGCGCGGGTGCCGGGCCCGCAGCAGAACATACCGCCCGCCAAGGTCCGTGATTTGCAGCAGATTCGCAGTACCAAGGTGCTGCGGGTTCTGGTCAACCAGAGCCGCAACAGCTCTGGTGAGGTCAAAGGCGAACCGGTCGGCATCGAATACTATCGCCTGCGTGCCCTGGAGCATTTCCTCAATGCCCGTAGCGATGACGACCAGCAGATCCAGCTGAAGCTCATCCCGCGGGCCAAGGAGCAATTGCTGGGCGCCCTGGCACGAGGGGAGGGTGACCTGGCTGCGCCGGGTGAACTGCTCGACCCCGGCACCGTACGTGGCGTGAGCGGCAGTGCGCCGATTCTTGACCAGGTGCCATTGACGTTGGTGGGGCGCAAAGGCGAACGCAGCTTCAGCAAGCTCGAACAGCTGTCCGGGCGCACCGTGGCGTTGACCAGCGCCAGCGCCGCTGGCCCGCTGATCCAGCAGGCCAACCAGCAACTGGCACTGCGCAAGCGGCCACCCATCAAGGTGGAATGGGTCGACTCGACACTGGCCGTGGAGGATGTGCTGGAAATGGTGCAGGCCGGTATCTACCACCTGACCGTGGTCGAGCAGCCCATTGCCCGGCGTTGGGCGCGGGTGATGCCGCGGCTGCGCCTGGACAGCCGGGTGCATCTGGGGGCACCGCAGGCCATGCGCTGGTATGTGGGGCGGGATGCGCCGCAGTTGCTGGCTGCGGTCGATCACTTCCTGAAGGGTTACCGCGCGCCGGACAACCAGGATGCCGCGTTCGAGCGCATCTACCGCCGCCAGTACCGTGTGCACAACCCCTTGGCCAGCAAGGACCGCCAGCGCCTGGCATCGGTGCGGGCGGTGTTGCAGAAGCACGGCGAGGCGCAGCAGATCGACTGGCTCAACCTGGCCGCGCTGGCGTTCAAGGAATCAACGCTGAACCCGGCCGCCCGCGGCAGCGGCGGCGCCCACGGCCTGATGCAGATCACCCCTTCGGCGGCGCAGCGCGTGGGGGTGAGCAACACCGCCACGGTGGATGGTAATGTCCTGGCCAGCGCCCGCTACCTGGCGCTGATCCGTCGCAAGTTCTTTGCCAGTGCCAAGATCAATGAGCGTGAGCGCATGGCTTTTGTGCTCGCGGCATACAACCTGGGCCCCGAGCGCGTGCAGGCCATGCGCGCCGAGGCCCGGCGGCGCGGGCTCAATGGCAACCAGTGGTTCTTCCAGACCGAACGCATTGCCATGGAGCAGGTGGGCATGGGGCCGGTCAACTTCGTCAACAGCGTCAACAAGTACTACCTGGCGTTCAACCGCGAGCGTGCCGTGCTGGAGCGTGTCGCCAAGCGCTGACAAATCGATTTTGTCGATTGTTATGTTGGGGTTTTTGCGATTTTCATATCTACGCAATTGATTATGATGACGCCCATCCCAACACAACTGCTTCGCTTCAAGGACGCTTCGACATGAACAACACCACCCTCAATGCCCTGTTCTCCACCCGTGCTGGCGCTGGCCTCAGCGTTATCCGCATCCTGGTCGGCATCATCTTCATGGCGCATGGCGCGCAAAAACTGTTTGGCCTGTTCGGCGGCTATGGCCTGGAAGGTACTGGCCAGTGGATGGAAAGCATCGGTCTGGCCCCGGGTTACCTGATGGCCCTGTTGTCCGGTAGCGCCGAATTCTTCGGTGGCCTGGCGTTGGTGGTAGGCCTATTGGCTCGCCCGGCGGCCCTGGCGCTGACTGTGACTTTGGTGGTGGCGATCTTCTCGGTGCACATCGGCAATGGCCTGTTCATGTCCAACAACGGCTACGAGTTCGCCTTGGCGCTGCTGGCCGGCACGGTTGCGGTGATGATCGAAGGCGCTGGCCGCTTCTCGCTGGACCGCCTGATCGCCCGCTAATCAGCTGCAAGCTGTGAGCTACAAGCCGCAAGCAAGAGCGGGCCTCTACTCGGCCTGCTTCTGCTTGCGGCTTGTAGCTTGCAACTTCAAGCTCATCGCTCTAGCATACCGCCTGCGCCGATTTAAACAGCTACTTGCGGGGCGCAGGAAAGCCCCACCTCCGGGTTATCCGAAATACCGCTAAAGCGCTGGTTCGGTGACGCCTCCCACCGCTGCCCAGCGGGATTCGCGAGGCGGAGAAAAGCTCCATGAGTTGCCCACGTACCAGTGTCTGTTTGAGCCCTTTGCCTGCCAGCCAGGCATCCCGCACACCGCGCATCCTGCTCGGCGGCCAGCATCAGCCCACTCTTTTACGTCACCTCGAAGGCCTGTCACGGCGCAAGGGCCAGGCGCGCGCGTTTCTGATTCAGTTCGCCGATAGCAGCTGCAATCTGGCGCAATATGGCAATGATCGTTTCGACCTCGCCGTCATCCAGGCGCCGGCACCGCAAGAGGCCGCCGAAGTCATCGGCCACCTTACCCGCATCGCACGCCAGGGCCTGATTACCCGCCGCTGAGGAGCGCCTGTTGAGCACCAACATCATCACCACGGAAGGCCATGAGGCGCTGAAGAAAGAGCTCGACCACCTGTGGCGGGTGTATCGCCCGGAAATCACCCAGAAGGTGGCCTGGGCGGCGTCGCTGGGTGACCGCAGTGAGAACGCCGACTACCAGTACAACAAAAAGCTGCTGCGCGAAATCGACCGCCGGGTGCGCTACCTGCGCAAGCGTCTTGAGGATGTGAAGGTGGTGGCCTACTCGCCGCAGCAGGAAGGCAAGGTGTTTTTCGGCGCCTGGGTCGAGATCGAGAACGACGAGGGCGAGACCATGAAGTTTCGCATTGTCGGTTATGACGAGATCTACGGGCGCAACGACTACATCTCGATCGACTCGCCCATGGCCCGTGCCTTGCTGAAGAAGGAGGAGGGCGATGAGGTATTGGTGCACACGCCTACCGGTGAGGCGACCTGGTATGTGAACAGCATCAGCTATGGGCAGTAAAGTGCTGTCGCCTGTGCTGGCCTCTTCGCGGCGGTTCGACGCCTCGATGAACCCGCTCCCACAG
>NZ_JACVZC010000122.1 GCF_016658545.1 Pseudomonas sp. S37 | reverse complement strand
GGGCCGCTTTGCGGCCCATCGCGACACAAGGCCGCTCCTACAGGGGACCGCATCAGTGCATGTTACGCGGCCCCCTGTAGGAGCGGCCTTGTGTCGCGATGGGCTGCAAAGCAGCCCCAATAACTGGCAACGCGGTCACAACGCCCGATACTGCATCCTGAACCCCAGGCTCATTGCTTCCCCCCGCTGCAACAGCCTCAACCCCGGCCGCCCCGGCAGGTGATGCGCATTGACCGGGTGGCTAACCGGTTCAAAGCAGAAAAACCCTTGCCCCTGCGGGCAGAACAGCAAAAAGTGCTCGGCCCCGCTGGCGCTGCACGCCAACCGATACCCAGCCCCCGGCTGTTCGATCACACACTCCCCCGGCCAACCACTGAAGGCGTGATCAACCACCGTCTCCGGCAGGCTGCCCAATGTTTCAAACCGCCACTGCTCCGGCACCTCGGCCTGATACGACGGCAGCCTCCCGGCTTCGGCCAGCCACACCTTGCGCGCTGCCGCATACAGCCTGGTATCGGGGTACCGCGGAAAGTAAGGGTGCAGCCCCAGCCCGTACCAGTTGGCCGACTCATCCAGGTGCGTTACATGCAAGTCCAGGTTCAGGCAGCCTTCCTGCAGCTGCACATCCAGCGTGGCCTGGTAGGCAAACGGTACGGCACTGTCCAGCGTCAACCGGGCACGGCGCTCGCTGTGATGCTCCACTTGCCAGGCCTGCTGCCAGGCGCTGCCATGAATCGGGTAAGGGTCATGCCCGGTGTTCGCTGCCAGTGCCTGCCAGCCCTCGGGCCGGGCAAAGCCACCCTCGGCAATGCGATTGGACCATGGCGCCAGCGGGTAGCAAGCCAGGCGCCGCGGTGTGCCGCTGGCCAAGGCATCGCCATCGGTGTGGCGCAGCAGCGCCTGCCCGGTCGCCTTGACCTGCCAGTTGACCAGGCTTGCGCCCAGCTTCGGGGCCAGGCTCAGGCGGGTCAGGCGGTCCTGCAGGTACAGTTCGGTCACAGCCATTCAAGCTCCTTTGCAAAAGCGTCAGCCGGGGCGCCGGTAAGTGAGCAGCACGATGCCGCACACCACCACGGCACCGCCGAGTAATTGCAGGGTACCCAACTGCTGGTCGAGCAAGGCCCAACCCAGCAGCAAGGTCGCGATAGGTTCGACATTCATCACCGGCGCGTTCTGTGCCATGTTCAGCCGCGGCACGCAGACGAACAGCAAGGTGAAGGCCAGGCCATACAGCACCACCAGGCTCGCCAGCGCCGTCCAGCCGCTGCTGCTGCCCGGCAGCGACAAGCCGGACGGCATTACGCCGCTTGCGCCTGCGACCAGCATGCTGGAGAACACGATCAGCAGGGTCAGCAAGCTGCGCACCGGCCCGCGCACGGCAGCCAGCTTGTGGTCGGTGATCCACAAGGCGCAGGCGAAGGCACAGGCGGCGCCGAAGGCCAGGCTGACACCCAGCGCCCAGTGCGGGTTGGCTTCGCTGCTGTCGGCCAGGCGTGCCGGCACGTCCAGCGCCAGCACCAGGCCGCACAGGATCAGGCCCATGAACAGCACCGTGCGGCCGGTGGGCCGAGCACCGCCCAGCGCCCAGGTGAGCAATGCCAGCAGCATCGGGAAGGTGTTGCCCACCAGCAGCGCCAGGGCTACCGGAATGCGCGCCACCGCCGAGTACAGGCACAGGCTCTGGGTGGCGATCAGCAGGCCAAGCAACAACTGCCAGCGGCGGGTGCCGGAGGGTAGGGCCAGGGCCTGGCGTTGCCACAGCAGCAAGCCGGCCAGGACCAGGAACGTGATGCCCGAGCGGCAGAGGATGGCCAGCAGCACGCCGGTGCCGTCATCGAAGGCGATGCGTGCGGCGATGTGGTTACCGGCGAAGGAGCAGGCCAGCAACGCCAGCAGGGCGATGGCCAGCTTGCGTGGGAACAGAGGGACAGCAGAGGAGGGGACAGCCATGTGCAGGATCCGTTTGCAGGTAGATTTTCCAGCCGCATCGCGGTCGTTGTAGGAGCGGCCTTGTGTCGCGATCGGGCCGCAAAGCGGCCCCAGCACTATCAGCATCAACGCCGAAATCCTGGGGCCGCCTTGCGGCCCGATCGCGACACAAGGCCGCTCCTACAGGGACCAAAAGTGCAGTTACAACACCACGCTAGGCAGCCACAGCGAGATGGCCGGAATGTAGGTCACCGCCATCAGCACCAGGAACAGCGCCAAGTAGAACGGCAGCAACGCCTTCACCGTCGATTCGATACTCACCTTGCCAATCGCCGAGCCAACGAACAACACCGCCCCCACCGGCGGGGTTATCAGCCCGATCCCCAGGTTCACCAGCATGATCATGCCAAAGTGCACCGGGTCCACGCCGATACCGGTAATCACCGGCAGCAGGATCGGGGTCAGGATCAGGATCAGCGGCGCCATGTCCATCACCGTGCCCAGCAGCAACAGCATGAAGTTGATGCACATCAGGATCACATAGCGGTTGTCCGACAGGGTCAGGAACGCCGTGGTGATCTTCGACGGGATCTGCATCAGCGTCATCACGTAGCCAAAGCTGGCGGCGAAGCCGATCAGGATCATCACGATCGAGATGGTACGCACCGTGCGGTGCATCAGCTTGGGCAGGTCACGCCACTTGTAGTCACGGTAGATGAACATGGTCACGAAGAACGACCACACCACCGCCACGGCCGCCGATTCGGTGGCGGTGAACACCCCCGAAAGGATGCCGCCCAGGATGATGACCATGGCCATCAGCCCCCACAGCGCCTCGCCGGCAATCTTCAGCGCCTGGCGCAGCGGGATCACTTCGCCCTTGGGGTAGTTGCGCTTCTTGGCGAAGATCAGGCACAGGCCCATCATCACCGCGCTCAGCAGCAAGCCGGGCATTACACCGGCCATGAACAGCGAGGCAATCGATACCGTGCCGCCTGCGGCCAACGAATACAGCACCGAGTTGTGGCTGGGCGGGGTCAGCAATGCCTGTACCGAGCCGCTGACGGTGACGGCGGTGGAGAACTCGCGCGGGTAACCCTTGCGCTCCATCTCCGGGATCAGCACCGAACCCACCGACGCGGTGTCGGCCACCGACGAGCCGGAAATCGCGCCAAAGAACGTCGAGGCCATGATGTTGACCAGCGACAGCCCACCACGCACGAAGCCCACCAGCACCCCGGCAAACGCCACCAGCCGTCGTGACATGCCGCCTTCGGCCATGATCGCGCCAGCCAGTACGAAGAACGGAATCGCCAGCAGCGAAAACTTGTTAACGCCACTGGCCACCTGGATCATCATCGCCTGCAGCGGGATGTCGATCCACCAGGCACCGACCAGCGCCGACAGGCCCAGGGCGTAGGCCACCGGCATGCCCAGCAGGATGAGCACGATGAAGCTGCCCAACAGAATGAACGCATCCATTTATGCCGCTCCTTCACTTTCTTCCAGCTGGTCGAAGCGCACCACCTTGCGGTGGCTCTGGTCGCCCAGCAGCAGTTTTTCCAGCACGAACACCAGGGTCAGGACGCCACCGACCGGGATCGGCGCATAGGTCATGCCCACCCGCACACCCGGCAGGGAGGCCAGAAACTGGTTCCAGGTGGTGATGCACAGCTTGGTGCCGTAGTAGGTCATGAACACGCACACCAGAATCATCAACACCTGCACCAGCAGCGCCACCAGCCGGCGCTGCAGCGGCGGCAGGCGGTCGGTGATCATCGCCACCGCCATGTGCGCACCGGCGCGGTAGCTGGCGGCGGCGCCGACAAAGCTGAATACCACCATCAGCAGGATGGCCACCGGCTCCGGCCAGCTGGAGCCGGTGCCGAGCACGTAGCGGGCAAAGATGCCCCACGGGATGATCAGCGACATGGTCAGGATCGACAGGCCGGCGACCCAGATACAGGCGCGGTACAGCGTGTCGTTGGCACGCAGAAAGAGGTTTTTCATGGGCATCACCAAAGCGGCAGGGCGGCGGGCGCCGCACTGCCGAGGTCGTTCAGGAAAGGGCCGCGCTTACTGGACGGCGTCGATGCGCTTCATCAGGTCGGCGTACTGCGCGCCGTATTTCTCGCGCACCGATGCGGTGGCGTCGTAGAACGGCTTCTTGTCCACGGTGATGAACTCGACACCGGCAGCCTTGAGCTTCTCCTCGCTGGCGGCAGACTTGGCGTCCCACAGCGCACGCTCTTCCATCTGCGCCTCACGTGCGACTTTCTTCACCAGCACCTGCTGCTCGGGGGTGAGCTTGTTCCAGGTGGTTTTGGACATTACCACCGGCTCCGGCAGGATCAGGTGGCCGGTCAGGGTGTAGTACTTGGCGCTCTGGAAGTGGTTGTGCTCAAGCAGGGTCGGCGGGTTGTTCTCGGCACCGTCGATCACCCCGGTCTGCAGGGCGCTGAAGATTTCCCCGGTGTCCATGGCAATGCCGTTGCCGCCCATGGCGTTCATCATGTCGATGAACAGCGGGTTGCCCTGCACGCGAATCTTCATGCCCTTGAGGTCTTCCAGGCTGCGCACCGGCTTTTTGGTGTAGATGCTGCGCGAGCCGCCGTCCATCCAGGCCAGGGCCACCAGGTTGAAGTCGGAGTTGGTGATCTTGTCGAGGATCTCCTGGCCGATCTCGCCGTCGATGATCTTGCGCATGTGGTCATGGTCGCGGAACACGAACGGCATGTTGAACACGTTCACATCCGGTACCACCGGGCCGACGATCCCCAGGCTCACGCGGGTCATCTGTACGGCACCGATCTGTGCCTGCTCGATCACTTCCTTCTCCGAGCCCAGCACACCGCCGGCGAACATCTTGAAGGTGATGTCGCCATTGCTGGCTTGTTCCAGCTTTTTGCCCATGTTCTGCTCGGCGACCACGGTCGGGTAGCCGGCAGGGTGGATTTCGGCGAACTTGATGTCCAGCGCCGAGGCGGGCATCGCCACGCTGAAGGCGAACGGGAGTACGGCAAGAAGCAGCTTGCGTTTGAACGTCATGATGAAACTCCGTGGTTTTTATTATCCGGTTTCGGGCGTGCAAAGAGTGTTGTGGTGTTGGCAGTGAGGCTCAGCCCCGGTAGGCAGGTTCCTCCAGGCCCTGGGTGCCAGGGTTGAGGGCAAATACCCCGCCAGCCAGTGGCTGGTCGCTGAGGTCGATGCCCGCGGGGCGGATCGAGGTGACATACAGGGTGTCGAGGTTGGCGCCGCCGAAGGCGCACATCGCCGGCTTTTTCACCGGCACGCTGAGCGAGCGGTCGAGGCGGCCGTCGGGGGTGAAGCGGTGAACCTGCCCGGCGTCGTTACCGCAGATCCAGTAGCAGCCGTCCTGGTCGATGGCGGCACCGTCGGGGCGGCCCGGGTAGCCGCGCATGTCGACGAACAGCCGCTTGTTGTGCGGCGTGCCGCTGTCGGTGTCGTAGTCGAAGGCCCAGACCTTCTGCACATTGGGGTGCGAGTCGGACAGGTACATGCGCTTGCCATCGGGGCTGAAGGCCAGGCCGTTGGGCACGATCATGCCGTCTTGCTGCAGGTGCAAACTGCCTTCGCCGTCATGCCGGTACAGCGCGCCGACATGGGCGCCTTGCTGCATGTCCAGCAGCATGGTGCCGGCCCAGAAGCGGCCCTGGCGGTCGCAGCGGCCATCGTTGAAGCGCATGCCGGGCTGGGCATGCTGCACGCTGCTGAGCAGTTGGCTGTGCAGGCTGCCATCGGCTTTTGCCTGGAGCTGGAAAATGCCGCTTTCCATGCCCGCCACCCAGCCGTCGCCGCTACGGGCGATGCAGGCAAGCATCTCGTCGCCCTGCCAGACCTGGTGCGTGCCATCGGCCGCCTGCCAGCGGTGCAGCTGGCGCGCGGGAATGTCGACCCAGTACAGGGCCTGTTCGCGGGGGTGCCACACGGGGCTTTCGCCGGTGCCGTTGCGGGCGTCGACGATCAGTTCGCAGTTCATGGCCGTGCCTCCTGGCGTGGGTGGGGTCAGTTGAACGGGCCGGCCACGGCGAAGGCGCCGCCCTGGTAGACCATGCTCGGGTCATCGGCGGCGGGCGCCGGCTGGGCTTCCACGGCGGCGCGGAAGGGTTCCGAACTGTCTTTGGGTGCATAGCCCAAGTGCTCGGCATGGCGGTTGTCCCACCACACGGTGCGGTTGTCGGAGGCGCCGTAGACGATGGTATGGCCAACGTCGGGGGTGAACAGCCCGCGCTCGATCAGCTGCACCAGGTCGTCATAGCTCAGCCAGGTACAGAGCATGCGCGGGTTCTGTGGCTGCGGGAACGACGAGCCGATGCGGATGCTGACGGTCTCGATGCCGTAGCGGTCGAAGTAGAAGCTGGCGACATCCTCGCCATAGCACTTGGACAGCCCGTAGTAGCTGTCGGGGCGGCGCGGGGAGTGGGCGTCGATGCGCTCGTCCTGGCGGTAGAAACCGATGGTGTGGTTGGAGCTGGCGAAGATGATGCGCTTCACCCCATGCTTGCGCGCCGCCTCGTAGACATGGAATACGCCACAGATGTTGGGGCCGAGGATGTCTTCGAACGAATGCTCGGTGGACACGCCGCCGAAGTGGATGATGGCATCGACGCCTTCGACCAGGGCATGCACCGCAGCCTTGTCGGCCAGGTCGCAGGTAATGACCTCTTCATGCGGGCCTGCGGCAGGTGCCATGGGGCTGATGTCGGAAAGGCGCAGGACCTCGGCGTAGCCTTGCAGGCGTTCGCGAAGGACCTTGCCCAGGCCGCCTGCGGCTCCGGTGAGCAGCAGGCGATTGAGGGGGGTAGTGGTCATGGCCGGCTCTTGTTGTTAATTGTTGTAGGTTGTCGTATGACTAAGCTGATTATTGGCGGTGGGTTTGAATATTGTCAATGAGGCCTGTGTCTCTTTTGCTGGCCTCTTCGCGGGTAAACCCGCTCCCACAGGGGATAGCAGTTCTTCTGACCTGCGCGATACTTGTGGGAGCGGGTTCACCCGCGAACACGGGCGAAGCCCGTGCCATCCAGCCGCAGGTTTTGATCAAAGCAACGACAACGGGTAGTTGAAGATCAACCGGTTCTCATCAAACTCGTTATTGCTGTAATCCCGACGAATCGACGAGTTACGCCACTTCACACTCAAATCCTTGAACGCCCCACTCTGGATCACATACGCCAGCTCCGTCTCTCGCACCCACTCCTTGCCATCGGTCACCACCCCGCTGTGCACGTCGCGCCCGCTGATATAGCGGTTCATCAAGGTCAGCCCCGGTACCCCGACGGTGACGAAGTTGAAGTCATGGCGCACCTGCCACGAGCGTTCGTTGGCGTTGTCGAAGCTGGAGTTGTAGCTGTCGTTGGCCAGGGTGCCGCCACTGGTGCCGTTGACCCGCATCCAGGTATCGCCATCGACCTTCTGCAGCCCGACCCAGAAGGTGCTGCCACCGTACTTGGCCGAGAACATCCCCGAGTAGGTCTTGTTGTCCAGCTCGCCAGCGCGTTTGGAACCATCGTCATCGCCGTGGAAGTAGCCCAGGTTGGCGCCCAGGGTCCAGTCACCCACCGGCTGGCTGTGGCTAAGTTGCAGGTACTGCTGCTGGTACACATCCTTCAGCACCGCATTCCACAACCCGACCAATGTGCGGTCCTGGTTGAACTTGTACTCGCCACCGACAAAGTTGAAACGGTCCGACACCCCACCGCCGTAGCTCATGTCTTCCATGCTGGCGTCGTTGCGCGGGCTGTTGCCGCGGAACTGCCCGCCATACACAGTCAGCCCGGCAATCTCGTTGGAGGTAACCTGCCCGCCACGGAACGTCTGCGGCAACGAACGCCCGTCGTCCGAGCGCAGAATCGGCAGCACCGGCATGCACTCGCCGATCTTCAACTCGGTTTTGGAAATCCGCGCCTTGCCTGCTACTGCCAGGCGCCCATAGTCATCCGCCGGCTTGCCATCGTCATGACGCGGCAGCAATGCCGTGCCATAGGTACCGCCACCGCCATCCAGCTTGACCGACCACAGCCCCAGCACATCCACGCCGAAGCCGATCGGCCCCTCGGTGAACCCCGAACGGGCATCGAGAATGAAGCTTTGCGTCCATTCCTCGGCCTTGCTTTGCGGGTTGCTCGGGTTGGTGAAGTTGCGGTTGATGTAGAAGTTGCGCAGGCCAAGGGTGGCCTTGCTGTCCTCGACAAAACCCGCTGCCAGGCTGGTGCCTGGCAAGCCGGCGATAACCCCGGCGCCAAGCAGGGCGAAGGGCAGGGTGTGGCAGATTTTCATTATTGTTGTGCTCCCGAAGGGTATGGCAGCCCGTCCACCGGGCACGCACAAGCGGCCTGCGGCAGGGGCGGGTAGGTAACGGGCCGGTCAGGGCCAGGGGTAAAAACGCGGTAACCGGGCGCTAGGTACTCGAGGGGGTACGCCAGCAGGCCGCGGGAAGAGGGGTATGCAACAGACGTGGGTGTAGCGGGATGGGTGTCGACATGGGTTCGTCCACTGATTGTTGTTTTTGTTATGTGTTGTCGTACAACTGTGGGCGATTATTAGCAAGTGAGAGAGAGGCTGTCAACGCATAGTGGCCTAATGATTACAGGTTAGATACCCGTGAATTAACGCGTAGCGGCTCTATTTCGCTCGCTGTGAAGAGATACGATGACAACTGCTTTGTTGGCAAACCGGACACATGGTTTACAAATTCCCCCGACCTGGCAGTGGCACCCACCGCTCACTTGCGCTATCTTCAAATCAGGCCTCGCCCTCGACCACTTAGACTGGCATGTCCAGTCCCGGCATCCTCGTTGGTGCCGTACCCCCCTTGTCGGCGTGGGCGGGGCCCCTTATTTACGGACTGTCCGCGCAAGGTGGGCCGAGGCGATAAGCCGAAGCGGTGGCCGGACCTGTTTTACCAACCGTCGATCAAAGCGCCCATGGCGCTTTTTTCGTTTCGGGCCCTGGCGGATTCTTGCCGATATTGCCCACAAATCTCCCGTGATACGCGATCCCATGTAGGAGCGGCCTTGTGTCGCGAAAGGGCCGCACAGCGGCCCCGGCAATGGCACAGGCGATAGCATTTTTGGGGCCGCCCTCACAGTGATTTGCGCCAACTGCTCAAAAGAAATTGAAACATTGATCACTTTCGGAATACACAACCACCAGTGCAGAATCCACCCGCATGCTGCAATGACAAACGCCTTTACCCGAGGGCCGATCCATGGCTTCCATCACCCTGCGCATTGACGACGAACTCATGGCCCAAGCCTACAAACAGCTAGAGCGTTTAGGCGTAACCCCCTCCGAACTCATTCACCAGGTCCTGCAATATGTTGCAGAGCAGGGCAGACTGCCCTCCGAACTAGCGCAGATAGCCGAGGAGGATGAAGACCTGATCGCGACTGTAAATGAGCGGCTCACCTCCCCGCAGCGTATGAAAATGACGCTGGATGACCTTTAACCTCGACTCCTGTGGGAGCGGGCGTGCCCGCGAAGAATGCGACGCGGTAAATGGCACCGGCTTCGCCGGTGTTCGCGGGTAACTCCGCATACCAGCTGGTCATACAAATTAGGGCCGCTTTGCGGCCCTTCGCCGAACAAGCCAGCTCCCACAGGTACAGCGTAGGGCTTGAAATCAATGCGGTTGGGGGGGGAATGGTCTTGCATGGTTCTTCCGGCCAGCACTGGCCCTTGTAGGAGCGGCCTTGCGTCGCGATGGGCTGCGCAGCAGTCCCAGCAATTTGTGCATCTGTGCGGAAACCCTGGGGCTGCTGCGCAGCCCATCGCGACGCAAGGCCGCTCCTACAGGTCCTGTGCCTGCCTTGAGGGTGATGCAGGCCAGCTGGTGGGTTGCCGGCGATGGGCTGCAAAGCAGCCCTGGTTACCTGTTCTTGCAGGCTAACTCAATCACTCCAGCAAGCTCAGCCCCCCTGTGGGAGCGGGTTCACCCGCGAAGAGGCCCCCACAGGCAAATCCGCCCGCTAAACCCCATGCATCCGCAACGCCCGCTGCGCACACTCCCGCCAACTCAACCTACGCATCTGCACCGGCCCCAGCGGGTCAACCTCCCCAGCCAGCACCACCGGCATATCCCGCATCCTCACCCAAGGGGGATATTGGGTGTGCGCTTTCAGGTGCATGTATTAGGGGTTGCGATGCTGCACAGATCGAGCGCCGCCCGCGCGGCGCTCGATCCCAAAGGCGATAAAAATGTTATGCCAAGCACCTCTCAGCCGAGATGCTCTATCAGAGCAGCCAATAAAAAAGGCTGCCATTCGGCAGCCTTCTCGATGCTCAGCCCGGACGATCAGTCCCAGCTCAAAGCACCACCGGTCTGATACTCAATCACCCGCGTCTCAAAGAAGTTCTTCTCCTTCTTCAAGTCCATGATCTCGCTCATCCATGGGAACGGGTTGGTAGTCCCCGGGTACTCTTCCTTCAAACCAATCTGGGTCAAACGACGGTTGGCGATGAACTTGAGGTAGTCCTCCATCATCGCTGCGTTCATGCCCAGTACCCCGCGTGGCATGGTGTCACGGGCGTATTCGATCTCCAGCTGGGTCCCTTGCAGGATCATCTGGGTCGCTTCTTCCTTCATCGCCGCGTCCCACAGGTGCGGGTTCTCGATCTTGATCTGGTTGATCACGTCGATACCGAAGTTCAGGTGCATCGACTCGTCACGCAGGATGTACTGGAACTGCTCGGCCACGCCGGTCATCTTGTTGCGGCGGCCCATGGACAGGATCTGGGTGAAGCCGCAGTAGAAGAAGATGCCTTCCAGTACGCAGTAGTAGGCGATCAGGTTGCGCAGCAGCTCTTTGTCGGTTTCGACAGTACCGGTGTTGAATTCCGGGTCGGAGATGGCGCGGGTGTACTTCAGGCCCCAGGCGGCTTTCTTCGCGACCGACGGGATCTCGTGGTACATGTTGAAGATCTCGCCTTCATCCATGCCCAGCGACTCGATGCAGTACTGGTAGGCGTGGGTGTGGATCGCCTCTTCGAAGGCCTGGCGCAGGATGTACTGGCGGCACTCGGGGTTGGTGATCAGGCGGTACACGGCCAGGGCCAGGTTGTTGGCAACCAGCGAGTCGGCGGTGGAGAAGAAGCCGAGGTTGCGCATGACGATGCGGCGCTCGTCTTCGGTCAGGCCGTCCTGGCTCTTCCACAGGGCGATGTCGGCGGTCATGTTGACCTCTTGCGGCATCCAGTGGTTGGCGCAGCCGTCCAGGTACTTCTGCCAGGCCCAGTCGTACTTGAACGGTACCAGCTGGTTGAGGTCGGCACGGCAGTTGATCATGCGCTTTTCGTCAACGGCAACACGGGCCGAGGAGCCTTCCAGCTCGGCCAGGCCTTCAGCAACGTCGAGGGCGTCGAGGGCTGCCTTGGCACGTTTGACCGCGTCGGAGTCAGCAGCGGTGGCCGCACGGGCTTCCAGGGCGGCGGCACCGCCGGCGCTGTCGAGCTTGTCGAGGGTGGCGGCGGCAGCGGCCTGCGCAGGGTTGTTGCCTTTGGCGGCTACTTCGCCGTCTTCTTTGTCGAATTCGTCCCAGCTCAGCATGGTTTGGCTCCTGCTTGAGGGTTGCCCTGGGGCAACCGCTTGGATTTAAAGAATGTGATGCCTGACGCAAGGCCGTAACGGCGAATGGACAGCTCGAGAGGCTGACTCTCGTTTACATCTGAATGTGTTCTGGCTTGTACCTGGCCAGGCCTCGGGGAGGGGCCAGGACAATTGAATGGTGCTCTTTTCAGAGGGGGCGAAGTATATCGGATTTCGCCTTGGATCGGGGCGCGTGTCTTGCGGGCGAGGGTAACTTTTTCGACCGGAATTGCGTGCGTCCGTTCACCGGGTTTGTGTGGCTTGCCATGGGGAGGGAGTGTAGCGGCAAAAAGCGGATGACACTACATGTTGTGGCATTTTATTTTTTAAAACACATCATGTTGGGTTGGCGCGATCCTTGTAGGAGCGGCCTTGTGTCGCGTAAGGGCCGCATGGCGGCCCCGGCAATTCATGCGGCGAAGCTGCAATCCTGGGGGCGCTTCGCACCCCTATCGCGACACAAGGCCGCTCCTACAGGGAGCGCGTCAGCTGCGATGGTTATGCAGCGTTTCGACGATGTGTGTCTTGGGGTGCTTGCGTGCCTGCTCCACCGTGGTGAAGCGGCCGGTTTCAGCGTTGCGGCCAATCTTGCGAGATGCCAGTTTTTTCCGCGCCATGGGCTTACATCCTTTTGTGAGAAGTCCTGTTCTTTTACCGAGCCGCGTGAGCGCTGGGCAAAGGGCAAGGTTTCTCCGGGGCGCAGATACAAAAATGCCGCGCGGGGCACCCAAGGGCACCCCGCGCGGCATTCAGGCCTTACTGGCAGGCTTCGCAGTCAGGCTCGTCGATCGCGCAGGCCTTCGGCACTGGCGCTGGGCCGGCTGCCTGGACCGGGGCGCTGTCGCCACCGCTAGAAACGGCGTTGAGCTTGCCGGTGTTGATGGTCGACTTCTCGGTGCTGGTCGCGGCCAGGGCACGGAGGTAGTAGGTGGTTTTCAGGCCACGGTACCAGGCCATGCGGTAGGTCACGTCCAGCTTCTTGCCCGAGGCGCCAGCGATGTACAGGTTCAGCGACTGAGCCTGGTCGATCCACTTCTGGCGACGGGAAGCTGCGTCGACGATCCACTTGGTTTCAACTTCGAACGCAGTGGCGTACAGGTCTTTCAGCTCTTGCGGGATACGCTCGATCTGCTGCACCGAACCGTCGTAGTACTTCAGGTCGTTGATCATGACCGAGTCCCACAGGCCGCGGGCCTTCAGGTCGCGAACCAGGTACGGGTTGATCACGGTGAACTCGCCCGACAGGTTCGATTTCACGTACAGGTTCTGGTAGGTCGGCTCGATCGACTGCGATACGCCAGTGATGTTGGCAATGGTCGCGGTTGGCGCGATGGCCATGATGTTCGAGTTACGAATACCTTTCTGTACGCGGGCACGGACCGGTGCCCAGTCCAGGCTCTCGTTCAGGTCGACGTCGATGTACTTCTGGCCACGGGCTTCGATCAGGATCTGTTGCGAGTCCAGCGGCAGGATGCCCTTGGACCACAGCGAGCCCTGGAAGGTCTCGTAGGCGCCACGCTCGTCGGCCAGGTCACAGGAAGCCTGGATGGCGAAGTAGCTGACCGCTTCCATCGACTTGTCGGCGAACTCGACGGCAGCATCGGAGCCGTACGGAATGTGCTGCAGGTACAGCGCATCCTGGAAGCCCATGATGCCCAGGCCGACCGGGCGGTGCTTGAAGTTCGAGTTACGCGCTTGCGGCACCGAGTAGTAGTTGATGTCGATCACGTTGTCGAGCATGCGCACGGCGGTGTTCACGGTGCGTTGCAGCTTGGCGGTGTCCAGCTTGCCGTCGACAATGTGGTTCGGCAGGTTGATCGAGCCCAGGTTGCAGACCGCGATCTCGTCCTTGTTGGTGTTCAGGGTGATCTCGGTGCACAGGTTCGAGCTGTGGACCACGCCCACGTGCTGCTGCGGCGAACGCAGGTTGCACGGGTCCTTGAAGGTCAGCCATGGGTGGCCGGTCTCGAACAGCATCGACAGCATCTTGCGCCACAGGTCTTTGGCCTGGATGGTCTTGAACACCTTGATCTTGTTGTACTCGGTCAGGGCTTCGTAGTACTCGTAACGATCTTCGAAGGCCTTGCCGGTCAGGTCGTGCAGGTCTGGCACTTCCGATGGCGAGAACAGGGTCCACTTGCCGTCGTCGAAGACACGCTTCATGAACAGGTCAGGGATCCAGTTGGCGGTGTTCATGTCGTGGGTACGACGGCGGTCATCACCGGTGTTCTTGCGCAGCTCGATGAACTCTTCGATGTCCAGGTGCCAGGTTTCCAGGTAGGCACACACCGCGCCTTTGCGCTTGCCACCCTGGTTCACGGCAACGGCAGTGTCGTTGACCACTTTCAGGAACGGTACGACGCCCTGGGATTTACCGTTGGTGCCCTTGATGTACGAGCCCAGCGCACGGACCGGGGTCCAGTCGTTGCCCAGGCCGCCGGCGAATTTCGACAGCATGGCGTTGTCGTGGATCGCGTGGTAGATGCCCGACAGGTCGTCCGGCACGGTGGTCAGGTAGCAGCTGGAAAGCTGCGGGCGCAGGGTGCCGGCGTTGAACAGGGTCGGGGTCGAGGCCATGTAGTCGAACGACGACAACAGGTTGTAGAACTCGATCGCACGGGCTTCCTTGTCTTTCTCTTCCAGCGCCAGGCCCATGGCCACACGCATGAAGAACACCTGCGGCAGCTCGAAGCGCACGCCATCCTTGTGGATGAAGTAGCGGTCGTACAGGGTTTGCAGGCCCAGGTAGGTGAACTGCTGGTCGCGCTCGTGGTTGATTGCCTTGCCCAGTTTGTCCAGGTCGAAGTTGGCCAGGGCAGGGTTCAGCAGTTCAAATTCGATACCTTTGGCGACATAGGCCGGCAGGGCCTTGGCGTACAGGTCGGCCATCTCGTGGTGGGTGGCGCTGTCGGCCACTTCCAGGAAGCCCAGGCCTTCGGCGCGCAGGGTGTCCATCAGCAGGCGGGCGGTAACGAACGAGTAGTTCGGCTCGCGCTCTACCAGGGTGCGGGCGGTCATTACCAGGGCGGTGTTGACGTCCTTGATGGCCACGCCGTCGTACAGGTTCTTCAGGGTTTCGCGCTGGATCAGGTCGCCATCGACTTCGGCCAGGCCTTCGCAGGCTTCGCTGATGATGGTGTTCAGGCGGGCCATGTCGAGTGGTGCCAGGCTGCCGTCGGCCAGGGTGATGCGGATGGACGGGTGCGGCTCGACCACGGCGTCGGTGTTGGCGCGGGTGGCACGTTCCTTGGCGCGTTGGTCGCGGTAGATCACGTAGTCACGGGCAACTTTCTGCTCGCCGGCGCGCATCAGGGCCAGTTCGACCTGGTCCTGGATTTCTTCGATGTGGATGGTGCCACCCGATGGCATGCGACGCTTGAACGTGGCGGTAACCTGCTCGGTCAGGCGCGCGACGGTGTCGTGGATGCGCGACGAGGCGGCGGCGGTGCCGCCTTCAACTGCAAGGAACGCCTTGGTGATGGCAACGGTGATCTTGTCGTCGGTGTACGGGACGACAGTGCCGTTACGCTTGATCACGCGCAGTTGGCCGGGGGCGGTGGCAGCCAGATCCTGGTTGGAATCGGCGGCCTGCGGCACCTGGGCCTGCGGGTTCTCGCGAGTTGTGTCGGTTTGCATGGGTGGGTGTCTCCACAGTTTCTATATTGTTCAGGCGCCTTTTGGGCGCCCACCGTTCCGTCCACTTGCTCGATAACCTCGCAGGGATGCGCAATGGCATGCGCATCCGCCCGCGCGGGCGTACCGACTTCGGGACAGACTCAGGAATAAGTGGCAATGGCTTGCCGCTCCCTGGCCGAAGTCAAAGGTTCTGGGCTGGGCCCAAAAACTGTTGCTGATGAGTGCCAGGCCTGGCCTGCAACACCCATACCCGAACAAGGCCCCGGAAGGGCTTGCCTCGGTCGCCTCCGCAGGAGCGGTTTGGCTGCTGAAATCACCTGAAGTTCCACCCGCAAAATCGCTTGATCTTGCGGGTTGACTTTTGTGTGTGATTTTGCACGAACCCCTATATCTAGTGGTTCGCTGCGTTCGGGATACAAGATAATGCGGTATTGGGGGCTTTGCAAGGCGAGCGCCTGTGGATAACTTGTGTGTACTTTGTGAGTGAATGGTGGGTATTCGCTGTAGGCCTTGTGCCAAGTGGTTTGCAGTATTTTTCTGCGCCCTGGCGCCCCGGAGCAGTTTTTTTCGGGGGCGCACCCTACCACAAAAAACGGTTCAGTCGAGGGGCCTGTGGGCGGGTTGGCAGTGCTTATGGTGGGACGTAGTATCCGAGGAGGATGTTGCCTTTTGGTTAAAGGGTTATGTTGCCTGTGCCGGCCCTTTCGCGGGTGAACCCGCTCCCACAGGTAATGAGCAGTTCACCCTGTGGGAGCGGGTTCACCCGCGAAAGGGCCGGCACAGGCAATACAAAAACAACAAGCAAAGGCCAGCGGCATGGACCCAACCCAACCCCGTATCCTCATTGTCGAAGACGACCAGCGCCTGGCCGAGCTCACCGCCGAGTACCTGCAGGCCAACGGCTTCGATGTCGCGGTGGAGGGCGATGGCGCCCGCGCCGCACGGCGCATCGTGGACAGCCAGCCCGACCTGGTCATCCTCGACCTGATGCTGCCCGGCGAAGACGGCCTGAGCATCTGCCGCCGGGTGCGCAGCCAGTACCCCGGGCCGATCCTCATGCTTACCGCCCGCAGTGACGAACTCGACCAGGTCCAGGGCCTGGACCTGGGCGCCGACGATTACGTGTGCAAACCGGTGCGCCCGCGCCTGCTGCTGGCGCGCATCCAGGCCCTGCTGCGCCGCAGCGACGCGGTCGACAGCAAGCGCCACGACCTGGCCTTTGGCGCACTGCGCATCGACAACCGCCTGCGCGAGGCGCGCCTGGGCGAACAGTTGATCGAGCTGACCGGCGCCGAATTCGACCTGCTCTGGCTGCTGGCCAGCAACGCCGGGCGGGTGCTGAGCCGCGAGCAGATCTTCACTGCGTTGCGCGGCGTCGGCTACGACGGCCAGGACCGTTCCATCGACATCCGCATCTCAAAGATACGCCCGAAGATAGGCGATGATCCCATCCAGCCGCGGCTGATCAAGACCCTGCGCAGCAAGGGCTACCTGTTCGTTGGCGAGGCGCCATGAACAATTCGATCTTCTTGCGCATCTACGGCGGCATGCTGGCCGTGCTGGTGCTGGTGGCCCTGCTGGGCGTGCTCAGCCTGCACCTGGTCAACGAAGTGCGCGCCGCGCAGCACCGCGAGGGCCTGGCCCAGGGCACCTTCAGCCTGATGGCCGACAACCTGGCCCTGCAGAACGACACCGAACGCAAGCGCTCGTTGCTGATATGGGAGCGCCTGCTCGGCGTGCCGCTGGCGCTGCAGCCGATGACCGCGCGCAGCCTCGACGGCGGCCAGCGGACGCGCCTGTACCGTGGCCTGGTGGTGGTCGAGAAGACCGGCCCGCATGCGGCGCAAGTGCTGCGCAAGGTCGGCCAGGAAGACCTGATGCTGGTGGCGCAGATCAAACAGATCAGCGAGCAACTGGCGCGGGCTACCCTTTATCTGTTGGCCGATGAACTGGTGCGCTACCCGGTGACCGAACAGCAACAACGTCTGGCGCAGATAAAGCAGGAAAAGGGCTTCGGCTTCGGCGTCGCCCTGCAGCGTATCGAACGGGTCAGCCTGGACGATGACCAGCGGCGCCGGGTCGAGGAAGGCGACACAGTGATGGCGCTGGGCAGGGATGGCGATTCGATCCGGGTGTTTGCCGGGCTCACCGGCTCGCCCTGGGTGCTGGAAATCGGCCCGCTGTACCAGCTCAACCCGTACCCGCCGCAGTTGCTTATCCTGATCGCGTTCCTTGGCCTGTGCCTGATCGGCCTGGTGGTCTACCTGCT
This sequence comes from Pseudomonas sp. S37, assembly GCF_016658545.1. Lineage (GTDB taxonomy): Bacteria > Pseudomonadota > Gammaproteobacteria > Pseudomonadales > Pseudomonadaceae > Aquipseudomonas. The sequence goes on along the minus strand of NZ_JACVZC010000122.1, from coordinate 1,686 downwards.
GGTGCGCCAGCTGGAGCGCCGCGTGTCTGGCCTGGAACTGGCCGCCACGCGCATCGCCCAAGGCAGCCTGGACACCCGCGTGCCGGCCGGCGACGCCGACTCGGTGGGGCGCCTGGCCGCCGCCTTCAACGGCATGGCCGAGCACCTGCAACGCTCGCTGACCATGCAGCGCGAACTGGTGCGGGCGGTGTCTCACGAGCTGCGCACGCCGGTGGCGCGCCTGCGTTTTGGCCTGGAGATGATTGAAAGCGCCAGTACCGAGCAGGCGCGTGCCAAGCACCTGGCCGGTATGGATGGCGATATCCAGGACCTCGACAAGCTGGTCGACGAGATGCTCACCTACGCCCGCCTGGAGCAGGGCGCACCGGCCTTGCAATTCCAGCAGGTCGACCTGGATGCCTTGCTTGACCGGGTGATCGCAGAGCTGGCGCCGCTGCGTGCCGATGTGCGCGTGGTGCGCGGTGACTGCCAGGGTGCGGATGCCGACGGCGCCTGGGTCGAGGCCGAGCCGCGCTACCTGCACCGGGCGCTGCAGAACCTGGTCGGCAATGCCATGCGCCATGCCGAATCACAGGTGCGCCTGAGCTACCAGTTGGGGCAGCAACGCTGCCGCATCGATGTGGAGGACGACGGCCCAGGCATACCCGAGGGTGTCTGGGACCGCATCTTCACGCCGTTCACCCGGCTCGACGACAGCCGTACCCGCGCCTCGGGCGGGCATGGCCTGGGCCTGTCGATCGTGCGCCGGATCATCTACTGGCACGCCGGGCGGGCCACCGTAGGGCGCAGTGAAGCGCTGGGCGGTGCTTGCTTCAGCCTGAGCTGGCCGCGGCAGCAGGCACCGCAGTAACGGTCAGACGCTGACCAGGCTGAGCAGGTGGCCGTCCTGCAGGCAGAACTGGCCTTGCAGCTCTGCGCCCTGTTGCCACTGCGGCGACAAGTCGGTAAGCAGGCGCAGGCGCGCCTGGCCCTCGGCGGACCACTCGAGCACTTCGGCGTGTTCGAAGTAGAAGCGCTGACGGGTCAGCGGGTAAAGGGTCTTGAACAGGCTTTCCTTCAGCGAGAACGTCAGGGTGACCGTCAGCCCGAGCTGGCGGCGGTCGAGGCGTTCAAGCTCGACGGGGGTGAGGATTTCAGCCATCAGCCGCTCGGCGCGCTCGTCATCTAGCAGGGCTTCCTGGTCCAGGCCAAGGCCTTGGCAACTGCCCTCGGCGGCGACCACGGCGGCGGCCCAGCCTTTGCCGTGGGTGATCGAACCACGGATGCCGCTGGGCCAGATGGGCGAGCGGTCTTCGTGGGTGCCGGGTATGTAATCGCGGCCGTCCAGGCGCTGCAGGGCGGCGCGGGCGCATACGCGGCCGGCCAGATACTCGGCCTGGCGCTTGGCCACCGAGCGTTGCAGGCTGGCGCTGGGTACGATGCCGGCGCGCTGGAAGTCGTCAGGTGCCAGGTGGGCGGGATCGAAGGCACAGCTGACCAGCACCGCGCCGGGCAGTGGGCGGGGCAGGGGCCAGTGGTGCTGGAGCGGGGCGCAGCAGGCGGGGAGTGTGTTCATGGGGGCTATTGTGCCAGCTGTGCAGGCGCTAAGGGAGCAGGCGTGGCAACTCGCCCCTGTAAGGGCGGTTTTTGTGGGAGCGGGGGGGGGGGGGGGGGGGGGGGGGGCGGGGGGGCGGCGGGGGGCCGGGG
>NZ_JACVZC010000121.1 GCF_016658545.1 Pseudomonas sp. S37 | reverse complement strand
CTTCGCAGCCCTTTCCGACCGGTCCGGCGCCCCGGCAAGGCCGCTCCTACAAGGACCGCGCCGGCCAGAAGATTGATGCAAGAGCCGACATGGCGGCCCCAACTACAGCGCTGAAGAGTCAGCGCTTGTCTTCAACCTTCCACGCACCACCGTCGTAGAACGCCTTCCACCCCGTCGGCTTGCCATCAACCTCGGACTGCACGTACTGCTCCTTGGTCTTGCGGCTGTAGCGGATCACCGCCGGGCGGCCATCCGGGTCTTTCTGCGGCGCTTCGCACAGGAAGTGGTACTTCGGGTCGATCTCATGCTTGTGCGGCACGATCTCCATTACCAGCGGTGCTCGGGTTTCGCGGTTCTTGGGGAACTGGCTGGCGGCCAGGAACAGCCCCGAAGCGCCGTCGCGCAGCACGTAGGTGTCGTCGACCTTCTCGCACTTGAGTTCTGGCATGTCCACCTTGTCCATCTTCGGTGGCGCCGCTTCGCCGCTCTTTAGCAGCTTGCGGGTGTTCTTGCACGCCGGGTTGGTGCAGCCGAAGAACTTGCCGAAACGGCCCGTCTTCAATTGCATCTCGCTACCGCACTTGTCGCACTCCAGGCTCGGCCCTTCGTAACCTTTGATGCGGTAGCTGCCTTCCTCGATCTCATAGCCAGCGCAATCCGGGTTGTTACCGCAGATGTGCAGCTTGTGCTTCTCATCCAGCAGGTAGGCATCCATCGCCGTGGCGCAGATCGGGCAGCGGTGCTTGCCCAGCAGCACGCGCGACTCCGACTCACCCTCGTCATCCGCAGCAATCTCGTCGCCCGGCACCAGGTTCACGGTGGCCTTGCAACGCTCTTTCGGCGGCAGGCTGTAGCCTGAGCAACCGAGGAACACACCGGTGGAAGCCGTGCGGATCATCATCGGCCGGCCACATTCCTTGCACGGAATGTTGGTCATGGTCGGCTGGTTGGCGCGCATGCCGTCTTCACTGGACTCGGCCGTCTGCAGCTTCTTGCTGAAGTCGCCGTAGAACTCGTCAAGCACGTTCTTCCAGTCACGCTCGCCCTGGGCCACGTCGTCGAGGTTCTCTTCCATGTCGGCGGTAAAGCCGTAGTCCATCAGGTTGGAGAAGCTCTCCGACAGGCGCTCGGTGACGATATCGCCCATCTTCTCGGAGTAGAAGCGGCGGTTGTGCAGGGTCACATAACCACGGTCCTGGATGGTGGAAATGATCGCCGCGTAGGTCGACGGGCGGCCAATGCCACGCTTTTCCATTTCCTTGACCAGGCTGGCCTCGGTGAAGCGTGCCGGTGGCTTAGTGAAGTGCTGGCTCGGGTCGATCTGCAGCAGCTTCAGCGCCTCACCCTGGACCATTTCTGGCAGCACGTCGTCTTCGCCCGGCTTGCTCTGCTGTGGCAGCACGCGGGTATAACCGTCGAACTTGAGGATACGGCCCTTGGCGCGCAGCTCGAAGTCGCCGGCAGCCACGGTAACGCTGGTGGACAGGTACTGCGCTGGCGGCATCTGGCAGGCCAGGAACTGGCGCCAGATCAGCTCGTACAGCCGCTCGGCATCGCGCTCCATGCCACTGAGCTTGGTCGGGTGCGTGTTCACGTCGGAAGGTCGAATTGCTTCGTGCGCTTCCTGGGCGCCTTCCTTGCTGCCGTAGACCAGCGGCGCCTCCGGCAGGTACTGCTTGCCGAATTCGCGCTCGATGTAGCTACGCGCCATGTCCAGGGCGTCGCTCGACAGGTTGGTCGAGTCGGTACGCATGTAAGTGATGTAGCCCGCTTCGTACAAGCGCTGGGCCATCATCATGGTCTTTTTCACACCAAAGCCCAGGCGGTTACTGGCGGCCTGCTGCAGGGTGGAGGTAATGAACGGTGCCGACGGCTTGCTGCTGGTCGGGCGGTCTTCGCGCTTGACCACGCTGTAGCTGGAAGCCTTGAGCTTCTCCAGCGCCGCCATGGCCTGGGCTTCGTTCAGCGGCTTGAAGGCCTCGCCCTTCTCGCGCGCCACTTCGAAACGCACCTTGGCGTTTTTCGCGGTGCCGAGGTCGGCGTGGATCTCCCAGTACTCTTCCGGGATGAACGCACGGATTTCACGCTCGCGCTCCACCACCAGCTTCACTGCCACCGACTGCACGCGACCGGCAGACAGGCCACGGGCAATCTTGGACCACAGCAGTGGCGAAACCATGTAGCCGACCACGCGGTCGAGGAAGCGCCGCGCCTGCTGGGCGTTGACCCGGTCGATGTCCAGCTCACCCGGTTGCGAGAACGCCTCCTGGATGGCCTTCTTGGTAATTTCGTTGAACACCACGCGCTTGTAGCGGGTGTCGTCGCCGCCGATGGCCTCGCGCAGGTGCCAGGCAATGGCTTCCCCTTCGCGGTCCAAGTCGGTTGCGAGATAGATGGTGTCAGCATCTTTGGCCAGGCGGCGCAGCTCTTCGATCACCTTTTCCTTGCCAGGCAGGATCTCGTACTTGGCCTTCCAGCCGTGGTCGGGGTCCACGCCCATGCGCGCCACCAGCTGGCGACGGGCCTTTTCTTTCGGCGACAGGGCCGGAGCCTCACCCGCGGCCTTGCCACGCTTGGCGGCCGGCTCTTTGCTTGCGCTGGCCGAACCGCTGGTGGGGAGGTCTCGGATATGGCCGATACTCGACTTCACCACGTACTGGTTGCCCAGGTACTTGTTGATGGTCTTGGCCTTGGCCGGGGATTCCACAATGACCAGCGATTTGCCCATGGATCGGAGTATTCCTGAATCTGAAGATAAAAAACGCGTCAGGTGCCAGACGCGGCACCGCTATATATAGTGGCAAAAGTGTGAGGTCAAGTTCGAACGATCACGCGTGCGACTTGCCCAGCAACCCGGGCAGCCCCTCTTCGGCCTTGACCAAAGCAAAGCGCGGCACCTGCTCGCCGTCAACCTCGACAGACTCCTGGAACATCGAAAGTGGCCGTACCCAGAAGCTGTAGTCACCATACAGGCACTGGTAGAACACCATCCATTCTTCGTTCTCGGAGTGCCGCGCAACACTGAAGACACGGTACTCAGGCCCTTTGTAATGCCGGTATACGCCTGGTTGTATCTGCATGTTGCCCACCCTCTTGAATAAAACCTGAAAAAAACAAAACCGGGGCACAAGGCCCCGGCTGCTGTCCCGCTACGCGATCAGACGCGTTCGAAGACAGTGGTGATACCTTGGCCAAGGCCGACGCACATGGTCGCCACCCCCAGGGTACCGCCATTTTGCTTCATGACATTGAGCAGGGTGCCGGAAATACGTGCCCCGGAGCAACCAAACGGGTGGCCCAAGGCAATGGCGCCGCCGTGCAGGTTAACCTTCTCATCCATCTTGTCGAGCACTTTCAAGTCTTTCAGCACGGGCAGGGCCTGTGCAGCGAAGGCTTCGTTGAGCTCGATGAAGTCGATGTCGGCCATGGTCAGGCCGGCACGCTTGAGGGCTTTCTGGGTCGATGGCACCGGGCCATAGCCCATGATTGCCGGGTCGACGCCGGCCACCGCCATCGAACGGATCACCGCCAATGGCTGGATACCCAGGTCCATGGCGCGCTGGCCGGACATGACGATCATGCATGACGCGCCGTCGGTGATCTGCGACGAGGTACCGGCCGTGACCGTACCACCCTTCGGGTTGAACGCAGGCTTGAGCGACGCCAGGCCTTCGAGGGTGGTTTCCGGGCGAATGGTTTCGTCGAAATCGAACACCTTCAGGAAGCCGTTCTCATCAAAGCCCTGCATCGGGATGATCTCGTCCTTGAACTTGCCTTCGACCGTGGCCTTGTGGGCCAACTGGTGCGAACGCACGCCGAACAGGTCCTGCTGCTCACGGGTGATGCCGTGCATCTTGCCGAGCATTTCTGCAGTCAGGCCCATCATCCCGGAAGCCTTGGCGGCATGCAAGGACAGGTGCGGGTTAGGGTCTACGCCGTGCATCATGCTGACGTGGCCCATATGCTCCACGCCACCGACCACAAACACATCGCCGTTACCGGTCATGATCGCCTGGGCAGCGGTGTGCAGTGCGCTCATCGACGAGCCGCACAGGCGGCTGACGGTCTGCGCAGCGGAAGTGTGCGGGATCTGGGTCATCAGCGAGGCCATGCGGGCAATGTTCCAGCCCTGCTCCAGGGTCTGGTTGACACAGCCCCAGATCACGTCCTCGACTTCTTTCGGGTCGACCTTACCGTTGCGTTCCAGCAGCTTGCTGATCAGGTGCGCCGACATGTCTTCGGCGCGGGTATTGCGGTGCATGCCACCCTTGGAGCGGCCCATTGGCGTGCGACCGAAGTCGACAATCACCACGTCTCTTGGATTCAGGCTCATATCAAATCTCTCGCTCTAGCTCGTTGACCGCTCAGTTGAAGAAGCGCTGGCCGTTCTTGGCCATTTCACGCAGCTTGGCGGTCGGGTGGTACAGCGGCCCCAGGTCGGCATACTGATCGGCCAGGGCGACGAATTCGGCGACACCGATCGAGTCGATGTAGCGCAGCGCACCACCGCGGAAAGGAGGGAAACCAATGCCGTAGACCAGGCCCATGTCGGCTTCGGCGGCGGTTTCGACGATGCCGTCTTCCAGGCAGCGCACGGTCTCCAGGCACAGTGGCACCATCATCCAGTTGATGATGTCTTCGTCGGTGACTTCACGCTGCTCGAACACGATCGGCTTGAGCACGTCGAGCACGGTGGCATCGAAGACTTTCTTCGGCTTGCCGCGCTTGTCGGTTTCGTAGGCGTAGAAGCCCTTGCCGTTCTTCTGGCCCAGGCGGTTGGCTTCGTACAGTGCATCGACGGCCGAGCGGCGCTCGTCCTTCATGCGGTCCGGGAAGCCTTCGGCCATTACGTCACGGCCATGGTGGCCGGTGTCGATGCCAACCACATCCATCAGGTAGGCCGGGCCCATCGGCCAGCCGAACTTTTCCATGACCTTGTCGATGCGCACGAAGTCGACACCGGCGCTGACCAGCTTGGCAAAGCCGCCGAAGTACGGGAACAGTACGCGGTTGACCAGGAAGCCCGGGCAGTCGTTGACCACGATCGGGTTCTTGCCCATTTTCTTGGCATAGGCCACGGTGGTAGCGACCGCCACTTCACTGGACTTCTCGCCACGGATCACTTCCACCAGCGGCATCATGTGCACCGGGTTGAAGAAGTGCATGCCGACGAAGTTTTCCGGGCGCTTGAGCGCCTTGGCCAGCAGGTTGATGGAGATGGTCGAAGTGTTGGAGGCAAGGATTGCATCATCCTTCACCTGCCCTTCCACTTCAGCCAGTACCGCCTGCTTGACCTTCGGGTTCTCGACCACGGCCTCGACGACGATGTCGACGTTGGCGAAATCGCCATAGGACAGGGTCGGGCGGATGGCGTTGAGTGCCTCGGCCATCTTGGCCGGGGTCAGGCGGCCTTTGTCGACGCGGTTGCCGAGCAGCTTGGAGGCCTCGTTCAGGCCCAGCTGGATGGCTTCCTCGCGAATGTCCTTCATCAGGATCGGGGTGCCCTTGACCGCCGACTGGTAGGCGATACCGCCACCCATGATGCCGGCACCGAGCACGGCGGCCTGCTTCACGTCGTGGGCGATTTCGTCATGCGCCTTGGCCTTGCGCTTGAGTTCCTGGTCGTTCAGGAACAGGCCGATCAGGCTTTCGGCAACCGAGGTCTTGGCCAGCTTGGCGAAGCCTGCGGCCTCGACTTCCAGGGCCTTGTCGCGGCCGAAGTTGGCGGCTTTCTGAATGCTCTTGATGGCTTCGACCGGGGCCGGATAGTTCGGGCCGGCCTGGCCGGCGACGAAGCCCTTGGCGGTTTCGAAGGCCATCATCTGCTCGATGGCATTGAGCTTGAGCTTTTCCAGCTTGGGCTGGCGCTTGGCCTTGTAGTCCAGCTCGCCACTGATGGCGCGCTTGATCAGGTCCAGGGCACCGGCCTGCAGCAGCTCCGGGGCAACCACGGCATCGACGGCACCGACTTTCAGGGCGTCTTCGGCGCGGTTTTCCTTACCGGCGGCGATCCACTCGATGGCGTTGTCCGAGCCGATCAGGCGCGGCAGGCGCACGGTACCGCCAAAGCCCGGGTAGATACCCAGCTTGACTTCCGGCAGGCCGATCTTGGCGCTGGTGGACATGACCCGGTAGTCGGCTGCCAGGCACATCTCCAGGCCGCCGCCCAGGGCGATGCCGTTGATGGCGGCCACGGTCGGCACTTCGAGGTCTTCGAAGGCGTTGAAGATGCGGTTGGCTTCCAGGTTGCCGGCGACCAGTTCGGCCTCGGGCAGCTTGAAGTTGTCGACGAACTCGGTGATGTCGGCGCCGACGATGAACACGTCCTTGCCACTGCTGACGATAACGCCCTTGACCGAGGCGTCGGCCTGAATGGCTTCGACGGCCTGGCGCAGCTCGTTCAGGGTCAGGCGGTTGAACTTGTTGACGGACTCACCCTTGAGGTCGAACTTGAGCTCGACGATGCCACTTTCAAGAGCCTTAACCGTGATGGCTTTACCTTCGTAAATCATCAACTGATCTCCACGATATGGAAGCTGAACTGTACACGCCGATCGCTGCAACAAGAGCAGGTCTATCTGCCCCGCCCCAGGCACACCCGTCAGCGCGCTAGTCGGAAGTATGGCTTGGCGTCATGACATACAAACGCTCAATTCATACGCCCGTTTGATTTGGGTGTGCACACATTCTCCGAAAAGATCGGCGTTGTCAAATGCTCGCGAGCACGGCGAAAACGCGACTTTCCGGTCATTTTGTATCGTCTTGGTACAAAACATGATGACAGTGATCGCCGAACATTCATGTCAGCGATTGACCACAGCGATGGGGACAACGCACCAACTTTCCGCTTGCGCGGCGACTTCGGGCAGCTACACTGGCACTTGCTTGAGTGAATACCCGGCCTGCCTGGCCTTTTCTGCGATAGCAGAACGCAAAGCGGCGACTTGGCACCCCACCCCTTCAGGGGTATGCCAAGCCGCCGCTTTGTCGTTTCAGAGCATATTTACCGGGCTGACGCACCCCTTGTGGGAGCGGGTTAACCCGCGAACACCGGCAAAGCCGGTGCCATACACCGCGTCGCCTTCTTCGCGGCTAAAGCCGCTCCCACAGGGACTGATGTCCGCCCTCGATTTGGTGATTAACTGTCAGGCCAGGGTTTCGAGCACGTAGGCAACATCCTGCAATACAGCCGTATCACCCCGCTCGGTCCAGTACAGGGCGATCATCCGCGCATCGGCCTCGACCTTGTACACACTTGCCGGCAACCGCGCCAAGGCCTCGACAAAGCGTGGGTCTTCGCAGGGTTCACGCCACTGGTTCCACCACACCCCCGGGGTTACCTGCCAGAAGCTGAAACTGTCTTCATGCCCACGGCGACGGGCCCGATGGTACTGCGGGCAAGGGCTTGGCGGCTCTTTCTCCAGCCAGTGCGGCCACTGCTGCGGCGCCAGTTGCATGGCCAGGCCCATGCGCCGTGCCTCCAGGCGCAGCTTCATCTGCTCGCTCTGTTTGCGCGAGCTGCGCAGCCAGGAAAGCGGGCTGAGAATCAGCGCAAGGATTGACACCACCAGCAATACCGTCATATCAGTAGACCCCATAAAGCGTTGCAAATGAGCTGGTTAGCCATTTTTCACGGAAGACCCGCCCGAAAGCGACCATACTTCTTCTATCGCGATTGCCAGGAGTACCGCTCATGCAATACGAACATTTGTTGGTCGCCGTCGACCTGACCGAAGAATGCGACCCGGTGATCAAGCGCGCCATGAAGCTCGCCGAGCCCTCAGGCGCCAAGGTATCGCTGGTGCACATCGTCGAGCCGATGGCCATGGCTTTTGGCGGTGACGTGCCTATGGACCTGTCGCAGTTGCAACAGCAGCAGTTCGACCAGGCCAAGGAGCGCATGGAGCGCCTGTTCAACAAATACCCGGATATCAACCGCGGCGATTCGCACCTGACCTACGGCCAACCGCGCCAGGAAATCCACCAGCTGGCCAAGGACCAGAAGTGCGACCTGATCGTGGTCGGCAGCCATGGCCGCCATGGGCTGGCGTTGCTACTGGGGTCCACGGCCAATGACGTGTTGCATGGTGCGCCGTGTGATGTGCTGGCCGTGCGGTTGCAGAAGAAGGATTGATTTAGCCTGTACAGGCCTATTCGCGGGTAAACCCGCTCCTATAAGGGATCGCATACCCATGTAGGAGCGGGTTTACCCGCGAATAGGCCGGATCAGGCTAACGCCAATCAGCCTTCCAGCTCAGCCCAGCGCTCTACCAGTGCATCCAGCTCGCCCTGCAGCTTCTCGATCTTGGCCAGCACTGCCGAGGTTTCCGCGATCGGCCGCTGATAGAAGCCCGTCGCATTCACTTCTTCCTGAGCCTCAGCCATACGCTGTTCAACTTCGTCAATCTGCCCTGGCAGCATCTCCAACTCACGCTGCAGCTTGTAGCTGAGTTTCTTCTTCGGCGCTTCTTCCACCACCGGCGCAGCAACAGGCTCTGGCTTGGCCTCGACCTTCTCCACCACCGCACTGTTGAGCGCAGACTTGCCGCCCTTGCTCTCGGTCACGCCCAGCAGCTTCGGCGAGCCGCCCTGGCGAATCCAGTCTTCGTAACCACCCACGTACTCACGCACCTTGCCCTCGCCTTCGAACACCAGGGTGCTGGTGACGACGTTGTCGAGGAAGGCCCGGTCGTGGCTGACCATCAGCACGGTGCCCTTGTAGTTGGACAGCACCTCTTCAAGCAACTCGAGGGTTTCAACGTCCAGGTCGTTGGTCGGTTCGTCGAGCACCAGCAGGTTGGCTGGCTTGCTGAACAGCTTGGCCAGCAGCAGCCGCGCACGCTCACCACCCGACAGCGCCTTGACCGGCGTGCGCGCACGCTGGGGGCTAAACAGGAAGTCGCCCAGGTAGCTCAGCACATGGCGGTTCTGGCCATCGATTTCGATGAAGTCGCGGCCTTCGGCAAGGTTGTCGATTACCGTCTTTTCCAGGTCGAGCTGGTGGCGCATCTGGTCGAAATAGGCCACTTCCAGCTTGGTGCCACGCTCCACCTTGCCCGCGGTCGGTTCAAGGTCACCCAGCATCATCTTCAGCAGGGTGGTCTTGCCGGTACCGTTGGCGCCCAGCAGGCCAATACGGTCCTGGCGCTGCAGCACCATGGAGAAGTCCTTGACCAGCAGAGGCCCGTCGGCGTGATGGAAGCTCACGTTCTCCAGCACCATCACCTGCTTGCCGGACTTGTCTGCCGCTTCGATCTGGATGTTGGCCTTGCCCTGGCGCTCACGGCGCTCGCCACGCTCAACGCGCAGGGCCTTCAGTGCACGCACGCGGCCTTCGTTGCGGGTGCGGCGGGCCTTGATGCCCTGGCGGATCCACACTTCTTCCTGGGCCAGGCGCTTGTCGAACAGCGCGTTGGCGGTTTCTTCGGCGGCCAGTGCGGCCTCCTTGTGCACCAGGAAGCTGGCGTAGTCGCCGTTCCAGTCGATCAGGCCGCCACGGTCCAGTTCGAGGATGCGAGTGGCCAGGTTCTGCAGGAAGGAACGGTCGTGGGTGATGAACAGCACCGCGCCGTTGAAGCCACGCAGGGCCTCTTCGAGCCAGGCGATGGCACCGATGTCCAGGTGGTTGGTCGGCTCGTCGAGCAGCAGCAGGTCGGGCTCCGACACCAGCGCCTGGGCCAGCAGCACGCGGCGGCGCCAGCCACCGGACAGCTCGGCCAAAGTCTTGTCGGCGGGCAGTTGCAGGCGGCTGAGGGTGCTTTCTACCACTTGCTGCAGGCGCCAGCCGTCACGGGCTTCCAGCTCGTGCTGGACATGCATCAGCTTTTCCAGGTCTTCGTCGCCCTGGATGTTCATGCTCAGGTGGTGGAACTGCGCCAGCAGTTCGCCAACACCATCCAGGCCAGCGGCTACCACGTCGAACACCGTGCGCTCGTCGGCCACCGGCAGCTCTTGCGGCAGTTCGCCAATCTTCAGGCCCGGGGCCCGCCAGATTTCGCCGTCGTCGCCCTTCTGCTCGCCCTTGACCAGGCGCAGCATGCTCGATTTGCCGGTACCGTTGCGGCCGATGATGCACACCCGCTCGCCACGAGCGATCTGCCAGGACACTTTGTCCAGCAGCGGCATGGCGCCGAATGCGAGGGACACATCGCTGAATTTGAGCAGGGTCATGTTGGTCTCCATAAATCGGGCGCGCATTCTACCTGACTTGGCACCCGACGGCACCCGCCAGGCTGAACGGCGAGCAGCTGGCGACATCCGGTCGAACTTAATATCCCGATACAAGCACAGTGCTTTCACCCGCAGCCGGCAAACGGCTAAGCTAAGGCAATAGTTTCCAACAGTGCTGGCTTCGCCGTCACTTCCCCATGGTTCAACTGCCCGGACGTATCATGCGCAGCCGCCTGTTACATATTGCATCCTGCCTGCTGCTTACCGCTGCCACCTGCGCGGCACAGGCTGCCGACCTGACCTTGCAACGCCAGTACTATGACGAGGCCAAGCGTGCGCTGGCCAAGGGCGACAAAGGCCCGTATCTGCGTTATGCCCAGGCCCTGAGCGACTACCCGCTGACGCCCTACCTGGCCTACGACGAGCTCACCGCCCGCCTGAAAAGCGCCAGCAACCAGGAAATCGAAAGCTTCCTCGCCAAGCATGGCGACCTGCCCCAGGCCAACTGGATGAAACTGCGCTGGTTGCGCTGGCTGGCGGAACGCGGCGAGTGGGACACTTTCGTCAAGTACTACGACCCCAAGCTCAACTTCACCGAACTGGACTGCCTCAATGGCCAGTACCAGCTCAGCCATGGCCTGCGCGCCGAAGGCAACGCCACCGCCGACAAGCTGTGGAACGTCGGCAAGTCGCAACCTGCCGCGTGCGACACGCTGTTCGGCATGTGGGCGGCCGAAGGCCAGCTGACCGAAAGCAAACGTTGGGAACGCACCAAGCTGGCGGCCCAGGCGCGCAATTACGGCCTGGCCAACAACCTGGTCAACACCCTGACCACCCTTGGCCCGCAGGGGCGCCTGCTGGTCGACGTGGCCCAGAAGCCCGAGCTGCTCAACCAGCCGTCGCGCTTCACCCCGGCCAACGAGGCGATGTCCGACGTGGTCAGCCTCGGCCTGCGTCGCCTGGCCCGCCAGGACCCGGAGCGGGCCATGGCACTGCTCGACGATTACGCCCAGCGCATGCACTTCTCGCGCGACGAAAAGGTGGCCATCGCCCGCGAAATCGGCCTGACCCTGGCCCGCCGCTACGACCCGCGCGCGCTCGACCTGATGACCCGCTACGACCCCGAACTGCGCGACAACACCGTCAGCGAGTGGCGCCTGCGCCTGCTGCTGCGCCTGGGCCGCTGGGAAGACGCCTACGAGCTGACCAAACGCCTGCCTCAGGACCTGGCCGCCAGCAGCCGCTGGAAGTACTGGCAGGCACGCAGCCTGGAACTGGCACAGCCGAACAACCCGCAGATCCCGCTGCTGTACAAGACCGTGGCGCGCGAGCGTGATTTCTATGGTTTCCTCGCCGCCGACCGGGCGCAGACGCCCTACCAGCTGAACAACAAGCCGCTGCTGCTGAGCCCTCAACTGGTCAAGAAAGTGCGCAACACCCCGGGCATCCAGCGCGCACTGGAATTCCACGCCCGTGGCCAGATCGTCGAAGGCCGCCGCGAGTGGTACCACGTGAGCCGCCACTTCACCCGTGACGAGATGGTCGCCCAGGCGCGCCTGGGTTATGAACTGCGCTGGTACTTCCCAGCCATCCGCACCATCAGCCAGGCACAGTACTGGGACGACCTGGACATCCGTTTCCCGATGGCCCACCGCGATACGCTGGTACGCGAAGCCAAGGTGCGCGGCCTGCATTCGAGCTGGGTGTTCGCCATCACCCGCCAGGAAAGCGCCTTCATGGAGGACGCACGCTCGCCGGTGGGCGCCAGTGGCCTGATGCAGCTGATGCCGGCCACCGCCAAGGAAACCGCTCGCAAGTTCAGCATTCCGCTGGCATCGCCGGCGCAGGTGCTCAACCCGGACAAGAACATCCAGCTGGGCGCAGCCTACCTGAGCCAGGTGCACAGCCAGTTCAACGGCAACCGGGTACTGGCCTCGGCAGCCTACAACGCCGGGCCGGGGCGCGTGCGCCAGTGGCTTAAAGGCGCCAAGCACCTGAGCTTCGATGTGTGGGTAGAGTCGATCCCGTTCGACGAAACGCGCCAGTATGTGCAGAACGTGCTGTCGTATTCGGTGATCTATGGGCAGAAGCTGAACGCACCGCAGCCGCTGGTGGACTGGCATGAGCGGTATTTTGATGACATGTGAATGTTGCTGAGCCTGTGCCGGCCTATTCGCGGGTAAACCCGCTCCTACAAGGGTCACGCGATCGTTGTAGGAGCGGGTTTACCCGCGAATAGGCCAGCACTAAAAACATGCCTACTCCAGGATTTCCACCTGCATCCCTACCTCCAATCTGCCACCGCCATCCACCGCCAGGTTCTGCCCAAACAGCACATCCCCTTCCTTTTCACGAAAGGTCTTCAGCGTAGCCATCGGCTCGCGGTCTTCACTGCGCTCGCCGGTAGCCGGGTCGATGGTAGTAAAGACGCAGCGCACACTGGGTTTGAGCACACGAAACTCCAAACTGCCAATACGAATGCGCTTCCAGCCATCCTCGGCAAACGGTTCAGCGCCGTGCACCACCAGGTTGGGCCGAAAGCGCAGCATCTCCATCGGCCGACCCACGCGCCGGCTCAGCTCGTCCAGCGAGCCCTGGCCGATCAGCAGCAAAGGGAAACCGTCGGGAAACGCCGCCCGGTCACTGTTGAAGCCATAACCGTTGGGCAAGTAGCGCGCACGCTGTTCCGGGCAATGCACCAGGCGCACGGGCTTGCCCAGCAGCTCGCTCAGCCAGGCCGCCGCGGCATCACCAGCGTCCGGCACGCGCAGGGTATCGCGCCAGAGGGTCACCCCGCGCAGGGCGTCATCGGCAGGCGGCACCGGCACCCGTAACGGCGCCTGACCAGGCGCCTGCAACAGCAACTGGCCGCTGTCGTCATCGCTCGCCGTGATCTGGCCCAGCCGTGGCCAGGCTCGCTGGGTCAGGAAGCGTCCGTTTTCTTCCTCCACCACCATCCAGCGCCGGTCACCCTGCAACCCCAACAACCCCACCGCCGAAGCTTGCAGGCTTTGTGCCTGCCCAGACTTCAGCGGGTACCGATACAACTCACTGAGAAACATCCCTGCCGCCTCGCGTCATGCCAAAAGCCAAGCTTATACCCGCCCGGCCCGGCGATCACGCAGTGGCGGTATCCAGCAGCAGGCGTTGCTTGACCACGTCGACCAGGCGATCGGGCTGGAACTTGGAAAGGAAGTTGTCACAGCCGACCTTCTTCACCATGGACTCGTTGAAACTGCCCGACAGCGAGGTGTGCAATACCACGTACAGCTGGCGCAGGCGCGCATCGCTGCGAATCTCGGTGGTCAACCGGTAGCCGTCCATTTCCGGCATTTCGGCGTCGGTGAACACCATCAGCAGCTTCTCGCACACGTCTTCGCCGGCATCGGCCCAACCCTTAAGCATGCGCAGCGCTTTCAGGCCGTCGCTGGCCACGTGCAGCTTCACCCCCAGCTGGGACAGGGTGTCACGCAACTGCGCCAGGGCCACGCTGGAGTCATCCACCAGCAGCACCTCGCGCCCACGTGCCCGGGCCAGCACCGGGTCGGCAAGTTTTTCGCCAGAGACGCGGGCGTTGTACGGCACGATCTCGGCCAGCACCTTCTCCACGTCGATCACCTCCACCAACTGGTCGTCGACCTTGGTGATGGCAGTCAGGTAGTGCTGGCGCCCGGCACTGGAAGGCGGCGGCATGATCGATTCCCAGTTCATGTTGACGATGCGGTCGACACCGCCCACCAGGAAGGCCTGCACCGAACGGTTGTACTCGGTGACAATGATGGTGCTGTCCGGCCCTGGTTGCAGCGGACGCATGCCGATTGCCTGGGACAGGTCGATCACCGGCAAGGTCTGCCCGCGCAGGTTGACCACACCACAGACAAAGGGATGACGCTGCGGCATCAAGGTCAGCTTGGGCAGCTGCAGCACTTCCTGAACCTTGAACACGTTAATCGCGAACAACTGGCGACCGGCCAGGCGGAACATCAGGATTTCCAGGCGGTTCTCACCTACCAGTTGCGTGCGTTGGTCTACCGTGTCGAGAATGCCAGCCATTGGAAAACCCCCAGGCGTGAATCAGAAAAAGGTGAAATCATCTAACCTGTATCGGCGGCTTCCCGCACACCTTGACCCACGCAGGAAAATGCCGAGCAGGCAATTGATATCACTTTACCATCATGCTTTACTGCGGGCACGCCGTGGCAAAACAACGGCAGGGCTAAAAGTTCCCCACCTTAGCCTCGCATCAGGGAAACCCTTAGGAGCAATCGGGTGCAACCTGATGTTCGCGATATCCTTTAGCCATTAATGTGACGCCATTCTCATTGCATGAATGGAGTCAGGCTTTTGTTAGCTATCGTTTCGGCGTGCCCGTCCCTTGCGCCTACCCCACGCGCGGGGACCTGATCATGGACACTGCCTTATCGTTCGATGACGCCCTGCAGGGCTTCCTGCTGGATGCCCAGGTACTGCTGTCCCAAGCCCAGGAATGCCTGCAGCATCTGGAGCTGATCGACAACGACCCGGATGCCTGCCATTGCCTGGACAACGCCCTCGACAGCCTCGCCCGGCAGGCCACACGCCTGGGCCTGCGTGAAGTCGCCCACTACGCAACCGCCCTGCAACAGTTACTTGCCCCGGCCTGTCACGGCGGCTGCCTGCCCCGTGAAGCCCTACCCGCAATAGGGGCCTGCCTGACCCTGCTGGCCTGGCAGCTGGAACTGGTCGATACCCGTACCGGGCGGCTGAACCTGGACATCGGCGAGCAACTGGTACTGCTGGGTGAACTGGCCAAGGTCGTGCAGCAGCCCTTCGCACCCGCCTGCGCATCCTGCGATGAAGAGGGCAACGTGTGCATTCACCCGCACGACCCCCTGAGCTCCGGCAACCGCAGCATCCGGTCAAACCCTGCCCACTAACCTGAGCCAAAGTGCAACTAAGCACGTTTATTCAAGCCCCACCAGGGTCGAACTTGAAAAGTTCTCCAAGTTTTCGAGGGGCCAAGTTGAATCATTACCGCATTAGTTGCTGCACAAGTTCGATCAACGCGATTAAAGGGTGGCACTTTGCTACCCGCCAAAGCCCGACCAGCAGGCGTTTCAAAGCGTTACCCAGCCGCGACCGATGCCATGCGAAGTGGTAATATGCGCCCCCACATACGCTTGCGACCGCAAAAAAGGTTGCACATCACGTGTTCGAAAAAACATCGAAAGTACTGCGCCAAAGCCTCTGACCAGCATTGTGCAAGGCCTCCATCAGCAATACTTCAGTGGCTTCCCTATTTATGCTCCCACGCTTGAAGATTTCCATGCGTTGCTGCTCCCGCGCTGCCCTGCTGCGCTGGCTGACAGTCGGGCTGTGTGTGGCCTCGCTGGTCACCAACCTGCTGCTGTACCTGGCCGACCTGGCAATCCCCGCCAGCCTGCTGGTGCTGCAGTTGGCCGCAACGCTGGGTGCGGCCGTGCAACTGGGCCTGGGCGCCAGGTCGATCAGCCTGCGCCCGGCCGAGCTTGCCGAGCGCATGCTCAAGGTGCAGGAAAACGAGCGCCAGCACCTGAGCCGGGAGCTGCACGACGACATCGGCCAGTTGCTGACCGCCGCCAAACTGCAGCTGCAATGGCTGCAACGGCGCATGCCCGACGAACTGCAGGGCCACTGCGACGCCCTGCGCAGCACGCTGGATGACACCCTTGGCACCGTACGCGACGTGTCCTCCCTGCTCAACCCGCGGCAACTGGCCAGCCTGGGGCTTGAAGCCAGCCTGCGCGCGCACCTGGTGCGCACCCTGGCCAGCAGCGGGGTGCAATGGAGCCTGGCGTGCAACCAACGCCTGGGGGGCATCGACGAAGCCGTGGCCATGGCAGTGTTCCGCATCACTCAGGAAGCCGTGACCAACATGCTGCGTCACGCCCAGGCACATAACCTGGTCATCCGCCTGCAACGCACCCCCGAGGGCCTGGCGTTGTCGATCCGCGACGATGGCCGTGGTTTCGTGCCCGCCCGGCACCCGGCCGAAGCTGGCCAGCGTGGCCTGGCCGGCATGCAGGAGCGGGTGACGGCTTTGCACGGTAGCCTCGACATCACCAGCCAGCCTGGCCTGGGCACACGGATCGAGGCGGTGTTCCCGTGGCCACCGCGCACCCAGCAACGCGCCAGGAGTACTGCCACCCATGACCTGTAGACTGCTGCTGGTCGATGACCACTCGCTGATCCGTGCCGGGGTACGTGCGCTGGTTTGCGACATTCCCGGCTATGGTGTGATCGGTGAAGCCGACGATGGCAGCCAACTGCTCGAACAGGTACGCACACTGCTGCCCGATATTGTCCTGCTGGACATTTCCATGCGCTCGACCAGTGGCCTGGACGCGCTCACGCAACTGCGGGCCAGCGGCAGCACCTGCAAGGTGCTGATCCTGTCGATGCATACCGACCCGGACCTGATCATGCGTGCCTTGGAAAGTGGCGCCCACGGCTATTTGCTCAAGGACACCAGTGCCACCGAGCTGGAGCAGGCCCTGGAGGCGGTGCGCCACGGTGAACGCTACCTCAGCCCGGCCATCGCCCACACCGTCATCAACCAGGCATTGCAGCGCACCCGGCAGGGCAAGCACGGCGCTGGCGAGCGGCACAACCTGACCGCCCGGCAGCTGGAAATCCTGCGCTTGATCGTGCGTGGCAAATCCACCCGGGAAATCGCAGCGGGCCTGGGCCTGTCGATCAAGACCGTGGAAACCCACCGCTCGCAGATCATGAAGCGCCTGCAGATTCACGACGTGGCTGGCCTGGTGCTGTTTGCCGTGCGCGAAAAAATCATCAGCCTGGACGACTGAGCAACGGCGACCCGGGCGGCAGGTGCAGCTGCAACGCAGCGGGCCTGGCCTGAAAGCGCAGGTTGTCGGCCTGCAAGGGTTCGCCATCAAGGTTGATGTCCAGCCCCTGCGAACTCTTGATCTCCACCCACGGCAACCTGGCCCGAACGAACAGGCCGTCGCCCGCCAGCAGGTCGCGCAACGCCCCGACCACCTCTTGTGGCGCAGGCAGGATGGCAATATCGAGCAAGCCGTCGTTGACCACGGCATCCGGGCACAGCACCTGCCCGCCGCCGGCCTGGCGGCCATTGCCGATACCCAGCGCCAGCAGTTGCCCCTGCCAGTGAAAGTCCGGCCCTTGCAGCTCCACCGAAGCGGCCTGCAGTTCGCTGAAGCGGGACAACCCGGTGAACAGGTAGGCGGCGGCGCCCAGTACTTTCTTCAAGTCTTCGGAAGTATTGGCGGTGACCTGGCTGCCGAAGCCACCCGTCGCCATGTTGAGGAACAACTGATCGCCGACCTGACCAAGGTCGATGGGTTGTGGCTCGACATTCAGCAACGCCAGCGCCGCGGCTGGTTCGAGGGGGATGCCGGCGGCCCTGGCGAAATCGTTGGCAGTGCCCAATGGCAGCAAGGCCAGGCTGGCATGGCCAGTGGCCTGCCCCATGGCCTCCGCCACATCGCGCAACGTACCATCGCCGCCGCCAGCGACGATATGGCTATAGCCCGCCGCCAGCGCCTCGGCAACCAGGCGCTGGGCATCGCCCGCCTCCCAGGTCACCCGCACATCCAGCACCCAGCCGCTGTCGCGCAGGTCGCCCACGGCACTGCGCAGTTCTTCGTTCATCGCCTGCTTGCCGTGCAGGACCAGCATTGCCTTGCGCTCTTGCATGTGCGCGTCTCCGTGAAATTGGCCAACCCTGATCTCGACCACAGGCTTGCACAGATCGTTGCACGCCCGCCAAAAAACAGGGATAGCAGCAGCCCTCGGGTTTGAGAAAATGATGGCATTCTTCACACATTCGACAATGCCCGGCTATGCTCTGCTAATGAACTTTTGACACGTTTTTGACCTGAGCAGAAAAACCCTCCAGATGAGTCAGCTTTTTGACTTCTGGATGCCCAGGCCCGCCTTACCCCTAGCCAAGGACGCGCCTCCCGACAGTGTGTTGCGCACACTGCCGACAGGCGCGTCTTGCCATCTGCAGCCGTCAGCGAGGGCCCCAGGCCATGCGCATTCTCTGGACACTGCCTTACCTGCCCTGGCCGACTACCAGCGGCTGCAAGACCCGGCAATATCACCTGATACGCGCACTGGCCCAGCGCGGCCACCGGATAACGCTGCTGGTGCAATCGAAAATCCCCCTCAGCGATGCCGCACGAGAGGCCCTGGAACCGCTGCTCGAACGCCTGATCGTACTGCCCCGCCGGCCACTGCACAGCCCGCTGAACCTGCTGGCTTCACCGATCATCGACTACCCCATGCGGGCGATCATCAATGGCTTGTCCTCTTGCCTGCGGCACCGCTTCGAGCAATTGCTGGACGAGCCCTGGGACGTGATCCAGATCGAGCACAGCTACAGCTTCCAGCCGTTCGAAAAAGCGCTACAGGCCCGCGGCCTGCCCTACATGCTCAGCGAGCATAACCTGGAGTCGGTGATGGGCAGTGCCTGCCACGATCGCCTGCCGCTGTGGCTACGCCCGCTCAATGCCTTCGACCGCTGGCGCTACCGGCGCTGGGAACACCGTGTGCTGCGCCAGCCCACCGAACTGGTGGCCGTCAGCGCCCACGATGCCGAACTGATCGGGCAGATCAGCGGGCGCCCGGTGAACGTGGTGGTCAATGGCGTGGATTGTGATTTCTATGAGCCCGTGCAACCTTCGCTGCACAGCCAGCGCCTGCTGTTTGTCGGCAACTTCGAATACGGTGCCAACCTGGAGGCCATCGAGTGGGCACTGGAAGACATCATGCCGCAGGTGTGGATGAGCAACCCGGCCGTGCGCCTGGCCATTGCCGGGCATGCTATGCCGACCAGCTGGAAGCTGCACTGGAACGACCCGCGCATCGAATGGTTCGGCTACCGCCCCGACCTGCGTGAACTGCAGCGGCGTTCCGCGCTGTTTTTTGCGCCACTGCGCTATGCCGGGGGCTCAAAGGTGAAAATCCTCGAAGCGATGGCCGCCGGCTTGCCGGTCATCACCACCGGCAAGGGCGTTTCCGGCCTGGCAGCGAACAACGGCGAACACTACCTGGGCAGCGATGACGGTGACCAACTGGC
>NZ_JACVZC010000120.1 GCF_016658545.1 Pseudomonas sp. S37 | reverse complement strand
ACAGTGCATGGCACCGGCTGCGCCGGTGTTCGCGGCTAAAGCCGCTCCTACGCGGAACCGCGCAAGCCTGAAGGTGTGTACCCCATCAAAAATCAACCTTCCCCGAAACGCACTGCTGCACTTGCCCACCCACCCAGACAACCCCACCAACCTTTTCGATAGACAGCCGCCCCCGCCGCCCCAGCGCGGTACCTTGGCTGGCGGTATAGCGCTCACTCAGCACACCCGCGCCGGTCAGCCACTGCGCCAGGCTGGCATTGAGGCTTCCGGTGACAGCGTCCTCGTTGCACTCCTCGCCCATGAAGGCCCGGACTTCCACGTCTGCCTCAGCCCCGGCACCAACCCACGGGGCGATAACACCGACATTCAGCCCGCGCAGTGCCGGGTAATCGGGCTTGATCGCCAGCACTTCCTCACGACTGGCCAGCAGCACACCCGCCCAACCCGGGCCATTGTCCACCCATTGGCTGGCCTGCACCTGGCCGGGCGCCAAGCCCAGCCCTCGCTCGATCAGCCCCAGCGTCGTGCCATCCAGCGGCCCGCTGCGCACCAGCGGTGGCGCCGAAAACGCCAGATGTGCGCCTTGCCTGCGTATGCGAATCAAGCCCGCCGAGCACTCTTGAACAATCTCGGCATGATCAGGATTGCCGTTCTGCCCCAACCACACCTTGCAGCTTCCCAAGGTGGGGTGGCCTGCAAACGGCAGCTCACGCAGCGGTGTAAAAATGCGTACGCGGTAATGCGCTTCAGGGGTTGAAGGCCTCTGCAGAAAGGTGGTTTCACTCAGTTGTGTCCAGCGGGCAAACGCCTGCATCTGTTCGGTAGTCAGCTCATCGGCATCCACGACCACCGCCAGCGCGTTGCCTTCGTAGCGGCGCTCGGCAAAGACATCGACTTGTTCGAACTGCAAAGATAGCGACATTGAGCGTCCTTGATTGGTTGAGGCGGCCCGATCCACCCCGCGCGCACCGACAAAACCGGTGCCATCCACGCTATGGTAAGGGCAATCGCCAATAGAGCAATCACGGCTAGGCGCCTCGGTGCCTGAACAACGGATGCTAGCGCTCACCGCACCTTCCAGAGATTTCGTTCGTTGACTGACTCACAGCACAGCCCCGCTTACGCCAAACGGTTCGAAACCGTGATTGCCTACATCGACAGCCACCTTGAAGGCGACCTGTCGCTGACAGCCCTGAGCCGCATCGCCAACTTCTCGGCGTTTCACTTTCACCGGCAGTTCACGGCATACATGGGCGTACCGGTTTCGCGGTATGTGCAATTGATGAGGCTTCGACGCGCGGCGCACCAACTGGTCGCAACACCCGCCACGTCGGTGCTGGAGGCAGCCTTCGGCGCCGGTTTCGAAAGCCCCGAGGCCTTTTCCCGGGCGTTCAAACGCGCCTTCGGCATGGCCCCGAGTGTGTTTGCCAAGGCCCCGAACTGGCAGGCCTGGAGTGCGGTGTTTGTTGTTCCTCATCTATCCAGGAGTATTACCATGCAAATCCAGATCGTGGATTTCGCCGAAACCCGCGTAGCCGCGCTCGAACACATCGGCGCCCCCGGCCTTGTCGGTGAAAGCGTTGCCCGCTTTCGCCAATGGCGCATGCACAGCGGCCAGTCGCCGGTGACCAGCAGCCGCACCTTCGGCATCCCCTACGACAACCCCGACACCACCCCGGCGCACGCCTTTCGCTTTGCTGTGTGCGGCGAAATCGACGAAGCCGTAAGGCCCAATGATTTCGGCGTGCACGAACGGGTGATACCGGCGGGGCGGTGTGCGGTGGTGCGGCATACCGGTTCGCCAGACCACATCAGCGAAACCATCTACCCGATCTACCGTGACTGGTTGCCGTCCAGTAACGAAGAGCTGCGTGACCATCCGCTGTTTTTCCACTACCTGAGTGTTTACCCGGAAACGCCCTTGGATGAGTGGCAGACGGATATCTATGTGCCGTTGAAGTAGGTTTGGACTTGGACGGTGGGCAAAGCCAACCATCACCGGGCCGGACGTGAGGCTGGGTGAATTGGTAGACTATGGGCATTCCCCAAATTCACCCGGCGTAGGGCGACCGCGCCGGGTATCAGATATGTGCCCCAGATGCCCCTACAATCAGCTGTAAATCCATGTGCGGAGCCGTCCCGCCGCTTCAGCGTTGCACCGATGATGGATTGGACCAGTATTTTGTAAACTCTAGTATTTATCGGGGTTTTCCTGCCAAGCATGACTGCTGTGTACCAATTTTGTACCACTTGCCCTATCGCCCTCCCCTCCTAACCAATCGATAACCGTCTATATCATCTGGATTGCTGAACGGCGTTTCTGATTGATGTTCAAGACACACCTACGCTGCCGCCGAGGATAGGACCCTGTTCGCAGAACAGATGATTGGCATTGTGAGTCACGACCTGCGTCCGCCCTGACCGCGATGAAAATGGCAACAAGCTTGCTGGCTCGAAATGAGCTCGGCCCAAGACACTGCGGCGCGTGCCAATTTTGCACCACCCAACCCGGGCTCACCCAAGCCGGGGCTTAGGACGGTGAACCTGCGCCGCATCGAAAATGCTCCAGCTAATGGGCGCTAACATTGGCTGCGTCCGCGTTTGCCTGATGGCATAGCCTCAGCCAAACGCTAACCTGTTTTCGATGTACGCACACTAGGCTCTGTCTGAAAAAAGCCGTCGCATACACCGCATGACACAAGCCAGCGAGACCATCGCGGCATAACTTTTTGCGAGCTTGTCGAAGCGCGTGACGATTCGGCGGTTCTCTTTCAGCCAGCCAAACATGCGTTCGATGATGTTGCGCTGTCGGTATTTGGGCCGGTCGAACAGTCTGGGTAAGCCAGGCTTGGGCTTGCGCTTCATCGAACGCAGCGGGATGACGGGTTGCATTCGATATTGGTCGCAGTAGCGGCGTAGCGCTTCGGCGTCGTAGCCCTTGTCGGCAAGCAGCCATTTACAGCGCTTGCGCGGGCGGCCACGTTGGCTCGATGGAATGCTGACCTCGTCCAACAGTGGTTGTGCGTAGCTGATGTCACTGGCTTGACCGCCAGAGAGAAGGAAGCGCAACGGTATCCCGTTGGTGTCGCAGAGCATGTGGATTTTGGTTGTCAGGCCGCCACGACTGCGGCCTAGAGCGTGATCGGCAGGCTCGTCAGGCCCCCTTTTTTCCGCGCTCCAGATGAAGCACGGGTTGCTCTAACAGCGGTCGAATCGATCATCCAAGTGTGGGGATCGATCAAGCCTTTGTCATTGAGTCTGAGGTGCAATCGTCTGAGCATCTGATCAAACGTTCCGCGATTTCGCCAGACTCGGAAGCGGTGATAGACCGTCGCCCAAGACCCGAAACGCTCAGGCATATCTCGCCAGGCTGCTCCTGAGCAGAGCACCCAGAGCACACCATCGAGCATCAAGCGATCACTGCTGCGGGGCCTGCCCCTGACGTGGGCTGCCGTAAAGAGATCAGCGACCACTGCCCACGCTTCATCCGAGAGTTCGTACCGCTTTGCCATCACAGAATTCCTTTCCGTAGATGGTCGGCGACTGTACAGACCCCAGGCTGTTCCGGGGCCACATTTCAGTTTCTTGGGATTTCAGACAGAGCCTAGCACTCAGCATTGGAAGAAAATCAGCAATGTGGTAAAAGCATGTAGCGGCAGGCGAAATGCCAGCACACAATCCAGAATATAAGGCATCCAGGGATGATTGAGTCTTTCTACATCAAAGCTCTTTACGGCGAAAGAGACGTTGAAATAACATTTACTTCCCCATATAAGATTATTGTAGCAGATAACGGATATGGGAAAACTACAATACTTAATGCTTTTTACGCTCTAGTATCAGGTGACACGGCAAAACTACGGAAAATAGAATTTAACCTAATCGGGATAAAATTCAATGACGGAACCAATCTTTCATTCCGGAAAACTGATTTCAGTCCTAACATCGAGACGCTAAAAAACCACCATTTTTTCGACCTATTGGAAAAAAACCTTGGGCTCGAGATGGTTTACAAACTTCTTGATGAGGCGCGCACTATACCTGCGCATAGAATAGAGACCGGCCCACTGTTCAGACACACTTTGAAGACTGTTCATTTTCCGTCCAGCCTACTGAAGGACTTCTTACGTGAAAATCGTTTATCTAATGGCGTAAGCACAAAAACAAAAGAAAAGCTTGACACAATCCGCCAGCGCTTTCCATACAAGTGCCTCCATTTGCCAACTTATCGACGAGTTGAAGAGGACATCAAAGCATTTGGCGGAGCACCTGAGGAGATCGAATCGCTAATCTCAACCATTAATTTTGGAATGAGCGATGTAAAAGACAAAATCGAAAAGATCACATCCGAAATCATTAAGTCATCGGTTGAATGGTTTTCAAAAATCAATGGACAAATGCTTTCGCAACTTGTAAACGGCTTCAATGTGACGCCAAAAATGATTCGCTCAATAAAACAACCCAAAGCTGTCGAGGTCGTCCTTGAGCGGATCGGTAAAAACATCACCGAACCCCAGAAAGAGCAGATTCTTGGACTAGTACGAAGTGGAGAAATCTTCACTGGCCACGACCCACTGATTTATTTCGTAGCAAACTTACTAACCGTCTATGAGCAGCAGCAAGATAATGACAGCGCAATTCAACAGTTCACTCATTACTGCAATAAGTATCTATCCGACAAAGAGTTTGTTTACGACGAGAGCAGTGTAAAAATCTCTATCACTAGAAAAAAGAATAAGAGCCCCGTAGATATTGAGACCTTGTCTTCAGGAGAAAAACAAATTATCTCACTTTTTGCGCTGCTCTACCTGCAAAAAACTGAGAATATTGCAATATTCTTTGATGAGCCTGAGCTATCGCTTTCCATCGAATGGCAGCGAACTTTGATCCCAGACATCATGGAATCTGGAAAATGCAAGTTTTTACTTTGCACCACTCACTCACCGTTTATTTTTGACAATGAGTTGGTAGCAATCACTGTCGACCTCTCTGGATACATCAAGGAGCTATAAAATGTCCAGAGTGGAAATGCTTATAAAGTCTAAAACCACCGAATCAGTTAAGTTCTTTGAATTCATTCGATTTCTTGCTGCGCATCGCGATGCAACGTCGATATTTTTTGAGGGCGAAGATGAGAAATATTACTCTATTCGTCTAAACTCGATCGCACCGCATCTCAAGTGGCACGGTATTAATGCTGAGGGCAAGCGGAATGTCCTAGAACTTAGAAACATGATACGCAACCATCCAGAGTATCACGACTCAAGCTGCCTATTCATTGTCGACGCAGACTTTGATGACAACACAAATCTAATTCATCATAAAGATGTATATATAACCCCTTGCTATTCAGTAGAAAACCTTTACACCTCAGAGAGCACTTTGAGACGAATATTAAGAGCCGAGTTCAAAATTTCAGAATTTGGCGATGACTCCGACAGCTTCGCCAAGGCCATCGAGACATATAACGACATCCAGCAAGAATATCATGACAGTATCCTGTATTTTAATATTTGGATCCGAGCATATAGAAAAAATGAACAAGTCGCCAAGATGGATAAACTCAACATCAATAACGTCAACTTTGACCAACTCGTAAACATCTCCTTGAGGGACGTTACAAAAAATTATGATGACGCATCTATTTCCACTCTATTCCCAGTGAATTCAGAGCCAGACATGCCTTTCATAAAAGACGCCGTAGCCCATTTTTCTTCATGCATACCCGAAAGAGACTTTAGAGGCAAACAACAGCTTGAATTTTTCCGCATCTTCCTGGAAAAACTCAAAGTTGACGCCAACAGCAAAACGGGAAGACAAGTATTCAAAAAGAAACTAAAGGTGGTTTTAAATCTTACAAAAGCCAACTGCCTATCCGAACTGAGCAGCTACGCAGACACACCCGAATGCCTAATTTCGTTCATACGATCCGCGAGTCCTCAGCCTAGCCACGCGGTGGCCGCAAATAGCTAGAACTTAACCAAATTAACTACTTTATAATATGATGAAGCGCAGTTCGTCACTAATGAGCTGGCAACTCAAATAGAGAAGTTAGAAAAAGTGGGGGCTGGCCAGGGAATGGATAGATTCAGCCACACCAGCAGCGCGTGTCGAAGAGATCGCACAGCTGGGCTGCCCCCAGCTGTCGACTTCAATTGATATCGAGTGAGCAAGCAAGTGGATGACGTGTGTAATCAGGGTGCAGAGCTTATTGACTCAGCACAAATATCAGAACAGCTGCCCTAACGGGGCCGGGTCCCAGTTCATGATCACCAGCTCCCCTGTCACATCAGCCTTACCCTGCCGCTGGTTCGTATTGCTGTAGCGGATATCCAGGCACTCAAAGCAAAAACCGTCGAAGGCGCGCCGGATATCCGGGTGATCGTTAATGCTGACCATTACCTTTCCCTTGCAGCGCCGCATGAAGTTAGCCATGCGCTCGTACTCCTCGAACGGAAAATCCACACCATAGCCGGCGGTCTGCCAGTACGGCGGATCCATGTAGAAGAACGTGTGCACTCGATCGTAGCGCTCGGCGCAATCGAGCCAGGACAGGTTCTCGACGTAGGTGCCGGCGAGGCGCTGCCACGCGGCGGACAGGTTCTCCTCAATGCGCAGCAGGTTGATGGCCGGCCCAGTGGTGGCGGTACCGAACGTCTGCCCGGTGACCTTGCCGCCGAAAGCATGCTGCTGCAGATAGAAGAACCGGGCAGCATGCTGGATGTCGGTCAGCGTCTCGGGTCGGGTCATCTTCTGCCACTCGAAGATCTGCCGAGAGCTGAGCGCCCACTTGAACTGGCGCACGAACTCCTCAAGGTGGTTCTGCACAACGCGGTAGAGGGTGACCAGGTCACCGTTGAGATCGTTCAGCACCTCCACCAGGGCAGGCTGGGGACGCATGAAGTACAACGCGGCGCCGCCGGCGAAGACTTCGACATAGCATTCATGAGTGGGAAAGAGGGGGATCAAGCGGTCGGCCAAGCGGCGTTTGCCACCCATCCAGGGAATGATTGGAGAGGTCATAGGTTTGCAAGTCTTTACTGTATGGATGAACAGGTGATAGGCTCGCCGGGCTTTGTGCACGGAGCGTGAGCCATGGCTGGACTTGCAGGACGTGTCTGCAGGTTCGGCGGGCCGGACTGGATGTTGACGCATCCGTCTGGCTCGCTCTTTTTTAACGCGATTCAAGGTGGAGAGCGGCGATGAAAGCAAGAGACTTTGCAGTGCAGTTAAAAGAAGAAATTCAAGGACTTGCCGCTCAAGGACAGGACTCTATTAAGTTAGAAACCCTGCTCATTGGATTAGATAATTTTTTGACATCTTCTGCAGAGGAAGATGAAGAGTTTCAAATCGAGAAACTGAAAGCCTATCTTCAAACTCAAGTTGAGGTAGAGAAGTACAGACATTCAGCAAATCTAGAAATGTTTAAGTCCATCATACAGACTGGGCAAAGCGCAATCAAAGCGAATATGCTTTTGAATGGTGGTGCAGCTGTAGCATTGTTAGCTTTCATCGGGAAGCTGGCAGACGTAAACCCAGGTAACATCCCCCTTTTCGCCATGCCGCTCACCGTTTTTGTTATCGGAGCCTTTCTAGCCACATTAGTTTCAGGCTTAGCCTACCTGACCCAAGTAATATTCTCCGAAGACGGAAAATGGCGAGACCGGATAGGTAATACGCTGCAAGGGATATCAATTCTAGCCGGCCTTGGCTCGCTTATTCTGTTTGGATGTGGAACACATTTGGCTTACAGGGCATTTATAGCCTTAGGGGGCTGAAATAGACCTCGCATAATTTTGACAAGCCTTTAGGGCTATCAGTCCTCGATCACCGGTGTCGGTGATGCCGATAATTCGTTGAGCATGCGCTGGGTCAAGTCGGGCGCGTAAGGCGCCATGAACCACGCTTCCGGTGCCGGCGGCTTCTCGCATCCCACCGTCACCACCCGGGGCGGCAAAGGCTCCGGCGTCGACAAGGACTGACAGCCGCAAGTCAGCAGTATCCAGCCTATCGCGCAGGCGATCTTGAGTCTGTTGTGCATCGTTCATTTCCTTCCAATGTGTTTTGCCCTGCTCTTGCAGGCGATCTTCCAGGGCTTGTCGCTGAGCTTTCTGCTCCGCCAACTGTTTCAGGGCCGCAGCTGCAGCCTCCTCACGTTCTCGACCGTGAGTCCGATCACTGTCCGCCAGTTGCTGGACATAACCTGCAGCCTGCTCAGCCAGTTGCTTTCCGTACTCGCTGGCCTGCCACACCCAGGCCCCTCGCCGCCGGCATAGAGCCCGACCGCAACGGCCAGAAGCGCGATACGCCAGTTCAGCGGCATTACTGCAGCACCTCAAGCGCGCGCTTGTAGAGCGTCTGGCGATCCTTCAAGCCATTCAGGCCACCATTGATGCGGCGGGTGATCAGCTCGAACACCGAGTCATCGGCCTGCAGCACCTTGTCAGCCAGAGTGTTAAGCCCTGCCCGCTGCCAGAACCATCCGGCCGACAGCGAGTCGTAGGCGGGCTGCTCGAGCAGGTCGGGGGTGTTGAGCAAGCGGCTGTCACCGAACAGCGCTGCGCTGCAGGCCTCGTAGTTGTCGCGACCGGTGATCTGGATAAGTCCACGGCCACGGTACCGCTGACCGTCGCCGTCAGCCGCCGGGGTGTTGCCAAGGCGCTCCGCCAGCCGCCCGGTGTCGTACTTAGCCAGGTAGGCATCGTTGCCAAGCTCGCGCACATACTGCAGCTGGCCCGACTCATGGCCGACTTGCGCAAGAAACGCAGCCATGCGCCGAGGGGTGACGATCGAGTACTTGCCCATTGTTGCGTTGAGGCCGGGAATAAAAACGCCGGCTTTGCGGCCGGCGTTGGGGAGGATCTGTTGCAGCTGTTGAACTGAGATAGCCATTGGTCTCTCCAGTGACGGCCATATATGGCCATTGGGATTAGAGCTGCTCAACCTTGAGCGGCTTGTCGTCTTTCTTTTTCTTGCCAGAGGCCTTGGCCTTGCCCTTCTTGCCGCCGTTGCACTCCACGGTCGTGGTCCACCCGCTGGCCGTGAAGACTTGCTCCACGCTTTCCACCAGGTACTCGCCATCGAGCCCGACCTTGAAACCCTGGGCATTCACTGAGCACTCAGCGAACAGGTCGTACCGGCCCGCCATCTCCAGGCGCACACCGGCTGTGCTGCGATTGAACGCGGCCAGCCGCGCCTTGGCCGCCTGCCTGGCTGCAGTCTCGTTGGGGTAGATATGGCGGTCGGTGTGAACTGGGGGCAGGCCGTCCGGCGATTCTTCGTTGTCCAACTGGACCACCTTCAAAGCGCCGGTCTTCTGATCCTGGTGCTGGGTTTTCACTGCCTTCTGCGTACTGCGGTCGCTTACCTCCGAGCAGTCCCGACGTAGCGACCAAGTGCGAGCGCTATAATCGTGACGCGTTTCGACAGGCTCGCGGAAAGCTAAGCCACCTTGACTTTAATGGATTGGTTCATGAGGTGGCTGCGACACCTTTTTCAGAGTGAGTCTAGAGCGCCCCTAATAAGGACCATTTGGCGGCGAAAGGTCTAAGCGGCTGCCTAGTACTGGCAAATTCACAATACGGCGTCTAGCCTCCATATTGGCTGAAGATGTCAGTTAGCCACAACGAAAGCGCCATATGGAGACATGGGTATGTTATCGTCGCATACAACTACAACATCGGTAGCGTTACTAATGGCTGTGCTTGCTGTCGCTGGCTGCGACAATAAGCAAAGTGCAGCTCAAAAGACTAATGTCACCACTATTCCAATGGACTTGAAATCCGGCGATGGAGTTACTGCAAAAGTCGCTGAAGGCCCGATTGTTGATAACACATTAGTTTCGGCAGATTCAATAAAAGGCATCCAGAACAGTGAATACGTTGTTAAGGGAACCATGAAATTTGATGGCTGGTTCTTGAAGGCCGATAAGATCACGTTTGAGCCTGGTGCGACTCTTGTATTTTCTCGTACCGCTTTATCTAATCGCCGACAGTTTTGGGTAGTTGCAAAAGAGCTAGTTGTGATGGATGCAGGCAACCCTGGTGTTATTACGTGGGAGAAAGGTGATATTCCGATGGCGCCGCAGGCCCCTGGAGAAGCTCCATCCGGACCTGACGCCACGTCTAATGGTCAGCTAGGCGGTCAAGGCAATGCAGGAAATAAAGGTAGCGTCGGTATAGCTGGGGCCAGCGCACCACAGATTACTTTGGTTGTCCTTAATGTACCAGGCAGTGGTGTAACTGTTGACTTATCCGGTGGTATCGGCGGCCAAGGTGGGCAAGGGATGAAAGGAGGCCGCGGTGGTGTCGGTGCTGGAGGAGACAATGCAAGTCAGACAGCCGTCGGATGCCGCCATGGAGCAGGAAGTGGAGGTCGGGGCGGACAGGGTGGTAACGGCGGTGAAGGCGGCGGAGGTGGTATCGGTGGTGCTGGCGGAACCTTCTTGCTTGTCTCAGAATCTGAAATGCTACCAAGCTTGACGCAAAAGTTTCGTGTCAAAGTAGCCGCCGGCACAGGGGGGCCAGGCGGACCAGGAGGTCTTCGGGGTGACGGTGGAACTGGCGGGTCTGGTGGTGCAGATGCTCGGCCTTTTTGTCAAGGTAGTGGAAGCAATGGCGGGGTTGGAGCACCAGGTACCGCAGGTGCGCCGGGAGCACCAGGTGGTGTTGGACAAGAGGGAGACTTTACCATAGGCGGGGCTACAAAAGAGCAACTGAAAAATTACATTTGGCCTTCAATATAATGAAAAAAGCTTCTGTGATCTACGGTCTTGTTGCCGGATTCGCACTTGTCTGTCGGAGTGCTCATGCTCAAACGTCATTCGACGAGTGCAAATCCATTCAGCCGATTACCGAAATTATCGCAAACGACCGTCATCCAGCAAGTCAAGGTTTAATAGGCGAATGGTGTGTTCAGGGCATAAAGGTTAGCAAAGAAATATGTCTTCCCGACGGTATAGACGCAGGACCCATCTCGGTCAGTATTATTTCTATGGTTGGATTAGGTCGTTATCGTATTGATCAAAGTGCAAAGAGCGCGAACTGCAGGACCGTGGTAACTGAAGTCCGCCCGGACCATAGTGGAAGTGGTTCTGGTTATATATGTCTGAGTCGAGCAGTACTAATAGTCAGGGCTACACTATCACCGTCTTGCAAAAACCCTTCCTCTAAAGGTGGATCTGACTAGGTATTGAGGTCGATGACGCATTGGAGATGGCGAAGCAGTCGGAGGTCTGAAAGCGTAAAGCGACGGTCGATGTATGACCGGCGCTAACCGACCCAAAGTGGTGTTACGCGCAAGAGCAGGTCATGGCCGCTCGGGCCGATCAAACTATCCATTTGGCTAATCAGGTCTGGTGCAATCGAATCCTCAAGACAAGTGCAAGTGACGCTCTATTCTGCGCATCTCCCGAGGAACTACCCAACCCGGGCGCGTAGGGTGACTGACGCCTGGATAATCCGTTCTAACCAAATCCACTCCGTATATCGATCGCCACGCCCCTCAGATGGGTGTAACGCCGGTGCGAGTTCCAGTCACGATGGCCGGAAACACTCGATACGCGCGGGATATCCCAATCCATTTCGAACAACCGGCTCACACCTTGGTGGCGCAGATCGTGAAAATGCAGATTCTCCAGGCCAACCATCTTGCATGCCCTGGTCCAGTCCGTGCCAATTGAGTCGGTGTTGTAAGGGAAGATCTCAGCGCACTGACGCGGCATGCTTTGCACAATCGCCCACGCCTCATCCGGCAGATGACACCACACATCGTTACCAATTTTCTGCCCGAGGTTCTTCATGTCCCGCACTTTCACCGCATGGCGGTGCTCATCCAGATCCTCCCACATGATGCGAGCGATCTCGTCCATAAGGCGTGTAGAAAAAATAGCAAACGCCACGACCTTCGGCATGTGAATCACTGTCGGACGCCGTCCAAGCATCTCGAAAAAGTGCTCAAGCACCTTGTCGAGTTCTTCAAGCGTTGGCCTGCGATCCCGCTCCCGGCTTTTCATATTGTAGCCGAGGCGTTTCAGGACGAGGCGTGCGTCGGGCATAGCTTGGGGGTTGATCTCGTACTCCTACGCTGCTCTAGCAAGCGACAACACTGAACTCAGGTAAACCAGATTATTGCCGGCTGTCTGCGGTTTGATGCCACCGCCTGCGGGGCTCATAAGCCATAGCGCATAGTCCGCCAGCACCTGCTGGCTGATGTCGGAATCGACCATCTCACCCAGGTAGCTGTTCTTGATGGCGTTCAGGGTGCGTCGCTTGGTCTCGCCCAGAGGCCGGGCTTTCTCTGCCTCGACCAGGTAACGCTCGATCATCTGCTT
The DNA here is from genome assembly GCF_016658545.1 of Pseudomonas sp. S37. GTDB lineage: Bacteria > Pseudomonadota > Gammaproteobacteria > Pseudomonadales > Pseudomonadaceae > Aquipseudomonas. Next base: position 7,011 of record NZ_JACVZC010000120.1, on the reverse strand, counting down.
GACCGTGCGCCCTACCCGGTAGCCGCGCTCGACAGCACCAGGCTCAGACAACTCGGTTTCCCGTCGCTTCGCCCAAGCCACTGCAGCCTGTTTGCGGGCGAATGTATGGCTCTCTTGGTAGACTGTCACCTTCGTCGCGATTTAAGCGGATCTGAACGAGCTAGCTTGTGCTGCCATCGGCCTTTTTACGCCTTCTGATCGTTGCCATCTGAGATTGGTACACGTCGTCTGTCGATTGGCACATCGCAGCAAACACTTGGTAAAAGCGCCCCAACCCCCCCGAAAATTGGTACAAAACACGTTGAACGAAATGACCGCAAAATCAGGCTCCAAGCCACAAACCACGCGCCCTGAGCCGTCACGCCGCTTCAGCGTTGCACCTATGATGGACTGGACGGATAGGCACTGCCGCTTCTTCCTGCGCCTGCTCTCCAAGCAAACCCTGCTCTACACCGAAATGGTCACCACCGGCGCCCTGCTCCACAACGACGCCCACCGTTTCCTTCGCCACGACGTCTCCGAGCATCCTCTGGCCTTGCAGCTGGGCGGTAGCGTGCCGGCCGACCTGGCCGCCTGTGCGCGCCTGGCCGAGGAAGCCGGCTTCGACGAGGTCAACCTCAACGTCGGCTGCCCAAGCGACCGAGTGCAGAACAACATGATCGGCGCTTGCCTCATGGCCCATCCGGCGCTGGTGGCCGATTGCGTGAAGGCCATGCGTGATGCGGTGTCGACCCCGGTAACGGTCAAGCACCGCATTGGCATCAACGGCCGTGATAGCTATGCCGAGCTGTGCGACTTCGTTGGCCAAGTGCGCGAAGCGGGCTGCCGCAGTTTTACCGTGCATGCGCGCATCGCGATTTTGGAAGGGCTGTCGCCGAAGGAAAACCGGGAGATCCCACCACTGCGCTATGACGTGGCCGCGCAATTGAAGGCGGACTTCCCGGATTTGGAAATCGTGCTTAACGGCGGGATCAAGACCTTGGCCGAATGCCAGGCGCACCTTGAAACCTTCGATGGCGTGATGCTGGGGCGTGAGGCTTATCACAACCCTTACCTGCTGGCGGAGGTGGATCAGCAGCTGTTCGGCAGTGATGCGGCCGTGGTCAGCCGTAGCGAGGCCCTGGCGCAGCTGCGGCCTTATATCGTGGCGCACATGGCAAATGGTGGCGCGATGCACCATGTTACCCGGCATATTCTGGGGCTGGCCCAGGGGTTCAAGGGTGCACGGCGCTTCCGCCAGTTGCTGTCGGCGGATATTCACAAGGCGGCGGAGCCGCTGGCGGTGTTTGATCAGGCGGTGGAGTTGTTGCAAGGGCGTTGATGCAGCAGCTATAGCTGCGACAGCGTATTGCCGGGCTTGAGGCAATGTAGGTCCCTGTGGGAGCGGGTTTACCCGCGAAGAAAGCAACGCGGTGCATGGCACCGGCTATGCCGGTGTTCGCGGGTGAACCCGCTCCCACAGGGGGTACGCTCGCCACACTGGATCTGTTTGGCAAGCAATGGGGAACCTCGTGCGCGCCTGCGACTCGAAACTTCACCTTCGCGGCAGGCCCGCGCCTTCAGGCCCTTGAGCGGCCGTCGGGGCTCGGGTAATGTCGAGTCATTGCACAGGACAGAGCACGCCCATGACCTCCAAGCTGGAACAACTCAAGCAGTTCACCACCGTGGTCGCCGATACCGGGGACCTGGACGCCATCACCCGCCTGAAACCGGTCGATGCCACCACCAACCCGTCGCTGCTGCTCAAGGCCGCTGCCATCCCGGGCTACGCTGACCTGCTCAAGCAGGTAAAGGCCGATGCCAAGGGCAATGTCGACCTGGCCTGCGACAAATTCGCAGTCGCGGTGGGCTCGGGCATTCTCAAGGTCATTCCGGGGCGTATCTCCACCGAAGTGGATGCCCGCCTGTCGTTCGACGAACCGGCCCTGCTGGCCAAGGCGCGCACGCTGATCGACCTGTACGAAAAAGCCGGCGTCGGCCGTGACCGTGTGCTGATCAAGCTGGCCTCGACCTGGGAAGGTATCCGTGCCGCCGAGAAGCTGGAGAAGGAAGGTATCCAGACCAACCTCACCCTGCTGTTCTCCTTCGCCCAGGCCCAGGCCTGCGCCGATGCCGGGGTGTTCCTGATTTCGCCGTTCGTGGGGCGCATCTACGACTGGTACAAGAAGAGCACCGGCCAGGAATACGTGGGTGCCGAGGACCCGGGCGTGCAATCGGTCACGCGTATCTACAACTACTACAAGGCCAATGGTTACAACACCGTGGTCATGGGCGCCAGCTTCCGTAACATCGGCCAGATCGAACAACTGGCCGGCTGCGACCGCCTGACCATCATCCCGGACCTGCTCGACAAGCTGGGCAGCGACCAGGGCGAGCTGCCGCGCATCCTGAAGCCGGGCAACGCCGGTGAGGCCAGGCAGGTACTGAACGAAAGCCAGTTCCGCTGGGCGATGAACGAAGATGCCATGGGCACCGAGAAGCTGGCAGAGGGTATCCGCCAGTTTGCCCGGGACCAGGAAAAGCTGGAGAAGTTGATGGCTGAAAAAGCCTGATACAGTTCGGGTTTGCCAGGCGGGCGGGAAGTGTTCAGCATTTTCCGCCCGTTTTGTTTTGCCGAGTCTTAGTTGTGTATTGAATTTTCGGGCCTCTTCGCGGGTAAACCCGCTCCTACATCGATGGGTGTAGGAGCGGGTTTACCCGCGAAGGGGCCCACATAGCCACCCGAGCTGTCGATGACCTCCCCTACCCCGTTGCCCCTCGTCCTGGCAGGCCCGGTACTGCGCCGCCTGGAACCCCAGCGCCTGGCCATCTGGCTGGTCGCTACCCAACCGCTGCAGCCCGAGTTCATTTGCCCGGCAAGCGAAGCCCAAGTCGATTGCCAGGTAATCCCGGTAGGCCAGCATGCGTTCATCCACCTGCTGGACATCCACTTTGCCAGCCCCCTGCCCTGCAACCAACAGCTCGACTACGACCTGTTGCTCCACGGCCAAGGCATCGCTGGCTGGGCACCGCACCTGCTCTATCCTGGCCAGCAGTGCCCAAACCTGGTGTTGCGCGATCGCCTTGACCACTTGCTGCACGGCTCCTGCCGCAAACCGCACCACCCGGCTGCCGACGGCCTGCTGTGCGCCGACCGCCTGCTACAGGCCTGCACCACGCCTGAAGAGCGCCCCGCCGTACTGCTGATGACCGGCGACCAAGTGTATGCCGACGACGTCGCCGGGCCGATGCTGCGCGCCATTCATGGCCTGATCGCGCGCCTTGGCCTGATCGACGAGCAACTCGATGGCGCGGTGGTCGCCGACAGCCAGGCCCTGTATCGGCACCCGGCCAGCTACTATCACCGCGCCGACCTGCTGCCGGCGCAGGAACGAAACGAAACTCTGCGTGAGCGCTTCTTCGGCGGCAAGCGCAAGCCGATTTTCTCGTCCAGCAACGCCGATAACCACCTGGTGACGTTTGCCGAGGTCATGGCCATGTACCTGCTGGTGTGGTCGCCCGTCCCTTGGCAGCTGGTGGACCTGGATATGCCCAGTGGGCTCAGCGGCGCGCATCAGGACCGTTACCGGCAAGAGCTGCCGCTGGTCCAGGGCTTTGCCGACAACCTCGGCCAGGTGGCGCGGGTGATGGCCCACCTGCCCTGCCTGATGATCTTCGACGACCACGACATCACCGATGACTGGAACCTTTCGGCGCAGTGGGAAGAAACCGCCTACGGCCACCCGTTCTCGCGGCGGATCATCGGCAATGCCTTGCTCGGCTACCTGCTGTGCCAGGCCTGGGGCAACGACCCGGACACCTGCAAGCCTCTGCTCGATCAATGCCAGGAACTGACCAGCCACAACCAGGACGCGCTGATCGGCGACTTGCTGCGTTTCCAGGGTTGGCAGTTCAGCCTGCCCACCGAGCCACCGCTGCTGGTACTGGACACCCGCACCCGCCGCTGGCGCAGTGAAAGCAACCTGGCCAAACCGTCCGGCCTGCTTGACTGGGAGGCGCTGAGTGAACTGCAACATGCACTGCTCGACCACCCTTCGGCAGTCATCGTGTCACCTGCGCCGATTTTCGGCGTGAAGCTGATTGAAACGGTGCAGAAAGTGTTCAGTTGGCTGGGCTACCCGTTGCTGGTGGATGCCGAGAACTGGATGGCCCACCGCGGTGCGGCGCAAGTCATCCTCAATATCTTCCGCCACTCGCGTACGCCGGGGCATTACGTGGTGCTGTCCGGGGATGTGCATTACTCGTTCGTCTACGAAGTGCTGATTCGCCACCGTCAGCGCAGCCCGCATTTGTGGCAGGTGACCAGCAGCGGGATCAAGAACGAGTTCCCGCGGCGCCTGCTGGATGTGCTGGACCGGCTCAACCGCTGGCTGTATGCGCCGCGTTCGCCGCTTAACTGGTTTACCAAGCGCCGGGAGATGGAGGTGGTGCCGCGTACGCCCAGCCATAGCAAGGCTGGGGAGCGGTTGTGGAATGGTGCGGGGTTGGGGCAGGTGTTCTTTGATGAACAGGGGCGGCCGGCGCGGGTGTATCAGCTGGATGCGGGTGGGGGTGAGGCGACCGAGTTTGTTGGTCGGGGACAGTCAACCTGAAGGTAATCTGCTGCCTGGGCTGGCCTCTTCGCGGGTAAACCCGCTCCTACAACGGCCAGTACAAATTCCCGTAGGAGCGGGTTCACCCGCGAAGAGGCCAGTGCAGGCTAGCGCTCAACTACGCTCCAGCGCACTGACCAGGTCATGGAAGGCCTCACGGTTGGAGTCGTTCAGGCCCATCAGGATCTTGTGCGCCTCCAGCACCTTGGAGCGCACCACGTCTTCGTTCTGGTCCTGCGACGGCAGGTCGGTCAGGCATTCCGGGCACGGAATCGGACGATCGACGATGTTGAACACCTGATCGAAGCCCATCGACTGTAACAACCGGGAAATGTCCGGGTTGGTTGTGACCACGGTCGGCAGCAGGCCCACCTTTTGCCGCGACAGGATCGACAGCTTGGCCAGCAGGCCCAGGGTGGTGCTGTCGATGCTCTCGGTTTCGGTGAGGTCGATGACAATCGCCGAGAAGTTCAGCGCGGTAAAAATCTTCTCGATCGTCGCATCCAGCGCCGAACACAGGGTCAGGCGCACTTCACCGACAAACTTCAGTACGAAGGTACCACTCTGCTCGGCGAACTGAATTCTACCGGTACTCATTGAAGGTTCCTGCTCAACACCAATAGGGCGATATCATCCGGCATCTCCCCAAGCGTAGCCAATCCAAATCGTTGACGCAGCCCATCCAGGCTGCCACCTGCTGCCTTGACGATTTCCGGCAAGGCGGCTTCTTTATCTTTGAGCGTATCACCCGGCAAAAGGTCCAGAATGCCATCGGACATCAGGCTGAGGCTGAACTGCGGCGGCAGTTCCACCACCAGGTCCTGGTAGGTGGCCTCGTCGAACAGACCCACCGGCAGGCCGCGGCCTTCCAGGTAGCGGGTGTGCTCGGGGGTGTGCAGCACCGGCAGCGGCAAATGCCCGCCCACCGCGTAGGTCAGCAGCCCGGACTCTTCGTCGATCACCCCGCCGACCATGGTGACGTGCTTGCCAAGCTTGCTGTTGATCAGGCCGCGGTTGATGTGGCTGAGCACTTCAGACGGCTTGAACTCACGCATCTTGCTGCGCTTGAGTTCGAACATGAGGCGCGTGGTCATGAATTTCAACAGCACGGTGACAAACGCCGACGACGCGCCATGCCCGGAAACATCGGCAAGGTAGAAGGCAATGCGCCGGTCGTCGACGCGGAAGTAATCGACAAAATCACCCGACAGGTACAACGACGGGATGATCTGGTGCTCGAAGGCGAACTCGCCGGCTGCCCAAGGGCTTTCCGGCAGCATGTTCATCTGCACCTGCCGACCGGCGGTCTGGTCCTCCTGCAGTAGGTGCAGGCTGGCCTCCAGTTCGCGGTTGGCGGCTTCGAGCTTGTCGCGGTAGCGCTGGTTTTCCAGCACCAGGCGCGAACGGTCGAGGGCGCGGCGCACCGAATGCTCGAGTACGGCCAGGTCTTCCAGCGGCTTGATCAGGTAGTCGGCGGCGCCAAGGCGCAACGCCTCCACCGCATCACTCATGACGCCGGCACCGGACACCACGATCACCGGCAACTGCGGCGCACGCTCGCTGACCTGGCGGATCAGTTCGAGGCCGCCCATCTGCGGCATGCGCAGATCGCAGATCACGAGGTCGGGCTGGTGTTCTTCGAAGACCTGAAGCCCCTGCTGGCCATTACCGGCCTGGAGGACGCTGAAGCCACTGTCTTCAAGATAGGCGGCGAGGCTCGCACGGACCACGTCGTCGTCATCGATGATCAGCAGCGTTGCACTGGTTTTCTGCATGTGGGCGAACGGCGCCGATTTAGGTTGGTGCAGCGGTGTCGGCAAGGCAGACGGCCAGCTACGGGAATTCTTTGTGGTCACACTCTACTTGAGTTGTAGGACAAGAACACCTGTCCGGCAACTGTCCGGCAACTGTGAGCGCTACCTTGTAAGGCGCAGACGGTACTCCCATCCGCCAGGGGTTTCAAGCATGCAAGGGCCGACCTCGCCGCTCTTTACAGGGCAAATCACCGGGAGTTATAAGAAAGTCGACCAGCGCAACCCGATGGGAAGGATGCAGCATGCCCCACACGCCCTCCAGCCACAGCGAGAAACGCGATTTCATCCGCATGCGCATCGACACCGAGGTCAGCCTGTTGCATGCAGGCCAGGTGATTGCGGCGGTGTGCCTGGACCTGTCCAGCGGCGGCATGCAGGTGCAGGCGCCAGAGCATTTTCAGGTAGGGGACCAGATCGAGGTACGGATCGACTCCGACCACCCGGCGCTGAAGGGGCTGCATGCCAGCACCGAGGTGGTGTGGATCGCCGACCAGCCGGGCGGGCAGCAGAAGTTCGGTTTGCGGATTCTGGCGATGCACTGAAGCCGCGCGCAAAACCTGTAGGAGCGGGGGGGGGGGGGGGGGGGGGGGGGGGGGGGGGGGGGG